>NZ_CP146242.1:0-600000 GCF_037039395.1 Agrobacterium vitis | reverse complement strand
GGAGCCGCTAAGCTGCTTAATCATGTCTTGTGCCTTCTATCCGGGTTTGTACTTCTGATGCGCTTTAACAAAGGCATTTTTCGGTAAATAGACGCAGGCAAAGCCAAATCGACAGTGCATGCCTCTTTCATATGCAGAATACGACGCAGAGGGTCAATTCTAATAGCCACAAGATGAGCGCTTTTAACATTTCCTCATGAACTTGACATTTCCGTCAAGCGGGCGCATCTATCAATCATGATCGACATGCGCACAACCATTTCCTGCACGTATTTTTGGGCCTACCGGTAGCCGGCGGCCTGACAGATCATTGTGTCAACAGGCCGCCGTCAGGCGGCCTTGTTGTTTGAACGAGCTTCCCTGACGGCGGTATTTCAAGAGGGAAGCAGCCATGACTGAAGATAGCGACATTACCCTGCCAAGACCAACGATGGTCAGCATTCGCAATGCCCAGCCCGGCGATCTGCCGGAGTTGAACGAGATGATTGCGGCGCTGGCCGCCCATCACGGTGATGCCTCGGATATGACCCCGCAAACGCTGAAACGCGACCTGTTCGGCCCCATGCCGTGGATCACAGCACTTGTGGCCGATGGTGGTGAACAGTTGATCGGCTACGCCATTCTGATGCCGCTTTACAGGGCTCATGAAGGCAAGCGCGGCATGGAGCTGCTGCATCTCTATGTGCGTGACGGTCAGCGGGGCAATGGCATTGGCCAGCATCTGATTGCCCGTGCCCGTGACGTGGCGCGCCAGTCCGGCTGCGATTACCTTTCAGTGTCCGCCGCCACCGGCAATTTCGCCGCCCATCGCTTCTACGAGCAGATGGATTTCTCCGCCCGGCCTGTGACCGGCATGCGCTACATTCAGGCGCTGGCCTGACAGCCGCTACCCGACATTCATAGGCCGAAAAGGGCATGCCTGAGGCAAGCCCGGCTCATTACATTAGACCTTCTTGAAGAAGGTGAAAGTGACGATATCAATGACTTCGGCAATGCTCAAGACGACGGACCAGACAAGGGTCCAGACACTCGCCATGGAAAACCGGCGGATAGAAAGCGCTATCCGCAGCCTGCTCGATCGGCATTCCGACCCCGCTCTGCATCGCTGGGTGCGCGAAACCGTGAGGACATTTGAGGCGCGGCTTGCCGGTATCGTCGATCCGCCCGAGCGCGATCAGGCCCGCCATGCGGCACTGCTGCTGATCAGGACCACATTGCAGGAATGGTCGAGAAACCCGGTTTCGCAGCATTGAGCTTGGCTTCCCAGCTTTGGACGGCAGGCGTCTGCGTGCCGGTCAAGAAACCCATCTCACTTCGCCGCAATGGCCTTGAGATAGGCGGCAATTGCTGCGCGGTCTTCGGCTGGCAGTTCGGCCAGGTTTTTCTGAACTTCGACCATCGAGCCGCCGACACTGTCGAAATCGGGGGTGAATCCGGTTTCCAGATAGCTGGCGATCTCGTCTTTTGACCATTTACCCATGCTGTCGGAGCCGGGGGTGATATCGGGGATGCGGCCTTCGCCTTCGGGGTTTGGCCCACCGGCCAGCCATTGATCCACCTTCAGTCCGCCGATCACGTTGCGAGGTGTGTGACATTCGCCGCAATGGCCGGGGCCTTCGACCAGATATTGGCCGCGCTGGACCTGCGCATCCGCAGAGGCCAGGGTGACGCGCGGTTTATCGTTTAGAAACAGCAGTTTCCAGCCGGTCAGCGCAAGACGCTGATTGAAGGGAAAGCCAAGCTCATGCGGCGGCGCGACATTGCTGCTGACGGGCAGGGTTTTCAGATAGCCATAGAGATCGGCCACATCCTGCGGCTTCATCCGCGCATAGGATGTATAGGGAAAGGCCGGATACAGGTTTTCGCCGGAAGGACCGATCCCACGGGTGACGGCATCGCCGAATTCGGCCAGCGTCCATTGACCGATCCCGGCCTTGGGGTCCGGCGAAATATTGGGAACATGAAACGTGCCGAACTGGGTTTTCAGCGCCACGCCGCCGGTCAACAGCAGGCGCGCATCGCCACTCGCACCGGGTGCCGCATGGCAGCTGGAACAGCCACCGGCAAAAAACATCCGCTTGCCATTGGTAAGGTCGGGTGCCGTGGTCGCGGCCCAGACGGTGGCGGGCTGGCGGTGCGGTGCCACGGCAAACACATAGGCGCCGACCAATGCCACGCCTGCGACGAGCGCTGCCGCGATGCCGAATTTTGCCGTTCCAGCCATGCTCATCCCCAATTTCTTTATATATCAAACCCGCCCGGTTGCCCGGACGGGTCTCTTCATGGGGTGAAATTATTTCTTCAGCCTGAACGTCTGGTGGCAATCGCCACAGGTGCCGCCAATGCTCTTCATTGCCGCGCCAACTCCGGCCTGATCGGCGGGCAGGGTGGCGAGCTGCGTGGCGGCGGCGGTTTCAAGCGCCTTGGCCTTGGTCTTGAACGTGGCCGGGTCTTCCCAGATCTTCGGGCTGGCCTCGGTGTTGAAGCCGGTCTCGGAGCCCTTGGGGAACTGTTCCGGGAAGGCCTTGGCAACCTCTTCCATCGTGGTCAGCGAAGCCTTGACCACGGCGGCGTCATAGGGCTTTTCGCCCTTGGCGATAGCGGCCAGCTGGCCCATGGCACCGCCGACTTTCTTCATCATTCCGGCGCGTACCACCTGCGGCTCATCAGCGGCGCTGACCGCGCTGCTGAGGCCGGCGCCAAGACAGAGACCAATGGCGGCCATGGTTGCAAGCTTCTTCATGCCAAACCCTCGTGTCATCGTCGTTCTCCTGTTGATGGCCGAATTCGCGGCGCGTCTCAGTTTGTGTGTCATCGTTCTCTTTTTCGATGACCTCATCATGACGGTAAATCAAAACACAAATAAAGTCACAAGCAAGTGATGCCGGTGATGGGCAAGTTGTTGATATAGCAATTATATTATGGAAGCTTTTCGCGCCTCGGCAAAGCCGAGCGGCAAGACCCGATCAGTCTCACGACCGAAGCCCTGAAGGCCGATTGTATCCGCATCGACCGTCAGAATGGAGAAGGCAGTGTCTTCCTCGCCATCCACCATGCCTTTCAGGGTGATAAAATGGGTATCGCCCAACATCCCATAACCACCGCGATGATCGTGTCCATTGATATAGGCGATGGCGGCAGGCGCGGCGGCGATCACGTCGGCCACCTGTTGCGCATTCCAAAGGGCGTGGTCGGTGAAGGGATGGAGCGGATAATGGCCGAAGACGATGGCCTTTTCCCCTGCGGCATGCGCTAGCGTCAGGTGGCTTTCCAACCAGTCGAGCTGCGGCTGGCTGATGGCGGCGTTCCAGTCCTGCGCATTGGCCGCGCCCTTTGCCTTCAGCGCCAGAAGCTGGCGCACCGCCACTTCCCTGGCGGGATCGTCGCGCGCCACGGAGAAGGTGGAGATTTCACAGCCATCGGTGAAGATCAGCCTGATACCGTTGATCACCCGGTCGAAGTAAGGGGAAGGCATGCCCAGCGCATCGCGCACCATCGATTTTTGAGCATCAGAGACCGCGAAATCGTGATTGCCGGGCAGGGCGATCAGCGGGTGGCGCAGACCTTCCAGCACTTTCAGGGCCGGGGCGAAATTGCGGAAATCCCGGTCGATCAGGTCGCCCAGCAGCAGCACGGCATCCAGCGCCTGTGCGTTGAACACGTCGATGGCCGCCTGCATCTTGGCGAGGCTCAAGGCATAATAACGGTTGGCGGCCAGATTGGGCGGCAGATCGGCATATTGCGGATCGGCGATCAGCC
Organism: Agrobacterium vitis; assembly: GCF_037039395.1. Lineage (NCBI taxonomy): Bacteria > Pseudomonadati > Pseudomonadota > Alphaproteobacteria > Hyphomicrobiales > Rhizobiaceae > Gillisella > Gillisella vitis. The sequence goes on along the minus strand of NZ_CP146242.1, from coordinate 596,241 downwards.
CGAGACGGAGTTGAGGCATGGGGGTGCGCATCGCGGTCGGTTTCATGTATCGCCGCATTATGCCCCGGCTGTAACAGCCGCATGACGGCGACAGGCTTGCGCTGTGGATGACGGGCGCATACATCGGCGCCTTTCATCGGAGCGCTCTTATGTCAACGATCACACTTTCCCGCATCTGCCGCGCTGACGGCCCGGACCTGGTGGCCGCCAATCTGGCCAGCCGCGATTACCATGCGCCCTGGGCGGCACCCTTCACCGATATCGATGGTTTTGAGGCCTATCTGAGCCAGACGGTGAGCAGCGCGATGATCGGCCTGATTGCCCGAGAGTCAGACAGCCACGGTGTGGTCGGGGTCTTTACCTTGAGTCAGATCGTGCTGGGCAATTTCAGAAGCTGCTATCTCGGCTATTACGGCATGGCGGCCTTTGGCGGGCGCGGATTGATGACGGAAGCGCTGAACGCGGTCATCGCCCATGCCTTCACGGAGGTGGGCCTGAACCGGATCGAGGCCAATATCCAGCCGGAAAACCTGCGCTCGCTTGCGCTTGTCGCGCGGTGCGGCTTTGAGAAGGAAGGTTTTTCCAGGCGCTATCTGAAAATCGGCGGAGAATGGCGCGATCACGAGCGTTGGGCCAGGGTGGCATAAGGCGTGGCACCATAAAGCAAAGGCGCAGCGGTGATGCCGCTGCGCCTTGAGGCAAGTGACAAAGGTGATCAGGCGGCCTTCAGGGTCGCGATCGCATCCTTGGCGCCCTTGACGGCGGCGGCCTTGGCTTCTTCGCCCATGTTGACGCCTTCGGCGACAACGAATTCCAGATCGGTGATGCCGAGGAAGCTGAAGACGCCCTTCAGATAGGTTTCGGCATGTTCAAGCGGAGCAGCAGGACCCTGGCTGTAGATGCCGCCGCGCGAGATGGCAACGACCACGCGCTTGCCGCCGCACAGGCCTTCTGGACCGGCAGCGCCGTATTTGAAGGTCTTGCCGGCAACGCTGATACGGTCGATCCAGGCCTTCAGCTGGCTCGGAATGCCGAAATTGTAGAAGCCGACGCCGATGACCACCACGTCGGAGGTGAGGAACTGTTCCAGTACTTCGCCGCCCAGCGCCAGATCGGCCTTGGTGGCTTCGTCATTGCTGGCATCGTAATTGCCCATGGCAGCGGCCAGAGTCAGGCCGGAGAGATGCGGAAGCGGATTGGCGGCCAGATCGCGGTAGGTCACGTCCAGGCCAGGGGTCTTTTCGCTGAGGGTCTTCACAATCGACGCCGACAGGTCGCGGCTGACGGAATAGGGGCCAAGCACGCTGGAATCGAGATGCAGAAGTTTCATGGTCATCGACCTTTCCTTGTGGTATAAAATCAATACCGACACACTTATGGTAACTGCCAATCGGGCGCAAGGAGGCACAGACTTGGAACTCGGGCACATCAATGTAACCACATCCGAACCGACAGCCGCGCCGGAGGTTTCCATGGCGGCCGTCAACCAGCGCAGCAGCTGCGAGGCGGTCAACAGCGTGCTGACCCGCATCGGCGATAAATGGAGCGTGCTGATCGTCATGATGCTGGCCCATGGCCCGCAGCGCTTCAACGAGTTGAAGCGGCGGATCGGCAGCATTTCGCAGCGCATGCTGACCTTGACCCTGCGTGGGCTGGAGCGCGATGGGCTGGTGAAGCGCACCGTGTTTCCCACCATTCCGCCCCGGGTGGATTACGAACTGACCGATCTCGGCCAGTCGCTGCGCCAGCCGATCGAGGCGCTTGGCCACTGGGCGTTTGATAATTACGCGTGTATTGCCAAGGCCCGCGACAATTTCGACAAGGCGGCAAAGAAGCAAGGCGTCAGGAAGCCCTGATCTGCTTTGCCATGTTGACGCCGGTGACACGAAAGCCACCATATTCATAGATATGCCGGGCGCGGTCGTTGTCGGCAGCGACCCGCAGCTTGATTTCGCGGTATCCTTCCTCCGCCAACAGGGTTTCCAGGGCGGCAAGGGCTTGTTTGCCTTGGCTTTTGCCGCGATGGGCCTGAAAGACATAGAAATCGAGGATGAACACGGATTTCGCCGTTTCGTCGAAGCGATACCAGAGATAGCCGATCGTCTGGTGCTGCTTGTCAACAATGTTAAGCAACGCATGACCCGGAGTTTTCGGGCCGTGCGGCAGGCTTTGAGCGATCTCGTGTTCTGCCCGTTTTAACGCCTCGCCCTCGGCGACATTATAATTGAGGGCGATTTCGGCAGCGTAATCCGCAATGAAATAGGTGAGGTAGTGACTGTAGTCCTCGTCGGACATCCCTGTGAATTTAATCATTTTCTCCTGCACGACTTGATGTTTCGCTCCATAAAAAAGGCCCGGCGCATCAAGCGGCCGGGCCTATTATCGTCGGTAATATGGTATCGCCGATTACTTGGTGGCGGCTTCGTAAAGCTCGGCCACGTAATCCCAGTTGATCAGGCTATCAACGAAGGCTTCCAGGTATTTCGGGCGGGCGTTGCGGTAGTCGATATAGTAGGAATGTTCCCAGACATCGACGCCGAGGATGGGCGATGCGCCATGGATCAGCGGGTTTTCGCCGTTCGGGGTCTTGGAAATTTCCAGCTTGCCGTCCTTGACGGAGAGCCAGGCCCAGCCGGAGCCGAACTGGGTGGTGCCAGCGGCGATGAAGTCGGCCTTGAACTTGTCGTAGCCGCCGAGATCGGAGGCAATCGCTGCTTCCAGCTTGCCGGGCAGCTTGGTGCCGCCGCCGTCTTTCTTCAACCAGTTCCAGAAATGGACGTGGTTGTAATGCTGACCGGCATTGTTGAACAGGCCGGCATTCTTGCCATAGGACTGCTTGACGACTTCCTCCAGCGAAAGCCCTTCAAGGCCCGAATCCTTCAGCAGATTATTGCCGTTGGTGACATAGGCCTGATGATGCTTGTCGTGGTGGAATTCCAGCGTTTCGGCCGACATGAACGGGCCGAGTGCATCGTAAGCGTAGGGAAGTGCGGGAAGTTCGAAAGCCATGATAAAATCTCCTCTTGGCATCGAGTATGGAAATCGTGAGCGAGCGGACCATAGGATTGCAGGGCACAAGAGGCAACCTGCCAAATGGTAAATTCGCTCCCTCTAGGGAAGTTTCCTTCCCCGGTTAATCCCTTGGATGGTATAATGTTCCAGTCCTGCTGGGCGCATGGCGCGAGAGCCTTGATCACTGCTCCATCGACCCACTTTACCCGCGCAATGATGACAGTTTCAAATCGGTCTCTGTACAATAAAGCAAACAGGCGAAGCCTGTGGCATCAGTCATAAATATCCGGTTCCGGCAGGTCGTCGACGGGAAAGCCTAGCGCTTTGCGGGCAATCTTGCATTCGGGATCGCCGGGCATGCAGTCACGACAGACCTGCGGGCGGACGTCGTAAACCCCGCAGCCGACATGCTTGCCAAGGTCGCCAGTCAGCGCCGCGCAGCGGCCTTTGCCAGCCGCATCGACCTCGAATTTCATGCCGCTCAGATCCGCCGCCACGAATTTCTCAGGGATTTTCGCCAGTTGCTCATCGCTTTCCAGCGAAAAGCGTGGCCAATCCGCCTGATAGGCGCAACAGGCGCCGCAGGTCTGACAATCGAAAATTTCGGGCGGTGAGGTTTCAAGCATGGTTTGTCTTACTGCATAATTCCTTAAATCGGAATCGATTTAAGGAATTATGCAGCAGATCTAAAGCGTTACAGCACCGTGCGTTTTATAAAACACCCGGCGCTGTAACGCGTAATTTCTTCAATCGGAATCGATGATTTTTTCTGAAGCGGACTTGTGCGCGGATAAAAAGCAGATGGAAGTTTTACCAGGACTATGCCAAAATTAATGCACGCTAAAACAACCAAAGGTTAGGAATTGGCGGTTAATGTGCGTGCTTGCTCTGAAGCATGTCCAGCTGCGCTGTGGTCTCTGGAAATGCGCAAAAACAAGGAGATAGAGTATCTCGGTGTTGCTGTTGGACATTGAAATGCTCTTAAGGGTCGTGAATGGAAGAGAACGCCGCCGCGCCGCGGACCGACATTGATCACTATGAGGCGATGGCGCTTGCGATGGAGAATATGGGCGTCGCCGTCGCCCTGATGCGTTTGGACGGGAGCCTGTTGTTTGCCAACACGCCGTTTCGGACATTGCACGATTATGCTGAGCATCTGACCCCGGCGGGTGGCTTCCGCGATCTTGTCCAATCCGGGGCGCTCGCCCATTGGAATACCGATCCGGTCCAGTATTTTCAGACGCTGGTTGAGCGTCTTGTCGATAATGGCGGTCTGTGCCGGGAGCAGCTTGAAATCGGCGATCGGATCATTGCGGTGGAAGACCGGCTGATCGAAGACCGGATGATCCTTTCGGTGCAGCAGGATATTACCGAGCAGATCGTCGCGGCGCGTCGGCTGGCCTATCTTGCCAGCCACGACATTCTCACTGGCCTTGCCAACCGCGCCAGCGTCGAGGCTCAGCTCGACCGGCTGACGGCCATCAAAAGCGAGGGCAGGGGCCGGTTTGCGGTGCTGATTGGCGATCTCGATCTGTTCAAGGTCATTAACGATACCTATGGCCACGCGGCTGGCGATGCCGTGTTGCAGGAAATGGCCTGCCGCTTCCGCGCCGCGCTCGGCCGCAACGATTTCGCCGCCCGGCTCGGTGGCGACGAGTTTCTGTTTCTTTGCAACGATGACGATGCGCCGGATGCCAATGCCGAAAGGCTTGCGCAGCAGCTGATCGCCTGCGCCGACCAGCCGGTATTGTTCGAGGGCAAGTCCTTGCTCGTCGGCATCAGCCTTGGTTATAGCCTGTTTCCAGACCATGGAAAGCAGACGGCGCAATTGACACGCGCCGCCGATATTGCCCTTTACCGCGCCAAGAGCGCTGGCCGTGGCCGTCTGTGCTGTTACAGTAAGACTGAGGCTAACTGATCCGAGCTACCGCAAGCATTAAACTTTTATCCCGGCCCGCAACCGGGGCTTGCCGAAATGGCGTCTCCTCCTATCTCCTCTCAGATTGGGTCTTGGGGGATTTCAGCATGGAAAAGGTTATAAAGTGGGGTGGCGTCTTCTTTTTGATGAACGGTCTGACATTTGTCGCGGTTGGCGGTGGTATTTATTACTATGACCGCCAATTCGAAGCGCGGGCGCTGCATGCCGAAGGTGTGGTTACTGATCTTATCCGTAACCGAAACCTTGATAATAAACACAACTCCTATACCGCCATCGTTCGCTTTACCGATGCAAATGGCGAGCAGCAGGAAATGGCCGACCGGGTGTGGTCTAATCCGCCACGTTTTGGCAAAGGCGATCAGGTGGATGTACTCTATGATCCGCAATCGCCAAGACATGCGATCATCAATGACGCCTGGGGCCGATATTTCATTCCCGCTATGTTTTCGGGCCTCGGATTGCTCTGTGCCGTGCTTGGTGGAGTCTTCCTGATCGTTTTGATTGCCAAGAGCCGGAAAAATGCCTGGTTGAGGCGCTTTGGCAAGCCGATCGAAGCCGAATTCCTGCAGGTAATTCAGGATCAGAAGCTGAACGTTAACGGCGTGTTTCCGTTTCGGGTCGTGGCCCAAGGACCCGACCCGAAAACCGGGCAGTTGCGGCGCTACCGAAGCGGTCCTATCTGGGTCGATCCGACGGAGCAGTTGAAGGGCCGCAAGCTGCGGGTGCTGGTCGATCCGGCCAAGCCGAAACGCCATTTGATCGATCTGTCCGGCATCCTTGCCGAACCGGCCTGATAGAAAAGACGGGCTAAGCCTTCGCCGACCCTCACATGTCGCTGCCGGACCGTGCCCAGTCCATGTAGAGATCCAGGGCCTTGCGGGTCACGGGGCCTTCCTGATAATCGCGGCCGTCAAGCCTGGAAACGGGGGCGATCTTTGAATAATTGCCGCTGGTGAACACTTCGTCGGCACCGAGGAAATCGGCGACGCTGAGTGTGACTTCCTGCACGTCGAAACCCGCCTGGCGCAGCAGGGTGATGACGCGCGAACGGGTGATACCGGCCAGGAAGGTGCGGTTGGGGATCGGGGTGAAGACCACGCCGTCCTTGACCATGAAGATGTTGGAGGAGGCGGTTTCCGCCACATTGCCATTCATGTCCAGCGCCAAAGCATTGTCGAAGCCACGGGCGCGGGCCTCCAGAATCATCCGGCCGGAATTGGGATAGAGGCTGCCGGCCTTGGCGTCGGTCATCGCGCATTCCGGCGAGGGGCGGCGGAAGGGGGAGACGGTCAGCGTGTGCGGCGTGGCTGTGTGCATCGGCGCCTCGAACAGGCAAAGCGCAAAGCGGGTGGAAGCGGCATCGGGCGCCACGACCGATCCCGGCGCGCCATGTTCAGCCCAATACATCGGCTTGATATAGATCGCGGTCTTGCCATCGAACTTGGCAACCCCTTCGCGGGCCAGCCGCTCGATTTCCTCGGCGCTCATGGTTGGTTGCATATGCATGGCCAAGGCAGACCGGTTGATCCGCTGGCAATGCAGGTCGAGGTCGGGCGCGATCCCGTCGAACCAGCGGGAGCCGTCAAACACTGTCGAGCCGAGCCACATGGCATGCGAGGTCGGCCCGATCAGCGGCGGATTACCCGACAGCCATTCGCCATCGACATAGGTCCAGGTGGGGGTGCGCGGGGTGGTGTCGACGGTCATTCTCAGTCTCCGGATCGTATTTGGCGGCAAAAGACAAGCTCGCTCCCGCAACGTCAAGGAGAAAATGCAAAGCGCTGGCAGCACTTGCCCCCAAAAATGGCCGGTCGGCCGCCCTGGACCCGCACAGACGGCCCGTCTTTCGAAATGTCTCCATGAATACAGTGGGATGACGATCAGCAATGGCGGGTTTCACCGATGGCTTCGGTGTTTTGCCATCAAAGTTGTGGTTGCTTTTTTTACTACCTAAGGAAAGTGTAGCCTTTTCGCGATTCCCTTGCTTTTCTTAAGGAGATTTCATGCAAAGTGCTCGATGGCGTTGCCTTGTCGCCGCCGCTTTCCTTGGCCCGATATGCCCAGCCTTGGCGCAGGATGCCGCTCAGGTTGCAAACCCCGCTGCCGCAGAAGAAGCATTTGGCAATCCGCCGGTGCTGGGGCAATCGGCTGTTGCACCCAAGGGCACGCTTTACCGGGCGCTGCCATCCGCCACGCCGCAGCCCCATGCCGGGCGCGAACAGGTGCTTGACCTCAAGGTCGTCTATACGGAAGGCAGGATCCGCAAACCGGGTGGGTCGCCGGATAATCCTTTCGATCGCGTGCGCTTGCGCAGCTACCAAGGCACCAATGTCGATCCAGACCACCCCTTCGTCGCGCCAACCATCGAGGCCATGCCGGGCGATACCGTTCGGGTAAGGCTGGACAATCAGCTGCCGTCCGATCCGTCCTGCACGGACGCCAATACATCGGTGGATACGCCCCATTGCTTCAATGGCACCAATCTTCACAGCCACGGCCTGTGGGTCAGCCCGACCGGCAATAGCGACAATGTGCTGCTGTCGATCAATCCGGGCATGAAGTTCGAATATGAATATAATATCCCGGTCGATCATCCGGCGGGCACGTTCTGGTATCACCCGCATCGCCATGGCTCCACCGCCTTGCAGGTCGGCAGCGGCATGGCGGGCGCGCTGATCATTCGCGGCGACCGTCCGCCGACAGGCAAGACCAATGGCGACCTCGACACCTTGGTCAAACCATTTCCGGAACGGCTGCTGGTGTTCGAACAGATCCCCTATGCCTGCCTGCAGGATGGCAAGCTGAAGCAGAAATTTGTCCCCGATTCCAACGACCCGAAAAAGGGAAAATATGTCATCGACTGGACCTGCGAGAAGGGTGAAGTGGGCGAGGTGATTTCCTACGACCAGTTCACGCCCTCAAGCTGGGATGATTCCGGCCGCTTCACGACGGTCAATGGCCGGGTGCGACCGGTGTTTGCCAATGCTGAAACTGGTAAGACCGAGCGCTGGCGTCTGGTGCATGCAGGCGTGCGCGACACAATCCAGGTCGAGTTCCGCAAAATGAACACCACGGATTTCTTCAAGCGGGAGCGCAGCACCGATGCGGCTGGAGAAGACCGGTTCGCCAACGACCTGTGTACCGGCCAGCAGGTGCCTTACGTCGTGGCGGCTTCCGACGGGTTGACCATGGAGCAAGGCCAGGTGCGCAAGGCTATTACCCTGCAACCCGGCTATCGCAACGACCTGCTGGTGAATTTCCCGGAAGACGGCATCTACTGCATCGTCAACCCGCCAATTGACGGTGCCAATTCCGTCACGCGCACGCAGCAGGCCCGCTCAGTTCTCGGCTTCGTCCGGGTCAAAGGGGGCAAGGGCGCGCCAGCAGCGGGTGATCCAATTGCTGACATTAAAAACCAGCTGATTGCCAATGCCAAGGCCTTCTACACGCCAGAGGTCGCCAATACGGTGGTCACTGATCTGCAAGAGGGGCTGAAACTGACGAAATTCATTCCCCATCCGACAGTCACCGACGAAGAAGTGGCCGGCCAGCCAAAGCAGGATCTGGTGTTCTTCATCAATCTCGGTCCGGGTGGTAATGGGCCAAATGGCTTCCAGGTCGGTAATAATTTCAATGTCGTGCAAAACGATGTCGGTGTCTATGTGCCAGCTGGCGCCAAGCCTTACGATCCTGATGTGGTTGATCGCAAACTGGTGTTGGGGACGGCGCAGGAATGGGAGTTACGCTCCTATTTCGTCAGCCATCCCTTCCATATCCACGTCAATCCCTTCCAGATCGTCCGCATTCTCGACCCTGACGGCAATGATGTCAGCTTGGCCGGCGCCAAGGAAAAGGACAAATCGGATTCCCAATATGCCGGCCTGAAAGGTGTGTGGAAGGATACGCTCTGGATCAAAAGCAATGTCAACAATCCGCTGACAGCAGTCGATGCCGCCTGGCTGAACGGCGATCTCAGCCGCAAGTCGATTCCCGATGCCCCCGATACCCCCGAGGCCGCCAAGCCGCAAGGCGTCTACCGCATCTTTATCCGCACCCGCTATGAACGCTATATCGGTGAATTCGTCCTCCATTGCCACATCCTCGACCATGAGGACCAGGGCATGATGCAAAATGTCTCCATCGGCCTGCCGGATGGTGCGGGAGGATTGGCAAACGCCCATCATCATGGTGGTTCACCCGAGACCAAGTAGACCTTTGCTCTGGTAACCGGAATTGATCCGACAAACTGTTTCCGCCGTCCATCCGGGATGGCGGAAATGGTCCATTTCAGTAGGGCGCGCGCGCCGTAAAGCTGACCTTTCGTTTCCCATCAGGTCGTCATCAGCCGGATTGCTATTTTGAGCTCAGGGAATTGATGGTGGCGGCGGTATCGAAGTCACTACGACATGGATGCAAAAAAGTACCGAATGATGATCGGCCAAATTTGGTTGCATAGTATTAATTGCGCTATTTAAAGTAGAAGTCCGTAGGTTGCTCTGCTATTGAAACATCGCGCCAAGCTTTAAGGCGCAATTTTTGATTGTGGAGGTTCAAGTGACTCTTAAAAATATTCGTTCGGCTGCATTTCCTCAGATTTTTCTACGCTATGATGGGCAAGGTCATGTTCTGCCAGATGGACAAGGCTTGGGTACGGCGAATTGCCAATTCGATGCCGGTCCCTGGGAAGCTTTTCATATCGATATTGTCGCCGATGGCAGCGTGACTATCCGTTCCAATCAGTTTCCCGAGATTTACCTTCGGATGGATGGCCGTAATGTCAGCTACGGCCTCGATGGCGGCGGTGGTCTTGTCAATGGACAGACAAACGCTCCTGGCCCGTATGAACATTTCGTTCTGGTTCCGCAGGCTGATGGAACTGTTGCGATCCAGTCCAAGGCGTTTCCGGGCATCTACCTGCGCCTTGACGGCTCGCATGTCACCAAATTCGAAGATGCAGGTTCGGGCAAAGTTAATGCTCAGATCGGCATCGGCCCCTGGGAGAAATTCCACATCGTTGACGCTGCAAACTAAAGAAATCAGACTGATATGAGGCATTTGCGGTGAGGGCGGGACAATAGTCTGTCAGCGACCCAGTTTAATTGCCGGTAAATCGTAAAAAAAATCGACATATATTGAGCGTCCGCCTGTTTTCACATGTGGGCGCTCAATCTGTTTAGCTATCAGGCAGCGCTCTTCTCATATTCGAGAAGTTTTCATTAACTGCGCTCAGGAAGCGGATTATTATTTATCTGAGATCGGCCTCTCACATCTTCCCCGCCACCTTCACCGCAAAGGCATATTCAAACGCCACCTCTTCCAGCCGCTGGAAGCGTCCGGATTTGCCGCCGTGGCCAGCGGCCATATTGGTCTTCAGCAGATACGGCCCGGCATCGGGTGCATTTTCGCGCAGTTTGGCCACCCATTTGGTCGGTTCCCAATAGGTAACGCGGGGGTCGGTGAGGCCGGAGAGAGCCAGAATGGGTGGATAGGATTTTTTGCCTACGTTGTCATAGGGGCTATAGGCGGCGATCCAGCGGTATTCTTCTTCTGACTCAATCGGATTGCCCCATTCCGGCCATTCGGGCGGGGTCAGCGGCAGGGTGTCATCCAGCATGGTGTTGAGTACATCGACAAAGGGGACGGCGGCGATGATGCCGGCGAATTTTTCCGGTGCCATATTGGCGACGGCGCCCATCAGCATGCCGCCAGCCGAACCGCCTTCGGCGATGATCTTGTCATAGGCGGTGAAACCTTCTTTTACCAGATGATCGGCGGCGGAGATGAAGTCCTTGAAAGTATTGACCTTATTCTCCATCTTGCCGTCTTCATACCATTGAAAGCCCTTGTCCTTGCCGCCGCGAATATGGGCGATGGCATAGACGAAGCCTCGGTCGGCCAGCGACAGGCAATTGGTGTTGAAACCAGCCGGAATGGTCACACCGTAGGCGCCGTAGCCGTAAAGCAGGCAGGGGGCGGAACCATCCAGCGCCGTGTCCTTGCGATAGAGCAGCGTGACCGGCACATCGACGCCATCATGGGCCTTGGCGAATACCCGGCGGGTCACGTAATCCTCGGCCTTATGGCCCGAGGGGACTTCCTGGGTTTTCAGCAGCACCCGCTCGCGGCTCACCATATCGTAATCGTAGAGCTGGCTGGGCGTCGTCATCGACGAATAGGAGAAACGGATGACCGTCGCGTCATATTCGGCAGCGCCTGACAGGCCAAGCGAATAGGCTTCCTCGGCAAAATCGATGGCGTGTTCTTCACCGGTCTTGCGGTCGCGGATCATGATGCGCGGCAGCCCATCGCGGCGTTCCAGCCACAGCAGATGTCCGGCAAAGGCCATATGTGAGAGGATGAGACGGCCCGGCACATGGGGAACGAGGTCTTTCCAGTTCTCCTTGCCCGGCGCGCTGACCGGCGCTTCCATGATTTTGAAATCCTTGGCTCCGTCGGCATTGGTCAGGATGTAGAACACATCGCCGCCCTCGGTCATCGAATATTCGACGCCTTCCTCCCGCTCGGCCACCAGCGCGGGTTCCGCTGTCAGATCCTTGGTGGACAGCAGCCGGTATTCCGAGGTCTCGTGATCGTGGATATCGATATAGATGAAGTCATCGAGCAGCGATCCGCCGACGCCCATGAAGAAGCCGGGGTCTTTTTCCTCATAGACCAGCCGGTCGGAGGATTGCGGTTCGCCGATAATATGGTGGAAGACTTTGGACGGACGGTGGTTTTCGTCCTGAAGCGTGTAGAAAAAGCTCTTGCCATCGGGTGCCCAGACGCCTCCACCAGCGGTATTGTCCAGCACGTCGGCCAGATCTTCGCCGGTCGCGAGATCGCGGATGCGCAACGTGTAATATTCTGACCCCTTGTCGTCATAGCCCCAGATGCCACGGGCATGATCATTGCTATGGTCGATGCCTGACAGGCGGAAATAATCCTTGCCCGCCGCCTCCTTGTCACCATCAAGCAGCAATTCGCGCAGGCTCTCGTCCTTCGGGTCGCCGTCGCGTGGAATGCGGAAATAGCGCGGCTGCTCGCCACCGGTCACGAAAGCCGAACCGTAAGCATAAGGGCCGTCCTTCATCGGGATGGAGCTGTCATCCTCCTTGATCCGGCCTTTCATTTCGGCAAACAGCTGCTGTTGCAGCGCCTTGGTATCGGCCATGGCCGCGTCCATATAGATGTTTTCCGCCTCCAGAACCGCGCGGATATCAGGATCGAGGATCGAGGTATCCTTGAACATCTGCTGCCAGTTGTCGGCCCTGAGCCAGGCATAGTCATCTATGCGGGTGATGCCGTGACGGGTGTCACTCAGCGGTTTTTTCTGAACCTTGGGGGCGGCGGGCAGGTTGGCAAACAGGGACTTTGAGGATGAAGACAAGAGCAATCTCGCTTTTTTGGCATAAGGCGGGGTTTGGCGTAAGGCGGATGGTGCTTAGACATGTGTTGCGTCGACATGTGTTGCATGAGAGATAGGCGTCCGCCCAGCACCGATCAAGCAGAAATCCGTGGTCCGGGCCATGGCCAAGGCCAGCGACAGAGTGAGCCGATCACAAATGCGGGATGCACGTGTTGAGTGCTGGCTTCGCCGGTAGTCAGGCAATATATTCCCGCGAATCGGTATCTGTTAGGAAATTATATATGCGACTGATGATTTTAGTGGGTGGTTTGGCGATGGTTTTTGCGCAGTCGGCCTTTGCGCTTGATGCCGCTGCCACCCGCCAGCTCAAGTCGCTGTCGCCGGCCGAGCGGCTGGAACAGCGCTGCGACATGGAGGCGATGAACCGGATCGGCAAGGATTCCAAGACCTATTCGCCCGATAAGGTGATCGCCTATACATTCGCCCAGACCAAGACCGACGGCGACCGGCTGAAGGCGCCGGGCGCGGTGTTTCGCAGCAAGGGTCACTGGTATCGGCTGAAATACCAGTGCGAGACCGGCAATCAGCGCCTGGACGTGAAGAATTTCAGCTATCAGGTGGGCGCCGAGGTGCCTAAGGAAAGCTGGAGCAAATATTACTTGTATAATTGACGGACGACGAGTGGTGGGGTGACGCCTGTCACCCTGTCACCCTGTCACCCTGTCATCCTGGCAGTTTCGGCTTCGTTGCCGCATGGGGCGCCAGTTCGGTGAAGACCGCCTTGCCGATCAGCGCCAGAGGCACGGCCAGCATGGCGCCCGCCGCCCCCCAGACCCAGGTCCAGAAGATGATGGCGACAAAAACGCCGAAGGCGTTGATTTCCATGCGCCGCCCCATCACGGCTGGTGTCACCAGATTTTCCACCGCCGTATGCACGGTGAAAAAGGCGATGGCGGGCAACAGGCCGAATAGCAGGCTGCTATGGGTCAACATACCGGCGATGGCCAGCGCAAAGGTCATGGCGGTGACGCCGAGAAACGGCACGAAGCTGGAAAGAAAGGCGAAGAAGCCCCAGAGCACCGGCAGTGTCAGTCCGCCGACCCAGGCAATCAGCAGGGCGCAGCAGCCGACGCCCGCATAGATCACCGAGGCGGTGGCAAAATAGAAGCCCAACGCCGTTTCAATCGCATTGATGCTGCGGATTGCCGAGAGCCGCCGGGCGCGGTCGCGGAAAGAGACGATCAGGGTTTTGCGGATCGACACCCGTCCGGCCAGAAACAACACCAGACCCGCAAAGAAAATCAGCGTCTGAACGATCGCCGGGGTCACCTGGCTTGCCACCGTCGTCAGAATGCCGCCGCCATTTTCCAGCATCTTGTCGAGGTTGATAGGGCCGTTGCCGCTTGCCAGCCTATCCAGATGCAGCCAGTGAAAGCGTTGGAAATAGGGTGTGAACCTATCCACCATGGTCTGGCCAATGCTTGGAATATCCTGGGCCAGTTCCATCAACGGCCCTGCCAGCGTGTTGGCAATGATCGTCACCAGCGTGAAAAGTGCCGTGGTTAGCAGCACGGCACTCATCATCGGCGGAACGCCCAGCGCTTCCAGCCGGTCGGCGGCCAGGCCCAGAATGAGGCCGACCACAACCGCAAGAGTCAGGGGCATCAGGATGGTGCCCGCATAATGCAGCGCCGCAATTGCTACAATCAGGAAGAGCCCGATGACCGCCCAGGCCTGCGCCAGTTCCAGCGCCGTCTTGCGGTGCCGGCCCAGCCGCGTCTCCGCCGGCTGTAAAATCCGCCGCTTCACCGTGTCATCCATCATGTCCGTTTACGCCCCCGTCGGTGCCATCATTGTGTGCGGCCATGCTGGCACCGGAAGGGTGCAAAGCCGTAACATGTTATATTTACTACATAATCTTTTCAGGTTACCAGCGGGTTGATATCCGCATCGCCATTTGGTGCGTCTGTCGGACGCTCTCTCCGAGAGCGCCACTGAGGGGCGCCTTGAAAAGCAATCGATAATTAACGCGCAGAACGGGCAGTGGTTCCGCCCAGATTTTGCCTTGTTTGCGCCACTTTGGTGCGAATGGGCCGATTTCTGGGTTGTGTCAATTTGGGGCAGGCGATCGGAACAGGACGAGTCTCTGCACGACATGCGCGCTAAATCAAGGGTTGCAGGCGCGAGCGTCAACCTCCTGGCGTAAAATCCACCATCATTACAGGGGTCTACGAAAAATCAGCATTTTGAGCCTGCATCTATGGAGATATGGAGGTTTTTGTAACTATCCGAAACAAAAAACCCCTGACACAGGCAGGTAACTGTTCCAAAAAAATAGAGATGCACCCAATAAAAGTGACTGAAAAGTGTAAAAACCAAGATTTGTATTAGGGTTGGAAAAATAAAAAATGCAACTGAAAATATGTGTTTTTTGGCGTGGTTTCCAATACATTGATAGAGTAAATAATATGTACAAGGCGGATGACTATGCGTTTCATTATGGGTCGTCGAGTGTTTGTTGCTGGAGCGGCTAGTCTTTTTGCGTTGAGACCAAGTTTTGCACAGCAGGCGACCTATGATGTTATTGTCTATGGAATGACCAGTGGCGGGATTACAGCTGCCATTCAGGCAAAAGTCATGGGAAGAACCGTGGCAATTGTTGGCGGCTGGCGTGAGCGTCATCCCGGTGGGATGATGTCGGGCGGGCTTGGTGGCACCGATGTCGAGGCAGGCAGTGCCTTTGGCGGTCTGGCGCGCCATGTGATTTCGCGGATCAATCAAGAGGCGCAGGTGGCCGACGACCGGTTCTCCTTCGAGCCCCGCTTTGCCCAGGCCGTTTTTGAAAAATTGCTGCGCGAATATGATATTCCGGTATTTCAAAGCCGTGGTGTGCTGCGGGTCGCCAAGACCGGTTCGCGCATCGAAGCACTGGAAACGGTTGACCGCCAGGTGTTCAATGGCCGTGTGTTCATCGACGCCAGCTATGAAGGCGACCTGATGGCCGCATCAGGCGTTTCCTGGACCATCGGCCGCGAGCCGCAGGACGGCGACAATGTGCTGAACGGCTTTCGCGGCACCCGCACGGATTCCTGGGGCGAGAATCATAATTTCCAGCTGCATCGCCGCTTCGAGCGGGTAATCGGTCAGGTTGGCGTCGATCCTTTCGTTACCGAGGGCGTGGCCGCCAGCGGGCTTTTGCCGGGCATCCGCAATTATCCTTCCCCGGAAGTCGGCGCGGGCGACCGGGCCGTACAGGCCTATAATTTCCGCATGACCATGACGCGCGATCCGGCCCGCCGGGTGGATCTGCCCTCGACACCGCCGCCGGGCTTCGATCCGACCCGCTACGAATTGCTGTTCCGCTGGATCAAGGCGCTTGGCGAGCGCGGTCAGCTTCACGGACGCGGAAAACGCCGTCAAGATGCAGTTCCTGCTGCATAACGATCTTGGCAACGGCATTTTCGACATCAACAATCGCGGTGCGGTCTCCACCGATTATATCGGCGGCTCCTGGGGCTATCCCCAGGCCGATTACGGCATGCGTGAAAAGATCTGGAAAGCCCATGAGCGCTGGACGCGGGGCCTGTTCTACGCGCTGCAACACCATAAGGACCCGCGTATGCCGGGCGCTCTGCGCGATGTCTTCCTTGATTATGGACTGGACGGCCAGCATTATCAGGACCCGCACGAAAATGACGAGGCGCATTGGCCCTATCAGCTCTATGTGCGGGAAGCCCGGCGCATGGTGTCCGACCATCAGATGACTGGCCATGACGTGACCGCTGCCGACGACCAGGAATTGCGCGACAACACCACGATTTCCACCGGTTCCTACAAGCGTGACAGCCACCATACCCAGCGCATCGTCCGCACGACGGTCAACATGCTGGGCACGCCGACGCTGAGCGTCTGGAACGAGGGCAATTTCGAGGCTGAGGCTGGCGGTGCTGACCGGATCTTCACCATTCCGCTGTCGGCCATTGTGCCGCGCCGGGCGGAATGCACCAATCTTATGTCGATCTTCGCGCTCAGCGCCACCCATGAGGCCTTCGGGGCAATCCGCATGGAAATGAGCCTGATGCAAACCGGACAGTCGGCAGGCGCTGCTGCCGCGCTGGTCGCCGTCAGCCGGGCCGATATTCAGGACGTGTCCTATGACGAGCTGATTTCCAGCCTCTATGTTCCGCCGGGCGCCAAGCCCTCGGTTCTGCCACGCGACCCCAGCAGTCAGGCGCTGGCTTTCAACCTGCAAAGGTCGTAATCGGCGTCAGGGCGGGCCAAGCCGTTTGCCAAGACCAGGATGGCCAAGACCGCGGTGGCCAAGACCGCGATGCAACATTACGCTTGACGAAGTGGCGATAGAGGCGTTTCTCCCCAAACGCCGACTATTTTCGAGATCGTATAATGGGTTTTCCTGCATTCCACCGTTTCCATGCGTCGATAGCCAAACTGGTGCTGATCGTACCAATGGCCATCGTTACGCTCCCGGCTGTTGCCGCATTTGCCGCGTCGGATGGGTTGGTAGAACCGAAGCTGCATATTGGCACCGGTCTGCCAAAGGCAGGCGCTGCCAAGGGCATAACCCGTGTGGCGGTGACGCTGGATGCCTGCATGGGCAAGACCGATATGCGCATTCTCTCCACCCTGTTGGATGACAATATCAAGGCGACGATTTTCGTTACCGGTCGTTGGATCCGGTCCAATCCGCAGGCCGTTGCCGTGCTGAAATCCAGACCGGACCTGTTCGAGGTGGAAAACCACGGCGAAAACCACATCCCGGCGGTGGATTATCCGACCACCGTCTATGGCATCGCTGCCGCCGGATCGCCGGACGCGGTTGCCATGGAAGTGACCGGCGGCGCGGACGCCATGCGGGCCGCAGGGTTTTCTCCGCCACACTGGTACCGGGATGCTACGGCCAAATATTCCCCATCCGCCATCGCCGAGATCAAGGCGATGGGCTACCAGATCGGCGGCTTTTCCATCAATGGCGATTCCGGTTCGCTGCTGGGCGCCAAACAGACCGAGCAGCAATTTGCCCGCGCCAAAAATGGCGATGTGCTGATCGCCCATATCAACCAGCCCACCCACGCCGCTGGTGAAGGCGTGGTGGCCGGTTTAAAGGCGCTGAAGGCAAGGGGCGTGGTGTTTGTGCATTTGGATGAGGCGGGTCCGGTTGAGGCTGTCAAAGGCCCGCCAGTCAACTGAAACGCCGGTGTGTTTTCTCCGCTCGCCGTGCGCCTGCGGCTCTACCTGCCTGACCTTTTAGCCCGCGCTATTCCCTGCGCTATTCCCCGCGCTATTCAAAGTCAGACCTATTCCCCAGGGATCGGTCAGCCGGTGGCCTTCGGCGCCCATGGTTACTGGAATTTCCAGCGCCTCCAGCGTCACCAGCGCCTTTTGCAGCGCTTCCCCATCGTTAAACGTCAGGGAGTAATCGGCAAGGCCGGTCATTGCCGCGAGGCGAGGGCCAGCACCGCGGCTGTTCCAGATATTGGCGGCGACATGGTGGTGGTACTGGCCGGAACCGAAGAAGCTGGCGCCGGGATAGGACGCCATTTTCTTCAAACCCAGCACACCCTGATAAAACCGGTCTGCCTCTGGCACATTGCCGACCTGCAAATGCATATGGCCGATGCCGGAGCCCTCGGGCAGGCCGGTCCATGCTTCATCAGTGGCGCTATCGTAAAGCTCTTGCAGGCTGAGGGGCAGGGTGGCCATGCTGACCGTGCCATCGGATTGGTAGGTCCATTCCAGCGGGCTGCGGTCACGGTAGATCTCGATACCATTGCCTTCCGGGTCGGACAGATAGATCGCCTCGCTGACCAGATGGTCCGAGGCACCGTCCATCTGGACGCCGGAATGGGCGGCATGGCGCAGCCATTGCGCCAGCGCCTGGCGGCTCGGCACAAGAAAAGCAGTGTGGAACAGCCCCGTTGCCGTGGGCGGCGCCATGGCTGCATCGCTACGGGTGGTCAGCGTCAGCAGCGGCGTCGTGCCGACCCCCAGCACCATGCCGCTGGCTGTGCTCTCCAGCACGGCGAGGCCAATGATCTGCCGATAGAAGCTGGAGACCATGGCCAGATCACCAACCACCAGATGCGCCCGTCCGATATGGATCGGCCGGGTCAGAGCAAAGCTTGGGGCATGATGGGCATCCATGGCGGCAGGTCCGATAGGTTGGCGTGAGGGCGCTGAAAACGTCTTGCTTTCTAGATAGAGCCTGCCGGTCGTTTGCTGTAGAGCGCGTATACGCGAAAGATCGTTCGATAATGCTGAACAGTCTCCTTGCCTTTGTTCAGTCCTGGCAGCTTCCAGGCTTGATCGGGATCAATGCGCGTGGGACATGGCGCGCGCAGGTTGTTGTTGGCAAAGTCGTTCAGCAGCCGAGAGGAGAGGGCCATGTACAGAAAGATCATTGTTCCCGTGGACATCGCGCAATGGGAAAAGGGCGACAAGATCCTGCGAAAGGCCCAGAGCCTGCTGGATGCCGGCGGCGAGATCGTGCTGCTGACGGTGGTCGAGCATCTGCCGTCCTATCTCGCCATCGATATTCCGCATGACATCCTCGAAGGAGCTGTGGAGGAGGGGCGCACCAAATTGGCCGCGCTGGCCGCTTCGGTCGGGCCTGGCGTGACAACGCAATTGCGGGTCGGCTCACCCGCCCATGAGATTCTGGCGGTAGCAGTGGAGCAAAAGGCCGACTTGATCATTATCGCTTCGCATATCCCGGATTTTTCCAATTACCTGATCGGGGCGACTGCCGACCGCGTCGTGCGCCACGCCCGATGCGCGGTGCTTGTTGACCGGTAATCGTATCCGGGAGGCGTTTCACATTTTGAGGAGATAGACGATGGACATGGATGGATATAGGCAGACGCTGCTCGGACGGCAGCAGGAGCTGGCCAGCCGATTAGGAAAAATTTCCGGCGACCTTTCGGAGCAGCGCAGTGCCGAAAGCGCCGAGCGTGCGATTGAATCGGAAAATGACGAAGTGTTGGAAAGCCTGGGGCAGGCGGGCGAAAACGAGCTGCGCGGCATTGAGGCGGCCCTGGCCCGCATGGAGGCCGGTTCCTACGGGCGCTGCGTGACCTGCGATGCGGCAATTGCACCCGAACGCCTCGCCCTTTTGCCGGCCACGCCGTTTTGCCAGGATTGCGCCCCAGCCTGAGCAGAGGTGCAGACAGGCGCGGTCCGGCTATTGCAGCAGTGCCGCCACCGTGCCGCCCATCAGCAGCAGAAAGGCAATGACCCAGGAAATCAGCGCGCCGGGACCGCGCTTTTTCGCATCCGCATAATATTCAGCGGCATAGAGCACCCGTGCGCCTGTCCAGCACAGGCCAAGCAGCCCGGCCAACTGGTCGGACAGGTAAAAGCCGAAGAGCCAGAGCGACGGCAGGAAGAAAACCAGTTGCTCGGCGGTATTCTGTTGAACCCGGTAAATCCGCTCGAAATTCCCATCGCCTGTCATCTTCGGTGCCTTGACCCCAAATTGCTGGCGCGCCCGGGCTACCTTGATGAAGAACCAGTTATAGGCGATCAGCGCCATGAACGTGGCAAGGACTGTAAAGCGCATGGGTGCTTCCTGACTGGGTGCGAGGACGGCAGTTTCGCGGACAGAACCGGGAACTGTCGAGCAGCTTTATCCGCAAACGGTTTAAGCCCGGTTGATGACGGCGCAAACCTTGGCACTCAGTGCAGATAATCCAAGCCCTGAAACGGCAATGGCGATCGAAAAGCGGCAACTGGCCGTCTTGCCAACGCGATGGAGTTGACGCATCATTGTCACCACAGGTTGCGGTGTGTGGCCGTCATAGACATAAATTTGACCGGATCATCAGGCTGATCAGGCCTATATGAAGACGATGAGACAGGCGACATTATCTGGCAATCATTCTTGGTTATGCTGTCGGCGAATATTTTAATTTCTTGGGTTGATCGTAATGATGGAAGAGTTCCGCTTCGGGCGACACTATGATTTTCACGAATTGCTGGCCGATGGCATCGTGCATGGTGTCGGCGTGGTGTTTGCGCTGGTTGGTGTAACCGCGCTGATCTTCTATGCCACGGTGTTTACCAGCTTTGGCGAGATTGCCGCCAGCTGGATCTATGGCCTTGGCCTGGTGCTGGCGCTTGGCTGTTCCTTCACCTACAATATGTGGCCGCGCTCGACCTTCAAAAGCTATTTACGACGGCTGGATCATTCGGCGATTTTCGTGCTGATCGCCGCCACCTATACGCCCTTTCTGGAGCGCGGCGCCGATGAGCCAGCCATCCTCTGTCTGTTGGTCGGCATCTGGCTGACGGCAATCACCGGTATCTTCCTGAAATGCCGCTATCCAGGCCGCTACGACCGGTTGGCCATCCTGCTGTATCTGGCCATGGGCTGGAGCGGCGTGCTGGCGCTGGAGCCAATTTCCGAGCGGCTGCCGCCCGTCACCATGGTGCTGATCTTCATCGGCGGCATTCTTTATTCCGCCGGCGTGATCTTCCACGTCTGGCAGCGGCTACGGTTTCAAAACGCCATCTGGCACGGTTTCGTGGTCGCCGCGGCTGCCGTGCATTATTCCGCCGTGGTTACCGCCATCGGGTCTTGAGGCGGCGCGGCTGCATAGCCGAGAAAGTCAGAGTTGGCGATATCATGTTTGCCTCTCGGAGATCAGCCCTTCAATTGCGCTCCGTAAATGGGCCAGTTCCTCAGCCTATACCTGAAAAGTCGATCAGTTTCTTCATGCTTATCTCGAGCTTCCTCGGTCCCTTTCGTTGGACAAGGCCGTTTTTTTCAAGCAGCGCAAACGTACGTGACACTGATTCTACCGAGGTCCCAAGATAGTCCGCAATATCGTAGCGCGACATCGGAAGCGATAAGGTCGAGCTTTCACTGTCGAAATAGCGATCATGGTCCAAGCAGTCTACTAGAAACGCAGCTAGGCGTTGTGGCAGCTCCAATTGTCCGATTGTGATGGTGTGTCGTTGCGCGGTCCGAATTTCGTGGACCGCCTTGACGAAGAAACCTTGCTGAATCCTCGGATTTTCCAGAAGGAATTTCTCCAACTTGCGGAACGGAAAGCGGTATACGGAGCAGGGTGTTACTGCCTCTGACGAGTTAACGTACAGTCCGTTCTCCGCCAGACCAAAGATATCGCCTGGCCAGTAAAACGCCACGATCTGTCGCTGACCATCCTTCAGTGCGTGACTGGCCTGAACGACTCCCTCGATAAGCAAATAGAGGAAATCTGCGGGTTCGCCTTGCGACAATATCTCTAATTTCGTCGTGCGATACTCTATGATTTCTCCCATTCGCCCAAGTTCGTACTGTTCATTTGGGCTTAGGACGATATGCTCCGCTTTCTCATCTTGCTGCGGCGACAATACAGGCGTTGCTCTGATTTGGATTGGCAGTCGGCTAGCGGGCGAAGACAGGTTCATGTGTTACATTCTTGCAAGGAGGAAAATTGGAACTGATTTTTATGACGGCTTAGGAACGCCCTGACAAATAACTTTCGTTGGTGCAACGCTGCGTGATGGAACGATTTATTGTGGAAGGCAACACTAACCATCTCCGAAAAAACCTTTCCAAAGAAAATAACGCGAGTAGTTTCTTGACGTTTCTTTACGTTTTCGGAAGAAGAGCAAAAATTTGCAAAATTCGATACCACATTGCGGAAATCTCGACGCAAGATCGGCCTTGCGCTGTGATATCAACCTTTATCCAAGCTCAGATCCCTTACAACAGCGTCCGCCCATGTCGCAAGGACGATGTTTACTCCGCAAAAACTACATCAAGGGTTGGGCTATTGTTGTCGGATCAGTCAAATGACCGTAATATCCCAAAGGTTGAATTTAATCCGTTCTTCCATTTCGAGTTGGGGTATTGACCAATTGCGGAAGGGCGCTTGTCGGGAGCGCCATACGAGGGGTCATTGAAGACGGCAAATCCTATTTCCGTGCATCGTTTTCTGCGTTAGGACTGTCGTATCCTATGTCTGTTTCAGGGCTTCTCATGACCACACAGTACGTCATCCGCGATGGCACCGAAGCGGATCTTGCCGCTATTGTCGAGATTTACAATCACGCCGTCGAGCATACGACCGCCATCTGGAACGAGGCGCTGATCGATGTCGACAATCGCCGTGTCTGGCTGGAACTGCGCCGGGCCAAAGGCTTTCCGGTCCTCGTCGCCGAGGTGGATGGCCGTGTTGCAGGCTATGCGTCCTATGGCGATTGGCGGGCATTCGATGGCTATCGCCATACGGTTGAGCACTCGGTCTATATCGACAAGGACCATCGCGGCGCAGGGCTTGGCAAGGCGTTGATGCAGGCGTTGATCGAGCGCGCCAAGGCCGGAAATGTGCATGTGATGATCGCCGCCATCGAGGCCGGAAACGCGGCCTCGATTGCCCTGCACGAAAAGCTCGGCTTCCGCCTGGTCGGCATCCACCGCGAGGTCGGCATCAAATTCGGCCGCTGGCTGGATCTGGCGGCGATGGAACTGATGATTGCGCGTTGATTACTCGATCCTGGCCCGCACCATCTCGCCGCGAATGGTAATGGCGGGGTGGGCGCCCGGCGTATTGGGCAGGGCGCTGTCGATATAGGAGGCGGTGGCTTCAACCAGATAGCTGATCGATGTGGGGGTGAGGAAGCGCAGGGTGGCGTCCATCATCCGGCCGGACAGAAGGATGGTTTCATCCTTGCTGATGGTCTTGAAGAATGCCTGCACCCGCAGCGCCGCGCCTGAAACATCCAGCGTGCTGGCATGGCCGTCCAGGGTGAAATCCCCGGCATCGGCCCGCACATTGATGGTGGAGAAATCGCCGTCAAGCCCGATGCGGGCGGCCTTCTGGCGGATCAGCACGGCAGATTGCGGACGCAGGTTGGCCTTGAGCTTTATGGTGCAATCCGACCAGTCGAAATAGCGTGACAGATCGGCGACATCGACAACCAGAGTGTCGTTATCGATATGCATCCGGCCACTGTCCGCGCAGTCGCGGGCATACCAGCCGGATTGCCAGAGCGACCCCCAGCCGTCGCGCTCGCCTGTCAGGGTGGCGGTCAACGGCGTGTTTGGATCGGTGGTTACGGAAATCAGGCTGGCTGCACCATCGACGCGCAGTTTGGAGATCGCCGACAGATCAAGCGGCACGCCTATCGGCACATCATGCCGCCATAGCGCCATGGCCCGATCCATGGCGGCGATGCAAATTAGTCCTGCGGCAATGCCAAGCACGATCACACGTTTTTTCATGGGTCTTCACTCCAATGGATTGCGATGCGCCAATCTTTGCCAAAGGAGGTCATGCCGCGACCTGAAACACGTTTCGGGTCGTCGCCGATCATGATCGGGGCTATAACAGCCACTGAAAACACGTTACGCACTTGCTCAAAAATCCCTGTTCCATGGTCCTCGCCCCATGATTTTCCTGCCGATTTCCTTTTTCGTCGCCCTGCTTCTTCTAACCCTGTTGATCCGTATGCTGCGGCAGGACGATGCTCCGACCTCCGCGAAGCCTTTCCTGCTGCTGTTGGCGGTGATGGCGGCGCAATCGGTTCTGGTTGGCTTGCGCTGGGGCTATGGCATGATGCTGGTCATGCCGGCCATGTCGGTTCTGGCGACGTTTATCCCGCCTTTGAGTTTTCTGGCATTTCGCAGCCTGACCATGACCTCTGCGGATCGGCAGGATCGTGGTTTGTCGCATGTCGATTGGCTGCATGCCCTGCCACCCGTTATCGTGCTGGTGCTGAACGGTGCGGGCGGTGGGCCAATCGATGCCATCATCATCCTCACCTTCCTGGCCTATGGACTGGCGCTGTTCTGGCTGGCGCGGCTGGGGCCGGACGGGCTGACGGCATCGCGCCTGGATGGGGCGCTTCGTTCCTACCGCGCCCTGCAATGCATGGCAGCTTCGCTGCTGGCCTCAGCAGCTACCGATATCGTCATCAGCCTTGACTTTGCTTTCGGCGGCGGCCGTCATGCGGCAACAGTCGTCTCGGCCTTCATGACCCTGATCCTTCTGGCGCTCGGCTTTGCTGCGTCTCTGGCCGAAAGCGGAGCCTCTTCAGATGAGGAAGCGTCTTCAGATCAGAATGGACGCGAAGAGGAACGAGCAGGAGACACAGGCGACAAGCCGGTGCCGAGACCGGCGAGCGAGGAGGACGCGCGGATTGCCAGCGCGCTGGCGGCGATGATGGTGGAAAAACAGCTCTACAAGGATTTGGACCTTAACCTTGGCCGTCTGTCGCGTCGCCTCGGCCTGCCTGCGCGGTCGGTATCGAATGCCGTCAACCGGGTGCATGGCATGAGTGTTTCGCAATATGTCAACAATCACCGCGTGACGGAGGCCTGCCGGCTGCTGCGACACAGCGATGAGCCGATTACCAGCATCGTCTTCGAGGCCGGTTTCATGACCAAGTCCAATTTCAATCGGGAATTTCTGCGGGTCACGGGACAAAGCCCCAGCGCCTGGCGCCGGCAGGAGACGATTGCGCAAGCGTATGCATAATCGCGTTGGGCGAAGCCAACCAAAGGCGATGATTGGGCTGATATCGGGATCGGTCTGATATCAGCAATCATAAAGCAAAATTCCGCAAGCCTTATGAGGCCCACGGAATTGAGTTCTGACTATCGAAGGCATGAATGCCAACTCGAAGATGCGTGAGCATCTTCGAGACTTGGTCTTACTTGGTGCGGCGGCGGCGCTGGCCCAGGCCCATTTCCTTGGCGAGGCGCGAGCGAGCTTCCGCATAGGCGGGAGCAACCATCGGGTAATCGACGGGAAGATCCCATTTTTCGCGATATTCTTCCGGGCTCAAAGTGTGATGGGTCATCAAGTGACGCTTCAGCGACTTGAACGAGCCACCACATTCCAGGCAGATAATCTGGTCGCCCTGAATCGACTTGCGAACGGCAACGGCAGGCTTCTGCTTTTCGACCACGGATACCACTGGCACCGGTGAGGATGTATTGGACAATGCGGTATGCACATCCGAAATCAGGTGGCTGATGTCCCCGATTGGTACAACATGGTTGCTGACATACGCTGCAACGATATCTGCCGTCAGTTCGACCAGAAGATCGTTTCCTGACGATCCAAATGCCGTTTCACTCATTTTTTTCTCCTGTCATATGTCTGCCTGACGGTTCGTTTGCCACCCACCGCCGACACTGAATTCAAACCAGTTTGACTGGTTTGCGTGATACCCCCACATAAAATCCACTGCCAGCCAGCTAGGATGGCAATGTTATATTAGATATTTACGCCATTAACCCAAAACTAGTCTCCAAATTCATTGTCCGCCTTTGGTCTACAACCCGGGCGGTTGTATCGGCTAAATACATGCTGCTTTTGAACTAGATCGAAATTGAAAACGGTTCAGTGATCCAAATAGTCCTTTTAATGAATTATCAACATCGGGAAAAATGTCCAGTTCCTATTTATCCTAATTCTTGTGCGTGAAAGAATGTAGATCAGATCAAATATGAATGGCACTCTGCTCTTATGATACTTTTAGAACGGTCTCATTCATAATTTGTTAACTAAGTCCTTCTTGCCGTTGCCAATGCCGTTGCTCATTTCATCGAGCACGGTAGCCTGGGCCAGGGGATATCCGACATGCCGCGCCGCTTTTGCCAGCAGATGGGCGGAGACCGGCGCCGTCAGTACAAAGAAGAAAAATCCGCAAAATGCACGTGCAAAAACCGACAAATCTCCGGAATTGACGCCAATTGCCAGTAACAGCAGGCCAGATCCCACCGTTCCGGCCTTGGATGCTGCATGCATGCGGGTGAACAGGTCCGGCAAGCGATTCAGACCAATTGCAGCAATCACCGCAAAAAAAGAACCGCTCAGAATCAATACAGATGTTAAAACCGCCGCCGCTATTTCCATTAATCTGTTTCCTTTTGGGACATGTGCCACTCCGCGCCACTCCGCTTGCGCCTGCGCTCCATGCGCGACTTTTCCACAGCTAATTGTTCGGCTGCCGCCCGAATTGCCGGTTCGGTTTCCGGTGTTTCGCCAATAACGCCGCGCACAAGGATGAATCGCGCAAAAGCAATAGTTGTCAAAAATCCAACCAGGCCGAGCGAAATGGCGATATCCATGTAGAGCACATAGCCCGACTTGATCGCGAAGACGGCAATAAAGCCGATGACGATGCCGACCAGCATGTCCAGCGCAATTACCCGGTCGGGCAGGGTCGGGCCACGCATCACCCGGTAGACGGTCAGGAAAAAGGCAATGGCCAGCAACAGCAGCCCGCCATTGCAGGCATGATGGACGAGGACTTGCGCGGTTGTCATGTCTGGATGGATCATTGGAATGCCTCGCGGATCTTGCGCTCGAAGCCCTCGGCAATGTCGCGCCGGGCCGCATCCGGATCGCTGCAATCCAGTGCATGGACATAGAGGATCTTTCGATCCTCAGACACATCCACCGACAGGGTGCCTGGTGTCAGCGTGATGAGATTGGCCAGCAGTGTGATTTCGAAATCGCGCTCCACGCTGAGCGGAAAGGCGAAAATGCCGGGCTTGATATCGAGCCCTGGCGACAGGACCATGATCGTCACTTTCCAAGCGGATTTGGCCAGTTCGCTGAGAAACAGCAGCAGCAGGGACAGAATGCGCCACGTTCTGTTGAGATAGGAGACGCCGCCGATCTGCTCGCGCAGCAAGCCCACCACCGCCAGCGACAGCACGAAACCAAACAGAAGATTATGCAGGCTGGCGCTGCCGGTTACCGCCACCCAGATGATGGCCATCAGCAGGTTGAGGATCAACAGCCTCATGGGCGCGCCTCCGTGGGAAAGACCGAGGTGATATAGGCCGATGGATCGACAAGCCCGACGGCGGCGTCCTGCGAGAGTGCGATGAGCTTTTCAGGAAACAGTCCGAACCAGACGATCAAGCCTGCCAGCAGCAGGATCGGCGCAAGGGATGAGCGGGTTGGTGCGGCAAGGATTTCTGGATTGGCCTGGTTGGAATTCACGTCTGATTCGTCCCTGGCCGGTTGTGTCCGCCAGAAAGCCAGCAGGAAGACCCGGGCCAGCGCAATCGTGGTCAGAAAGCCGGATAGCAGGATTGCGCCGGCCATCCACCAGGCGCCGATATCGAGCGCCGCCTTCAACAGCATAACCTTTGGCCAGAAGCCGGAAAACGGCGGCAGGCCGCTTGCAGCGAAGAACAGCGCCAGCGCCAGGAAGGAAAAACCCGGTGCTGCGCGGTAAAGGCCAGACATGTCCTGTAATGCAAAACTGCCACTCATCCGCCCGGCCTGGCCGACCACCAGATAGAGCGCTGCCATCAACAGGATCGAGTGCATGGCATAGAAAATCGTCGCGCTGATGCCTTGCACCGCGCCAATGGCGATACCGGCCAGCATGATGCCGATGCCGGAAATGACGACAAAGCCCATCAGCCGGCGGATGTCGGATTGGCCGAGAGCGCCAATCGCACCGAGAATCATGGTGGCGGCAGCAATCACCCCCAGCACCAGGCTCAGTTGCTCGCGCTCAATCGGAAACAGCATCACCACGACCCGCAGCAGGCTGTAGATGCCGACCTTGGTCAGCAGGGCGGCAAACAATGCCGATACCACGATGCGCGGCGTGTGATAGGAGGCAGGCAACCAGAAATTCAGCGGGAAGGCGGCGGCTTTCATGGAAAACGCCAGGGCAAACAGCGTGGCCAGCGTCATCAGCGGGGCGGTATCGCGCAACCCATTGGCCTTACGGGCAATATCGGCCATGTTAAGCGTGCCGAAGCTGGCATAGAGAAAACCGATAGTGATCAGAAACAGCGTGGTGGCGATCAGGTTGAGCACCGCATATTTCAGCGCGCCGTCAATCTGTTTGCGCTCGGAACCGAGGATCAACATGCCGAAGGACGAGATCAGCAGCACTTCGAACCAGACATAGAGGTTGAAGATATCGCCTGTCAGAAAGGCGCCGGACACTCCGGCCATCAGCACCAGAAGAAACGGATAGAAACCATAGCGGCGACCGGATGTATTGATATCCGTCAGCCCATAGACGCCGCAGGCCAGGGCGACGATGGCAGACGTCAGGGCAAACAGCGCGCCGGTGATATCGACGGTGAAGGCAATGCCGAAGGGCGGCATCCAGCGGCCCATCATCACCGTCAGCGGGCCGTCCTTGATGACCTCGAGCAGAAGCGCCAGATCGATCAGCACCAGCAGGATCAGGGTGGGAAGGGCAATCATCGGCTGAAGACGGGTGCGGTCACGTAGCATCAAGGCCACGGCCCCACCGGCAAGACACAGGGCCACCGGCAGGATGGGCAGCCACTGGGCTAACGTGGTCGGCGTCTGTACCGTGGCAGCGGCCAGGGCGGCATTCAGAGCCTCAGTATTGGTGGTTGAAACGGCCATGCGGTTGTTCTGGTCTTTCAGTTTAGAGCAGTCGTGTTGCCGGGAAATCCTCAGTAATCAAGCGGCGGCAAGGGCGGATTTTTCGGTTCGGCCAACCGCATTTCATCGGTGTCGTCGGTGTCGAGGTCCTGGTAGGCGCGGTAGGACAGCACCAGCAGGAAAGCGAAGAACGAAAAGGAAATTACGATGGCCGTCAGGATCAGCGCCTGCGGTAGCGGATTGGCGGCGGCCATGCTCAGCACGTCCTCACCCTTCATCATGATCGGCGGCACCTCCCGGGTCAGCCGTCCGGCGGTGAACAGGCCGAGATTGACGGCATTGCCGAGCAATACGATGCCTAGCAGCACCCGCACGATATGGCGTGACATGATCAGGTAGAAGGCCGTCGTGGCAAACAGCCCGACCAGCAGGGAGAAAATCGCTTCCATCAGTCATTCTCCCTTTCGCCCAGCGCCAGCGCAATCGA
The DNA here is from genome assembly GCF_037039395.1 of Agrobacterium vitis. Classification (NCBI taxonomy): domain Bacteria; kingdom Pseudomonadati; phylum Pseudomonadota; class Alphaproteobacteria; order Hyphomicrobiales; family Rhizobiaceae; genus Gillisella; species Gillisella vitis. The sequence continues at coordinate 567,070 of NZ_CP146242.1, read as the reverse complement.
GGTAATCGCCCCGACCACCACCAGATAGACGCCGATATCGAAGCTGGTGACGGTGGCGACCGGCACATCGACGCCGAAGATATGCGGTGTGATCCACAGCCCGGTCATGAACGGCACGCCGGCAAAAGCCGAAACGAAGCCGGACAGGCAGGCCATCAGCAGGCCGAAGCCCGCCACCGACAGCGGATGGACGTAAAGGGCGCGGCGTACCGCCTGCACGCCGAAGGCCATGCCGTAGATGGCAAAGCCGGAGGCGGCGATCAGCCCGCCGATAAAGCCGCCGCCCGGCTCGTTATGTCCGCGCAGCAGCACGAAAACCGAAAACAGCAGCATCAGCGCAGTGACGACGGGCGCAACGGTGCGAAAGATCAGACTGTTCATCGAGGCTCTCCCACCCCACTGCCTTCATGCGCCACCCCTGAAAGCGAAGCCTTTGGCTTGGGCGCGCGCAGCCGGATCAGCGCCAGAATGGCAAGCCCGGTGATCATCACCACGGCAATTTCGCCCATGGTATCGACGCCGCGGAAATCGACGATGATGACGTTCACCACATTGGCCCCATGGGCGATGACTTTGGAATAGCTGTTGAAGAATTCCGTCAGGGTTGGGTCGAAGGGGATTTGCGTCACCTTCAGCAGCATCAGCGTCAGGCCAGCCCCGGCGGCAAGTGCTACCGTGCCGTCCAGCAGGATCTGGGCCAAGGGCCGGTGATCGGCGGGATGCAGTTTCAGCCGCGTCATTACCAGCGCCAGAATCACCACCGAAAGCGTCTCGATCATGAACTGGGTAAACGACAGGTCCGGCGCGCCAAACAGGAGGAAGATCACCGAGATCGCAAAGCCCTGGATGCCGAGCGCAACGATGGCATCCAGCCGGTTGGCGGCGCGCAGGACACCGTAAAGACCGGCCACGGCAATCAGCAGGAAGGCAGCTTCATGCAGTTCGATCCGCTCCGGCAGCACCGGCCAGGACGGCGCCTCGCCAAACAGCATCATCGGCACCAGGAAAGCGGCGGCAATGGCAATCAGGGTCACGGTAACATAGACATCCAGCCGCCCGCCATGCAGAACATTCGTGATGCGGAAGCAGAGCCGCACCAATCCGGCCATCATGTGGTCGAAGCCCTGATCGGGGCCAGGACCGAGCCCCTCCATAAGGTTCGCGACCAGGCGGCGCAGCCTGTCGAGCAGCATGAACAGCACCAGGCCGATGGCGATGGTTAACAGCGACAGGGCGAGCGGCACGCCGATATGCGGGACAAGGCCGATGGAAACGGTCACCGTTCTGCCGGTGACAGCGCTAACCATCGGCGAGGAAATCGCCTGGTGAAACAGCCCGGAAAACACCGCAGCCCCAAGCCCTACCAAGGCCAGCACCAGTGGTCCCAGCCACAGCAGAGCGGGGCCGTCATGGGCGGGTTTCGGACTGGTCGCAGCGCGCCCCAGAAACGGCTTGAAGGCCAGTGCCAACCCGACGACCATCATCAGCGCATTGCCGATCACGGCAATGGCGGTAAACAGCAGGGCGCGAAGATTGCCGCCCGCCAGCGCCTCATAGATCTCTTCCTTGGCGAGAAAGCCGAACAGCGGCGGCAGTCCGGCCATGGAAAGCCCGGCCAGCAGCGCCGCCGTGAAGGTAACTGGCATGGCCCGCGCCAGCCCGCCAAGCCTGGTCAGGTCGCGGCTGCCCGCTTCGTGGTCGAGAATACCAGCCACCATGAACAGTGCGCCTTTGAACAGCGAATGGGCGACCAGATAAAGCACGGCGGCCGACAGCGCATGCGGCGAGCCGAAGCCGGTCAACATCACCATCAACCCCAGCGAGGCGACGGTGGTATAGGCCAGCATCAGCTTGAGGTCTGTCTGGCGTACGGCGATGACCGAACCGACGATCAGCGTGACGCCGCCGAAAAACGGCAGCAATATTTCCCAGGCGGGTGTGGCACCCAGCACCGGCTGCAAGCGCATCAGCAGGTAAACCCCGGCTTTGACCATGGTGGCCGAGTGCAGATAGGCCGAGACGGGTGTCGGGGCTTCCATGGCGTTGGGCAGCCAGACATGGAAGGGAAATTGCGCCGATTTGGTAAAGGCTCCGCCCAGAACCAGCAGCAGGATCGCCAGATAGAAGGGGCTGGCGGTGACCATATTGTTGCTATGCATCAGCATCGACAATTGCGTGACGCCCGACACGTTCCACAGTAGGATCAAACCGGCCAGCAGCAAAAGCCCGCCGCCGCCGGTAATCACCAGCGCTTGCAGCGCGGCACGGCGCGCAGCCGGGCGCTCATGGTCGAAACCGATCAGCAGGAAGGAGGTGATCGAGGTCAGTTCCCAATAGATGAACAGCATCAGGAAACTGTCTGAAATCACCACACCCAGCATGGCGCCCATGAACAGCAGCAGAAAGGACAGAAACCGGCCCTGCTGCGGATGGCCCTTCATGTAGCCGCCCGCATAGAGCACGATCAGCGTGCCGATGCCGGTAATCAGCAGCGCGAAGGTGAGGGATAATCCATCGATAAACCAGGAAAAGCTGACATTGTAGCTCGGCACCCAGGCATAGCCGCCCGTCACTTCCTCGCCGCGGGAGATTTCCGGCAGGAAACCGAGGAAATGCACGAAGGAAAACAGCGGCAGAAGCGCCAGAACCCACGCCGCCAGGCTGCCAAGGTGCCGTACCAGCCACGGTGCCAGACAGGCGCCCAGAAATGGCAGGACCAAAGCCAGCAATGTCATACCGGCGGCATGAGCGATCATCTTGTCTCCTGTCGTCTGCAACACGATGGGTCGCGGTCGCACGGGCTATAAAACCTGCAAAAGGCAAGTGCGATTGCGGCTTTTCAATAATCTTATGGTGACACTGATGCCCAAACAGCAATGCTTCGACAGGTCCGCGGCAAATATAAGCATTTCGACCGGAACGGCCACCCCCAATTCTCCATTATAACGTGCTTTAACAGATCCGTTGGTCCGTCCAGCATCGCATCCGGCTTGCAGCCAGGGGGCGAAACACTATCTATAGGCTTGAAACCCGATAAGCCAGCACCGATAAGCCAGCCACAGCCAGCCAAGTGAGGACGCGACAATGAGCGAGGACAGCATCGACAGCCGTGAAAAGCCCGCAGCAGCAGAGCGGAGCGAGGCCGAATGGCGCGAACAATTGACGCCGGATCAGTATCGAATCCTGCGCGAACACGGCACGGAACGGGCCTTTACCGGTCCTTACTGGGATAATTTCGAGCCGGGCCTTTACCGCTGCGCCGGTTGCGACACGCCGCTGTTTTACTCCGATACCAAATTCGATGCCGGTTGCGGCTGGCCGAGCTATTTCGAGCCGGTCACGCCTGACGCCGTCACCGAACATCGCGATACGGCTTATGGCATGGTGCGCACCGAAATCCGCTGCGCCACCTGCGGTGGCCATCTCGGCCACGTGTTTCCCGATGGTCCCAAGCCGACCGGCCTGCGCTATTGCATCAATGGTCATTCCATGGTGTTCGAGCAAAAACCCTGACAGTCTATCCAATAATCGCCGCTGGCCGTCTGCAAATGGCAATTCTTGAGCAGACTGTGACACAATTCGTTGCGACGTGAATTTGGTGTTGCATAGGCGTATTGCATTCGAGCAAAAGCGCCTATGCAAAATACCGATGTTCTAACGTGCAGCGTCTCAACAGGATTGTGGCACGTTTGCACATTGCACCGGCCTCCATAAAATCCCCCTGAATTAGCAAGGGTAAACTCGCGGGTCTGTGGAAAATAATCCTGAACACGCCTGTGGGTTTCAATAAAAACGCCAATCAAAACAATCAGGAGAATTTTTGGAGCGTGAAAGAACGTTCACAGGGATTGCGAATATTGATATGAATAAAATCCTATAAAGGGAGACGTTATCATGTCAGCAATGCCGCTTGAACATCCTGTGCCGGTCAAGGCCTCCAGCCGGCTCCTGTGCCATTCCGTTGCCAGGGTGACGGAGGAAATATTTGTAATTTTCCAGAGCCCGGGTCTCGTGCATGCCGGGCGGCGGCGGCAGCGCTGCCAGATCCGCCAGATCGCCATGTATCTGTGCCACGTGGTGCTGAGCCTGCCGCAACAGGAAATCGCCCGCGCTTTCGGCTATGACCGAAGCACAGTATCCTATGCCTGCCATGTCATCGAAGACCGACGCGAAAATGCGGCTCTCGACCAGTTTCTCAGCGTTCTGGAACGGGTCGTCGCGGTGCTGTCGACGGTGGCCAAGGATGGACGCGATGCGTAAGCCCGCAAGTCATTCGCCGCAAAACCCGGCATCGGCCATCAAGCCACTGCTGCGGCTGTTGCGGCTGGCAAGCCGGGGTGTGCTGCTGGAGCCAGCCGGTCCTGGCGAAACCGCGCTGTTGCGGGTTGAGGATGGCGTGCTGCTGGGCCGTGTGCCCGACGCGCTGTTGCACAAGGCGCTGGCGGATGGTCTGGTCCGGCGGAAAGACAATAGGCTCACGGCCACCTGCGAGGCGGAAAGCTTCCTGAAGCGGGCCATGGCTGAGCGCGAGGACGAGATCTTTACGGGCCAGCATGGGGAGAGGGCGACCGAGGCTCTTGTGGAGCCGGATGGCAATCGCTCGTTGGTGCGGCGCAATCTCGACGACCAACCGTTTTCAACGGTGGCCCGGCTGCGGGACCGGACTGGCAAGCCCTATCTGCCACCGGAAGCGGTCGCCGCCGGGGAGCGGTTGGCGGCGGATTTCGAGCGTGGTCATTTGCAGCCACGGATCACCGCGTCCTTTGAACCGCGCCTGGCGCAGAAGCACAAAGGCGCCCGGCCATCCGGGCCGGATCTGACCGACAGCGCGCTTGCCGCACGGCTGCGGGTCGGCGAGGCGCTGACGGCTTTGGGGCCGGATCTATCGGGTGTCGTTCTGGATATCTGCTGTTTTGCCAAGGGGCTTGAAACCGTGGAGCGTGAGCGGCAATGGCCGGCCCGCTCGGCCAAGCTGATGCTGCGGACCGCGCTGCTGGCGCTGGCCCGTCACTATGCGCCACCACCGGCCCGCTCCGGGTCTGGCCTTCGTCACTGGGGCGAAAGCGATTATCGTCCGCCGCTCTCGAACGTTCCGGCCTGAGGCTTCCGGTGACGGAGTTTGTATCGACCGTCAAAACCGGATGGCGTTTCCGGCTATCTCAAGCACTACGCACCTGTGATAGCCGGAATTTGCTCAAAGCCAGGATGCCTCAGCATCTTGAAGGCTCATCAAGCGGCTCCGCCGTTGGCTTATCAAGCGGCTCCGCCACTTCGTTTATTAAGCGGCTCCGCCACTTGGCTTATCAAGCGGCTCCGCCGCCGGGCAGATCGAGTTGATTGATGAACTGATCGGCAAAGTAGCTCAGGTTGCCATCATAGTTCTTCAACTGGGATAGCAGATCTTCATCCGACATGTCGGTATCGCTGTCGTCGCTGCTGTCCGTTGACGACGATGCGGTGGCGCTATCGGTATCCTCTGTCGATGACGTGGATGTCTGCGTCGAACTGGCGCCCGTCGAAGCGCCAGCGGACGGCACTGCAAACACTTGCGACAGGAGATCGTCTTCAACGGTGGCGGCATCCGTGCTGGATGCGCTGGCTGTGGCCGATTGCGCTTCAGTGCTTGTCGAGTCCGAAGAACTGGCGGTGACTTCTGCGTCCTTGTCTTCATCCGATGTGGTGTCGCCGTTGGCCGCCGTTGCCGAGGTCAGCTGTGACAGCCATGCCTCGAACGACGTGGACGGATCGGTCGATACGCTTTCGCTTGTATCGCTCTCATCCGTCTCCTCGGTGCTATCGCTACCGAAGAGCGCGTTGAGCAGTGTATCATCGCTACTGCTGCCGCTGCTGCTGCCGCCACCCGACAGAGAATCGAACAGACCACCGCTGCCGCTGCTGGATTTTTGCTTTGATGAACTCGATGTATAGGTAGATTGCGATGCATTGCTGCTAGAAACTTGCATGGACCTCTCTCCGTGTGCGACCGTGCCATTCTGCGTCTGTCCTGAAACCGGGTCTGGTCGATGGCCGGTTACGCAACCACTGAAAATGCGACCGCTTCATTTTGGCCGGAGATAATTGCCGGCGCTGGGCGCATGATCGGTAAAGATATGATCAGTAAAGACTGGGAACGCCTGCTGCAAAAAGCCGTATCCTGGACCGGTGGCATTCCAAAATGCAGCGCAGCGGGCGTTAGCCCTGTCGCATTCACGACGGCATCATGCCGTGCTAGTGAATAGGTATAATTTATAACGTTTTGCCTTGCGCGAGGCTGGTCATCCACGCTTGCGCCAGGGAGAAAAGCGGAGCTGATCAAGAAATGGGTTATCCGGATATCTCAGCCTCTACAGCATGACGCCACGGGCAAAAATGGCCAGGCACTATCGCAGATGGTCGGGGCGTTTTTCGGGTCGCCGACAAAGGATTTTCGATGCGGATGCACCCGCTTCGGTGCTGAGCGCTCAACCATTCCGCTAGATCCAGCCTTGGGCGCTCGATATCCCGGTTTGCGAATACCTCGGTAAGACCTGACACCTGCCTGACAGCGCGCAGCAAGGCTGGCATGAAAACAGCCCTGCGCTGGTCGGTCGTGATGGTTATGTCGCCTTGCTCGACCAGACAGACAAAGGCCTGTTTCCGAATGGATTGGCGCCTGATCGCGTCATTCTGGCGCGGGCGGGCCTTGATGCGAGCCCCGTTCGACACATTCGGGGTTGCTGTTTGTTGCCGAAGTTTAATCCTTGCGCTGATTGACACCCTTTGTCCCCTCAGATTATCGGTACTTAAGAGTACTTATAAATTTACCTTGGCCCAGAGCTGCCTTTACATTTGTTAACACTCTGTAAGAACTGGAGAAAATCAGGTCGGCATCATTTGACCTGAGACAGAAATTCCAGCGGCTCACACCGCTGACGTAAGGATTCCAGCGGTTCACACTGCTGAAGGAAGGATCATAGTGTCGCGTAAACTGTTCGCAGTCGTTGTCATCGTCGTTCTGGCGCTTGCCGCCATTGGTTTCACTCTGTTCAAGCGTTCTGAGGCCAATCCGACCGATGGGCTGCTGCTGGCGGCGGTCAAACGCGGTGATGTGGAGGAAACGGTGCTTGCCACCGGCATCTTCAAGCCGTCCCGGCTGGTTGCGGTGGGCGCCCAGGTGTCCGGCCGTATCACGGCCCTGCATGTCAAGGTTGGTGACACCATCAAGAAGGACAGCCTGGTGGCCGAGATCGACTCGGTCACCCAGGTCAACGACCTGCGCACCTCGAAAGCCTCGCTGGCCGATATCAAGGCCCAGAAGGAAGAGGCCGAGGCGACCCTGGTCAGCGCCGAACTGGCGCTGGTGCGCCAGCAGAATCTGCGGGCCAGCAATTCCGGCACGCAGGCGGATCTTGAAAGCGCGGTCGCCACCCGCGACAAGACCAAGGCGCAGATCGACAGCCTTCAGGCCCAGATCGTCAAGGCGGAAGTCGCGGTGGAAACCTCCGAGGCCGATCTCGGCTACACCCGCATCACCGCGCCCATGGATGGCACGGTTCTCGCCGTGGTCAACCAGCAGGGCCAGACCGTCAATGCCACGCAATCGGCGCCCACCATCGTTATTCTGGGCGACCTGAACCAGATGATCGTGCGGGCTGAAATCTCCGAGGCCGATGTGGTCAATGTCAAGCCGGGGCAGGCGGTCTATTTCAACATTCTCGGCCAGCCTTCCGTGCGCAACAATTCGGTGCTGAAATCCATCGAGCCCGCGCCGGAATCGATCACCAGCGACAGCAGCGTCTCGACCACCTCCACTTCCAGCTCATCAAGCAGTTCCTCCAGTTCCTCCAGTACATCGTCCTCGGCGATTTATTATAACGGCATCCTGGATGTCGATAATTCCGATGGCCGTTTCCGCACCTATATGACGGCGGAAGTGCATGTCGTGCTTGGCGCGGTGAAGAATGTGCTGACGGTGCCTGCCTCGGCGCTCGGCACCGGCGTCAAGACCGGCAAGGCCAGCCTGCGGGTCGTGGGAGCCGACAATGCGATTGTCACCCGAACGGTGGAAATCGGCCTGAATGACGGGGTCAATGCCGAGGTGAAATCGGGTTTGAACGAGGGCGAGAAGATCGTCATCGGCCAGGCCGATACGTCGATCAAAGCGGTATCGGGGGGCTTTGGGCCACCACCCGGGGGGATGTGATCCATGGCCCTGCTCGAGCTGAAGAACCTCACCCGCATCTATCGCTCCGGGGAAGAGGATGTTGCTGTCCTCAAGGGCGTCAATCTCAATATCAACCGTGGCGAAATGGTCTCGATCATCGGGCCATCCGGTTCGGGAAAATCGACGCTGATGAATATTCTCGGCCTGCTCGACCGGCCGAGTCGCGGCACCTATGAGATCGATGGCAAGCGCACCGACGAACTGGACAGCGATGCGCTGTCGGCGCTCCGGCGCGAGCATTTCGGCTTCATCTTCCAGCGCTATAACCTGCTGTCGGATCTGACGGCGCTTGGTAATGTGGAAGTACCAGCGATCTATGCCGGAATTTCGCCTTCGGATCGCCGCAGCCGGGCGACCAAAATCCTGGAACGGCTGGGCATGGGCGAACGGCTGCGCCACCGGCCGGGCCAATTGTCCGGTGGTCAGCAGCAGCGGGTGTCCATCGCCCGCGCGCTGATCAATGGCGGCGAGGTGATTCTGGCCGACGAACCGACCGGCGCGCTCGACAAGCATAGCGGCGAGGAAGTGCTGCGCATTCTCGATGAATTGCATGCCGAGGGGCGCACCATCATCATCGTCACCCACGATCCGGGCGTTGCTGCGCGCGCGGAACGCGTGATCGAGATTGCCGATGGCGAGATTATCGCCGACCGCCGCCAGGACAAGCCGGTGCTGGTGCGTGAAAATACCCTGCCATCCTCGGCCCGACCGCATCGTTTCCCGGGTCTCGACCGGCTGGGTGAAGCCTTCATGATGGCCGTGCGCGCACTGGCCTCGCACCGGCTGCGAACCTTCCTGACCATGCTGGGCATTATCATCGGCATCGCCTCGGTGGTGTCAGTCGTGGCGCTCGGGGCTGGCACCCAGCAGAAAGTGCTCTCCAATATCAACGGGCTTGGCACCAATACGCTGGAGATTTTCCCGGGCAAAGGGTTTGGAGATACGCGCTCAGGAAAGATCACCACGCTGAAGGTCGGCGATGCCGATGCCCTGGCGCGGCTCTCCTATGTTTCTGCCGTGACCCCGACCGTTTCCACCTCAGGCACGGTGCGCTATGGAGCCACCGTGGCCAATGTGCTGGTCAACGGCGTCGGCGATCAGTATTTCACCGCCAAGGGCTCCAAGCTGCTGGCCGGGCGGCTGTTCGACCACGCCAGCGTCGTTGCGATGACCCAGGAGGCGGTGATCGACCAGAATGCCGCAAAGGCACTGTTTGGCGACGATCCGGCCTTGGCGCTTGGCCATACGGTGTTTCTGACCGATGTGCCGGTGCGTATTGTCGGCGTCATCGAGGCCCAGCAGGGCGGCTTCGGCTCGAACTCCAATCTTCAGGCCTATCTGCCCTATAGCAGCGTCCAGACCCGGTTCCTCGGCGATCTGTCGCTGCGCAGCATCACGGTCCGGCTCGATGACAGCGTCGACAGTTCCGTGGCCGAAAGTGCCGTCACCACGTTTCTTACTGGCCGCCACGGCGAAACGGACTTCTTCATTCTCAACACCGACGATATCCGCAAGACCATCGTCAGCACCGCCCAGACCCTGACGTTGCTGGTGGCGGCAATTGCGGTGATTTCGCTGATCGTCGGCGGTATCGGGGTGATGAATATCATGCTGGTGTCGGTTTCCGAACGGGTCAGCGAAATCGGCGTGCGCATGGCGGTCGGCGCGCGCCGTCAGGATATTCTCCAGCAATTTCTGATCGAGGCGGTGCTGGTCTGCCTGATCGGCGGCGGGCTCGGCATCGGCTTTGCCTTGTCGATCGGCTTTGTCTTCAGCATGCTGGTCACGGATTTCGAGCTGGTCTACTCCACCACGTCCATGGTGGCGGCCTTCAGTTGCTCCTGCCTGATCGGCCTCGTCTTCGGCTTCATGCCCGCCCGCAATGCATCAAGGCTCGACCCGGTGGCGGCGCTGTCAAAGGATTGAGAAGGCGGGCCAAGGATTGGGAAGGCGGGGCCAAAGAAAAGCCCCGCCTTCTTGCCGGACCGGCTGGCGGGCCATCCTGCTATTTTGTTCACGATCCGGGAATGTAGGGCACGAGCAGTGTCGAGCCGTATTCCCCACCGAAGTGGATGATATGGCGGCCCTTGTTGAGGGTTGGAATCGGCGGCAATTGTGGAAATTCCGGCCTGATCAGCAGGTCGGTTCCGGTTATCACCAGTTCCAGTGTTTCGCCCGGCTGCCACCGGATGCCATAGGGCCAGAAGCCGATTTCGACGGGCACGATTTCCCCCGGTTTCAGCTTGCTCGGGCTATCAAAGGGCAGGAAGGGTTCAAGTTCCGTCGAGCGCTGCGGGTCCGTGGCGCGCAGCGAGACGCGCAGGCGGCCATTGGGGCCGACATGGGTGCGGCCCGTCACCACGTTACATTCCCGCACCGTTCCGGACTTGTCGCGTTTCCGGACGAAGGCAAACAGGTCCATGTCGTCATTGCCGTCCGCTTCCACCCAGAGCTTCAGGTTGAAGGAACCGGTCAGTTCCGTCAGTTCGTCGAGGACGATGGAAAAGGCCAGGCCTTCTTTGTCCGCGACATCGTAGGAAAGGCTGGCGGGTTCAGCGTGACTTTCGTGTGACAGCACCGGCTTGCCGTCTTTCAGGGCGAGATGAAGCGCCTTTGTCACCTGACGCTCGAGCGGGAAGGCGGCCTCGCTGCGGTTGACGGTATCGCGGTTGCCCGGGTCCATCACCGAAAGACGCACGCGCGGCGTTGCCTCCCAGCCATTGTCGATATTTTTCAAGTAATGGTCGAAGAAGCGGCGCAGATCATCGACATTGTCAGGGTTGAAATAATCGGTCCATTCATGGGTATTGTTGACCCGCAGCCATTTTTCCGTCGATGAAATCGATGACCAGCCGCGAAATGTGCCGCCCGTGTGCAGGAGATTTGTCCAGGAGGCCACCACATAGGCGGGAACATCAATGTTTTCGAGGCCAGAGATCTTGGTTTTCCAATAATCGTCGAGAAGCGGATGGCTGGCCGTCATGGCAGGAATGTCTTCCACCAGACCGTGGCCGCACAGCCGTCCGAATATGCCTTCCGAGAAGATGAATTCCGGAATACCGCCGCGGCAGGCCGTATCGCGGTAGATGTCGGAGGCCCCCTCCCAGGGGGCAATGGCGGCCAGATGCGGCGGGCGCATGGCAGCGACGAACCATTGCGACATCGCCAGCATGGAATTGCCGGTCAGGCCGATCTTGCCATTGGACCAGGCTTGCTCGCCCGCCCACTCGATCAGGTCGTATTCGTCTTCCGGCTCCTGGCGTCCCCAGGCGTGGATGTCGCCTTCAGAATTACCGGCACCGCGGCTGTCCGGCGCGATGATCACATAGCCATGGGCAACCCAATAGGCGGGCGTCGGGGCTTCGAACTTGTTGAGCCCATCCTCCCATTCAACGGGTACATCCATGCGTGTCGGATGCCTGAAGAGATCGTTGTTCAACATGCCACCGCGTTTGCCATAAGGACTCCAGCCAATAATGGCCGGATATTGGCCTTCTTCGACCGGACGGTACAGATCCGCCCTGATCGTCACGCCGTCGCGCAGCGTCACGGCCACATCCCGTTCCACCAGCACATCCGACTTCAGCGGCATGCCGCCTTCGCGGTGGGTACTGCCCTTCTTGAGAATGAAACTACGCTCATCCACCCGAAAATTGGCGGAGCTCTCATCGACCACCGCTTTTCTGAAAATAACGTCGATACCGTCTAAATCCTTGGTAATATTCATTTGTTCCTCCATTTGGCACCGGTCTTGCTTTCGCTGGCCAATAAAAGACATGGCTTCAGGGTCCAGCCTCCTCCCAGTGACTGACATTCATTTCCTGCATCGTGCTCTCTGCGCATGTCAGGAAATACCGGACGTTACGCCACTTGCATAAAAATACAACAGGTGTTTAATTTTTTTATTGCCTGTCGTCATTGACGGCTTGTTCGGTCAGGAGGCACAAGTTCAGCCGATGGCCTTATCGATGAAGCAGACATGACCATGAGCGACGAACCACCAGCCAAGATAAAGCCGACCCGGGTCGGCAGGCCCCGGTTGGGAGCAGAGGTTGGCCGTGAGGCAATTCTCTCGAAAGCCATTCATGCTTTTGGCCGCCAGGGCTTTGACGGGGTCAATCTGCGGGAATTGGCAAGGCAGGCCGGGGTCAATATTGCTCTGGCAAATTATCACTTCGGCTCAAAAGCCGCCCTATGGGAGGCATGCCTTGAACGCCTGAACCTGCGCGCAGCACCCTGCATCAGCACCTTGCAGGCCATTTCTGTGGCCCCTTTGGCCTATTCTCAGAGAATGGCGGATTTCTATGCCGCCTTTATCTGCTTCAATGCCGACCTGCCGGATTATGGTCTGTTCATTCTCCAGGAGATGGTTCAGGAAGGCCCGCGCCAGGAACGGGTGAAAGCCTCGCTGATCGATCCTTTTCACGATGCGACGGTACCGCTTCTCTTGGAAGGAATGGACCTGGGACTGGTCCACCGGCAGGATGCATCCCTGCTGTTTTTCACCCATTCGATTACCATTTCGCACGTTCTGGCAGGCCAGGGTACAATGGCATTCTTCCTCCAACCTGAGGACCGCAGGGAGCAGACGATGAAAGATATTCTGGCAATGATCATCCGTTCCGCAGTCGGCGCGCTGACGGAGGAATTCGAACTGGCAATCGCATCGGCCAATCCAGCCGCATAAGTTTTATGATGCGGCAACAAAGATAGTGGCAAGCGGATGGGGCGGCTCTTATGGCCTTGGCAGCACCGGCAGCCCTCTCAGACCCGCGCCACAGCCTCGCCCCTGATCCGCTCTACCATGGAGCGCAGGCCGTTGGCGCGTTGGGCGGAGAGGTGTTCGATCAGGCCGAGCTTGCCGAACAGGTCGAGGGCGTTGAAGCCTGCGACTTCAGAGGCGGTCTTGCCGGAATAGGCTGAGAGCACGATGGCGACCAGGCCCTTGACGATATGGGCATCGGAATCGCCTTCGAAGGTCAGGATCGGATCTGGACCTTCACCTGCCTTCGTCACCAGCCAGACCTGGCTGGCGCAGCCCTTGACCTTGTTTTCAGCGATACGCTGCTCTTCCGGCAGGTCAGGCAGTGCCTTGCCCAGTTCGATCACATAGCGGTAGCGGTCTTCCCAATCGTCGAGATAGGCGAAGTCGTCGATAATCTGGTCGATGGGCGTCATGGGAGGGTCATCCAGGCGGTTTTTCGGGTGTTTTAGGTGGCTTCCGGTGATGGCTTTGGAGGCTGCTTGAGGCCATATAGGCCTTTCCCATGCGGAAATGAACCGGCTGCGCCGTTAAAAATCACTCAACCTGCGGGTTTCGGCCTTGGTCTTGGAACGGTGATGGTCAGGGGCACGCCATTGCCAGCAGCAGAGACCGTACCGGTCACCATATGGTCTTCGCCGGCGGCGGCAGGGGTGGCGATTGCCGCTTCCGTGACGCTGCCGTGGGCGGGCGCTGTATCGACGCTGATGGCCTGATGATCCTCTCCGGTGCCGAACTGACGGTTAAGCAATTGATAAGCGACCAGCGCACCTTCACGCGCCCGGATTCCGATGGCCTGGAGCGTCTGGCCGCCCTTTACGCAGACATCGGGCTTTTCGCCGCAGAGGCCGGACACGTAATCATAGGCGCCAGATGCGGCCGAAACGGCGTTTGCCAGCTCGAATTGCGGTGCAGATGCCGATCCATCGCGCGGCGCGCCGCCCAGATAGGACAGGGCGACCAATACCAGCGTAAACCAGAATGCTCCCTTGATCAGAAACCACATGACCGCTCATCCGTCTCGTTCTGCGACATTTTTTCGTTTGTCGCGTCGGTTGCGCCGGTCGAATGGCCGGGCTGCTGCGAAACAGACTATGATTCGCGGGGAAATATCGCTTTGCAAAACATAATCGGATTTTCTGCGTATTTTCATAAAATGCGTTCTTTCCGCATTTGAACCACATTCTAGTCAAAGTTTAACGACCGAGGTTAAGCATAATTGCGGCAGAACCCTTCTGTTCCCGGGCTTTTTCATTCCGCCAAGCGCCATAGATATTAACAGGATGCGGAAAAACATGCAAAATCCGTTGCTTACGCCGCATTAACCATGTTTTCGAAAGCTTTCGGCCCTTGTCCCTTTCCGAGACGGAAACACCGGTTTAGGCGGGTTTTGCAGCTTTCCCTTTATCTTTTCCTTAAGGCGGCGACCTCTATGGTTTGGTCGGTAAAGAGGACCGCAAATCGCGGAAATTTGGCGTGTTGGTATTGAGTAAAATCGCTGATCGGGCAAAGACCCTTCTCAACGAAGCCGTGACCCTGGTGGTGACGCGCATCGGCGCGGAAGCCTCGCCGTCTCGCGCCGAAGTTGCGGCGGCACGCTGCGTCGTCCTGGCTTGCTTGCCAGCTCTGGTCCTCGTGCCCCTTACCCTTTCCTTCTTTCAAGGTGTCGCCGTTGCCCTGCCGCTCGGCGTTGCCATTGTTGCCGGCCTGTTTCTGATCGCCGTGGTCGCCGCCCTGTGGCTGGCGCGTCTGTCGGCTCGCCAGCCCGCCATCCGCCATTCCCTGGATACGAGCGCTTCCATCGATCTGTCGCTGTTTCCCGGCATGGTTTTCACCCTGGATGCCCAGGCGCGGGTCGAGACCGTCGGTGGGCGCGATGCCCGCGATTTCCTGCCGTTCCTGCGCAATCCGCTCGGCCGTCCCTTCATCGATCAGGTGCATGTCACCGACCGTATCGCCTTCGTGCGTGCCTTTGATGCCTTGCGCCAGGGCGAGGATATTGGCCGTGTGCAGTTGCGGCTTGCCCGCCCGACCGGTCATCCTGAAGGCGTTAAGGGCGACACCGGCGAAGGTCAGTATAGCGAAACTGCGGGCGACGACGCTGCCGATGGCACGCTGATGGCTGTTGGCCTCGACATGGCCGTGCGCCGCGACGAGCGCGGTGGCATTGCAGGCATTTTCGTGCAGATGCTGGATTGCCGCGAGCAACAGCAGATGGCGCAGCGGCTGGTCAAGCTCGATGCGGATCTACAGACGGCCAATGAAGCCAAATCGCGCTTTCTTGCCGCCGTCAGCCACGAATTGCGCACGCCGCTGAATGCCATACTCGGGTTTTCCGATATTCTGATGGGCGATTATTTCGGCCGGATGGAAGATGAGCGTCACCGGGAATATGTGCGGTTGATCCGCCAGTCCGGCGGCCATCTTCTGTCTGTGGTCAATACCATGCTCGACATGTGCCGCATCGAGGCCGGGCGCTACGAATTGCTGGTGGAGCCGTTCTCGCTTTCGCAGGCCATTCACGATTGTGAAAACATGCTGGCCTTGCAGGCCCAGGAAAAGGGCGTGAAGCTCACCAGTCGCATTGGCCGGGATGTGAGCGAGCTGACCGCCGATCCGCGCGCGGTGCGCCAGATCCTGATCAATCTTGTTGGTAACGCCATTAAATTTACCGAGGCGGGTGGCGTTGTTACCGTGGATGCGGCACGTTTCGGCAAGGATCTGGTGATCTCTGTCAGCGATACGGGTATTGGTATTGCCCAGGATCGCATCCTTCTGCTCGGCCATCCTTTCGTCCAGGTCGATAGTGATTATAACAGGAAATTCGACGGCGTTGGCCTGGGCCTGTCGCTGGTCAAGGGCCTCGTTGCGCTGCATGGCGGCACATTCCTGTTGACGAGCCGTGAGGGGGAGGGGACGGTGGTTTCCATCACCCTGCCAATCGACGGATCGGGCATTGCCCGGGTTCAATCCACAGGCGAAAGCCGTCAGATCGAATTTCCGCCACGCTTGCCCGTCAGTGAAAGGCAGCCTGCTCGCGAGAGGCTCGACGGCTCAATGAGCGAGACTTTAGCGGGCGATAGAGGTGCTGGTGACAGAGGGGCGCTTGACACGGGAGCGCTTGATATGGGCGCGCTTGATTGGGGGATTGCCCAATCGTCGCGGCAGCACCAGATGGATGAGGTCTCTTTTGAAGAGGGCGCAGGACAAACGCATGAACGGCAGGGTAGCGGGCAGCCGGGCCAAAGGATGGGCCAGCAAAAGGATGTGAATGACGACGCGAAAGCGAAAATCGCCTGATAAAAGAAAACCGGCCCGCAAGGAGCCGGGTTTTCTGTTGCTGGCCGCTCAAGCGTCCATGCGCCTCTGCGCGCGCAATCCAGCCCGGTTCACCAGCACGGTCGGCTTTGTCGTGGTCATGGGTTTCGTTGCGGCCAACGCTTTCTGGTATCAGCCGGGCCGGCATCCGTCTCCCTTCCTGCGCACCCGCGATCCGCATGATTTTACCGCCATGCTGGGGCTGAACAGCAACCACCCCCTGAAACCCGACCCTGATGACGTCACCACGTTCCGTATTCAGCGCCAGACAGCGGAAAACACCCCTGTCAGCCCAGCGCCCGGCGCCGTTGGTTCAGCAACAGGTGTGTTGCCGGCCACGGATACTGGCGCCGATCCGCTGACCGCTGGCATTCAGGCGCAGCTCATTCGCCTGGGGCTTTACGATGGCGCCGCCGATGGCAAACGGGGCCCTCGAACCGATGCGGCGATCAGCGCCTATCAGCGGCGGATTGGCGTGCCCGTCACCGGTGCGCCCAGCGATGACCTGCTGGCAGCGCTGAGCGTCGATCAGAAATCACCCGCCGTTGCGCCCCCCAAGGCGAGTGCGCCGCCAGTGCGCCCTATGGAACGGCCGGTTCAAGTCACGGCGACAGCGGATGATGCCATCGATCCCGTGGCCGCTGCCATTCGCAATGCGGAAAAGACCGTCACCACCGCGCAGTCCGCGCCTGTGCGGCCCAACCCCACCCGGCTGCCCACGGCAACTCCGGTATCGACCGCCGCTGCCTCCACGGTCAAAACCCAGTCCGGTGCGCTGGCCAAATCCGCGACGACAGCAAATGCGCCAGTGCCACAGGCACCCGTTGCCTCTGCCAGCCTTGTCACGACTGGTGCCAATGGGACTGGTGTCAATGGAACGGGTGCAAGCGAGGAAGCAAGCCTGATCATGGATATCCAACGCGGCCTGATCAATATCGCTTATACCGATATCAGCGTCGATGGTGTGGCTGGCGACAAGACCAAGGCTGCCATCCGCCACTTCGAGCGTCATTATCGCCTGCCGGAAACCGGTGAACCGAATATGGCGGTGCTGAAAAAGCTGAAATCCATCGGCGCTTTGTAAGTAGCTTTCGCAGATTGTCCGGATTTCCTGACGGAAACCCGGCTTCTACTTTCCCAAAGCAAATTCTAATAGGCGATTTTTCCGTTGATCAGGGGTTTCTGCCCCGACGAGAATTCCTGCTTGAGCGATTGACGCGCATCGTTGCTGATCACCGCCATGGGAGCCGTGACCACGGTGCGGGCCGCCGAACCGGCCAGATTGGCCGTGCCGATTGCCACCAGGCCGACCCGATCGCCCAAGGTGGTTTGGCCGCCTTCCATGGATTGTCCGGCGATGCTCTTGCCCAGATTGCGGATGATCTCCGGACTATCGGCAAAGGCCGTGTGGCCCAGCGGATCGTGGCTATCGACGCTGCTGGTGTCGATGGCGGTGATGCCGAGCACTTTCATGTCGGCGGCCAGCGGTTGCAGATCGGCCTGACTCATGCCGCCGACCCGGTTGACGCCGCCCGACAGCCACCGCGACACGAACAAGGCCTTATCCTTGTTGGAGGTGAAGATGGTGAAATGCGGCCGTCTTGCCCCCATTTCAATCAGCTGACGACGAAACACATCGACATCGATATCCGGCGAGGCGAGAATGACATTCCCGACCTTGGCTGGAACCCTGCCGGTGCGCATCGCCACGCCGCGCAACGCTTCCATGGTCAGCCATGTGCCCATGGAATGGGAAATAATCGTCACCTCGCCGATATTGGGGTTTTTCGAGGCTTGCAGGATCAGGTCTTCCAGCGCCCGCCGGGAATAGGTGGTGCTTTCCTTGTCGTAGAGATAGTCGAACACGCTGCCGCGCGATGGCCATGTGAACAGGATCGGGGATGCGTCCGTGCCGGAATCATGGACGATCTGGGCAAAGCGGAAAACCGCATCCGAATATGTATTGTTGAAGCCATGCACGAAGATCACGGCCTGGCGCTTCTTGTTCCGGGTCGCGTTGAACCACTGCAAAGCCTCGGATTCCGTCGGGACTTTATCGGCCTTCAGCACCGCGAAATCATGTTCCGGATTGGGGGGCACACGGGACGGCCATTGCACTTCACCCACCTTGCGATTGCGTTCCGGGGGAATGGAAACCACCACATTGTTCACCGAAATCGCCGTGCCGCGATCACCGGAATAAAGCAGGCCGGGATCGTCCGCCGGTTTGCGGGTGGTAAACACCAGCATATTCACCTGACTGGCGTCGCTGGCAACCGGCACAGGCTTCAGCACGCTTTCTGGACGGCCCGCGCAGCCACCCAGCACGAGAATGACGAGGAAGGGAATAAAGGCATGTCCGGCAAAAGCGGGATTGGATCTTGCCGGTCCGCATGCGGCCGGCGCATTTACGGAAGGGGAAGGCGGGAGGGTATATTCATGGGTCAAGGGAGAGCGGGCATGTTCCCGCTTCCCGTTCTTGAGCCAGCCGAGGGTCGGCATCCTATTTCTCGGCTCCGATAGCATGGCTGTCGGGGGCTCCGTTGTCGGGGCCATGGGTATCGGAGGCGTGATTGCTGTGTGCCTGGTTTTTCTCCGGCTTGATCCTGAACCAGGTGATGTACAGCGCGGGCAGGAACAGCAGGGTCAGCACCGTTCCGACGACGATGCCGCCCATCATGGCAAAGGCCATCGGTCCCCAGAAGATCTGCCGCGAGATCGGGATCAGCGCCAGCGTGGCGGCGGCGGCGGTTAGCATGATCGGGCGCATCCGGTGTTCGGTGGCCTCGACCACCGCCGCAAAGGCCGCAACGCCCGATTTTCTCAGGTCCTCGATCTGCACCACCAGGATGACAGAGTTTCGGATCAGGATGCCGATCAGCGCCAGCACGCCGAGCAGCGCCACGAAGCCAAGGGGCGCGTTGCTGGTGAGTAGCGCGATCACCACGCCGACCAGCGCCAGCGGGGCGACGGAAAACACCAGGAACAGCCGGTGGAAGCTCTGCAACTGGATCATCAGCAGCGTTGCCATGATGAACAGCATCAGGGGTGCTACCTGAATGATCGGCCCCTGCGACTTGTTGCTCTCTTCGACCGCACCGCCGATATTGACGGTATAGCCTGCCGGAAGCGCCTTGGCGAACTCGGTGACCTTGCCGCTCAGCGCGTTGACGATCGTCGCGGGCTGGGTCGGGCCGTTGACGGCGGCCTCGATGGTGATCGTTGGCATGCGGTCGCGCCGCCAGATGGTCGGCTGCTCCAGTTCGTAATGGAAGGTGGCGACC
This sequence comes from Agrobacterium vitis, assembly GCF_037039395.1. Lineage (NCBI taxonomy): Bacteria > Pseudomonadati > Pseudomonadota > Alphaproteobacteria > Hyphomicrobiales > Rhizobiaceae > Gillisella > Gillisella vitis. Next base: position 547,503 of record NZ_CP146242.1, on the reverse strand, counting down.
GACGACAGCGGGATAGACTGGCCGTTGCTGCTCGGCAGTTGCAGGTCGACCAGCGTTTCGACGGAACCGCGATCCTTCTTTTCGGCACGGCTGACGACATTGATCAGGTAGATGTCGTCACGAACCTTGGTGACGGTCGATCCCTCGACCACCCTGTTAAGGGTCTGGGCGATGTCTTCGGAGGTGACGCCGAGCTGACGGGCCTTGTCCTGCAACACATCCACTTTTAGCACCCGGGCCGGTTCATACCAGTTGAAGGCGATATTGGTGAGCAGCGGGTGGGTGCCGACAATGGCGGCCAGCTTGCCCGCATAATCGCGCACCTTCTGGATGTCGGGGCCGGATACGCGGTATTGCACCGGCTTGCCGACCGGCGGTCCGATATCCAGCAGCTTTACATAGGCATCGGTGCCGGGGAAGGTCTGGCTCAGATAGGCCTGGAACTGCTGGCGCAGCTTGTCGCGCACGTCCAGCCCCTTGGTGACGATGACCATCTGGCCGAAGGTAATGTTATCCGGCTGCACGTCGAAAGACAGGATGAAGCGCGGCGCGCCCCGGCCGACATAGGTCGACCAATGGTCGATATCCGGGTTGTTGGCCAATTGCTCCTGTTCGAACCTGGCCATCTGCCGGTTGGTTTCGTCGATGGAGCTGTTTTGCGGCAGGTTCCAGTCGACGATCAGTTCCGGGCGGTCGGAGCTGGGGAAGAACTGCTGCTGCACATGGGTCATGCCATAGAGCGAGAGGGCGAAGGCGCCGATCGTCGCAACGATGGTCAGCCAGCGCCAGCGCAGGCAAAAGTGGAGCATGCTGGCAAACAGCCTGGCAAACCAGCCCTTGTGGTCGGCATGCTTCTTCATGGTCTTCGGCAGCATGGTGACGCCCAGAAGCGGCGTGAACAGCACCGCCACCACCCAGGAGACCACCAGCGACACGGCGATGACGACGAACAGCGAGAAGGTGAATTCGCCCGCATTGCTGTTGTTCAGCCCGACCGGGATGAAGCTGGCGACGGTGACGAGCGTTCCGGTCAGCATCGGGAAGGCGGTCGAGGTATAGACATGGGTGGCGGCCTTGCGCAGGCTGTCGCCCACTTCCAGCCGCGCCACCATCATTTCCACGGCAATCATCGCATCGTCGACCAAAAGCCCGAGCGCGATGATCAGGGCGCCGAGCGAGATGCGCTGCAGCGATATGCCGGCATATTGCATGAACAGGAAGGTGATCGCCAGAACCAGCGGGATCGAAATCGCCACCACCAGTCCGGCGCGCAGGCCAAGGCTGATGAAGCTGATGGCCAGCACGATGACGATCGCCTCGAACAGCGCATGGGTGAAGCTGGAAACCGCTTCCTCCACCACCGCTGGCTGATCGGCGACCCGGTCGACGGAAACGCCGACCGGAAGGTCCTGGATGACGTCGGCCATGGTCTTGTCCAGCGCCTTGCCGAAATTCACCAGATTGGCGCCGGCCTTCATGCCGATGGCAAGGCCAATCGCCGGCTTGCCATTGACCCGGAACATGCTGGTCGGCGGGTCGGCATAGCCACGGCTGATGGTGGCGACATCGGTGAGCGGGAAGAAGCGATCATTGACCTTGAGATTGATCGACCGCAGGCTGTCTTCCGAAATGAAGCGCCCGCCGACCCGAAGCGCGATCCGCTCCGGCCCGGCATCGATGAAGCCGGACTGGGTGACGGCATTCTGGGCCTGAAGCGTGGCGATGATCGCCGACTGGTCAATGCCGAGGGCAGCAATCTTGCGGGTGGAAAATTCGAGATAGATCGCCTCGTCCTGGGTGCCGACAATATCCACCTTGCCGATATTGGGCACAGTCAGCAGCTTGGTGCGGGCGCTCTCGACCAGATCGCGCAATTGCCGATGGGTCAGGCCGTCGCTGGTGAAGGCGAAGATATTGCCGTAGACGTCGCCGAAACGGTCGTTGAAAAACGGCCCGACGACACCGGAGGGAAAGTCGCCCTGGACATCCTGGACCATGTTGCGCACGCGCAGCCACGTGGCGGGCACGTCGCGGGCCTTGGTGGTATCGAGCAGGTTGACGAAGACGATGGTCTGGCCAGCCGTGGTGATCGACCTGGTATAGTCGAGCGATTCCAGCTCCTGCAGCTTCTTCTCGATCCGGTCGGTGATCTGCTGGGTGACTTCCTGGGCGGAGGCGCCGGGCCATTGGGCCTGAACCACCATGGTCTTGATGGTGAAGGACGGATCTTCCTCACGCCCAAGGCCGATATAAGCGAGCACGCCGGCCAGCGAAAACACCATCATGAAATACCAGACGAGGGAACGATGTTCGAGCGCCCAGTCCGACAGGTTAAATTTCTTCACGGGCGCGGCTCCTCATCGGTCTTGATCTTTTGTCCCTCGGCAAGCTGGTTGGCGCCGGCGACGGCAACCTGCTCGCCCTCCTTCAATCCGGACAGGACCTTCACGCGGGTGCCGTCGGTGGTGGCGTCATCAAGGACGACCTTGCGCAGGGCGACCGTGGCATTGGCCCGGTCGATCACCCAGACGCCGGTCGCGCCGTCTTTCCTGAGGATGGCGGTCAACGGTAGCAGGATGACGCCGTCCTCTTCATCACGGCTTGCGGTCGCGGTCACCACTGCGCCGAGACGGAACACCTCGGGGGCGTCATTGATGGCGATCTTCAGCCGGTGGGTGCGGGTTTCCGCATCGGCTTCCGGGCCGATCTCGCGCAGCGTGCCGATGGCCTGCTTGGTGGGATCGAGCTGTAGCGCCACGCTGAACTTCGTGCCTTCCTTCAGTGCGCCGATCCGTCCTTCCGGCACATCGACGATCACGTCGCGCTGGTCGAGCCGCGCGACTTTCATCACCGTCTGCCCGGCGGTTACCGTCTGCCCGACTTCGACGGATACCGACGTGACGACGCCGTCGAATTCCGCCTGCAGCCGCGCATAGCCCAATTGCTCGCGGGCCTTGTCCAGCTTGGCCTTGGCCTGGTTGAGGCTTCCCTCGGCCGATTTCAGGCCCTGTTCGGCCACTTCGAAATCGGCGACGCTGCCGGCATTGATGGTGGCGAGCGTGCGGCGGCGCTTTTCGGTGATCTGGGCATTCTCATAGGCCGCCTGGGCATTGCGCAGGTCGGCCTCGGCGCTGTTGACGGCAAATTGCAGCGCCAGCGGATCGATTTCGGAGACCACGTCGCCCTTGTGAACGAGATCGCCGACTTCTGCCTTGCGCAGGATCACCCGGCCAAGTGTGCGGAAGGCGAGATCGGTTTCGACCCGCGCCTGGACCACACCGGCAAAGCTGACCCCCGACAGGCGCTCGGCCTTGACGGTTATCGAGCGGACAGGACGTGGCCCTGCGGCCTGCTGGTCGTCCTTCTCGCTGCAACCGGCGGCAAGCGCCAGGGCAAGCAGAAAGGGAAGGGTGATGATTGGACGGTAGAGGCGCATGTCACTTTTCCTTAAAGGCCACGACCTGGCCGTCCGTCAGAAACTTGCCGCCGTCGGTGACGATTATGTCCCCGGGCGCGACACCGGATGCCACCACGAAATCGCCGACGCGGTAGCGGGCAATGTCGATCTTACGCAGCCTGACGGAGCTATCGGCGGTGTTGACCGCCCAGACTGCGGGCTGGCCATTGGCCGAGGCCATGGCGCTCCAGGGGAGCACGATGCCCTGCTGCGGCTGGGCGCGGAACCGTCCGACGACAGTCGTGCCGAGCGACCATTGCGTATCCGCGGGCAGGGCGACCTTGATGCGGATGGTGCCAGCGCTGGTGTCGATGGCCGGAGAGACTTCGCGGATCTTGCCGTCCTTGGCATTGGCGCGGTCGCCGATCGGCGAGACCTCGACGGTCTCGGATGGCGCACCTTCCAGGAAAAACGCTTCGAACATGTCGAACACCGCATCGCGCGGTCCGTCATGGGCAAGCGTCAGGGCCGCCTGCGCTGCCGAAACCACCTGTCCCACCTCGATGCTGCGCGAGGTGATGATGCCGTCGGCATCGGCCTTCAACTGCGTATAGGTCATCGCATCCTGGGCGGTGGCCAGATTGGCCTGCGCGGTCTGCAACGACCCTTGAGCCGTGGCGAGATCCTCGCGGGCCTGGTCGAAAGTGGATTGGGCAATGGTGTTGGTCTGGATCAGCACCTTGTAGCGGTCGAAGGCCAATTTCTTCTGGCGCATCGTCGCCTGGGCCGATTCCAGCCCGGCCTGGGCAACGGCGATATCGGCCTTCTGCTCGGTATTGTCGAGCAGGGCCAGGACGTCGCCCGCCTTGACCCGGTCGCCGACATCGACATGGCGCTCGATCACCCGGCCAGCCGTGCGAAACGACAGGTCGGACTGTACCCGCGCCTTCACCGATCCGGAGATTTCCACCGAGGGCTGGTACTGCGTGGTTTGGGCCTTGGTCACCGTGACGCTGCGCGGCGAAGACTGGCTCTCGGTCTTTTCATTACAGCCTGCCAGAAACACGGCGAGCAGGACGCAAGCCAGTCCGGATAAAGTCGTTTGTAACCGCACTGTGAGGTCCCCACCATTGCATTCACGGGTCGTTTCGAGTAGATACCAATGACTGTACGGTTAGTCAATATAGTTGCCGGAGCGATGGTTACCGGTATAGTAATCGAAAGCGGAGTGCCGGGGCTTTCGCTCCACCGCCTTACGCAAGTCCGCTCGCTCAAACCTCAAGGAAAACGGTCATGGCAAAGCGATTGAAAACGATCAGCCGGGCCGAACAGAAAGCGAAGCGCCCGCAGGAAATATTGGAAGCTGCATTTGAAGAATTCCTGGACAAAGGTTTTTCTGCGACACGTGTGGAAGATGTAGCTCTGCGACTGGGCATTACAAAGGGCACAGTTTATCTTTATTTTCCGTCAAAGGAGGCCTTGTTCGAGGAAAGCATCCGGCAGATGTCGCTGCCTTTGTCCCAATTGCGTGCTTCTGCTGAAACATTGGAAGGCACCCATGCCGAACGATTGAAGCAAATGATCGGCATGACCTATGAGATGATTGCCGGCGATTGCAAATGTGGCGAACTCCTGCGTCTGACGGTGAGCGAGGGAACCCGGTTTCCCCATATTGTAGACAGGCATTATAACGAATTCGTTGCGCCTCTCTTGAAAACGGTCTGCACGCTGGTGGAGGGAGGCATCGCTGCTGGCGAATTTTTGCCAGGTCCGGCCGCTTCCTTTCCCGATGTGCTGATTGGCCCGGCCATTCACTTCAATCTCTGGTCGATCCTGTTTGCGCAACGCAGACCACTTGACCAAAAGGTCTATATGGAGGCCCATGTCGATATGGTGATGCGGACCCTGATGCGCGACAAGGCCGAATAATCTCGATCATCCCTGTGAAAGGTGCCTTTCTTTCCGCCCATCCTGTCTATAGACAGGCGGGATGCGCCTTCGCTCCGATATTTTCGTCGCCGCCATCATCCGCCGCGTGTTTTCCGCCGGCGGCTTTGCCGCTGTGGAACATAAGGGCATGGACCAGGCGGGCGCCATCTTCCTGCGCCAGCGGTTTCGCGATGGTCTGGAAAGTCTTTACGCTCCCGCCCCCCAAAGCCTGATTGAGACCGATGACGCCGAAATGTCAGGCGACCGCCGTTTCGAGCGCCGCCTGGACAGGGTCGATGCCTGCGAGGTCGCGGCGCTGATGGAGCGCGAGCGCCGTTTCGATCCGGATCTGTGGCTGGTGGAAATCGAGATCGACCAGTTGGACGGTCTTTTGTCGCTGGTTGGCGAGGGAAGCTGAAGGGCAGCTTCGCTTATTGCTGCCGATTGTCTCTTCAGGAAAACCGTTTTCCACTTTTCACGGACATACAGCGGCGTCATTGAATCGATGCCGATTTAAGGAATTATGCAGCATTTTCAACGGGAAGCGGGTATTGCCGATGGCTGGATGTCGCTCTGGCTGCTTTGATAGGTATAGCGATCGGCCCTGAGCCAGGCATCGATGCGCTTTTCGCAGTCCCTGCCGTCGAGCGCGGCGATCAGTCTGGCGACGCGCGGTTCGCCCTGCTGCAATTGGCTGAGATGGGGATAGAGCCGGGTCAGTATGAAAATCATGTCGGGAATGGCCATGGCAAGGCCGGTCAGCGTCGTGGCCAGCTGCTGGCCGGAGGTGTCGAGCAGGATACGTTCGGCCAGCCAGCGGCTTGAAGACAGCGCATCGGCCAAGGCCGTGGCAAAACTGCCCGCTTCGTTTTCTCGGGCAAAACGCACCAGCAGGGCCGCCTGCACGGGGCTGAGATTGAGCCGGCCCAGCCGGTCGTGGTCCTGGCGGTTGAGGTGACGGTCCAGCGCCTTCAAGGTCTGACGCAAGGCTTCCTCGCGTTGTGCCCTTGCCGGATTGTGTGTCGGATTGTGTGTCGGATCTTGCTCCCGCGTCTCTACGGAGAGTTGATCTGGCTCCTGCGCCACCGTCTGTTCTTCCGCCGCATCCTCAGGGGCGAGAGCGGGTATGTTTTCAGGCTTGGCAGCCGCGTCGGGCCTGAGGCGAATGGCGCGCGGCGGCGCTTCCATCATGTCCTGGACAATATCTTCGTTGTCCACGTGCTGGGCGGGCTCGGGCAACGGGTCGATGAAGCGCAGGCCGGCCAGTGCATCGATGACGGCGGGCGACAAATCTTCGCGGCGCACGATGGTGCGGGCATGATTTACGCCCTGGGTGCGGGCGATGGTGATGAGCAATTCATCTGACAGACAGGGCGATGCGATCAGGAATGGTGCGGCAATGGCGAGCGGCTGGCTGGCGATGAAAAATGCGACGGCTTCCGGCACATTGGGCGATTGCGACAGCGCCGCCACGGCATCGCGCCGGGCCTCTTCGGACGAGTATTGAAACAAGGGCTGGAACAGCAGGGCAAACTGCCGGAGATCGGCCTTGCGGGGATGTTCGAGGCTTTCGAAACTGGAAACGGTGGCCATTAAAACCACGTCCTTCTTGCGGCCGATCCTCGGATTTTCCAACGCCCGAAATTGATGATCCACGACATTACCCGTCCCAACGCAATACCAATTCGGTCAAAATAGACGGTAATCGTTAGCAAGCTGTTAACCATCGACAGTGTTTAATAAGGAAACCTTGATAAATCAGCATATCCTTGTGTGAGCGTTGCAGTGTCATCGCTTTTACTCGGAAATGGCAGCAAGGCTTCCCGGCAAAACGGGAAACTATTCAGTATAAAAGCAACTTTTCATGAGGATGGCTGTTTACCCCTCATGTCTGGAGAAAAGCGCAGAATGCCTGTCTTTGCTGCCCAAAACGGCAAGGCTGGATGTGCTGGCCCCTTTGCCGGGGCAGGATGAAATCGATCTCTTCATCCGTCTCATCTACCCCAAATGGAGACGAGCATGGCTGACATCGTGAAACTGAAAGACCGGCTGGATCAAAAGCCCGTCAACCGCCCCCCCGCGCCGACACAGGCCCGTATCCTGCTGTTTACCGGCGTGCGCTATACCCGCACCGAACCTCTGCTGATCGGCGCCGCCTCGCTCACCGGCAAGCGGCCCGTGCAGGACATCCATCCCTACGAAGGGTAATAGGATCGGCCGTTGAAAATAACCGTTCGTATTCCCTGTGCAAATACCGCAAGCGCCATCGGCATTTGAAAGTCTTGCAGTGCCTTCAAGGCAGGGATGCGTGGCGTGTTCGAACCGTAGTAAGACGGTCTGCGCTGCCGTGAAGCCTCTCTTCCATGGGGTGGAGTGAGGCTGGCTTTTATGATCCAAAGCAGAGACAGCAGCGAGAAGAGATCGATTGGCCGCTGGCGATTGACCAGGGATACAAGCAGATTTGTTCAATGTCGTTTTGAGGCTGCTCGCGTTTTTACGGCGTACGGCGCTGTAGAGCACAATTCATGAAGCCGATTCCGGTTTCATGAATTGTGCAATAGAGTTTGTCAGGTTCGGATTGAACCAATCATCCTCTCGCTTCTCGTGTTCTCGACTGTCTTTTCGGGAAAACCGGAGAGCCACATCGTCCCAACGCAAACTTTCATTCATCCTTCTCCGGATGCGTCCCGGAATTCTCTATAGCATTCCGCGTGTTATCCAGCGGGTATAAGACGCGGTAATATTTCAATTCTCATGCCTGATTTATTCTTGAAAGCGATGCGCTTCGCGTGAGCACACAGAGGTTGTGCAACTATTACTTATGTAATTTTTATGACTAAGAATTTTTTTTTGACAATTGCAATTTATAAAATATATATTTCGATTTTTAATTATATCGATGGTTGTTTTAAAGATATTATTATATTTGCGCATAATTAAAAATAACCCCCATTTGGGGGATGTTTAACGCACCCAAAAATGGTTGAAAAATCTTGTTGTGAGTGGATAGCATCAATTCAAGTGGGGGCATTTTATGCATAAAGATACAGAGTCTACGCTTGGATATAGTCGGACTACACAGGAGAGCGGCAAAAAATCAAAGCTGGATCGAGACAGTCAGTGGGAACCCTATGACGAGGATTTGGCAGGAATACCCGATCGTGGCAGCTTGATGTATTCGCCACGTGTGTTTCTAGGAATCTCTATCGTTTTGCTGGGCTTTGCCATCTATAATTACGTGTCGACAGGGCTGCTCACATCAACGATCATCAGGACGGTTGTTGCAGCCGTCATTCTTCAAACTGGCTATTTCTTCCTGGTCGTCTGGCTTGTCATGCGCCGGGTGAGATCCCGGATCTCCGATATTCGAGAAAGCCAGGCTGCTCATGATCGTGAAATGCAAAAGGAAAAGGACAAGTATCGTGCCTGCCCCCTGACACACGTCAACAAGGCGGACAAACACTGAAGCTTGTGCGTTCAGATGCCTACGGCATAATTCCTTAAATCGGACTCGATTAAGGTGAAAATTATGCAGCAGATTTAAAGTGTTACGGCGTCCTATGTGCGTTTTATAAAATGCACGGCGCTGTAGAGTCTGTCAGGCTCAGATTGAACCGGACAGACTCTCGTTTCAGTTTTGTCTGAATACACCAGTCAATCAACGATTTTGCCGCGATCCGACATGTCTTAAGGGGAGATGTGTAGGCGTCGTCGAGCCTTCGTATCTGTCCGTCAATCCGCTTCCAGTGAATGGAGCGACGTCAGGGCGGCAATCAGGTCGGTTTGCCGGGCCATATCGGTCTTGGCCAGCACGGTTTTTATCTGGCTTCTGGCGGTTTCCAGCTGAATCCCAAGGGTCTGGGCGGCATCGCGCAGCGGCTCGCCATCAAGAAGCAGTTTCGTCAAGCGTGCCTCGGCCCGCGTCAAATTCATCAGGGACTGGATCATCTCCGAGGTCAGGCCATTGCTACGGCTGAGGGGGACCAGAATGATGAAAAAGCTGACGGGGCTGAACAATCCGATATTCAGCCGGGCCGAGGGAATGAGATAGACGATTGCTGGCGGCAGGCCCGGCTGCCCGGGGCAGGCGAATTGAGCACCCTGCATCTCATTGCGGCTGCTGCCTGCGGCCATTCCTGCGGCAAGACTTGCTTCAAAACTTGCCTGTGCTGCCGGATGGAGAAAGCGCAAATGGTCGAAGGCCGAAATGACGTATCTTGGATTGCTTGCTTCAAACACCGTATTGCAGCCGAGGATCTTGCCTTTTGCGGTAAGAGCGGCGGTGGGCAGCCGCGCCAGCTGCAATGCCCGCAGACTGTTATCGACCGCCTTGAATTCAAGCTGGGAGGCAAGGATCAGGCTGCGACGCAGGTCCCGGCCGATGCTGTTGAGAAGATCAAGATGTTTTTCTTCGATAGGACCGCTGTCACGCTTTCGTTCAATCGAGATGGCAATGATTTTCTCCTGGGGAAGATCGAAGCTGACGCCAGCGGCAAAGCCGAAGCCGCGCGGCCAGAGAAAATCCCGGTAAAGGGGCTCATCACGCATCTGCTCGTGTGAAAACTGATCGACATCGCTGATGAATTTCGATTTGCTACCACTCAGCAGGGCTCTGGTGCGGATATTGTCGGCAGTCCAGCCCTGCTTGAAAAAATCAGAATAGAGATCGCGCACCCCTGGAGTCGTGATCAAAGGCATCAGCTCATCTGAGACATTGACAAGCAGGGTACCTTCGGCGCCGACAAGATGCGCCAAGCGATCCAGTGCATGTTCCCAGGCCGCCGGTTCGGCGGCCGCCTCGTAAATGCAATCGATGATACTTTCGGGCATAGCAATCTCACATATCAATATCGCTATGTTTAGCAGGCGCGCTTTTCCAAAGCAATCTCGTCCATTTGGCTTAATAACATTGTCTGTTTTTAAGTCGAAAAAGCCATATAATCGAACAGATTAATTTTATATAAGTTAAAAAGATAAAATTTTAAATTAATCGAATAGTTTGGAGAGGGTTTCACGAAATAATATTTCTGTTTTTTATTGAAACACGAAATCCTTTAAGGATCTATGGCTGTCTGATCACAGCCAGCATTGGTCAGAAAAGCCTGTGCATCGGGCGTGAAGCTGGCTTGGGGCACAAGCGTGCGCAAGACGGCATAGCCTTGGGTTTCCGGCATTTCCACCAATATGGTCTGGGCAAGCGCATCGGGTGCCGTGGTGCGCAGCCGGGCGAGCTGGGCCGGGGTGGCGACAATAATGTCAAGCTTACCCTCGACGGATGTAGCGTCGTTCATGCTGTAGACTTCATTGGCATCGCGGTCGAAAATACCCACCGACCAAAAGGGAACGCTGCCCTCTGCTGTCAGATGCACCGGCGCCTCACTGACATCGAAAGCGCAGGCAGCGAGTTTGAGGAAGGGATCGCCATTGGCAAGGCCCGCCCGGTCCGCCCGGCTGTCGAGACTATAGAATTTGAACAGCGGGCCTTCCATGGTCACGCGGGTATAGGCGTCCTTGCCGGTGAAATGCGGCAATGCCAGGATGATGACGATATGCAGCACCACGGCCCCGACCAGGCCGACAAGAATGGCGTAGATCAGCTTACGCATCGCCGCATCCGATCTGTTCGACATGCGGCATGGCCAGTTTCACCAGGCCCGAATTGCCCGCGACCGGCGTGTCCAGCAGGGTCAGGTTGAGCATCAGATCTTCGCTTCCTGCGGGAATGGCCAGCCAATTGCCGGGCGCTGCTTGCGAACCGATGCTGATCTCCAGGCTGGCATCGCGGTTTTTCAGCGTCGTGACGGAATTCAGCGCCCCCGGCAGGTTGGGTGAGACGGGCAGGGGCGTTCCATCCGGGCGGCTGGCAGAAAGCGTCCAGTAGCGCGCCATCGGCACCGTACCCGACAGCCGGTAGCGGCAGCGTGTATTCAGCTTGCGTCCGCTCATATCGGTGGTAGCGATGAAACTCAGCCCTTCAGCGCTGCCCAGCAGTAACCGCCCGGCCTTGGCCCGGTGGGAGCGCGCATAAGGATCGGCATCGGCGGTCTGCGCCTGCGGAAACGCCCGCCAGCCATCGATCTCGATCTCGCCAAAGCCCACCGTGGCATTCAGCGCCATCAGCGTGGACTGGATGCCAAGCCCGAAAGCAATGGCAAGCGCAATGGCGACAAGAAGCGGAACCCGGAACACGCGATGATTCGAACCCTGTTGATCTATTGAAAACCGGTAGCACTCAATTCAGGGCAGGGAAATGGCACCGCGCGCGCTTCGCGCGGTGCCATGGCAACCCCTTTGTTCAATCCAGCGCCGCCCTCAGCGCTGGTGCCAGCGGCTCAGCCTCAGTCAGCATTGTGCCGATCTGGCGGAGCAGGGCGGTGGTTTCGACAGAGAGGGTCCGGGGGCGGACGAATTCGGGCGGGGTGGGGGCGGGTGCTGTGCCTTTTGGTTCGCCCTTGGCCGGTGCTGGTGCCTTCACTGCCACGGTCGCCGGTTCCAGTACGCCGGGAATTGGCCGGACGGCGACGCCCTGGTGGGCGTAATCCATGATGGTCTTGAAGGTCATGGCGGGCAGGGAGCCACCGGTCATGTTGTTGGTCGAGGTATAATCGTCATTGCCGAACCAGACGGCGGTTGTGAAATTACCGGTATAGCCGACGAACCAGGCATCGCGATAGGCCTGCGTCGTGCCGCTCTTGCCAGCGGTGAGAATGCCGTCCAGGGCGGCTTTGCGGCCCGTGCCGATATAGGGGACCTTGGTCAGCATCTGGTTCATGTAGTTATCTGCCTGCTCGGTCAGCACCCGGCGCGGGGCGGGTTCGTCGCGGTCGAAATCGTAGAGCACATGGCCGCGATAATCTCTGATATCAACAATGCCGTGGCGGCGCGATTGCAGGCCCCCCGAGGGCAGCACGGCATAGGCTGTCGCCTGGTCCATGACGGTCACTTCCGAGGTGCCGAGCGGAATGGTGACATCCTTACGGATCGGGGTTTCCACGCCCATGGCTTTCGCCATACGGATGACGGAATCGACGCCCAGCCGGTCCTTGACCAGCCGGACTGGCACGGTGTTGATCGATTTGGCCAGCGCCGTCGTCAGCGTAATGCGCCCGGCATAGCTGTTGCCGTAATTATGCGGGCTCCAATTGCCCCAATTGACCGGACCATCGACAATGGTGGTCTCCGGTGTCAGGCCCGCCTCCATCGCCACCGCATAGGTATAGATCTTGAAGGAGGAGCCGGGTTGGCGCAGGCCCCGTGTGGCGCGGTTGAACTGGCTTTCGCCGTAATCGCGCCCGCCGACCATGGCGCGCACCGCCCCGCCACTTTCAAGCGTCACGAGGGCCGCCTGCTTGACATTATATTGCTCGCCATATTCGCGCAGCGTATTGCTCACAGCGGTTTCGGCGACTTTTTGCAAGCCCGGATCGATAGTGGTGCGCACGATCAGCGAATGTTCTGGAAAACGGGCCGCGACACGCTGCACCTCGTCAAATGCCCAATCCAGGAAAAAGTCCGGCGCCTCGCGCTCGGCCCGGTCGACCACGGTGGCCGGATTACGTCGGGCGGCAATCACCTGGCCCTCGCTCATCAAGCCGCTTTGCACCAGATTGCTCAACACTTCATTGGCGCGGCCACGGGCGGCGGGCAGGTTGACATGTGGGGCATATTTGGCCGGGGCCTTGAACAGCCCGGCGAGCATAGCGGCTTCCGCCAGATTGACGTCGCGCACGCTCTTGCCGAAGTAGAATTGCGAGGCCGCCGCCGCCCCGAATGTACCGCCGCCCATATAGGCGCGGTCGAGATAGAGCGACAGGATTTCCTGTTTCGAAAGATTAGCCTCCAGCCATAGTGACAGGAAGGCTTCCTTGATCTTGCGCTCGATGGAGCGCTCATTGGTCAGGAACAGGTTTTTGGCGAGCTGCTGGGTCAGCGTCGAGCCGCCCTGCACCACGCCGCCAGCTCGGGCATTTTCGCTAAGCGCCCGGCCAAGGCCGATGAAATCGATGCCGAAATGGTCGAAAAACCGCCGGTCTTCGGTGGCCAGCACCGCCTTGATCAGATTGTCGGGCAGGTCTTCGAAGGGCACGGAGTTTTCATGGATAATGCCGCGATGGCCGATGACATTGCCGTAGCGATCCAGAAAGGTCACGGCGAAATCGCCACGATTGCGCCAATCCTTCACCGTTTCCTGAAAGGCGGGCATGGCCAGCGCCAGCATGACGACGGCACCGGCGGTGCCCAGTGTCATCGCTTCGCCCAGTGCCTCGAACAGCCATTTCTTCCAGCCGCGCATGCGAAACCGGCGAAAGAAGATCGTGGTTTCCTCCCAGAACTCCGCGGCCTGGAAGCCGGTATTCCACAGGGTGGAATCCAGCCAGGCATCGAGTTTGAGGAAGATATGCCGCTTTTTCTTCTGCATGGCGGTTCCGGGGCCGAGCCTTAAGATGATCTGCTACAATATCACGGGCGGAGAGTGCCGAGGATGCTGTAGGCATATTCAACGCTTCACATGCAACGCTTGACAGGCGCCAAGCTTGCGCCCATGTCTGCGTTGATCGCGATATATCCCAGCCAATGGATCATATGCGACTTAACTTTTAACGAATCTATAAGATTGCCGCGGATTGGATGCTCGCATCCCACCGATGGCCAAGGGCATGATGACCAGCAAACCCTATTGGAAGACCAAGCGCCTTGACGAGATGAACACTGTGGAGTGGGAAGCCCTCTGCGATGGCTGTGGCCTGTGCTGTCTCAACAAGCTGGAGGACTGGGAAAGCGGCGAGGTTATCTTCACCTCCGTCGCCTGTCGTCTGCTGGATGGCGAGAGCAGTCGGTGCAAGGACTATCCCAACCGGCAGGCCACCGTGCCCGATTGTATCCAGCTGACGCCGGATCAGGTTGAGGATATCGCCTGGCTGCCGCCCAGCTGCGGCTACCGGCTGGTGCATGAGGGGCGCGACCTTTACTGGTGGCATCCGCTGGTTTCCGGCGATCCCGAAACCGTTCATCAGGCCGGGATTTCCGCCCGGGGCCGCACGGTCAGCGAAGAGCATGTTTCTGTCGAGGATTTCGAGGACTATCTTTGTGACTGGCCATTGACGGTGGCCGGGGACGCGCCCTGAGGGTTATCTGATGGCCTATCCCCAGGGTAAGTCTCGTACAAGTTTTACACTATAATTTCATCTCGATTGAAACCGTTTCGGTGCAATGGAGAGCCTATGTCGAGACTTGACTGGTCGTTTGTCAAAAGCTTTGTCCGTGAAGCGGCTCCGGTGCCTGATGCGGAATGGGTATCGCGCAAATTCGATGAGTTTCTCCGGCGGACCGATCCCGCCGATGCTTTTGCGATTTCGGGCGTGTTTTCGCTGGCGCATCCTTTCTATGTGCCAAAGATGAGCGATGCCGCCGCCGACAGTCTGGCGATTTCCGTGCCGGAATTCGGCGAGGCTCTCATGCGGGCACGGCTGACGGCCTCGCGCGCGCGTCAGCCGAATGTTCTGGTCGCCTGTCTGCCGAAATCGGCTTCCACCTTCATCGGTCAGAGCTTGATGAAAGTATTGAATGTGCCGATGGCGGTACTGATGTCCTCAGCCTTGTCACCACAGACGCCTTTTTCCATGGGCATTACCCTGCGTGAGCAGGAAACGGATGAATTGGCGTTGATCCAATATGGCAATAATGGCCTTGGCTATGTGGCGCAGCATCATTTGCGCTGCACGCCCTATCTTTGCCGGCAGCTTGAGCTTTACAATATTCGCCCGATCGTTACCTACCGCAATGTCTATGACAGTCTGGTCAGCCTGGACGACATGATGCGCAAGCAGCAGCAGGAATGGGCGACGACCCGTGACAAGGACGCCATCTATTTCAGCGATGGCCTGCCATCCAATTATTGCGAGCTGGACGATGAGACGCGCTATCTGATCCTGGTGGATCGCCAATGTGCCTGGTATCTGCAATTCTTCATGAGCTGGAAGCGCTGCGAAGTGCTTGGTCTGGTCAAGCCGCTCTGGGTCTCCTACGAGGAGGATTTCCTCGGCAACAAGCAGCTTTTGGCTGAGAGGATCGCTACCTTTGTCGGGCCGGAATTCGTCGATTCCGCAAAGCTGTCCGAGGTGTTTTCCGAGACGATAGAGGCGGGTCATGCCCGGTTCAACAAGGGCGTCAGCGGTCGAGGCAGGCAATTGCCTCAGCGTGTCAAGGATCGGATCAAGGCGAGTTTCGATCTCTATCGCGATGATTTCGATTTTTCCGAAATATTGCCCGACTGACATCTCGGTTTTGCCTCGCCTTCAGGTGCTGCACGCCGCTCGGATTTTTGCGCCATCGTTCAGGTTGAGGATTGAACCGCAGGTTGTGACTACCTATATAGCGGCTTGGGATATCGCGAGCTGTACTATCACAATCTCGAATTTGCCGATCGATTTTCTGTATCGTTTCGAGACGTTAATGTATCGGATCGCGATACGCTTGGCGTGAAATTGCAGGCATGAGGAGTGTTTGGCAATTCGAGCCGGAGAAGCCGGGCTCTTGCTGTCGTTCACGTAAAAATGTGTGAATCCAATGTAACTTTTTTTGGTTATTTACTTCTGCCGATATTGATAGTTAAAAGCTAGAATGCAATTTTGAAAACGTCGCGAGCTGGATATTTTACTATTTCTGCTTGCAACCAGGAAGGACAAGCTCATGAATATCGGAGAAGCCGCCGCAGCCTCCGGCGTTTCTGCGAAGATGATCCGCTACTATGAGGAAATCGGGCTGGTTTTGCCGGCACGGCGCACCTCGAGCAATTATCGGGTCTATGGCGAAAATGAAGTCCATCGTCTGCGCTTTGTGCGGCGAGCGCGGACCCTCGGGTTTTCCCTGGAGGAAACGGAGCGGTTGCTGGCGCTTTGGAGCGACTCTGGCCGCAAGAACGACGATGTGCGCGAGGTGGCCATGAACCATCTGCGCGAACTCGAAGACAAGATGGAAGCCATGCAGGCCATGGTCGACACGTTGAAAAACCTGGTCGATCACTGCGAACATGGCGACCGCCCGGATTGCCCGATTCTGGAAAAGCTGGGCGGTGGTTCTTCCACGGACAGCAGCCGCAAGGTGGAAATGGAAGAGGCCTGAGCCTCGGCATACCAGATCAGGCGAACGCATCATCCGCTATGATGTCATTCTTTATATCTGCCGCAGTGTTTTTTACTGGCGGCAGGACGCATACGGGCGAAAAGCCCGTTGTCGGACGCACCTGAACCCTGGGGGCGGGGGAATGGGGCGGGCGGCCGGTCGAAAGACCGGCCGTCAATCAAGACCTCAGTCGGCTGTGTGCTGAACCAGACAGATCCGTGCGTCTGTTGTTCGAATGACAATGGCCTTGGCATAGCGGTTGCTGATGTCTTCACGCGGTTCGGATTCAACAGTCCACGTCTATAAATACGGCAGTTTCAAAGGGTTACAATGTCCCTTGTGAATTTTATAAAATGCACGGGCTAGAACCGGCAATTGTGAAATTTGACTGAAAATGGTCTCGACGCTCTTCTATCATCTACTGATTGGGTGTCGAGTGACGCTCCGCTTCATGGAAGACGGCAGCTCCGTCACAATTTAAAATAAGAAAAAAAACCTAAATAGGAAAATAGTCATTGACACCGTGACGGTGTTTTGTTAGGTTTTGTCTACGGTCGGAAATCTGCGGCTTCGGTCCTTCCGGTTCGGTTTTTACGCTCTCTTTCATACACTTACAGCGCTTTAACTCTGGTTGTGGCGGTTCCCTTTCATTGTGATGGGAGCCTCGCCTGCCGGGAGGACATTCATCATGGATGATTTCGATATATCGCTCTACGGCTGCTGGCCTTTACCGGCACTGTCCTCCTCCTTCGAACGGCATAGCCTGGCGTGCAGCGACGGGCTGGAAATCAAGGCTGCCGATCTCGCGGCCTTGAGCGATCATTATGCCGGGCTGCTCAATGAGCTGACGCGGGAAATGTCGGCGCAATTCGAGCAGTTTCGGCTGTTGCGCGAAGGGGCGGCGGCGCTGATGGAGGGGGGCGACGAGGCGGCGGCAAAGTTCGCCCGTGCCGATCTGAAGGCGGCGACCGAAGCCATGTCGGTGATTGTCCGCACGCTGGAAAAGATCGATGCCTTGCAACGCCAACTGGCCCGCGACCGCGAAGCCGAGGAGGAGCGGGCGGGGGAGACCGAGACGCTGGATGTCGCCCAGGCCCGGCTGTTGGCGCTGGTGGAGACCCAAGCGGAGGCCAAGGCGGCGCTGCTGTTTGAACGGTGGAAAGCCGAAAGCCTTACGACCCCCCTGGCCACCCCAATGACGGCAACTGGCCCTCCGGGTGAAGCAAGCGACCAGGTAATTCAGACAATAGCGTGAGGATCGCAGGTGACAGGACGTTCGGATCGGCTGTCGGCGGGCATATCGGTTGCCGCCCTTCTGGCGGCATCGCAGGCCGAAAACAATGGTTTATCCGCCCTGCGCCGGGAAATGCAAAGCTTGCGTGACACGGTTTTGGCGCTGGGGGATGAGGGGGTGCTACTGGCGCAGGCGATCGGCGCACAGCAGGACCATAATTCTCCGGTTCTGGCTGGTCAGGCGGATGGCAACAACGGTGGGGACGTGATGCAAGGGTTGGAGCTTGCCGCTCTCCAGCGGTTGGCGCGCAGCTGGGCCTTGCTGCGGCACCCGTTGCAAGCGCCGCCCGATGGGGCGTGGCGCAATTGGTTGCTGATGGGCGGACGCGGTTCCGGCAAGACCCGGGCCGGGGCCGAATGGGTGCATGAGATCGCTTCGGCTGGCGAAAAATCCGCTGTGCGAATTGCGCTGGTTGGCGAAACCCTGGGCGATGCCCGCGAGGTCATGGTGGATGGTCTTTCCGGCATTGCCCGGATAGCCCGCCACAAACGGCCGGAGGTGGAAATTTCCCGGCGCCGGCTGGTCTGGCCGAATGGAGCGATGGCGCAGATGTTTTCCGCTGAAGACCCGGAGAGCCTGCGCGGCCCGCAGTTTCACTATGCCTGGTGCGACGAGATCGCCAAATGGAAACATGCCGAGGAAACCTTCGACATGCTGCAGTTTTCTCTGCGGCTCGGGCATGATCCCCGCCAGGTGATCACCACCACGCCGCGTCCGGTGCCGATCCTGAAACGGTTGCTGGCAGACCCCGGCACAAGGCTGACCCGGCTTTCCACCTTCGGGAATGCCGGTAATCTTGCACCCGGCTTTATCGAGGCCTTGCAGGCCCGCTATGGCGGCACGCGGCTCGGCCGTCAGGAACTGGATGGCGAGCTGATCGAAGACCGCGAGGACGCGCTCTGGCGTCGTGATCGGCTGGAGCAATTGACGGTCAGGCTCAGCGAACCGCTGCACCGGATCGTCGTCGGCGTTGATCCGCCCTCCGGGGCAGGGGCGCAATCTGTCTGCGGTATCGTCGTTGCCGGTCTCGACCGGCTGGGCCGGGCGGTGGTGCTGGCTGATTGTTCGGTCACCGGGGAAAGCCCGGCCAGCTGGGCGACCGCCGTGGTGCGGGCCTTTCGCCGGTTTGAAGCAGACCGGGTGGTGGCGGAGGTCAATCAGGGTGGGGAAATGGTGGGCGCGCTGTTGAAAAGCGTCGATGTCAATCTGCCGGTGCGCATGGTGCGGGCGACGCGCGGCAAGTTTTTGCGGGCTGAGCCGGTGGCGGCTCTCTATGAACAGGGCCGCGTTTTTCACGCGGCCCGGTTTGCCGATCTGGAAGATCAAATGTGTGATTTTGGCCCGGATGGCTTGTCCAATGGCCGGTCGCCAGACCGGCTGGATGCGCTGGTCTGGGCCTTGACCGCGCTTTTGCTGGAAGGCGCGGGCGAGCCGCGCATTCGCACGCTGTAATTACTTGGTAGAGGGGGCTGGTTGGGGCGCAGGCTGGCGCATCTGGCGCCATTCGGCTTCGAGGCGTTCAACGATATGGGCAGGAATGGTACGGCTGGCCTCTGCAATCGTCTTGCTGATCTGGCTGGTGCTCTTGGCGTCCATCGCATGTCTCCTGTTAAACGATCTGATTTGTTGAACTGACTTGTCACCTGCCGGGCGCCGATCATGGCGCGGCAGGGCATGTGGCATTGTGCTGCTCATAAACCAGCATTGCGCGTGAAAGTTCCACAAGCTTAAATCTTTGTAAATATCTCGTGATGGGTCCTGAACCGATTGAATTTTGTTTAACCGATTTAAATCCCGCCATTTTTTGGGTTCAATCGCACCGCGTTCGGCTGGACCCTGCCATTTTAAGGGGAATTGACAGTTTATGAACAGCACGGCTTTGCAATTGCTCTTCAACCGCATCCGCGGTGAATTGTGTGGCGGGCGGCTTGCCGCAGCTCAGGTGCAGGGCATTAACGCCATCCTGGCGGGCAGTGCGCGCCATGGTCTGACCGACCGACGCCATATCGCCTATGTGCTGGCCACCGCCTTTCATGAAACGGCGGGTCGCTTCCAGCCCCTGCGCGAAACACTGGCGAAAACCGATGCCGAGGCCATCGATCGGCTGGAGCGCGCCTATGCGGCGGGCCGCTTGCCCCAGGTAAGCGTGCCTTACTGGCGGCTGGACGAGGCGGGACGGAGCTGGTTTGGCCGGGGCTTCGTGCAGCTCACCCATAAGCGCAATTATCAGGCGCTGTCGGTGGCGTTGGGCGTCGATCTCCTTGCTGATCCGGGCCGCGCGCTGGATATGGCGACGGCGGCGGATATTTTGGTGGTCGGCATGCGCGAGGGGCTGTTTTCGGGTGTCAGGCTTGGCGATGTCTTTACCGCCACGGCAAGCGATTGGAACGGCGCCCGGCGCATCGTCAACGGGCTGGACCGGGCGGACCTGGTGGCCGGGTATGGGCGGGCTATTGTGGCGGGCTTGGGGTGAGGTTTGCTGAGAGCGTGGATGAAAGCGCCATGGGTTTTGTAAGGCGACATAGTACACGACACTTTTAGCTTTGCGTGCTGGGTTCCCCCTCACCCCGCCTCCGCTACGCTCAGCGGACCTCTCCCCGCTGGGGAGAGGAAGCCATAAACGCTGCGGCTCTTTCCTTCTTCTCCCCGTCAATTTTTCCGAGAGGCCAATTTTCCCGAAAGGATGAGGAGAAGCGGCAAGAGCCGCATGTGTCGTGCCTTTCTCTCTGTTGATGGGCACATCTGCGCAAATACCCGACGGGACACTTTCAACTTCAGGAGAACATCATGCTGTCTTCCTTTCGCCTGCCGTTTAGGTGGGCCAATCGTGCTGCTGGGTCGTCGGCGACGCCACTCAACACAACGTCCGGCCAGACAAAAGCGGGCGTAAGACCCCGGGCGGGGGTGGAAATGCTGCTCTCCACCGGCGCCGGGCGTGGCACGGGGCGGTCTTATGCGGCATTGTCACGCGCGGGCTTTCTCGGCAATCCGGTGGCGCACCGGGCGGTGCGGCTGGTGTCGGAGGCGGCGGCTGCCGTGCCGCTTCTGCTCTATCAGGGCCTGCCGCAGGATGGGGCGGGAGAATTGAGCGAGCATCCGGCGCTGGCGCTTCTGGCGCGGCCCAACGGGCGGGCGACGGGGGCGGATTTTTTCGAAATGCTCTATGGCCATCTGCTGCTGTCGGGCAATGCCTATCTGGAGCCGCTCTGGCTTGGCGGTCGGCTGATGGAACTGCATCTGCTGCGCCCCGACCGGGTCAGCGTCGTTGAGGGGGCCGATGGCTGGCCGGTCGCCTATGATTATCGCGCCGCCGGGGTGACGCGCCGTCTGGCCGCCGAAGGCGAGCCGCAGCCGATCCTGCATTTCAAGCTGTTTCATCCGCTTGACGACATCAGCGGCTATGCGCCCTTGGTTTCCGCCCATAACGCGCTGGACCTGCACAATGCCGCCGCCACCTGGAACAAGGCGTTGCTCGACAATTCCGCCCGTCCCTCCGGGGCGCTGGTCTATCAGCCCAAGGAGGGCGGCAACCTGCCGCCGGAACAATATCAGCGGCTGAAAGAGGAGCTGGAGCAGGGCTATTCCGGGCCGATGCAGGCGGGCCGACCGATGCTGCTGGAAGGCGGGCTGGACTGGAAGGCGATGAGCCTGACCCCACGCGACATGGATTTTACCGATGCCCGCAATGGCGCGGCCCGCGATATTGCCCTGTCGCTCGGCGTGCCGCCGATGCTGCTCGGCATTCCCGGCGACAATACCTATGCCAATTACCAGGAGGCCAACCGCGCCTTCTACCGGCTAACGGTGCTGCCACTGATCCGCCGCACCGCCGCCAGCCTGTCGGGGTTTCTGTCCGATGGGTTTGGCGAGGTCTTGTGCCTGAAGCCCGATCTCGATCAGGTCGAGGGCCTGTCCAGCGAGCGTGACGCGCTGTGGTCACGGGTCGGGTCCGCCAGCTTCCTCACCGACGAGGAAAAGCGCCAGGCGGTTGGGTACGACGCGTAAAGCCTCGAAGTTTCAAGAGGTTGATGCCTGATCCGGACTCTGTTCCGCAGGAGGGTGATTCAGAGTGTGAACATCTGCACCCTGTTTGTGAGCAGATGCGCCTAAGCGATTCTAAAGATTAGAATCCTCGGATAAACCAGGGCGGATTTGCGTCCGTCTCCGCAATCATAAGACGAAAAGATTAACAAAATGACCGATTTTACACCCGACACCCCCTTATGGGGTGCGCGGCTGGCGGGCGCATTGGCGGGCTCCGCCATCTCGCTGGTCTATCTTCTGCCGAGGGGCCGGCGCGAGGCGGCCAGCCGGTTTTTCACCGGGCTGGCCATCGGGCTGATCTTCGGCGGCGCCACTGGCCAATGGCTGGCCCGCAAGCTGGACATTCTGCAAAGCCTGTCCGGTGCCGAGATCATGCTGGCGGGGGCGACGCTTGCCAGCCTTTCGGCCTGGTGGGCGCTGGGCGTGCTGGCGCGACTGGCGGGCAGATACGGCTCCAAGGGCGGCTGAGCCAGCCCCACAATTTCAAACATTGAAGGAGGAATTCATGCACGCTTATCGCGGGCCAAGAAAGCTGGTGCGCAAATTTGCCGATCTGACCCTGTCGGATCTCAGCGGCGACGGCACGTTCAGCGGCTATGCCAGCGTGTTCGGCGAGGTGGATCTGGGGCGCGACGTGATCGAGCCGGGGGCCTTTCGCACCAGCTTGCAGGGGCGTGGCGCAGGCGGCATCCGCATGCTGTACCAGCACGATCCCAACCAGCCGATTGGCAGCTGGACGTTGCTCAAGGAAGATGCGCGGGGGCTCTATGTCGAGGGACGGCTTTCCCCCGGCGTCAAGCGCGCCGAGGAGGTGCGCGCGCTGATGAAATCAGGTGCGCTGGACGGGTTGTCGATCGGTTTCCAGACGGTGAAATCCCGTCAGGACGCCAAGACCGGCATTCGCCGCATTCTGGAGGCCGATCTCTGGGAAATTTCCGTCGTCACCTTTCCCATGGCCCCCTCGGCCAGGGTTTCCAATGTCAAGCATCAGCGGTTTTTCCGCGACAAGGATACCGAGCTGATCCGGGCGATGCGCCGGGCAGCCCGGACGATGGCCACCAGCAATTTCAAATAAAGGATGGATTTATGAGCGATCATCACATGTCAGCACCCGAAATCAAGGCGATCCCGGAAACCATGGCCGCCGCTTTCGACGATTTCATGGAAGCGTTCGAAGGCTTCAAGCAGGCCAATGACCAGCGGCTTGGCGAAATCGAGCAGAAACTGACCGCCGATGTCGTCACCCGCGACAAGGTGGAGCGGATCAACAAGGCAATGGACGAACAGTCCCGGTTGCTGGACCAGCTGGCGCTGAAAAAACTGCGTCCGGCGCTGGGGTCGAACGGCAATCGCGGCGGGTCCACCAGCCTGGAGGCGACGGAGCGCAAGGCGGCCTTCGAGGCCTATATCCGGCGCGGCGATGAGACGGCGCTGCGCGATCTCGACGCCAAATCCATGGCGATTGGGTCGGATGCGGATGGCGGTTATCTGGTCACCGACGAGACCGATAGCGAGATTGGCCGCAGGCTGGCCTCCATCTCGCCGATCCGTCAATTGGCCAGCGTCCGGCAGGTCTCGGGCGCGGTGCTGAAAAAGCCGTTTGCCCCGACGGGCATGGCCTCCGGCTGGGTGGCCGAAACCGCGGCCCGCACCCAGACCGATACGCCGCAGCTGACGGAACTTTCCTTTCCCACCATGGAGATTTACGCCATGCCCGCCGCCACCCAGTCGCTGCTGGACGATGCGGCTGTCGATGTTGAGGCCTGGATTGCCGGAGAGGTGGACATCGCCTTTGCCGAACAGGAAGGGGCGGCCTTTGTGGCCGGTGACGGTGTCAACAAGCCGAAGGGCTTTCTGGCCTATGAGACGGTGGCCGACAGCGCCTGGGCCTGGGGCAAGATCGGCTTCAAGGCGACCGGTGCCGCTGGTGGCTTTGCGGCAAGCGGGCCATCCGACGTGCTGCTCGACACGATCTATGCGTTGAAGGCCGGGCATCGCCAGAACGGCACGTTTGTGATGAACCGCAAGACGCAAGGCGAAATCCGCAAGTTCAAGGATGCTGACGGCAATTATCTCTGGCTGCCGCCCGCAGGCCCCGGCCTTGAGGCCTCACTGATGGGCTTTCCGATTGCCGAGGCCGAGGACATGCCCGATATCGCCGCCAACGCCTTTTCCATCGCCTTTGGCGATTTCAAGGCTGGGTATCTGGTGGTTGACCGGATGGGCGTGCGGGTGTTGCGCGACCCCTATTCGGCCAAGCCCTATGTGCTGTTCTACACCACCAAGCGGGTTGGCGGTGGAATGCAGAACTTTGAAGCATTGAAGCTGATCAAGTTTGCTGCAAGCTGATTTGGTTCGGTAAATTTCCGCTTTTACCGTGTGATACCCCCCTCTGTCCTGCCGGACTTGGCCCTTCGCATGGCCGTTGCGGCTAGCCGATCTCCCCCCTTGAGGGGGAGATGCCTGGCAAGGCAGAGGGGGTAGATCCTTGCTCCAACACCTTCCGGAGACCCCAACACATGACCATCACCACCCTCACTCCGCCGCAGGCGGAGCCGCTGACCCTTGCCGATGTGAAGGCGCAGTTGAAGATCGATACCGATGATGAAGACGATCTTCTCTCCGGCCTGATCACCGCTGCCCGCCTGCATCTGGAGGCTGAGACCGGGCTTTGCCTGATGCGCCAATCGCTGCGGCTCTATCTGGATGACTGGCCGAATGGTGAGGTGATTCAGCTTCCCAAAGGTCCGGTGCAAACCATTGATGCCGTGACGGTTTTTGATGAAAACGGCGATGAACTTCATGTTTCACTGAAAGATCATCTGCTGGATGGACAGGCGCGTCCAGCCCGCCTGTGGCTGCGCGACCGGCCCTTGCCGGGACGGCCGATCAACGGCATCGAGATCGATTTTACCGCGGGCTTCGGGGCTGCCGCCACTGATGTGCCCGATACGCTGCGCCGGGCGATGAGCCTGCATGTTGCGGCCATGTATGCGTTTCGTGGCGCAGTGGCGCTGGCTGATCAGCCTGCCGCCGTGCCGGTCGGTTATGAGCGGCTGATCGCGCCTTTTTCCCGCAGGAGCCTGTGATGGGCACCTTCACCATGCCCGATCCGGGCCGGATGACGGCGCGCCTCACGCTTGAGCAGCCGGTCAACGCGCCTGACGGCCAGGGCGGGGTGAGCCAGGGCTGGCAGGCGATTGCCACGCTCTGGGCGCTTATCGAGCCGCAATCCTTCACCCGTGAAGAGCGCGGCGAAGCGGAAATCGCCACCATCAACCAGACGGTGACCATTCGCTTTCGCACCGATGTGGCGCGCGGCCATCGGCTGGTGAAGGGAAGGCGGACCCTGGTGGTCCGGGCGCTGTGCGACCCGGATGAGACCAAGCGGTTTCTGCTGCTGGATTGTGAGGAGGAGGTCAGATGAGCCTGCAATTTTCAGCAAATGGGCAGGAGGGTGCCGTAACCGATTTTACCGCTGCGCTGCGGCGCAGGGTGGAAGAGGCCGCCAGCCGGGCCGCTAGCCGCCGGCAAAATGCAAGTGAGGCGCCGAAGGGCGAGAAAACTGGAGAGACGTCCGATGACCACGCACAGTCCGGTCAATGACCTGCTCACCGCGATGACGGCGGCGGCGCTCGCCGATACCGGTATTGCGGCGATTATCGGTGCCGATGGGATGAAGGACCGGCGGCTGCTGCGCTCGGCCCAGCCTTATCTGATGGTGGGCGAAGTGACGGTCACGGATCTTTCCACCGATGATGATGGGCTGATTGAGGCGCTTGTCAGTGTGCAGGCCTGGTCCTCGCTCAGCCGCCGCGAGGCGGAAAGCCTGGCGGCGATGGTGCGCGCCGTGTTGCAGGACGCGGCACTGACGCTCGCCCATGCCCGCCTGATCGCGTTGCGCCACATCAAAACCGTCGGCCGCCGTGAGGCAAAGACCGGCCTGTTTCTGACCGAGCTGCAATTTCGCGCTGTCATAGCCTGACGGCCGTCTCATAGCGCATGCAGCACCGTCGAGTGCAACCGTTCCCTTCGTTTTGCGTGTATTTTTCGCGGTTACACCAATTTTGGTGCTTCCCCTGCGGGTCTCTTGGTCTCCTTACCTTTGTCCTGGGTCTTCTTCCTGAAAAGGGATGGGCGGATGTGCCGGTTTTTGGCCGGTCCCGCCCTGGGGAGAGACCTTCGAGGGAATGTGAGGGGGTGGATGTCGCCCTGGCGTGGTTGGCGGCCGGTTTGCGGATTTCTAGTTATTTTTCAAGGAGATTTTTATGGTGGCCCAGAGGGGTAAGGACCTGCTGCTGAAGATTATCAGCGGCAGCGATTATGTAACCGTTGCAGGATTGCGTTCACGCAAGCTGGCCTTCAATACCGAAACCGTCGATGTGACCGATGCCGACAGCGCCGGGCGCTGGCGGGAGCTTTTGGCCGGTGCCGGTGCCAAACGCGCCTCGTTGTCGGGGGCCGGACTGTTCAAGGACCAGTCCTCCGATGAACTGGTCCGGGCGGCGTTTTTCGCCGGCTCGGTGTTGAGCTGGCAGGTGGTGATCCCGGCTTTCGGCACGGTGACCGGCCTGTTTCAGGTGACGGCGCTGGACTATTCCGGCGAGCATGATGGCGAGTTGAAATTCGACATCGCGCTGGAATCGGCAGGGGCTATTGCCTTTGAGGTGACGGCATGAACGGGGGGACAGAGAAAGTCGGGACGGGGAAAGTCGGGACGGGGAACGTTGGGACGGGCATGCGCGCCAACCGCAGGCGCGGCGAAGTGGAAGCGGTGATCGATGGCGAGCGGCGGATTTTGTGCCTGACGCTGGGGGCGCTGGCCGAGTTGGAAACGGCCTTTGCTGCCGACAGTCTGGCGGATCTTGCCCTGCGGTTTTCCAGTGGCAAGCTTTCCAGCCGCGACCTCATCCGTATTCTGGCCGTCGGTTTGCGGGGCGGCGGCAATTGCTGCGCCGACGAGGATGTCGCGGACATGTGCGTCGAGGGCGGGCTTGCCGCCTGCGTCGCCATCGTCCGCGAATTGCTGCTCGTCACGTTTGGAACCTCAGGTCAAACTACCTCAGCCGGTGAGGGCGACCCCGCCCGCCCTTGAGTGCCGCAGCGGGTCGATCCGACACGGTAAAGCCGCCTCCCTTTCCATGGGAGGCGGTGATGCATGCCGGATTTCACCTGCTGCGGCTGACCCCGCAGGCCTTCTGGGCGCTGACCCCGCGCGAATTCGCCGCCATGAGCGGGGCGTTTCGCCCTGTCGCCACCGCCCGCGCTGAGCTTGCCCGTGCCGACCTGGAGGTGCTGATGGCCCGCTATCCTGACCGCAACATAAAGAGGTAGACCATGGCCGATGACGAAACTCTGTCCTTCGGGATCGATCTCGACGCTTCCGGGGCGACCAAGACCCTCGACGATCTGGAAAGCCGCTCGAAAAGCTTTGGCAGCGCGCTGACATCGGCGCTGAAATCCGCCACGAGCGGCGGTGGCGATCTGGAAGACACGCTGAAATCGCTGGCGAGCCAATTGTCCAGCATTACCCTGTCATCCGGGCTGCAACCGTTGCAAAGCAGTCTGTCGTCGCTGGCCTCCAGCGCCACATCCAGCCTTTCATCGGGGATCAGCTCGCTGTTTGCCTTCGAGAAAGGTGGGGTGCCCGGCTCGATCACGCCTTTTGCGTCCGGTGGGGTGGTGTCCAGCCCCACCTATTTCGGCATGGATGGCGGCAATACCGGGCTGATGGGCGAGGCAGGCAGCGAGGCAATCCTGCCGCTGAAACGCGGCTCGGATGGCTCGCTGGGGGTTGCCACCCAGGGCGGCGGCTCCTCCGGCACGCAGGTCAATGTCAATGTCACCACCCAGGATGCGTCCAGCTTCACCAAGAGCCAGTCGCAGATTTCCAGCCTGCTGGCGCGTTCCGTCAAGCGCGGTCAGCGCAATTTGTGAGGTGAAACCATGGCAACCGCCTTTCACGAGGTGCGCTTTCCGCTGCGCGTGTCGCTTTCGACCAGCGGCGGGCCGGTGCGGCGCACGGACATTGTCAACCTGTCGAATGGGCGCGAAGTGCGCAACCAGCGCTGGGCCAATTCGCGCCGCAGCTACGACGCCGGATCGGGGGTGAAATCGCTTGCCGATCTCTATACGATCCTGGAGTTTTTCGAGGCGCGCGGTGGCCAGATGGCCGGGTTCCGGTTTCGAGATCCTCTGGATGCCAATTCTGCCGGGCCGGGCCGGGCGGTGAGCGCTGAAGACCAGCAAATCGGCGTCGGTGATGGCGTCACCGCCAGCTTTCAACTGGTCAAGACCTATGGCGATGCCGGTGGCGGTTGGAACCGCAGCATTGCCAAGCCGGTCGATGGCACGGTGCTGATCTCGGTGGATGGCGTGCCGGTCAACGGGTTCAACTGCGATAGCACCACCGGGCTGGTGACATTTAATCAGGATTTTATTCCTGTGTCCGGTGCCGTCATCCGGGCGGGCTTCCAGTTTGACGTTCCGGTGCGTTTCGACACGGACCGGATCGAGATCAATCTCGAAGCCTTCAATGCTGGCAGCATTCCTTCCATTTCGCTGACGGAGATCATTCCATGAGGACAATCGATGCCGCTTTGGCGCGCCATCTGGCGGGCGACGCCACGACGCTGTGCACCTGCTGGCGCGTCACCCGCAGCGATGGGCAGGTTTTGGGCTTTACCGATCACGACCGGGATCTGACCCTGCTTGGTACGCTGTTTCATGCCGCCAGCGGTTTTTCCGCCAGCGATGGTGAGGCGGAAAACACCTTGTCGGCGCCTACCTCCGAAGTTGCCGGTGGTTTTTCCAGTAAGGTGATTACCGAAGCCGATCTGATCGCCGGGCGCTATGATGGGGCGAGGATCGAGGTCTACCGTGTCAACTGGCAGGTGCCGGACCAGCATGTTCTGCTCAAGGTGCAGGATGTTGGCGAGGTCAAGCGCCAGACGGGGCAGTTTACCGCCGAATTGCGCAGCTTTGCCGCCAAGCTCTCCCAGGATCAGGGCCGCACACTTGGCCGCCGCTGCGATGCCAGTCTGGGCGATAGCCGCTGCGGTATCGACCTGAGCGCTGAGGGCCGCACCGTCAGCGCCGTTCTGGTGGCGATGGCGGCGTCCGACCGGCTGACCGTTTCGGGCCTGGATGCCTATGGCGACGACCATTTCCGCTATGGCCGGATCACCGTGACATCAGGCGCCGAGACCGGCCTGACCGCCGAGGTCGAGACCAGCCGCGCCGGTGAAGATGGCACCGAGCTGACATTGTGGCTGCCCATGGAGGTGACATTGTCACCGGGC
Source organism: Agrobacterium vitis (assembly GCF_037039395.1). Taxonomy (NCBI): domain Bacteria; kingdom Pseudomonadati; phylum Pseudomonadota; class Alphaproteobacteria; order Hyphomicrobiales; family Rhizobiaceae; genus Gillisella; species Gillisella vitis. The sequence continues at coordinate 518,417 of NZ_CP146242.1, read as the reverse complement.
GACGCACTGACCGTCACCATCGGCTGCGACAAACGCTTCGCCACCTGCCGCGACAGCTTTGCCAACGCCGCTAATTTCCGTGGCTTCCCGCATATGCCGGGCACCGATTTCGCCTATTCCTATGTCAGCGGCCAGACGACCCATGACGGGTCGGTGCTGTTTGAGTGAGGGGGATTGCATGTCCTTCATCAACGGGCATGTCCTTACCCTTGCCGACGGCTGGATTGGTACGCCCTATCGCCATCAGGCCTCCACCAAGGGCGTTGGTTGCGATTGTCTTGGCTTGGTTCGGGGCATCTGGCGGGAGCTTTATGGGCAGGAGCCGGAAGTAACGCCTGCCTATGCGCCTGATTGGGCCGAGCGGTCGGGAGAGGACCGGTTGATCGAGGCGGCGGGGCGGCATTTCACCCTGATCGACAGCCTTGGCGAGGCCTTGCCCGGCGATCTCCTGGTCTTCAGGTTTCGCGCCCATTACGCCGCCAAGCATCTGGGGCTTTTGGCACCCGACCAGCATTTCATTCACGCCTATGAGCAGGCGGCGGTGGTTCGCTCCGCCCTGGTGCCCGCCTGGCGGCGGCGTGTCGCGGGCGTCTATCGTTTTCCGGAGAAGTGATCGATGGCAACTCTTGTTTTCCAGGCAGCCGGTGCGGCCATCGGCAGCATATTCGGGCCGGTCGGCACCATGCTGGGTCGTGCCGTTGGGTCGCTGGCTGGCAATATGGTCGATCAGGCGCTGATCAACGGCAGCTCCACCACGACAGGCTCGCATCTGTCGTCGGCGCGGATCGGTGGGGCCAGCGAAGGCACGGCGCTGAACCGGGCCTATGGCACGGTGCGCATTGGCGGCACGCTGATCTGGGCGACGCGGTTTGAGGAAAAGACCACCACCGAAACCTCCGGCAGTAAATCCACCGGCAGCAAGACCAAGAGTTACGATTATTACGGCAATCTGGCGCTGGCTTTGTGCGAAGGCCCTGTGGCGGCCGTTCGCCGGGTCTGGGCCGATGGCGAGGAAGTGGATCTGACCGAGGTCGAGATGCGCTTTTATCCTGGCAGTGAGGACCAGGGCGTCGATCCGCTGATTGCCGCCAAACAGGGCGAGGGCAATGCGCCCGCCTATCGAGGCGTCGCCTATGTGGTGTTTGAGCGCCTGCCGCTCGACGATTACGGCAACCGTCTTCCCGTGCTGCAATTTGAGGTGCTCCGGTCGTTGGGCGCGCTGGAAAGCCAGGTCAGGGCCGTGACCATCATTCCCGGTGCCACCGAACACGGCTATGCCACCACAGCCATTACCGAGGAAACCGGCGATGGCGAAGAGCGGATCATCAACCGCAACACGCTGGTGGCCGCCACCGATTGGCAGGCCTCGCTGGATGAGTTGCAGGCGCTCTGCCCCAATCTCGTCCGCGCCGCCCTTGTTGTCAGCTGGTTCGGCACCGATCTGCGGGCCGATCAATGCGCTATCATGCCGGGGGTCGAAGTGGCGAGGCGGCGCGACGAAAGCCGTGCCTGGAATGTTGCAGGCATCGGGCGCTCACAGGCCCGGCTGGTCAGCCAGAACGACGGCGGCCCGGCCTATGGTGGCACACCGAGCGATAAAAGCGTCATTGAGGCAATCAAGGATCTCAACAGCCGGGGCATTGCCACCTGTCTCTATCCTTTCGTGATGATGGATATTCCCGCAGGCAACGGCTTGGCCGATCCTTATGGCGGGACAGAACAGGCGGCCTATCCCTGGCGTGGTCGCATCACCTGTTCACCGGCCCCTGGTCTTGCCGGTTCGCCCGACGGTACGGATGCGGTGGACGCCATTGTCGAGGCCTTCATGGGCAAGACCACAGTCGATGATTTCTTCGTGCTCGGCACAACGATCCTTTATACAGGCAACAAGAACGGTCGCGATAGCGGCTATCGGCGCCTTGTGCTGCATTCTGCGTTGCTGGCCAAGGCGGCGGGCGGGGTGGACAGTTTCGTCATCGGCTCGGAACTGAAGGGCCTGACGACCCTGCGCGGTGCGGACAACAGTTTTCCCTTCGTTGCCGCCTTGATGCGATTGGCTGAGGATGTGCGCGCCATTCTGGGGAGCGGCACCAAGCTGACCTACGGTGCCGATTGGAGCGAATATTTCGGCTATCATCCTGCCGATGGCTCCGGCGATGTGTTCTTCCATCTCGATCCGCTCTGGGCCTGCGCGGCCATCGATGCGGTTGGCATCGACAATTACATGCCGCTGTCGGACTGGAATGACGCGGATTTCACTGCTGATAATCCTGACGGGTTTATCATTGCCGATGACCGTGCCGCCATGCAGGCGCAGATTGCCGCCGGGGAGGGTTATGACTGGTATTACCCAGACCTTGCCGCCCGCAAGCGCCGCGAGCGCGCCGCCATTACGGATGGGCTGGCGGGCAAGCCCTGGGTCTATCGCTATAAGGACATCCAGTCCTGGTGGGAAAACCGCCATTACAACAGGGTCGGTGGCATTGAGCTTTCCACGCCAAGCGCCTGGGAACCAAAGATGAAACCGATCTGGTTTACCGAACTGGGTTGTCCGGCGGTGGAGCGTGGCGCCAACCAGCCGAACGTGTTTCCCGATCCGAAATCCTCGGAAAATGCGCTTCCCTATTTTTCCTCCGGCATGCGCTCGGATGCCATGCAACGGCGGTTTCTTGAAGCGCATCTGGGTTATTGGCAGGGAGATTCGGCACCCGCTGGCATGGTCGATGCCGACCATATCTTTCTCTGGACCTGGGACAGCCGGCCCTTTCCGGCCTTTCCCTATGATACCGATCTGTTTGCCGATGGCGATAATTGGCGCAGCGGCCATTGGCTGAACGGACGTCTCGGGACTGGCACGCTGGCCGAGGTGATCGCCGCGATATTGGAAGATTGCGGCTTTTCCGATTACGACGTGTCTGCGGTTAGCGGCGATCTCTCGGGCTATGTGCAGGGCGATATATCCTCGGCCCGCAGCCTGATCGAGCCGCTGACCGAGGCCTTCCTGCTCGACGTGATCGAGGACGGTGCCGTGCTGCGGTTCCGCTCACGCCAGGCCGCCAGCCTGAAAGGCGTCGAGACCCGGGTTTTCGTCGATACCGAAGATGAGCCGTACTGGACCGAGACCCGGGGCGACAGCACCGATTATGCCGGTCAGGCCGTATTGGATTTTTACGATCCCGCCAATGATTACGAGGATGCCAGCGTCCGCTCACGCCGCGTGGTGGGAACCTCGGCCAAGCTTTTGTCCAGCGATCTGCCCGGGGTGCTGGATGAGGCGAGCGCTCTGGCCGTGGTTGAAACGCAATTGCGTGATCACCGGATCGGGCGGCGCAGCCTGACCCTGTCGCTATCGCCCTCGCAGCTGGCGCTTCAGCCCGGCGACGTGCTGACCTTGCCGGACGGGCCATCTGGCCGGTTCCTGATCACCCGGATTGAGGACAGCAGCACGCTGTCGTTGGAATTAACCGAAGTGGCAGCGCCGGTGTCTAGCGCGATTACCGTTGCTAGCAGCGGGCGGGTGCAGAGCGGCAGGGCTTCGGATGGGTTTGCGCCGCTGTGGCGGCTGATGGACCTGCCGCGCTTTGATGATGGTGAGGATGGCAGTTTTGCGCGCGCGGCGGCCTATGCCAGCCCCTGGCGCAAGATCGTGCTGTCGTCATCCGCGGAGACCGAGAATTACGCCACCCGTGTCGTGGTGGATGGCCCGGCAACGCTCGGTAGCCTGTCATCGGCGTTGGCTGCGGGTGTGTCGGGCCGGTTCGACAGGGCCAATCGTCTGACCGTTACTCTGTCGCATGGCAGTTTTTCCTCTGGCTCCCGCCTGTCGGTGTTGAATGGCGACAACCGGCTTGCGGTCAAGGCCGCTAACGAGGTCTGGGAGGTGATCGGTTTCCAGACGGCGGAGGAATTGCAAAGCGGCGTCTGGCAATTGTCAGACCTGCTGCGCGGTCTCTATGGCACGGAGGACGCCATGACGGCCGGTGCCGTTGCGGGCGCGCAGGTGGTTCTGCTCAACAGTGCGGTCACGGCGCTTGATCTTGCCGACAGCGAAATCGGCCTGACGCTCAACTGGATCGCCGAGGCCGCCGGCACCAGTCTTGCGGCCAAGGGGCCGTTCAGTTTTTCCGGCGGATTGCGGGCGTTGACGCCGCTTTCCCCGGTGCATCTGCGCGCCAGCCGCGCGCCGAGTGGCGATATTGCGCTCACCTGGGTCCGGCGTGGCCGCACCGATGCCGACAACTGGACACCATCCGATATTCCGCTGGATGAGGAAAGCGAGCGCTACCAGCTCAATATTCTCGACGCAGGCAAAACGACGCTGCGCAGCGTCACCCTGACCTCTGCGGCCTATGCCTATAGCGCCGATTTGCAGGCCGCAGACTTTGGCGCCGCAATCTCGGCGCTTTCCATCCGGGTCCGCCAGATTGGCCGCCATGCCAGCGGCATCGCGGCTGAAGCAGCATTCACCTTCTGATCTTCAACCCGAAAACCTCCACCGAAAAACAAGGGAAATTGACATGAATGACGGCAAACCATGGTATCTGTCCAAGGCTGTCTGGGGTGCGCTGGTCGCTATTCTGGCGTCAGGCCTGCAACTCGGCGGGTTCGAGCTTGGACTTCTGGAACAGGGGCAGTTGACCGACGGACTGGTGGCGCTGGCCGGATCGGTGGGCGGGCTGGTGGCGCTCTATGGCCGGCTGGTGGCAAGCCATGCCATCGTGCCCAAATCGGACCTGTTCCCCCCGGAGAAAACCTGATCTTTGCTGAAATCTAGGCGTTCATTGCCGCCTATGACGTGGATAGTTTAATAAATTGAAATGCTTGCATTGTCGCATCTCTGTCATAAGGGTTGAACTGCGGGCCAAGATTACCAGGCATTCATTTGCCATTCAGCCGTTCTTCGGTAACACTTACGCCACGATAACCGAATGCGGCAGAGTGGCAGTTGATGGCATCCAAATCGATCATAGGCAGTATCGCAGCCGGGCTTATTGCCTGGACGGTACCGGCGACGACAGCGCCGGTCCCCGATGCCGTGCCTATGTCGCAGATGTTATCCGGCACCAGCGGGTCTTCTTCACCTGTCATCGTTCAGGCGCAGAACCAGAATCAGAACAGTGACAATTCCGACAGCAACGACAGCAAGTCCAATGGCAGGGTCGATTGCCGTTCGGCGGCACTCAGGGCCGTGGAGCAGGCGGGCGGGCAATTGCTTTCCGTGCGGCTGTCGGGCGGCCAATGCGTGATCACCATTCTCGTACCGGGCACCGGCGACAATGCAAGGCCCCGCAAGATGACGGTCCAGGTGTCCCGCTGAGGCTGGTTTTGGGCCAAGGAGTAGTGTAAGACTTTCTATCTGTTGGATATTTTTTCTCATGCGGGCTGGTTTTACTGGGCCTGCGCGCAAGATCGCCCGGCTGGCGCCAGCATGGCAAAACGGAGAAGTGAAGAATGCGCATTCTCGTCGTCGAGGACGATGTCAACCTGAACCGCCAGCTGGTCGAGGCGCTTCAGGAGGCAGGCTATGTGGTCGACCAGGCCATGGATGGCGAGGAGGGTCATTATCTCGGTGATACCGAGCCCTATGACGCCGTGATCCTTGATATCGGTTTGCCGACCATGGATGGCATTACCGTGCTGGAGAAATGGCGCTCTGCCGGACGTGCCATGCCGGTCCTGATTCTGACGGCCCGCGACCGCTGGAGCGACAAGGTGTCCGGTATCGACGCCGGTGCCGACGACTATGTCACCAAGCCTTTCCACGTCGAAGAGGTGCTGGCGCGCATCCGGGCGCTGATTCGCCGTGCCGCCGGCCATGCCTCCTCGGAAATCGCCTGCGGGCCGGTGCGGCTCGATACCAAGAGTTCCAAAGTCACGGTTTCGGGCAAGGCGCTGAAACTCACGTCGCATGAATTTAGGCTGTTGTCCTATCTCATGCATCACATGGGGGAGGTCGTGTCGCGCACCGAACTGGTCGAGCATATGTATGACCAGGATTTCGACCGCGATTCCAACACGATCGAAGTGTTTGTCGGGCGGCTGCGTAAGAAGATCGGTCTGGACATGATCGAGACCGTGCGCGGTCTCGGCTACCGGATCAAAGCGCCTGACAGTGTCGAGGGTTAGGTGTTCAGGGTCAAGTCTCTCACCCTTCGCGTCCTGCTCTCCGCCACTCTCTGGTATATCATCGCGCTGGTCACCATGGCCGTGGTGATTTCGGCGCTTTATCGGCAAGGGGCCGAGCGCTCCTTCAACGATCTTTTGCGCGCCCAGCTCTATAATGTCGTCAATTCCGTCTCAGTCGGCGATGGTGAAAGCCTGTCCGGCAGTCCGGCGCTGGGCGATCTCAGGTTTTCACAGCCCGGAACCGGCTGGTACTGGCTGGTCGAGCCGCTCGGTTCCTTCAATGCCGCGCCGCTGGCCTCCACCTCGCTGGGGCTGACCAATCTGCCGGTGCCGAGCTTTGAGGAAAGCCCGTTCGACCAGAATTACGAGCGTTTTTACGGCATGACCGACAGTTTCGGCAACCGGCTGCGGATTGCCGAGACCGAGGTGATCCTCGACGAATCCGGCCGGGCGGCGCGGTTCCGGGTGTCGGGCAATCTGAAAGTGGTGGAAGACGAAATCACCGGATTTTCCCACCGGCTTTACGCCGTTCTGGCGATGTTCGGGGTCGGCGGCCTGCTGGTCAATGCCGTGACCATTATTTTCGGCCTGAAACCGCTGGATCGGGCGCGCCGGGCGCTGGAGCGGATCAGGGGCGGCGAGGCCGAGCGGATCGAGGGTGAATTCCCCCGGGAGATCGAGCCGCTGGCCAATGAAATCAACGCCCTGATTGACAGCAACCACCGCATTGTCGAGCGCGCCCGCATGCAGGTCGGCAATCTCGCCCATTCGCTGAAGACCCCGATTGCCGTGCTGCTCAACGAGGCGCGGGTGCTCGATCCGCCGCATGGTGAGGTGATCAAGGCCCAGGCATCCGCCATGCAAAGCCAGGTCGGCACCTATCTCAACCGTGCCCGCATCGCGGCCCAGCGCGAATCGGTGCTGTCGCGCGCCGAAGTGGAGCCGGTTCTGGAACGGCTGGTGCGGGTGATGCGCAAGCTCAATCCGGACAAACAGTTCGAAGTTCACCTGGAGAGCCAAGCCTCGGGGCAAGGTCTGGTTCTGGCGATGGAAAGCCAGGATCTCGAGGAAATCCTTGGCAATCTTCTGGAAAATGCTGCTCGTCACTCGGAAACGACTGTGACGGTGACGGCAAGGATCGCGCCGGGCGGCGAGGTCGGGCTTGATCCGGGCCGTAGGGCCTGGCTGGAAATCATCGTTGAGGATGACGGACCGGGTCTTGACCCGGACCAGATCGGCGAGGCGCTGAAGCGCGGTCGGCGGCTGGACGAAAGCAAGCCCGGGACCGGGCTAGGCCTGTCGATCGTCAAGGAAATAACCTCGGAATACCAGGGCAAGCTAGGCCTGTCACGCGGCGTCAACGGGGGGCTGCTGGCCAGGCTGGTTTTACCCGCCCTGTCGCGGGACGGGGCGTGATGCAGCTTTGGCGCAGTTGATGCCTGCCAGTTAATGTCTGCCAGTTAACGTGTGATTGGAAGTCGAATTCGGATTTTTCTGACACGCTCCAGTTTAACAAATGTCAAGTTGGCAAACTCTAAGGTACGGATCGAAATGGCGACTTGCAAAGTCGTGCGGTGTCGGGCTTATCATGAGAGACTACAGCAACGTGTGGTTTGACCGCGCTCAATGTCATGAAAAACAGAATTTGGAATTGCAGGCTATGAGGAAGATCAGCACCGGTTTTGCATTTGCCTTGCTGGGCTGCGCCCTGACCCTGACCTCCTGCAAGACGACCGGCGGCAGCACCGGCCTGCTTGCCAAATCCACCACCTCAAGCTCGCTCTATCTCAACGCGCTTCAGGGCGGCATTGTGTCGCGGACCGGTGCGGAACTGGACAACAGCCAGAAGCAGCGGGCGCTGGCGGCCGAATATCAGGCCCTGGAAGTGGCCCCCGGCGGCCAGACCGTAACCTGGCGCGATGACGATGTTTCCGGTGAAGTGGTAGCCGCAGCCCCTTATCAGGTCGGCAATCAGAACTGCCGCCAATATCGCCACAAGGTGACGGTCGATGGCAAGGCGGTCGAGGCACGCGGCGTTGCCTGCCGCAATGAAGACGGGACATGGACACCGCTGACCTGAATCACATCTGCGCATTTTGATGTGTCTTGCTCTTGACTTAAGTCAAGGCTGATGGAAGCTCCGCTCCTTAAGACACAATCAGCTGTGCCAAGCGGTCTGCACGGCCTGTCGCGACGTCATAGAACCCTTCGGGTTCAGGGAGCCTTATGCTGTTCTGGGTTGAAATTGCTGTTCTGACCTTTGCCGTTGCGGCAGCCTTTCTGTTGCCGCTGACACGGGCGCAGCAGCGGGGCGAGCGCGAGACCCGCGATGGCGCGATGGCCGTCTATCGCGATCAATTGCAGGAACTCGACCGTGACCGGGCGGGCGGGCTGATTTCCGCCGAGCAGGTGGACTATGCCCGCGCCGAGATTGCCCGCCGCCTTCTGGCCGCCGATAAGGGCGATGAAACCGGTCAGGCAGCTCAAAGTGCGCCTCGCAAAACCGCGCGCAACGGTCTGGCGCAGGCCTTCGTTGTCCTATTGGTACCTGCGGTCGGCCTTGGGCTTTATCTCGCCCTCGGCAGCCCCGGCCTGCCCTCACAGCCTTTGCAGGCCCGGTTGGAAAACCCCGGCAACGATATGAGCCTGCTGATTGCCCAGGCGGAACGCCATCTGATGCAAAAGCCTGACGATGGCGCAGGCTGGGATGTGCTTGCGCCGATCTATCTGCAACAAAACCGTATGGGCGAGGCGGAACTGGCCTTTCGCAATGCCATCCGGTTGAAAGGCGCCAGCCCCGAGCGGCTCAACGGCCTTGGCGAAGCACTGATTGCCCAGAGCGACGGCGTGGTGACGGATGCCGCCCGCGATCTGTTTTCGCAATCCATGGCATTGAATGGCGACAATCCGCGCGCCGCCTATTATCTGGCGCTGGCGCTGGAACAGTCCGGCAAACGCGACGAGGCGCTGGCCGCCTTCAAGACGATTGCGGCCCAATCCCCGCCCAATGCGCCGTGGCAGCCGCTGGTCGCCCGTCATATCGCCCGCAATGATCCTCAGGCTGCGGCAACGGCGGCACCCCTCGGAAATCCCGATGCCGCCGCTGTGGCCGCAGCCCAGGGCTTGCCGGATGGCGACCGTCAGGCGATGATAAAGGGCATGGTTGAAAGCCTGGATGCCAAGCTGAAAACCGATCCAAACAATTTCGAAGGCTGGGTGCGGCTGGTGCACTCCTATACCGTGTTGAAGGACAACCAGCGGGCGCTCGAGGCCTTGAAAACCGGGTTGAAGACCTTCCCCGCCGACGGGGAGCAAGGCAAGCAGCTGATCGCCATGGCGCAGCAATTGGGATTGCCGGTCGAGGAGGCGCTGAAATGACCCGCAAGCAGAAACGTCTGGCCGTCATCGCCGGGGGCGTCGGTTTCATCATGGCGGCTGTGTTGCTGGTTCTGTTCGCTTTCGGCCAGTCCATTGCCTATTTCTATATGCCTTCCGATCTCGCCAAAACACCGGTTGGACCTGGCACCCGCATCCGGCTAGGTGGGCTGGTGGCGGAAGGTTCGGTGAAGCGCGACACCGGCTCCACCGTCAGTTTTGCCGTGACCGATGGTACGGCCACGGTGCCGGTGACCTATACGGGCATTCTGCCGGATCTGTTTCGTGAAGGGCAGGGCGTGGTGACGGAAGGCGTGTTTGGCGCTGGCGGCACGCTGTTTGATGCCGATACGGTTCTGGCCAAGCATGACGAGAATTACATGCCGAAGGAAGTTGCCGACCGGATGAAGAAGGACGGCGTCTGGAAGGGTGAGGGAGAGGCGAAATGATCATTGAGATCGGCCACTATGCGCTGGTGCTGGCGCTGGCCGCCGCACTCCTGCTTTCGGTCCTGCCGATGCTGGGCGCCCGCAGGGGCGATACCGCCATGATGCAGACGGCGGTCACCGGCACTTATGCACTGTTTGCGCTGGTGCTGTTTGCCTTTGGTGTGCTGGCTTATGCCTATCTGGTCTCGGATTTTTCGCTGCTGAATGCCTATCAGAATTCCCATTCGCTGATGCCCGCCATCTACCGCTTTTCGGCGGTCTGGGGCAATCACGAGGGATCGATGATGCTGTGGCTGTTGATCCTGACACTGTTTTCGGCGCTGGTGGCGCTGTTCGGCACCAATCTGCCCGACCGGCTGAAAGCCAATGTGCTCGGCGTCCAGGCCTGGATTTCCACGGCCTTCATTCTGTTCATCCTGATCACCTCCAATCCATTCATCCGCCTCAATCCGGCGCCTGCCGAGGGGCAGGACCTGAACCCGGTCCTGCAGGACCCCGGCCTCGCCATCCATCCGCCGCTGCTTTATCTCGGCTATGTCGGGTTTTCCGTCTGTTTTTCCTTTGCCATCGCCGCTCTGATCGACGGGCGGATCGATGCCGCCTGGGCGCGCTGGGTCCGGCCCTGGACGCTGGCGGCCTGGACCTTCCTGACGGCGGGCATCGCCATGGGCTCCTACTGGGCCTATTACGAGCTGGGCTGGGGCGGCTGGTGGTTCTGGGACCCGGTCGAAAACGCCTCCTTCATGCCCTGGCTGGCAGGCACTGCGCTGTTGCATTCGGCGCTGGTGATGGAAAAGCGCGATGCGCTGAAAATCTGGACAGTGCTGCTCGCCATCCTGACCTTCTCGCTGTCGCTGCTCGGCACATTCCTGGTGCGCTCCGGCGTGCTGACCTCGGTGCATGCCTTTGCCACCGATCCCAGCCGCGGGATTTTCATTCTCGCCATCCTCATCCTGTTCATTGGCGGCGCGCTGTTCCTGTTCATGCTACGGGCTCCGCATTTGAAGGCGGGCGGGCTGTTCCAGCCGATCTCGCGCGAAGGCGCGCTGGTGCTGAACAATCTGATCCTGACGGTGTCGACTGCGACAGTGCTGATCGGTACGCTCTATCCGCTGCTGCTGGAAACCCTGACCGGCGAAAAGATTTCGGTTGGCGCACCCTTCTTCAACCTGACCTTCGGCCTGCTGATGATCCCGCTTCTCGTCGCCGTTCCGTTCGGGCCGATGCTGGCCTGGAAGCGCGGCGATCTGCTGGGCGCGCTGCAAAGGCTCTATCTGGCGGCGGCACTGGCCTTTCTGGTTGGGCTTGTGTTCTATTATCTCCAGAATGGCGGCCCGGTTCTGTCTGTGCTGGGGCTGGCCTCGGGCTTTTTCCTGATGTTCGGGGCGCTGGCCGATCTTGCTCATCGCTCGGCTTTCGGCAAGCAGAAGGGAAGTGTCGCCTTTCGCCGGTTGATCGGCCTGCCGCGCTCGGCCTTTGGCACGGCGCTCGCGCATTTCGGCCTCGGCGTCACCGTGCTCGGCATTGTCGCTGTTACCACGTTCCAAAGCGAAATGGTGGTGGAGATGAAGCCCGGCCAGACCGTGGAGGCCGGTGGCTTTTCCCTGACCTATGACGGGTTGCGCTCCGCCAAGGGACCGAATTATACCGAGGATCGTGGCCATTTCACCATCCGGCGCGGCGGGGTCTCCGAAGGCGATGTCTGGTCGTCGAAACGGCTTTATACGGCAAGGCGCATGCCGACCACCGAGGCGGGTATCCGCAGTTTCGGCTTTAGCCAGCTTTACGTTTCGCTCGGCGATGCCATGGCCGATGGCGGCATGGTGGTGCGGATCTGGTGGAAACCGTGGATTCTCTGCATCTGGGGCGGGGCGCTGGTGATGATGATCGGCGGCTTCGTCTCGCTTTCCGATCGGCGTTTGCGCGTCGGTGCTCCAAACCGCAAGGCAAAGGCGGCGGCGGCCAATGGTACCCTCAAGGGCCTGGAGGCGGCGGAATGAGGGCGCTTTTTGCCGTCTTCCTCGGCTTCTGGCTATTGCTGGGCCAGCCCGCCTTCGCCGTCAATCCCGATGAAATGCTGAAAGATCCGGCCTTGGAGGCCCGCGCCCGGCACCTGTCGTCGCAACTCCGCTGCATGGTCTGCCAGAACCAATCCATCGACGACAGCAATGCCGAACTGGCCCGCGACCTGCGGCTTCTGGTGCGCGAGCGGATCGTCAAGGGCGATAGCGATGACGATGTCATCCGTTATCTGGTGTCGCGCTACGGTGAATTCGTGTTGCTGAAACCACGATTGTCGTCAGAGACCTTGCTGCTGTGGGGGGCGCCCGGTCTGTTGCTGGTGGTCGGCGTGGGCGCAGCCTTCGCCTACAGCCGCCGCCGTAGGAGCGTGGCTGCGGCGGAGCCGTTGAGTGCGGATGAAGAGGCGCGGCTGAAACGGCTGTTGGAAGAGTAGGGGGCGGTTCCCACGAAAACCAGCAGGGTTCAGCCGCAGAACGCAGGGATATGCCCCTATCAGAAAAGCGGGATCTCGATCGTTGTGGGGTGATCGCTTGCCACGCCACTCACGCCTTGACGATAGACACGGTTGGGAAGCGGGTGGGGCACGCGTTTGGCGAAAGTGGTGCGCATGAAAAGCATGACACGACGATCGGTTATCGCGTTACCGGTCGATTTTTCCATATAGATTTTTGCGGGGCGTCCTTTGGCGTCGGTTATCAAACGAATGGCGCCGATCTCCTTGTGCGGGGCGGCTGCGCAGCCGGTCAGTATCGCCGCGAATAAACAGAGTGGAATACGATGCATAGAAATCCCCGGATCGGCTCAGGATGTGTAAAGGCCGTCCAGACTTTATCAAGCGACCGGCGTCGAACCTATTGAAAAACCTTTCCGGCGCGTAAATTTCCGCATTACCAACTTTTCATGTTCCGGACAGTTCGTTGTAACGTGATCCATCCTATATCTTTGTCATCCACCGCCTGAAGCCGGGTCGCTCCGGTCTTCGCAAGATACGATGCCAACCAGAACAAGATAAGGTAGAGATCCATGTCGAAATCCTTCCATAATCGCTCCGTTACTTCCAGGCTGCGGGCAGGCACCGCGGCAGGGCTGGCGGCCCTGATGCTGGCGGGTGCCGTGACGGTGACGCCTGCGCTGGCCGCGCCCGTCGAGGTCCAGGCGCCGCAAGTGCCGAGCTTTGCCGATCTGGTCAGTGCGGTCTCTCCCGCCGTCGTCTCCATCCGCGTCAAATCGGATGTGCAACAGGCCTCCGAGGACGGCAGCAACTTCTCCTTCAATGGCCGTGACTTCGACCAGCTCCCCTGACCCGCTGAAGCGCTTCTTCAAGGAATGGGGCATGCCAGGCCCCGGCGGTCCGGGTGGTCCAGGAGGCCCTAAGGGCGGACCGCATGCCGAGCGTCATGGTAAGCTGCGTCCGATTGCCCAAGGCTCGGGCTTCTTCATCTCCGAGGACGGCTATGTCGTAACCAACAATCACGTGGTTTCCGATGGTCAGGCCTATACGGTGGTGATGAATGATGGCACCGAATACGATGCCAAGCTGGTCGGTAAGGACCCGCGCACCGATCTCGCCGTTTTGAAGGTCGATCAGCCGACCAAGAAATTCACCTATGTCGAATGGGCGCAGGATGACAAGATCCGCGTTGGTGACTGGGTCGTGGCCGTCGGCAATCCCTTCGGTCTCGGCGGAACCGTGACCTCGGGTATCGTTTCGGCCTTTGGTCGCGATATCGGCTCCGGCCCCTACGATGATTACATCCAGATCGACGCACCGGTAAACCGGGGCAATTCGGGTGGGCCGGACTTCAACCTCAGCGGCAAGGTGGTCGGGATCAATACGGCGATCTTCTCGCCATCGGGCGGCAGCGTCGGCATCGCCTTCGCTATTCCGGCTGCCACCGCCAAGGATGTGGTTGCTGAATTGATCAAGCATGGCTCGGTGCAGCGCGGCTGGCTTGGCGTGCAGATCCAGCCCGTCACCAAGGATATTGCCGAATCGCTCGGTCTGGCCGACGCCAAGGGCGCGCTGGTGGCTGAACCGCAGGCCGATTCGCCCGGTGACAAGGCCGGTATCAAGCAGGGCGATGTGATCACCGCCGTGAATGGCGATCCGGTTAAGGACCCGCGTGATCTCGCCAAGCGCATTGCGGCCTTCCCGCCCAATACCAAGGTCGATATTTCGATCTGGCGCAATGGCAAGCCGACCTCCGTCAAGGTCGATCTCGGCACCTTGCCTGCTGAAAAGGATGCGGCCAGCGGTGATGAGGACCAGGGCGCGCCCGAGCAGAACGCACCGGCCACCGAGCAGGCGCTTGCCAATCTTGGGGTCACTGTCCAGCGTGCCGATGACGGCAAGGGCCTGACGATCACCAATGTCGACCCTGATTCCGACGCTGCCGACAAGGGGCTGAAGACTGGCCAGAAGATCACCTCGGTCAATAACCAGCAGGTCTCCAGCGCCGCCGATGTCAAGAAGATCCTTGAACAGGCCAAGAAGGATGGCCGCACCAAGGCGCTCTTCCAGGTGGAAACCGACAATGGCAGCCGCTTCATCGCCCTGCCGATCAACCAGGGCTGATGATCAGGCTATTGGCGGCGGCTGGACTTTTCCAGTCGCCGTCAATCTTCCGGCAGAAGATGTGTTTTCGTGAACGAAGAGGCGCAGATCATGGCATTCGGGACGGGACAAAGCATGGAAACCGGTAAAACAGGCTGTGCATCAGGCAATGCGGGCACTAATGTCGCGCGCATGAAAATACTTGTGATCGAAGACGATCTTGAAGCCGCCGCATACATGACCAAGGCCTTCCGTGAGGCTGGGATCATGGCCGACCACGCCAGCGATGGCGAGGCAGGCCTGTTCATGGGCTGCGAAAATACCTATGACGTGATGATCATCGACCGGATGCTGCCGCGCCGCGATGGCTTGTCGGTGATTTCTGAATTGCGCAAGCGCAGCATCAATACGCCGGTGCTGATCCTGTCGGCGCTTGGCCAGGTCGATGACCGGGTGACCGGCCTTCGCGCCGGTGGGGACGATTACCTGCCCAAGCCCTATGCCTTTTCCGAGCTTCTGGCCCGGGTCGAAGTCCTGGGGCGACGCAAGGGCACGCCGGAACAGGACATGATCTATCGGGTCGGCGATCTGGAACTGGACCGCCTCTCCCACGAAGTGCGCCGGGCGGGCAAGGAAATCCTTCTCCAGCCGCGCGAATTCCGCCTGCTGGAATATCTGATGAAGAATGCCGGGCAGGTGGTGACCCGCACCATGCTGCTGGAACATGTCTGGGACTATCATTTCGATCCGCAGACCAATGTCATCGACGTGCATGTGTCGCGGCTGCGCTCCAAGATCGAAAAGGATTTCGACCGGCCGCTGTTGAAAACGGTGCGCGGTGCGGGCTACATGATCAAAGACGAAAGCTGACGAGCCCCGATGTCGCGTGCCGGATTTCTGTTCAAGTCTACCGCCGTCAGGCTTTCGGCGCTTTACATCATTCTGTTTGCGCTTTGCGCCGCTTTTCTGGTGATCTACGTCACGGCACTGTCGGAACGGCTGCTCAATCAGCAGACGCGAGAGAGCCTGCAACAGGAAGTGACGGAAATCGAGCGCGCCTACGAAAAGGGCGGTGTCGATAACCTGCTGCGGCTGATGGAACGGCGCATGCGCCAGCCCGGCGCCAATCTCTATGTCATTGCCGGGCCAAACGGTCAGTTTCTGGCGGGCAATGTCAGTTCGGTCGAGCCGGGCGTGCTGGACCGTGAGGGCTGGACGGATTTTCCCTTCGCCTATAACCGCTATGCGGAATCAGGACCTTCCCGCCCGCATCTGGCGATTGCCAATGTGCTGGCGCTGGACAATGGGTTGCGTATTCTGGTCGGGCGGGATCTGGGCGAGCCGACCAAATTCCGCATTCTGGTGCGCAAGGCGCTGATGGTGGCGCTCGCGATCATGGGGGCGGGGGCTTTGGTGATCTGGTTTGCCATTGGCCGCAACGCCTTGAAGCGCATCGATCGGGTGTCTGCCGCCAGCAAGAAGATCATGGCGGGCGATCTTGGCCAGCGTCTGCCGGTCTCCGGTTCCGGCGATGAATTTGACCGGCTGTCGCGCTCGCTGAACGATATGCTGGAGCGGATCGAAAAGCTCAATGAGGGCCTTCGTCAGGTCTCCGACAATATCGCCCATGACCTGAAGACGCCGCTGACGCGGCTGCGCAACAAGGCCGCCGATGCCCTGGCCGAGGATGATGACCAGCTACGGCGCCAGGCGCTGGAAGGGATTATCGGCGAATCGGATCAGTTGATCCGCACGTTCAACGCGCTGTTGATGATTTCCCGCGTCGAGGCGGGCTCGATTGCCGCCGAGCTTTCCGATCTCGATGCCTCCGGCATTGTCGCCGATACCGCCGAGCTTTACGAGCCGGTGGCCGAGGAGGCGGGCTATGTGCTGACAAGCGATATTGCCCCCGGCATTAGCGTGCGGGGCAATCGCGAACTGATCGGCCAGGCGATTTTTAATCTGCTCGACAATGCCATTAAATATGCGGGTGAAGGCGGCAGCGAAATCCGCGTGGTGCTGGTAAAGACGCCGGGCGGCGAGGCGCGTCTCAGCGTCTGCGATCATGGCCCTGGCATCGCGGCGGAGCGCCGGGAAGATGTCGTCAAGCGTTTCGTGCGGCTGGATGAAAGCCGAAGCAAACCCGGCACTGGTCTTGGCCTGTCGCTGGTCGAGGCGGTGATGGCGCTGCATGGCGGCAGGCTGGAGCTGAGCGATACCGATACCGCCAATTCCGAGTGTCCCGGGCTGACGGCCACCATGGTCTTTCCGCGTGTAACCGCATAAACTTCTCTCAACCCGCCATGGCCAAAAAGGCCGCCTTGTAAAAGGCAGACCGAAACAGGCGGGATGGAGGATGTGCATGCCCAAGGACCAGCCCGTTTTGCCGGAAACCGTCTTTCTGCGCGATGTCGCCGAAGATGTCGTCAAACCGCTGAACAAGGTGGAGACCAAGGCTGTCCTTGCCGTGCTGAAGGAGCTTGGCAGGGACACGCCTGAGATCGCAGCCTTGCTTTCGGATGAGACACCGCTCAAATCCTTCATTATCGCTGCCCTGACGCTATCTCCCTATCTGCGTGAGACGGCGGCGCTGCGTCCTGATTTGCTTGTGCGCGCGCTGCATGCCCCTTTGGAGGAGAGCCTGAATGGGTTGGTGGAGCATGCGCGCCATGCCTGGCGACCGGCGCAGGAAGGAGTGCCGCCAACCGAGGCTATGGTGATGACCAGGTTGCGCCAGGCCAAGCGCGGCCTGTCCTTTCTGCTGGCGCTGGCCGATCTGGGCCGACTGTTTCATCCCCGTCAGACGACGCTATGGCTGTCGCGGATGGCGGATGCAGCAATCGCCTGCGCCATCGACCATCTTTTGCTGGCGGGTCATGAGGCGGGCAAGTTACAGCTTGCCGATCGCGATGCGCCATCGAAACACAGTGGCCTGATCGTGCTGGGCATGGGCAAGCTTGGCGCGTTTGAGCTCAACTATTCGTCGGACATCGATCTCGTGGTGTTTTTTGAGCCGGATGCGGCAATCCTGGTCGCCCCCGAGGAAGCAACCGAAACCTATGGCCGGATGATGCGCCGGTTGATCCGCATTTTGCAGGAGCGCACCGGTGATGGTTATGTCTTCCGTACCGATTTGAGGCTCAGGCCCGATCCAGGGGCCACGCCGCTCGCCATGCCGGTTGAGGCAGCACTGATCTATTATGAGGGACGTGGGCAGAACTGGGAACGCGCCGCCTTTATCAAGGCCCGGGCGCTGGCGGGGGATCTTGCGGCAGGTCAGGCCTTTCTCAAGGAATTGGCGCCTTTCGTGTTTCGAAAATACCTGGATTATGCGGCGATTGCCGATATTCATTCGATCAAGCGACAGATCCATAGCCATCGGGGCCATGGAGCGATTGCGGTCAAGGGCCATAACGTCAAGCTCGGGCGCGGCGGGATTCGCGAGATCGAGTTCTTCGCCCAGACCCAGCAATTGATCGCTGGTGGACGGATGCCGGATCTGCGGGTGCGCGGCACCGAGGCAGCACTGGCGGCGCTGGAACAGGCCCGCTGGATCGATGCCAGCACCCGCGATGAACTGACCGAAGCCTATTGGTTTTTGCGTGATGTCGAGCACCGCATCCAGATGGTGCATGATGAGCAGAGCCATACGCTGCCGACCACCGAGACCGAGTTGAAGCGGATTGCGCTGATGTGCGGCTTCGATACTCCGGCAGGCTTTTCGCAGGCCCTGGAAAAGCGGCTACGGCTGGTCGAGCGGCGTTACGGTCAATTGTTTGAACAGGAAGACGATCTGTCTGTTGGCGGCAATCTGGTGTTTACCGGTCAAAAGGACGATCCCGATACGTTGAAGACGCTGGAAAAGCTTGGATTTCACCGGCCTGAAGACATTTCCAGGGTGATCCGCACCTGGCATTACGGACGCTACCGCGCCACGCAATCTGTGGAGGCCCGCGAACGGTTGACGGAACTGACCCCGCGTCTCCTCAAGGCATTTGGCGAAAGCCGTCGCGCCGATGAGGCGCTGTTGCGGTTTGATGCGTTTCTGTCGGGCCTTCCCGCCGGTATCCAGCTGTTTTCGCTGCTTGGCAACAACCCGGCACTGCTGGAATTGATCGTTACCATCATGGCTGCCGCGCCCCGGCTTGCTGCCACCATTGCCAGTCGTCCGCATGTTTTTGATGGCATGCTCGACCCCGGTCTGATGGCCGATCTGCCGACGCGCGATTATCTTGCCATGCGCCTCGATGCTTTTATTGGCGGTGTGTCGAATTACGAGGAACTGCTCGACCGCCTGCGGATCTTTGCCGCCGAGCAGCGTTTCCTGATCGGCATTCGCCTGATGACCGGGGCGATTTCCGGAACGGTGGCGGGTCATGCCTTTACCGATCTCGCCGATCTGGTGATCGAGCAGGCCTTTCACGCTGTGCGCCGTGAAGTGGAACGGGTGCATGGCCGGATCTCTGGCGGGCAACTGGCGCTGGTCGGCATGGGCAAGCTTGGCTCGCGGGAGCTGACCGCAGGTTCCGACGTCGATCTGATCGTGCTTTATGAGTATGATGATGAAAACGGGGAGAGCGATGGAGCAAAACCACTCGATCCCGTGCGCTATTATACCCGCCTGACCCAGCGATTGATCGCCGCCTTGTCCGCACCGACCGCCGAAGGCGTGCTCTATGAGGTGGATATGCGGCTTCGTCCTTCCGGCAACAAGGGGCCGGTGGCAACCCGGCTGAGAGCCTTCGAGCGCTATCAGCGCGAGGAGGCCTGGACCTGGGAGCATATGGCGCTGACCCGCGCCCGGCTGATCACCGGCGATGGCCCGCTGGTCGCCAAGGCCCAAACCATCATTGCCGATATCCTGGCGCAGACCCGCGACCGCGCCGCGATTGCTGCCGATGTCAGTGAGATGCGCAGCCTGATCGACACCGAAAAGCCGCCGAAGGACGGATGGGACCTGAAACTGATACCCGGCGGATTGGTCGATCTGGAATTTCTCGCTCAATACCTGGCCCTGGTAGAACCGGATCATGGATTGACGGCACAGGACGGGCCGGAGTTTTCGCAGACGGATATCACCACCGCCCAGCGTTTGAAGCAGGGTGGTGCGCGGGCGATGGATGCGGGTGATCTCGATCTCTGCCTTGCGGCCCTCACGCTCTACACGGAACTGTCGCAGGTAATCAGGGCCTGTGTCGAAGGAGGATTCAGGCCGCAGGATGCACCGGCGGGCCTGATCGATGTCGTCCTGCGGGTTGCCGACTGCCCGGACCTCAAAGTGCTGGAGGCCGAGTTGAAACGCCTGTCCAAGGCGGTTCGGCGGATTTTTCAGGCGGTTGTCAGCACCCGGCCCTGAGCGGCGGACTTGCGGCAGGGGGGAAGTTGCGACGGTCTATCCGGCACGGTGATCGAAACAACAGTCCCTTTGCCCTCGCGTGAGCGAATCCGCAGGCTACCGCCATGCAGCACGATCAGCGAGCGGGAAATCGCCAGGCCCAGGCCCGATCCGCCCTTGCTCTTGGCATATTGGCTCTGCACCTGTTCGAAGGGCTGTCCGATCTTGCTGATGGCCTGTTTGGGAATGCCGATGCCGGTATCAGAGACCAGCAGCCGCACCGCGCCGTCGATCTTGTGGGCGCGTACCGCGATACGTCCGCCCTCATTGGTGAATTTAACCGCATTCGACAGAATGTTGAGCAGGATCTGCTTCAGAGCGCGCCGGTCGGCGGTCATGGCGAGGCCCGAAACGATGCGTTGCTCAATGGCGATATTCTTGTCCTTGGCGGAAATGGTCGTCAGCCGCAGGGTTTCGTCGATCAGCGAGGCGAAATCGACATTTTCGCATTTCAGCAGCATATGGCCCGCCTCGATCTTCGACATGTCGAGAATGTCGTTGATGACGTTGAGGAGATGCTTGCCGCTATCGTGGATATCGCGAGCATATTCGCCGTATTTCGGTGAGCCGATCGGCCCGAACATGCCGGTGGAGAGGATTTCGGAAAAGCCGAGGATGGCGTTGAGCGGCGTGCGCAACTCATGCGACATGTTGGCGAGGAATTCCGACTTGGCCTTGTTGGCGGCCTCGGCGCGCTGCTTTTCGGCCAGGTATTTCTCGTTGGCTTCCGACAGTTCCGCCTTTTGCCGTTCCAGCTTTTTCTGCGACGAAGACAGGTCGCCAATGGTTGCCATCAGCCGGCGCTCCTGCTCGCGCAGCCGTTCCTGATGGCGCTTCAGCAGAGTAATATCGGTGCCAACAGAGACCAGGCCGCCATCGCGGGTGCGCCGCTCGTTGATTTGCAGCCAGCGCTCGTCGGCCAGCTGCAACTCTGTCGTGCGCGAGCTTCCCTTGGCGGAGGGATCGGCAATGCGCCGTTGAATGATGGGCCGGGCAGCGGCAGCATCCACCACAGCGCGCTCGACGCCGGGCACAAGCACGCTGTCGGGCAGGCCGTAGACGTGTTGAAAATGGGCATTGCACATCACCAGCCGGTCGTTCTTGTCCCAAAGCACGAAGGCTTCCGAGGTGCATTCGATGGCGTCGGCCAGCCGCTGGTCGGCCTCGGCATAGCGCTGCGCCAGCCGGTGCTGCTCCGTCACGTCCATGGCGATGCCGATCACATGCGGGCTGCCGGAACTGGTGCGGATCACCTGGGCGCGGGCGCGCAGCCAGACATAATGGCCGTTGGCGTGACGCATGCGAAACACCTGGTCGATATGGCGGTCCCCATCCCGGCCAATGGTGCGGGCCAGCGCATAAAGATTGCCGTCATCAGGGTGCATCAGCCGGGCGGCGTCGGCAAAGCCGAGCGGGTCACCAGACGGCGGCAGGCCGAGAATGTCGAACATAGAGCGCGACCAGACCAGTTTTCGGCTGGCGAGATCGAAATCCCACAATCCGCAGCGACCGCGCGACAGGGCAGTTTCGACCCGGCGATTGGAATCGACGAACACGTCAGAGGTTTCCCGCGCCCGTTTTGCCTGGGCGAAATAGGCATAGAGAATGCCCATCAGGATCAGCGAGATGGCCGAAAACAGCGTGACGTTGAGAGCGAGTTCCGCCCGCCAGTAATCGGCGGCGGATTTCAGCGAATGGGCCGCCAGAACAAGCGCGCCGTCCGTGCCAGTCGGGGTCAGCACGGCGATATGGCGAAAACCGTTGATGTCGGTTTCGACCGCACCGGTCTGGTCTCCGAAATTACGGAGCACCGCGACCTGCGGAAACAGCGTCATGATCTGCATGCCGACAAAACTGCTGCCATTGCCGGAACTGGCGACCACCCGGCCTTCGGGGTCGAGCAAGAGAACGAAGCTTTCGTCATCGAGAAGATTGGGCGGCAGAAAACGCTTGATCAGCGCTTCGGCCTTGTCCCGGCCAAGTTCTGCCGGAAGCTCGGGGCCGGAAGATAAGGCCGCCGCCGCTGCAGAGGCCATCATCGCGGTGGAATGGCGGATGGCGCTTTCCATTCGCGCATATTCCGAGACAAGCCCCATGCCACGCGCCATGGCGATGACGATTAGAAAAGCAACCACCAGAATAGGAATGACTTGGCGAAGGGCCGCGTCAGTATTGGAAATCGAAAGGTTTCGGACGACGTAAGCAACGCCTCCGTGGTTCTTGACCGCATCCAGAAATGACAGATATCCGGGAAATTCCGGTCGCAACCGATCATCGGCTGCGGTCGCCCGCTGCACGTTTTCCATTGTCCCTGCCTTGATCCCTCGTCCTGATTCGGCGCGCCGCTCGCTCCAAATCTAACCTAATGAATCATCAGGGATTCTTCCTGTCCAGTCGAAAAAACTAACCACTTGTTAACCTCTTGCGAAGAATCAGCTTTTCATGATCGCACGCCTGTTGCAGCCGCACATATCAGGCACCGAATCATGCTTGCTTCGCCAGCACATGCGCATGCCCTCCAGGCTTGCGCAGAAAAAGGGGCGGACGCATTTGCGACCGCCCCTTTGGGAAGACCATAAACTGGAGGTGCTCAGCCTTTCAGCATTCGCTCGACGATATCGCGGACATCGTTGGAAAGCCCATTTGAGCTTTCGATAAGGGCAAGGGCCGCCTTGGCCTTGGCCGCGCGGATCGGCTCAAGTTTTTGCCAGGTCCGCATCGATGTCAGCAGGCGGGCGGCAAGCTGCGGATTGCGCTTGTCGATGGCCAGAATTTGCTCGGCAAGGAAATCGTAGGCCTTGCCATCGGCGCGGTGAAAGCCGGTCGGATTTGAAAAGGCGAAGCTGCCGATCAACGCACGAACGCGGTTGGGATTGCTGGCGTTGAACAGCGGATTTTGCATGAGCGCCTGAATCCGTTCCAACGCACCGTGTCCCGGAATGGTGGCCTGGATGGAAAACCACTTGTCCAGAACCAATGCATTCTGGGCGAAACGGGTCTGGAAATTGGCCAGTGCTGCCTGCGCTTCTTCCGTATCGCCGAAGTGATAGGCGAGAACACCGAGCGCATGCGACAGATCGGTCATGTTATCGGCTTTGCCATAGGCCTCGGCGGCCTTGGCTGGCTCGCCTTTGGCCTGAACGAGATAGCCAAGTGCTGCATTTTTCAGCGCTCTCTTGCCTGCCGCAGCAGCATCCGGGCTATAGGGGGTCTCAGACGCCATGTCGTCATAGAGGCGAGCAAACAGATCCGCGCCATCGATGGCAATATCGGCCAGCACCGCCTGGCGCGCCCGATGGATGGCGTCCGGATCGATGTCGCTGCCCAGTTCGCGGGCAATATCGGCTTCGCTCGGCAGCGCCAGCACCTGGGCGCGGAAGGCGGGCTCAAGCGCATCGTCGGCGATGATGGCAAGCAGGCTTTGTTTCAGGGCATCGCTTGCCGCGATGGATGTTTTATCGGAAGCGCTCTTGGCCGTGCCGCTCTTGGTGGAGAGCTGGCGTGCGCCGTCACACAGAACCGGCAAGGCGAGGTCGGTCAGGGC
Organism: Agrobacterium vitis; assembly: GCF_037039395.1. Classification (NCBI taxonomy): domain Bacteria; kingdom Pseudomonadati; phylum Pseudomonadota; class Alphaproteobacteria; order Hyphomicrobiales; family Rhizobiaceae; genus Gillisella; species Gillisella vitis. The sequence goes on along the minus strand of NZ_CP146242.1, from coordinate 494,952 downwards.
CTGCCAGCGGGAGAACAAGTCGCTATCGTGGCGGGCGATCAGCGCAAGATCAGCACTTGCCTGGCTGAAATGCAGGATGACGGGTGCCGAAAAGCCCCGGTTGAGCGACAGGACTGGACGTTCCTTCACGCCTGAAAATTGGAATACCTGCCGACGTTCGGTCAAATGCAGCACGTCGCCGCTGATTTCGCCGCCGCCCACGGTTGCTGTGTCAAGCGGCGCGCCATCTGCCGCCAGAAGCCCAAAGCGCAGCGGAATATGCATCGGCTGCTTGTTTGGCTGGCCGGGTGTCGGCGGGATCACCTGCTCCAACTCGATGGTAAACAGGCTCGCGCCGGTATCGTAGTCGCAGGATACCGTCACATTCGGCGTACCGGCCTGATTATACCAGTGAGAGAACTGGGTAAGATCGCGCCCGGAGACCTCCGCAAAGCAGGCAACGAAATCTTCGACCGTTGCCGCATCGCCGTCGTGACGTTCGAAATAGAGATCCATGCCGGCCTTGAACAGGTCGGGTCCGAGGATGGTGGCGATCATCCCGGTGACTTCAGAGCCTTTTTCATAGACGGTGGTCGTATAGAAGTTATTGATTTCCTTGTAGGTATTCGGGCGTACCGGATGCGCGAGCGGCCCGGAATCCTCAACGAACTGTTCAGCGCGCAAATGCCGGACTTCGGCGATGCGCTTGACGGCGCGTGAGCGCTGATCGGCGGAAAACTGGTGATCGCGATAGACCGTCAGCCCTTCCTTCAGGCAGAGCTGGAACCAGTCGCGGCAGGTGATGCGGTTGCCGGTCCAGTTATGGAAATATTCGTGGGCGATGATCGCCTCGATATTGGCATAGTCGGCATCGGTGGCGGTTTGCGGGTCGGCCAGCACATATTTGTCGTTGAAGACATTCAGGCCCTTGTTTTCCATGGCCCCCATGTTGAAATCCGACACGGCGACGATCATGAAAATATCCAGATCGTATTCGCGCCCGAACACATCCTCATCCCATTTCATCGAGCGCTTCAGCGCATCCATCGCGTAGGCGGCGCGTGGTTCCTTGCCGTGTTCCACATAGATTTTCAGCGCCACCTCGCGGCCGGACACCGTGGTGAACGTATCCTCGATCAGGCCGAGATCACCTGCCACCAGTGCAAACAGGTAGCTGGGCTTGGGATGGGGATCGAACCAGGCGGCGAAATGCTTGCCCTCGCCATAGCCCGCACCACCCAGGAAATTGCCGTTCGACAACAGCAGCGGATTGGCTTGCTTGTCAGCGATGATATTGACGGTATAGACCGACAATACGTCCGGCCTGTCCGGGAAATAGGTGATGCGGCGGAAGCCCTCGGCCTCGCACTGGGTGCAATAGATGCCGTTCGAGCGGTAAAGCCCCATCAACTGGGTATTGGCCTCAGGATTGATCAGCGTGGTAATGGTGATCTCAAAGGGTTCGGCAGCAGGAAGATCGCGGATCGTCAGTGAGCGCGCGGTTGCGCTGTAACGCTCCGGCTCCAGCTCGATTTGGTCGAACAGCACACTGGAGAGAACCAGATCGTCACCATCCAGCACCAGCGGTGCGGCGACATCTGCACCTTCACGACGATGGAAGATCAGGCGGGCCTCGACCTTGGTGTCTGTTGGATCAAGCTCGAAAGTCAGGTCCACTCGCTCCAGGACAAACTCGGTCGGGCGATAATCCGCCAGGCTGACAACCTGGCCCGTTTCTGTACGCATCAATATATCCTGATCGTCCTATTGCAAATCGACTACACGCGAGCGTTTCGATGGAACGGGCCAGCGCAATTCATGGGCATGATGACATCAATTTCTGAACGATTGCTAAAATCCGATCTATTATTGTCTATTCTTGATGTCGCCAGATCATTTCCCTGTCTCACGAACATACGGAAATGAGCTATCTCGTTGTTTTCAAACATTTCCGATTGCCAAAACCGCTTTGCACTTTTGTTGGAAATGCTCCAGAAATATTTTGGCTCGAGATCTGGTTTTGGGTGTGCGGACAGGTCTCGGCGGGAGCCACTGGTATATTGCCCTGGCTCACAGACCGATATCAAGCTTTGCGCGGATGTCTTGATCCGCCTCGGTTTGTTGAATAATCACGCCATACCACCCAAGGCCGTCATAGTCTTCGTAACCAAGCGTTTTGGCAAAGGCGATGATGTTTCCGCTGTCATCATAGTAACTGCCTTTTTGGTTTGCTTGGCTATTGTGCAGTGGGAAATGGGTGTAAATCCGGCTCGGATGGGAGCTGGCAATCACCCGCATCGAGCCATCGAGCAGCATGACCTGGGTCTTGTCGACGAGATGCGGCGGCAGGTTGGCTTCTTTTTCGACGATGGCCTGGCCCTGGGCCTGCCAGTCGAAATAGACGCCAAGCATTCCCAGCAGGTCGCCGTCAGAACGGCCTCCCGCCCGAATTCCGGTCGCATAGACCAGTGTGTCGCGGTTGTCATGCAGAGGGCTTTTCTTGACCTCGTCAACGATATAGTCGTCGCCGCTTTTCGTTTGACCGGCGGCCTTGACCCATGTTTCCTGGGCAAAATTCTTGTTCTGAAGATTGTTGCGGTAGCGTGGATTGGCAGAAGCGACGACACGGCCACTGGCATCCGTCATCACCAGGTCGAGATAGACCGTATAGAACCGGTTGATGACGCCGAGCCGTTCCGAGGCGTGGTTGAAGCTTTCGGTGGTTGGATTTTGTAGCGCCGACCACAGGGCATTGTCCGTTGCCCACCAGCGAACATCGGCGGTGCGTTCGAACAGATTGCGGACGATGAATTGCACCAGGGTCAGGCAGAGATCGGTCAGCCGCACGCCTTCCATTTCCTGAACCAGACCATCAGCCATGGCCCGGCCAAGCTTTATGCGGCTCAGTACATTGTCCTCGAACTGTTTGGCGATGTCGGCCGCGCTTTGAGCCAGGCGCTGGACTTCATTGGCAACGACCGCGAAACCTTTGCCCGTATCACCGGCGCGCGCTGCTTCAATCAAGGCATTGATGGCCAGCAGGCGGATTTGCTTGACCACCAATGTATTGTTCATGCTGAACGTTTCGAGATCGCCGCCAATGCTTTCCGTAATCAGCCGCATGGAGCGAGGCGTTGCAGTCACGACCCGGTTCTGGCGGAGCGGTGCTGGAGAATTCGACATGGCGATAAATCCTGAAGCCAGGGCCGCGATGACCCAAAGTGGGAAGAAAAATAATATATTGCTTTGCAGTAAATTAACGCATGACTTGGTTAAGTAAGTATAAATTCAAATCTATTGTTTTTGGGTACGATTTATTTATCGAGGATAGGTCGAGGATTTTTGAGTTTTGGGGATAAGTGTATGATTTAAATATAGTAATTTTGTAATTATTTATTTAGGGTTGCGACAGTATTTGTGGTTGTCCACCCCATTGCGCATCGCCTGTTTGCGACACGGGAGTGTCCGTGAATGCTGACCTTGTTCTTGCGCGGTCGGTCCGAATCGGCAATGGTCGGGTTATCCGACGTGCTGGCTGAAACCCATGGCCGGTCGTCCCCTTGATGTCATGGCCCGCATATCAGTCGGCCTTGTGAGTCCAGCGTAATGAACAGTGAAGTATCGGCGGGTCCGATCGGAGGCCCGATCAGGGGCATTGTGTTCAAGGTCGCCTCTGTTACGGTCTTCGTTGCCATGCAGACAGCGATCAAACTGGCAGGCGATGACGTGCCAGCGGGGCAGATCACCTTCTACCGCTCAGCCTTCGCGCTCATCCCCATTCTGGCCTATCTCGCCTATCTGGGGCAGATCAGGACCGGGTTGAAGACGGCCAATGTGTTTGGGCATGTCAAGCGCGGGCTGATCGGTATCGCTGCCATGGCCTGTGGCTTTTACGGCCTCGTGCATCTGCCGATGCCGGATGCAATTGCCATCGGTTATGCCATGCCGCTGATTGCCGTGGTGTTTGCTGCGGTTTTCCTGGGTGAGACCGTCAGGCTCTATCGCTGGTCGGCCGTTGCCATCGGCCTGGTCGGTGTGGTGATTATTTCCTGGCCGAAGCTGACCCTGTTACAGGACGGATTTTATGGTTCCGAGGCTGGCTTGGGGACGCTTGCAGTTCTCGCCTCCGCCGCGCTTGGAGCAGCGGCGATGTTGCAGGTCCGCCAACTCGTTCGTGAAGAAAAAACCGCCACGATCGTATTGTATTTCTCGATCATCGCGGCGCTGATATCGCTTGTCAGTCTGCCATTCGGCTGGAACGATCTCTCCGTCCGCCAGCTTGGTCTCCTGGCTTTTGCGGGGATCTGCGGCGGTCTCGCCCAGATTTTGCTGACGGAAAGTTACCGCCATGCTGATATTTCGACAATCGCGCCGTTCGAATACAGCTCCATCCTGTTTGGCTCGCTGATCGGCTATCTGCTGTTCGATGCTCTTCCGAGCATTCACACCCTGGTCGGCACACTGATAGTGGCGGGTGCCGGAATTTTCATTATCCTGCGCGAGCATCAATTGGGGTTGGAGCGCCGCGCGGCGCGCAAGGCATCCACGCCCGGCGCCTGATACCAAAGGTCATTTTCAATGGCCCTTGCTATTCCCTTTGCAAATATCTCAAGCCTCTACTGCATAATTCCTTAAATCGGAATCGATTTAAGGGAAGAATTATGCAGCAGATTTAAAGTGTTACGGCGTCCTTTGTGCGTTTTATAAAACGCACGGCGCTGTAATGCATTTGAGATATTTGCAATGCCTTCAAGACGAGGATGCGTCAGCATCTTCGAGGCTTGGTATGAGTGTCTTGGATCAGAGATCGGTGATCTTGCTGGAGACGGCTTCCGTGCCCTGGAGCGGGATGGAGGAGGCCTGAAACTCGGTCTTGCCGGGTTGGTCAGGGATAGCGCTGCGCTGCCGCATCCGCCAGGCAGCATAGCCAGCGTAGAGAAGAAAGCTGATGGCGAGGCTGAACAGCAATCCGTTGGGGCCGACGCCCTGCATGATGGCGCCTGTCACCAGCGGGCCGGTGACGGTGCCGAAGCCGTAGAGAATCATGATGGCGCTCGAGATCGTCACATATTCATCGGGGTCGGCCATGTCATTGGCATGAGCGACATTGAGTGAATAAACCGGATAAAGCACGGTGCCGACAAAGAAGCCGCAGATATAGAGCGCCAATGGCGAAATTCCGCCCAGCACGATCATCACCGCGCAGCAAAACACCCCGAACAAGCCAGCGCCGACCATAACGCGGCGGCGGTCCATGCGATCGGATAGGCGTCCTAACGGCATCTGCGCGATGGCGCCTCCAGCCAGCACGGCTGCCAGAAAGGTAGCACCTTCCGCCGTCGAAAGACCGACCCGCTGGCTGTAAACCGCACCGAGACTGCTCCAGGTTCCCGACAAAGCGCCTGACAGCAACGAGCCGACAAAAGCAATGGGCGAGCGGATATAGAGTTTCTTCAGGTCGAACCGTGCCTGGGCGAGCGGCGCGGGCGATTGGGCGGTGGACAGAGCGGTTGGAAAGAGTGCTGCGGAAAAAATCAATCCGCAGACGACGAACAGTGTCACCTGGCTTGGATCGCCAAGCGGCACGATATACTGGCCGCCAATCGAGCCGACCAGGCAGGAAATCATATAGATGGAAAACAATCCGCCACGGTTTTCATTGTTGCTGCGCTCATTCAGCCAGCTTTCGATGATCAGGTAGCTGCCGGCAATGGCAAAGCCGGCGATGCCCCGGAACAGGGTCCAGGCCCGCCAGTCGACAACGATGGCGCAGAGCAGGACGGACATGGTCAGGAGGGTGATCAGGGCGGAAAACACCCGGACATGTCCCACCTTCTGCACCAGTCGAGGCGTGACGACGCAGGATGTGGTGAAGCCAAAGGTATAACCGGTGGCGATGATCGAAATGGTGAATGTCGACCACCCCTCGGCAATCGCCCGGATCGGCAGCATGTAATTCATCAGCCCGAATCCGGCCATCATCAGCAGGGTTGAGAGCATGAGGGCGCCGATGGAGGCGAGACTGGCAATCATGGCATGGTCCGAACAGGAATGAGGCTGCGACTGGGGCGACTGTAACCTGGACCCACTTACGGCGAAAATTATGCCGCAGATATGACAGGCGACAGCAGGTTTACTAGATCAAGGCGAAGATACTGACGCATCCTGGCCTTGCACGAATTTTGAATATCTCAAACGCACCGAAGTCTTGAGATATTCAAAAATCGAATACGAAGGGTCATTTTCAATATTCCTCGTATTCTGCATCCTGGAAAAGTCCTCGCTCGAAACGTGGGAACACCTGCCATAGGGATCTTAACGGACGCTGTAGTGAAAACATGCTCCAAAGTCGACTGTGGCATGGTATAATATCGACCTGCCGCTTTCTATGGCGGATACGCGCGGCCTGGCTCAGGATGGCGCAGTTTGGATAATGTTGATTTTGCGCAAATGACATTAATTTATGCGGTATGACCGTATGAATCATTTTTAGGTTAAGCATCTCCTTGTATTCCTGTCTGTTGTGATAGGGCTCACAAGAATTTATTGGCAATACGACGGGTTTTGTTGTTATAATCAATAAAAAATTAACGATGTAGGTGGCGATGGCTCGCTGGGTATAGGCTCTTGCTGCTTTCCTTATTCATTTATTGCTGAACTTGGGATTGTCCATGGCGCTTTCTGTTGCAACGCTTGCATCCTCCTGGCGCTTCGCCGAGGCGATAGCTGTCATGGCGGCACGGTTCGGGGATCAGTTCGATGAGACGCCAAGATTGGCGCGTGCGCTTGTTTCGCACCAGCGCTGGATGATGACCCAGGCCGCCTTTGCGCTCTATGCGGATCATCTGGCGGGACGCATCAGCGGTCCGGGATTGACGGCCAGCGGCTTGGCGGACTGGATCTGCCAGACCGGGATTGCCAGCCGCAATACGGTTCTGACCTATGTCGATCAACTTCTGTCCTATCGCTTCATCCGCCTTCACCCCGCCAGCGCCAAGCGTCCGCGCAGTTTTGAGGCGAGCGAGGCCAGTATCGATGCAATGCAGCGATGGCTTAGCGTCAATCTCGCCGTACTCGATCATGTCGATGGTGGCGAGAGATTGGAGCATTTCCGACAGCGCCCCGAATTGCTCTTCCTGGTTCAACCGGAATTTGCCCGCCTTTGCCTCGATGATGGGCAATGGCGCGATCCAGGTGAGCGCATTGGCCTGTTTCTGTGGACGGAAAGTGGCGCCCTGGTCGTCGACAGGTTCATATCCCTCACGCCCAATGCGGTCCTTGAGGATGGCTTCTACGATCTGGGAGTCATTGACATCCCGGCCATGGCGGAACGCTTCGTCATGTCGCGCACCCATCTGCAAAGAGCCTTGAGAAAGGCCGAACAGCACGGCTGCATTCGCCGTAATGGATCTGGCCGCGCCAGCCACATCTGGCTGGCGGCAGACTTCTATCAGGAATATCGCGATTGGCTGGCGCGCAAATCAGCTTTTCTCGATGCGGTCTTTGAAAAAGAGATGATACTGGCAGGAGAAACGCAGCAAGCGCATCCGCAAAACGAACCTGTCACGGTAGCGCGTTCGGCATCAAACAGAGGGTGCTGAACGCGATGCCGCAAGCAAGGATGTTGCAGTCAAAATCCATTCCAGATGAAAACTGCCGTCCCGTTTTGAAGCGGAATCATTTCAGAATGGAATGGCGGCCTGCAACACGGTGTCATCGCCGTCGGCGCGGGCCGAACGGCTGAAATCGCGCGATGCGCTGATTGCCGCGTGGATCTGTTGAAAAGCCCGCACTGGGCGGATGGCGAGGCGTCTGGCCTTTGTTGCGTCGAAACCGTGGGTCATCGAATGTCTCTTTCCAATCGTATCCAGGCCGTGGAGGCCAATTGTTCGCAGGCGACATAGCCCATGCGGTAATAGCTATGCAGGCCCTTAAGCGAACGGATTTGCCCGCGCACCGTTTCGAACTTGCTGTGGATTGGCCGTGTAATGCGTTTCCGGTTCATCGTCCTGGTTCCTGTAAAGGGTCCTCCCAAGACTGTGCGGCGATTGCCGGCCATTCATGCCCGACACACACCTGCAACAATGAATATATTGCACTGCAATATAGAAAATTCAATGGCTCTAAAATGATGACTGCCATGCGGTTTGCGCATGGGTTCGTTTAGCAAGCGAACAATCGGCAATCATTGCAAGGCGTGTGTCAAACAAGCCGTTGCTGGAAGGCGAGAAGATCTTGCCAGGCCAGAGCCTTGGTGGCGGGAGCTTGCAGCAATTCCTGCGGATGAAAGGTTGCCATGGCGGCAACACCATGACCGCCTGCGGCCACGTCACGCCACTCTCCGCGCATCGAATGGATTGTCGCCGTTCCACCGAAGAAGAACCGGGCGGTGAAATTGCCGAGCAGGAGAACGGCTTTCGGTTCGGCCAGGGCGATCTGTCTCTCTATGAAGGGCCTGCAGATGGCGGCTTCGGCCGGGGTTGGCATGCGGTCGCCAGGGCCGCGCCAGGGAATGGCGGTGGTCAGCAGCAGCGCGTCGCGACCAAGGCCAATGGCGGCGAGCATCCGGTCGAGCAGTGCGCCGGTTCGGCCGGAAAAGGCCAGACCTTCGCGATCGTCATCGGCTGACGGAATGGGGCCGATCACCATGATGCCTGCCTCGGCGGGGCCTTCGGCGAAGATTGTGGAGCGGGCACTGGTCTTCAGATTGCAGCTGGAAAATCCTTCCAGAGCCGTTTTCAACTCGGCCAGCGAACGAGCGCTTTCGGCTGCAAACCGGGCGTCGTTGATTGCTGTTTCATCGGGAATGGCAAGCGGTGTCGATGCAGCAGGCCGAGGGGCCGGGCGGTCGCGGGTGAGGGCAGGGCCATTCTGCGAACCGACAGGGGCGGTCGCGGCCCGCTGATCCTTGGCCTGACTTGGGGCCTGAACCGGGGCCTGTTGTGGCGTGACCCTGGTGCGCGCCTGCCGTTCTGCTGCAAATTGTGCGATCCGGTCAACAGGCGCATCTTCCACAAGCCAATCCACCCCGGCTTCGGCGTGAAAAGCCAGAAGGGCGGCAAGTTCGGCGGCAGTCATGTCCTGAGCGGCAATCATTGCTCTGTTCTAGACAAGCTATTCGCAGAAAGGAACAGAAAACCGTATTTGCTTCCGGTTATGCCGTCCCCCCCGGTCCTGCTGTCTCCAGGTCATGCTGTCCAAAGAGCAATATCGTCGCGGTCGCCAATCAGCGCCAGTCCATGGGCAATCGATACCATTTCGCCGCCGCTCTCGATTCTGTCCTGGCTGAAGCGCTCGGTGAAGATCCGCCGCACCGCCGGAACGAAGGATGTGCCGCCAGTCAGAAACACCTTGTCCACGGCGCCTGCCTCGGTGTTCGTCCGGGTCAAGACATCGTCGAGTGCCGATTCGATGCGTGTGAGATCGTCGGCAATCCAGCTCTCGAAATCCTGGCGCTTGACGGTCTTGCGGCCAGCCGCGCCCAGGGGCGAGAAATTGAACTCCGCTTCATCCGCTGAAGAGAGCGCCATCTTGGTGGAGGACACAGCCTGGTAGAGCGGATAGCCTTCGTCATGCTCGACCAGGTCGATAAACAGTTCCAGTTTGTCGGGAGCGAGGCTCTGGCGCACCAATTGCTTCAGATCGGCGAATTCCTTCGAGGATTTGAACACCGACAACTGGTTCCAGCGTGAAAAGCTGGTGTAATAATTGCTTGGAATATCCAGGATCTTGTCGAAACTCTTGAACTGGCTGCCTTTGCCGATTTCAGGCGCCACCAGATGCTCGATGATGCGCGCATCGAACTGGTCACCAGCCAATCCGACACCGGAATAGCCGACCGGCACTGCCGACAGCACCCCTGCCTTGCGCTCGAACCGGATCAGCGAATAGTCGGTGGTGCCGCCGCCGAAGTCGGCAACCAGCACTGTGGCATCCGCCGTCAGGTGCTGGGCGAAATAGAAGGCCGCGGCCACCGGCTCATAGACATAATGGATTTCCGGAAAGCCGAGCCGGGTCAGCGCCTCGTTATAGCGGCGCATGGCAAGCTCGGGATCGGGCGAGGCGCCAGCAAAATGCACTGGTCGGCCCGCAACGATGCGGCTGGCATTCGTAGGCCAGCCATCGCCAGCATAGGCTTCCAGCCGTTTCAGGAACACTTCCATCAGGTCTTCGAACTGAAACCGCCGTGCATGGACAAGCGTGCCCTGAAACAACGCCGAGGCGGCAAAGGTCTTGATCGATTGCAGGAAACGGCAATCGCCGGGATTGTCGATGAACTGGCGAATGGCAGCCTGTCCGGCCTCTACCTTCAGGGCACGCGCGCCAAGCTGGGCATCCTTCATGAAGGATAGCGCCGTGCGCATGCTGTCGGTGGTTCCGGCCATGGAGGTGAACTGCACCGAATGGGTGGTGCTCTCATTGATGCTCTGTGCCAGGACCGTGTTGGTCGTGCCGAAATCAAGCCCAAGCGCGTTTGCCATGGCTGCTGCTCCCTGATGCCTGTCTATGGGCGTGAATGATTGGACGGTTGCGGGCGCGCCTCTGCCTGAGAGGGGCTTTGCTTAAGGAGCGGGCCTGATGACACAGGCTGGGGCAGGATGCAAGGATCGATTTCCAGAAAAGAGCCGCTGCCAGCGCACGAAAGCGCCGTGCGCCCTGGACGGTGCGCAAAGGTTCGCTGTAGCAGAGTCTGTCTGGTTCAGGTTGAACCAGACAGACTCCCGCATTTCCTGTTTTCGTTTGTCCTATCGGGAAAACCGGGTCGACTTTGTCCCTGACAAAAGCCGATGCTTGACGGATAAAAGCGCCGCGTTCGGTCAAACGCGGCGCTTTGAAGTGACAATCATGAACTGCGCAAGGTTATCGCAAAACCCGGCCCGCCCCCCAGGTCAGTGCAAGACCGAACAGGGCCAGCAAGCCGCCCCAGATGATCCAAGGGGTCTGGTTGATCATGAAACTGGATTGCGGGTAGGGGAAAATCCCGGCACCCTGCGCCATCCACAGAATGCCCATGGCAATGGCCAGTAAGCCGACAATGGTTAAAGCCCAACGCACGACAATCATTTGATTTGCTCCCGCTATTCAGCCGCCATGGCTGGTTTGGATGGCCGATCTTCGCTGTTTGCCGCGTGATGCCCCTTGTCTCGGCGAACAAGCCTGGTCAGGAATTTGCCGAACCGGTCCATTTCCACGAAGATCACTGGCGTGATGAACAGTGTGAGCAATTGTGAGACGATCAGGCCGCCGACAACGGCGATGCCGAGCGGCTGGCGCAGTTCGGAACTGGCGCCATGGCCTAGCGCAATGGGCAGTGCTCCGAGAAGCGCGCAGAAAGTGGTCATCATGATCGGCCGGAAACGCCGCACACAGGCCTCGTGAATGGCCTTTGCCGGTGTTTCGCCATGTTCGCGGATCAATTCCACTGCCACGTCGATCATCATGATGGCGTTTTTCTTGACGATGCCGATCAGCATCAGCAGGCCGATCAGAGCGATGACCGACATGTCGAAATTCAGCAGTTTCAGGGCCAGAAGCGCCCCGAAAGCCGCCGCCGGCAGGCCGGAAAGAATGGTGAGCGGATGGATGAAGCTCTCATACAGCACGCCCAGCACCACATAGATCGTCAGCACGGCGGCCAGGATCAGCAGACCGGTATTTCCTTGCGACTGCTGGAAAATCGCCGCCGTACCGCCATAGGAGGTGAAGACGTCATTGGGCATGCCAATCTCGGTCTTGATCTGATCGATCCGGGCGGTGGCGTCGCTCAGCGATATGCCGTCAGGCAGGTTGAACGACACCGTGGTCGAAACCAGCTGGCCGGTTTGGTTGACAGTGACAGGGGCAGTATGACGCTTGACCGTGGCGAAGTTCGACAGCGGCACCAGCGTTCCCGTGGACGATGAACGCACCAGGATATCGCGCAGGAACTCGTCGTCCCACGGCTTGTTCCGGTCGAACTCAACGATGACATCGTAGCTGTCGCCGGTCGACTGGATCTGGGCGGCATTATAGCCGCTGAACGCCATTTCCAGGGTCTTGCGCAGCTGATCGTTGGTAATGCCGAAAGCGGCGGCCTTGCCGTTGTCGATATTGATATCGGCGGCGATGGCATTGTTCTGCGCATCGCTGGTCACATCGGTAAACAATGGGTCCTGGCGCATGGCGGCCTGGATCTTCGATGACCATTCGTCCGTGGCTTTCGTGCTCAGCGCCTGGACAACCAACTGATACTGGCTGGCGGTGCTGCGGCCGCCGAAGCGCAGGTTCTGCTGCGGGGTGATATAGCCGCGGATACCGGCGATCTTCGACAGCTTCTGTCGCATCTCGTTGAGGGTTTGAGCAAGAGGCGGACGGTCGTCCTTCGGTTTCAACTGAACGAAGATCGTGCCGTTGTTAAGCGGGCTGCGGCTTGAGCCACCGACGATGGAGGTGACATGATCTACAGCAGGATTGGTCTTCAGTTCCTCAGCGACCTTTGACTGAAGATCGCGCATGGCCGCGTAGGAAATATCCTCACGGGCCTGGGTGCTGACCGTCAACCGGCCAATATCTTCCTGCGGGAAGAAGCTGGATGGCAGCGTGTGGAACAGCCAGCCGGAGCCTGCGATGGAGGCGACAAAGACCATCATCACCACAAAACGGTGGTTGAGACACCAGCGGACAGACTTGTCATAGCCGCTCTGCGTCTTGGCAAAACCGGCGTCGAACCAGCGTACGATCAGCGGTGGGCGGCTGCTGTGGGAGGAAATCCGGGCTGCCAGCATTGGCGTGACCGTCAGAGATACCAGGGCAGACGACAGGATTGCCATGGTGACGACCATGCCGAACTCATTGAACAGGCGTCCGACAACACCGCCCATCAACAGGATGGGAATGAACACTGCCACGAGTGAGATCGACATGGAAATAATCGTGTAGCTGACCTCACCGGCACCTTTAAGGGCGGCCTTAAGCGGCGGCATGCCTTCTTCGACATGGCGCAGGATATTTTCCAGCATGACGATGGCGTCATCCACCACCAGACCCACCGCCAGCGTCAGGCCGAGCAGCGAGATATTGTCGATACTGTAGCCAAGCACATACATGCCGCCAAAGGTGGCAATCAGCGAAAGCGGCACGGCAAGACCGGGAATGAGGGTCGCGGTCAGATGGCCGGTGAACAGATAGATGACCAGGATGACAAGCGCGATGGTGAGGAACAATGTGAACTGAACGTCGTGGATCGCCTCGCGGATGGCGGTCGATGAATCGTTCATCACATTGATCTTCAACGAGGGGGGCAGCTGCTTTTGCAGGGCAGGCAGCTTTGCCATCACCTCATCGACCACCTCGACCGTATTGGCGTCGGGCTGGCGCTGGATGGCGAGGATGATCGCCTGTTTGCCATCGAACCAACTGCCGGCATCGAGATTGTCGACACTGTCGCGCACATTGGCGACATCGGAAAGGTGGATTGGTGCGCCATTGCTGGTGGAAATCACCAGCGACTTGAATTCCTCGGCATTGGTGCGCTGGGTATTGGCATTGATGGTCAGCGACTGATTGGCCATCTGCAAGGTGCCGATAGGTACCTGGCTATTGGCACCGGTAATCGCCGAGGTCAGCGTATCGACGCCAAGTCCGCGCGCTTGCAGCTTGGCGGGATCGACGCCGATCCGCACTGCGTAGGTCTGGGAACCATAGATACTGACCTGCGCTACGCCGTTCAGCGTCGACAGCAGCGGCGAAATGATGTTTTCGGCAATCGAATCCACCTGACTGCGCGGCATCTCATCGCTGTTGATGGCCAGGAGCAGCACCGGTGAGTCGGCTGGATTGGTCTTGCGGTAGCTCGGATCGGACGTCATGTTGCTGGGCAACTGACGGCTGGCGCGGGAAATCGCCGCCTGAACGTCAGCAGCGGCGGCATCGATATCACGGTTCAGGTCGAACTGGAGAACGACGGAGGAATTGCCCAGCGAGTTGGTCGCGCTGATTTCGCTGATCCCGGGGATGGTCTCGAACTGTTTGATCAGCGGGGTGGAAACGGACGTCGCCATGGTTTCCGGCGAGGCGCCGGACAGGGTCGCCGTCACGTTGATGGTTGGAAAATCCACCTTGGGCAAAGCGGCCACCGGCAAAAGCCGATAACCGGCCAACCCGGCCAGAACCAGGCCGATGGCAAGCAGAATGGTGGCAACAGGCCGATTGATGCAAAATGCAGGGATCATCGGGTGATATCCTTCGGCTCGTTTTCAGCCACTTTCTGGCCGGCAAACTGTTCCAGAACAGTCTGGCCATCGGCAAGCTGCACCTGGCCTTCCACCACGACGTGATCGCCTTCCTTGAGGCCTGAGGCAATCGCTGTCATGTCGCCATTGGCGCGCAGGACGGAAACCTTGGTTGCCTTGACCTTGCTGTCGCTGTTGACCGTATAGACGAAGAAGCCTTCAGCACCGGGGCGAACCGCGACGGTTGGCACGAGGATGTTGCGGTCTTCGGTCTGGAAGCGAACTGTGACATTGGCGCTCTGGCCGGGCCAGAGAATGCCCTTGTCGTTTTGAAATTCCGCCTTGACGAGAATAGTCCCCGAGGTGGTGTCCACGCTATTGTCGAAGAAGGACAGCTTGCCTTGAACCGGCACGCCGCCGGTCGAGGCGGGATCGACATCGACCACCACGTCCTTGCCTGAAAACGCCTGATGCAATTGTGGCAGGTAGCGTTCCGCCATCTGGAATTTCACATAGATCGGATTGTAGCGGGTGATACTGACGATGGCGGTTCCGGCGCTGACATAGGCGCCGATGCTGAGCTGGATACTTCCGAGCCTACCATCGAAGGGCGCCCGGATTTTCATATGCTCCAGATCGACCATATCGGATGCCAGCGTGGCCTTGTCGGCATCAACCTTGGCAGCAGCCGAATCCCGCGATGCCTTGGACTGTTCATAGGCCTGCTGCGATTGCGCACTCTGCTTGAGCAGGCTTTCCGCACGCGTCAAGGCCGCCTCGTATTCGGCCAGGCTGGCCTGGTCGGCAACGATATTGGCCTTGTCCTTGTCCACGGTCGCCTGGGCGATCCGGTCGTCCAGCCGGGCGATCAGATCTCCCGCTTTCACTTCCTGTCCGTCCTTGGCGATCACGTCCTGAAGCAGACCGCTCTGGAGGGCGGCCAGTGTCGTGGTATCTTCCGCTTCGGCCCAGCCTGTTGCCGTGGCATCCATCGGCAGATTGCCCATGCTGGCAGCAACGGTTTTGACCGATGCCGGTCCGCCATTACGCCGACCGCCACTCTTTCCGCTACCTTGGCCGCCACCTTGGCCGCTGCCCTGGCTGGCCGATTTGCCGGCTTCCTGTCCTGACGATTGGCCTGAGGATTGCCCATTGGTCTGGGCCGTTGCCTGTTCGGCACCTGCTTTGTGGCCCGCCGTCTGGCTGGTTTGGCTTAGAAACGGTACCTTGTCGAGATAAGGAATTTGGTCGCGATATATCCACCCGCCGACGGCAAGGATTGCGATGATGCTGGAGGCGGTCCAGAATTTTTTCATGTGTCAGGGCCTGATGAAGCTTGAGCTGGTCGTTCATCCTATCATTATTGAATTAATGCACCGCGAAAATAACAGCGGAGCACACTATCGATCAACTCGCGGTGAGTTATCCTTAAATTCTTGTAATAAAGTCGTATTTAGTGACAGTAGTATTGGTTCGTCACTAAATACGACGGTTTGGGCTGTTGTATTTAAAGAGATTTGGCGGCGCCGCCATCGACCCGCAGCATGGTGCCGGTGATATATGCGGCGGGGACGGAGCAGAGAAAAGCACCTGCGGCGGCAAATTCTTCCACCTTTCCGAGCCGTCCTAGTGGGATGGTCTTGATCGAGCTCTCGCGAACCTCTTCCAGCGATTTGCCCTGGCGTTTGGCATTGGCGCCGTCCAGCTCATCGATCCGGTCGGTATGGATCCTTCCGGGCAGGAGAAGATTGGCGGTGACGCCGAAGGAGGCTATTTCGGAAGACAGTGTCTTGTTCCAGCCGACCAAAGCGCCGCGCAATGTGTTGGAGAGCGCCAGATTGGCAATCGGCTCAATCACGCCAGACGAAGCAACGGTGAGAATGCGTCCGAAGCCCTGCGCCTTCATCTGGGGAACCAGTGCGTTGGTCAGCGTAATGATCCGCACCACCATGGACTGAAAGAAGGTATGGAGCTTTTCATCGTCCATATCTTCTACAGTGCCTGGTGTCGGCCCGCCCGTATTGTTGACGAGGATATCGATGCCACCAAGTTTTACGGCGATGGCGTCAACGAGGGTGGCGACGAAACCGGGGTCGGTAAGATCCGCCACTACGTAATCCGCCTTGCCGCCAGCCTTGACGATGTCAGCGCAATTGGCCTCGAGCCTGTCTTTCGTGCGCCCGCAGATCAACACATGTGCGCCTTCGGCGGCCAGTGCATTGGCGATGCCTTGCCCAAGTCCGCGGGATGCGGCGAGAACAACCGCCCGCTTGCCGGAAATGCCGAGATCCATTGTGAATTCCTTTTTGTGAATGACGATGCGATTTTCACGCGAACCTAACAAGCGGGGATGCAAAATCAAAGGCGCAGAAAGCGATAAGGTCCGATCATCCATTTCCCGGCCGCTCTGTAATTGACGTGCACGTAAACGGAAGATATTCTTGGCCCTCATAGCACCCCGCAGGGATTTCACGCCTTGCCCTGTCGCAACCTGGCTCGACAAGCCCGGTTTGATTTGACAAGGAAGATATCCATATGGGGAAAAAGCCGAGCGGAGAAAAACGATGAGCGAACAAGAGCTGCCCGAGCGCGAGAGCATGGAATTCGACGTGGTGATTGTGGGTGCGGGGCCTGCGGGGCTTTCGGCGGCCATTCGCCTCAAGCAGGTCAATCCTGATCTGACGGTTGTGGTTCTGGAAAAGGGCGCGGAAGTCGGCGCCCATATTCTCTCCGGGGCCGTGGTTGATCCGGTCGGTGTCGATAAGCTCCTGCCGGATTGGCGCAAGGAAGCCGATCATCCGTTCAAGACCGAAGTCACGGCCGACCATTTTCTGTTTCTCGGACCGGCTGGCTCCATTCGTCTGCCCAACGCGCTGATGCCGCCGCTGATGAACAATCATGGCAATTACATCGTCTCGCTCGGCAATGTCTGTCGCTGGCTGGCGGGCCATGCCGAGGCTCTCGGTGTCGAGATCTATCCGGGCTTTGCCGCAACCGAGCTGCTTTATAATGAGGCTGGCGCAGTGATCGGTGTTGCCACCGGTGATATGGGCATCGAAAAGAACGGCGAACCCGGCTCCAGTTACACGCGCGGCATGGAATTGCTGGGCAAATATGTGCTGATCGGCGAAGGGGTGCGTGGCTCGCTTGCCAAGCAGTTGATCGCCAAATTCGATCTGTCCCGCGACAGCGATGTGCAGAAATTCGGCCTGGGCATCAAGGAACTGTGGCAGGTCAAGCCTGAGCACCATAAGCCCGGCCTGGTCCAACACTCGTTCGGCTGGCCGCTGGACATGAAAACCGGCGGTGGCTCCTTCCTCTATCATCTGGAGGACAATCAGGTCGCGGTCGGCTTTGTCGTCCATCTGAACTATAAGAACCCCTATCTCTATCCGTTTGAAGAATTCCAGCGCTTCAAGACCCATCCGGCGATCCGTGAAACCTTCGAGGGTGCCAAGCGGATTTCCTATGGAGCGCGGGCGATTACCGAAGGCGGCTATCAATCGGTGCCGAAATTGTCCTTCCCCGGTGGAGCGCTGCTGGGCTGTTCGGCGGGCATGGTCAATGTGCCGCGCATCAAGGGCAGCCATAATGCTGTTCTCTCAGGCATGATGGCGGCGGAAAAGATTGCCGAGGCAATTGCCGCAGGCCGCGCCAATGATGAGCCGGTCGAGATCGAAAACAGCTGGCGTGGCAGCGAAATCGGCACGGATTTGCGGCGGGTGCGAAACGTCAAGCCGCTATGGTCGAAACTCGGCACGGTGCTCGGCGTGGCACTTGGCGGGCTGGACATGTGGACCAACCAGCTTCTCGGCTTGTCCGTATTCGGCACGCTGAAGCATGGCAAGACCGATGCCCAGAGCCTTGAACCGGCTGCAAAGCATAAGAAGATCGATTATCCCAAGCCGGATGGTGTGCTGACCTTCGACCGCCTGTCCTCGGTATTTCTGTCCAACACCAATCACGAGGAAGACCAGCCGGTTCATCTCAAGGTCAAGGACATGGCCCTGCAGAAGAGTTCCGAGCTTGGCGTCTATGCCGGTCCGTCCAGCCGCTACTGTCCCGCCGGGGTTTATGAATGGGTGGAGAAGGAGGGCGAGCCGAGCTTCGTCATCAACGCCCAGAACTGCGTCCACTGCAAGACCTGCGACATCAAGGACCCGAACCAGAACATCACCTGGGTGCCGCCACAAGGAGGCGAAGGACCGGTTTATCCAAACATGTAATGTTTGGGTGAGGCGGTCCGCACGGACCTCTGTTGGGGAAAGGAGGCGAAGGACCGGTTTATCCGAATATGTAATATTTGGGTAAGGCGGCCCGCACGGACCTCCTTTAAGGGGAGCAGGCCGTTGGTTGGATATTTTTATCAACCGTACCGGTTTGCACTTGAAATGACTTGCGAAAGCTGGTGATCGTCTATACGAAATGTCAATAGGTCAGTAATATTGACCTATTGACTGATTTGAGGAGATCACCTGTCATGTCTGCCGCAACCGCAAAGCCGGAATTCATCGTCAAGCCGAATGCGAACCCCATGCCGGAAGCAGAGCGCCTGGAGGCTTTCCAGAGCCTGGGCTTTGGCACGCTGTTCAGCGATCATATGGCGGTGATCCAATGGAATGTGGTGAAGGGCTGGCATTCGGCGGAGATTACCGCGCGCGGACCATTTGCCATCGATCCGGCAGCCGCGGTGCTGCATTACGCCCAGGAAATTTTTGAGGGGATGAAGGCGTACCGTACGGCGGAAGGTCGCGTCGTGCTGTTTCGCCCGGACGAAAATGCCCGCCGTTTCAACGAGTCTGCACGGCGCATGGCGATGCCGGAAATTCCCGAGGAACTGTTTCTCGAAGCCATCGATAAATTGGTCAAGGCCGATGCGAAGTGGATTCCAGAGGGTGAGGGCAGCCTTTATCTGCGGCCTTTCATGTTCGCCAGTGAAGCATTTCTGGGCGTGCGCCCGGCGCGCGACTATATTTTCTGCGTCATAGCCTCACCGGTCGGCCCCTATTTCAAGGGCGGTGCCAAGGCGGTGAAGATCTGGGTTTCGGAAAACTACACCCGCGCCGCGCCCGGCGGCACCGGTGCCGCCAAATGTGGCGGCAATTATGCGGCCAGCCTGATTGCTCAGCAGGAAGCGGTCGAACACGGCTGCGATCAAGTGGCCTTTCTGGATGCCGCCGAGCACAAATGGCTGGAAGAGCTGGGTGGCATGAACGTGTTCTTCGTCATGGACGATGGTTCGCTGGTGACGCCCCCTCTGGGGGGCACCATCCTCCCAGGGATTACCCGCAATTCGCTGATCTCGCTCCTCAAAGACCAAGGCATGACGGTGCATGAACGGCCCTATTCTTTCGAGGAATGGCAGGCGGATGCCAAAAGCGGCAAGCTGAAGGAAGCCTTCGCCTGCGGCACGGCGGCTGTGGTGGCTGGGATCGGCGAGGTCAAATTCACCGACGGTGGCTTTGTGATCGGCAATGGCGAAACCGGTTCGGCCACGTTGAAAATCCGCGAGCAATTGGTCAATATTCAGCGTGGCAAAAGCAATGACCCGCATGGCTGGGTCCGCCAGATCGACGGGATCTGATTGCCGGTCATTCCAGGATGACAGAAGAAGCGAGCAAGGCCGGAAGCTATTCCGGCCTTGCTCTGTTTCAGCGGATCTGCAACTCGATGCCGCCCATGATCGTTGGATCGGAGCCTGCTTCCGGCTCGCCGATCGGTTCGAGCGTGATTGTGGCATCCTGTAGCGTCAGGCCGTCCAGATCCGTCTTGGGCACGAGGTCGGTGATGTCGAACAGCACACTGCTGTCGCCATGGGTCGCATCCGGCCCCGCATGTGTTGCGGCAAAGAAGTTGAGGTAGCCGACAAACCGCCTATCCTTCTGACCCGCCAGCGTCAGGTTGATCATGTAGGACGTGTTGGGGTTGCTGGCGACCATAACGGACTTGAGCACGACGTAAATCCGCCCCTTTTGCGGACCCGCTTTCAGCGCCGTCCGCCGGTTCTTGTTTTCCGCCTTGTTCGCCGCCGCCGACGTGAGCGTCACGGTTGTTGCTGTCTGCCCGAGCTTGATTAGGGCGTGGCTGTCCATTTTCATTGCCTGCGTCTGCTCGCTGTGGCTGGGCGCTGACGACATCAAGGTGAGGGGGCTTGCGGCAGCCGCCGAATCTGCGACCAATTTCACATTGGCGCTGACCGGCTGCGGCAGAGAATCATAGCTATAGGGCAGGGTCGCCGGGTTGGACACCGAGCTGAGATCGGCCACCAATGCGGTTCCGTCGGGTGCGACGAAGGTGAATTTGACGGTAGACCAGTCTATCACCTCCTTCGTTTTGGGGTCGACCGTCTTATTGGGGTTTTCACCGCCCAGGGCATTCCAGTTGGACCAGATCCGGTCGATATTGCAGTGATGCATCCAGAAAACCGGATCTCCGGCGGCAGTCGGCACATACCCCATATTGTTAGAATTGCCGGTGAGGTCATGGACATGGTTGTGCAGGTTCCCGTTGAGTGTACTACAGAAATCCGTGTATTCATTTCCCTGCATGACCGGCAGTGCGAGTGGATTGGGCAAGTTATTGTCGAGATAATATTGGTTGATCGGCTGCCCGCCATTAACGTTCGCATAGCCCTTTCCATTATTGATATTGCGGTTTTGCTTGTAGAGAGGGCTGCTGGGGTCCCTGAATTCCTCAGGAATGGCATAGTATTTTGCGTTGGTATAGTCCCAGTATGGCAGGGTGAACGCGTCGTTCTGGGTAACCTGGCGGACGATATTCTCAAGTTGGAGAACATAAAGCCGGTGCCATGGCAGGAAATAGTCCGGCTGCGTCTTCGTGCCATTTGCCTGAGGGGCGTGGGGCTGGCAGGTATACCAGCTGGCCTCGGCCAAGGCCTTTTCCTTGGAGGACGATGTGCCGAACACCTTTTTGATTTCGGTGTCTTTGCTCGCCGGGCTGGCATGGATATACCATTGGAATGTCCAGGAGCGGGGATCTGAATCCTTCCAGCTTTTCATCTCCTGGACGGCACTCGTATAGATTTTGAGCATCTCCTTGCCCTTGTCCGACGCGACATTATACCGGACATAATTGGCGGCACGGCTACCCTTGGGTGCAATCAGAGAGGCGATTGCAGCCGACATGGAGGTGAGGAGAAGAGTTCTGCGGTCGATCATATTGAGCCTTTCTAAAATAGATGGACTCAATTCTAGGTATTGTGTAATAAAAATTCAACCTATGAGGGTCGTCCTTTTTTGGGTGTTATAGGTCCTCATGCGCCTGGCTCTTCCTATTTTTTGCATGATCCTTTTTTACACCATGATTAGCCGGTTGATTGGGATCTGCTGGGCTGGTGCTGAGACGATGTCAAACTCCGAGACTTTCGTTTTAGCCTCGTTCGCTTCGTCAACCGCATAAGCTGCGGTAGAACTTCGAATTTGCTGGGTGATATCCTACTTAAATCAAGGCGTTCTATAGTTTGTCAGAGAAAAGTGGAAACCGATTTTTCCGAAAAGACAAACGAAACAAACAGATCTTGGGGTCAGTGTGGTTCAGTCTGAACCTGACTGACTTTAAGGAAGGTATCATGCAGCCGTATCGCCGGACCCCTTTTCTCAGTTCCACTCCAGAGGCTGTTGAAGATCATGGCATTGCATCCCGGAAATGCAGACCGCTTGAAACAACCACCAAGATCCATTTTTAACACTATTTCGGATTGGGCCCTGGCCTCGGCACTGTCGCGCATCGTCACCATCGGTTGTCTGGATATTGTGACAGCCAGCGGCAAGACGCTGTCATTTGGTGACCGTACGGGTGAGCCTGTCACCGTTCGCTTCGCTGATACGCGCGCGCAATGGGCGTTTCTGATCGATGCCGATATGCGGCTGGGCGATCTCTATATGGATGAGCGGTTCTTCGTTGATCAGGGAACCATGTTCGATTTCGTTTCCATGGTGCTACGGGAGGCGCAAAATGCCACCCATCCGCTGATCGCCCGGATTATCGACGATGTAAGGACCCGGTTCAGGATCTTTCGCCACCGCAATCTTCCCGCCAGATCCAAGCAGAATGTCGCGCACCATTACGATCTGGATGCACGGCTTTACGAACTGTTTCTGGATGAAGATCGGCAGTATTCCTGCGCCTATTTCGAGCGTGACGATCAGAGCCTGGACGACGCCCAGCGCGCCAAGAAAGACCATCTTGCCGCCAAGCTGCGCCTCAAGCCGGGAAACCGTGTGCTGGATATCGGCTGCGGCTGGGGCGGTCTCGCGCTTCATCTGGCCGATAGGGCTGTCGGCGGAGAGGTGCTGGGCGTCACCTTGTCAGAAGAGCAGCTAGCCTATGCGCTCAAGCGGCCCCGCAAGCCTGAGACTGAGGCGGCCAATGTCGATTTCCGGCTGATGGATTATCGCAGTCTGGAAGGCACATTCGACCGTATCGTCTCGGTCGGCATGTTCGAGCATGTCGGTCTTGCGGCTTACAGGACGTTTTTCAGCAAATGCAGCACACTGCTGGCCAATGATGGCGTGATGGTGCTGCACACAATCGGCTGTTCCGCAACGCCGGGCTTCACCACGCCATGGCTCGACAAATATATCTTCCCCGGCGGCTATATTCCGGCACTGTCCGAGATCGTTCCTGAAATTGAAAAGGCTGGCCTGACGATCACTGATGTCGAGGTGTTGCGCATCCATTATGCCAAAACCTTGCGCCACTGGCACGACCGCTTCACCGCCCGATGGGCAGACGCAGCCGCCCTCTACGATGAACGCTTCTGCCGGATGTGGGACTATTATCTCTCCACCGCCGAAGCCGCCTTCTATCACGAGGATCTTGTCGTCTTTCAGATCCAGATAGCCAAGAAAAACAACGTCCTGCCACTGACGCGGGATTATATTCTGACCGATCACGAAAAGCATGTCGCCGCCGTATAAGGCGCACGACGATCAGTTCGTCGGCAGGAATCGGTGATAGCTATCGGGGTCGGTGAGGATGTCGCGCACCATATCAAAGAATTCGGGAACTGTCTGGCCCAGTGTCTGGGGTGAAAAATCAAACCAGTAGCGTTTGGAAAATTCGCCTTCGATGTCATTGTGGTAACGGTGCAAGAACTCGTGCATTTCTTGCACTAATTGTTGCTTTCTGGTGTCCTCGGTCAATCGGGCATAGCCAGCAATCGCTTCGGGTACGCTTTGATATTCCAAATCCATATCCTGATGAAGATAGCTGCCAATCAGGCCTGAAAGTGCGTCGAAATCGTCAGTCATTGTTGGCATGGTCAATCGTTACTCTTACGGAACGGGATAGGAGGTGAGAATATAATGGGTCATGCCATTATAAGTCTCTTTCTTTAAAATAATCCGGAGCCTCGTCATTTGTTGAACTTGCCCTGATGCTCGGACGACACCTTGTCCGATCACCCGTCCTGCATCGAACACAATGGGTGGTTCCAGCTTGGAGCCAATGGCGGCATTCTGTGACCATTGCATGATCCGTGCTTGGTTCAACCTCAATGCTCTGGAAATTTGATCTTCAGCGATGCGCAGACTGCTGAAGGACGAGATAACGGGAGGGGGCGCGCGATTGGTTGCTGTTTGTGCAATCCGTTGGCGTAGGAATGCTTCATCCTTGGCAATATGCCTCTCTATCGTATGGCCGCCAAGGCGGCTTCCCGCCTGCGCTTCATGCTGCATCAAAGAGATACGGCCGGATCTGATGGCGGCTGCGCGAACTGCGCCAGCCATTGCAGCCCCACCGATTGGCACCACAAAGTCCATCGCCATGCCGATGTTGTCTGCTGCCTGGGGCGATGCACCAAGAGATTTCGCGAGGGACGACGTGCCTTTCTCCGTCCAGGAGCGTTCGTTTTGCCCCGTCCATAATTGCCGTCCGCCTGTGGTGCATTGATCTGCGGCATGAAGCGCTAAAGCTCCTCCACCGACCTTGGTCAACATTGTCGGTTCTGGTGTGGCAAGAAGTGCTCCGGCCGTCAGGCCTTCCGCAGCGCAGCCGAGCAAGCGTAATCCGCCTATGACCCTGTTGCCCAGCGTTCCGCCTTGTTCGACCGTTTCCCCTTCAAGGACCGCCGCCAACTGAACGGCAGATACTGCGATAACCAATCCCCCGTCTATCGGAGCATTGCTTTCATTTTCTGTTGGCATGGATAACCTCCCAAACATTCCATTGTCGGGAAGGTTTCATTTTCCGTGGAATTTTGCAACCCCGGCAAGGGATAAGCCATAAGGTTGCAGGAGACCCAATGTTGACCAATCGAACTCATGTTCCGTTCAATCGCAACAGAGCCATGTCCACTGTAATACCAAAGCTCGAAGATGCTGACGCATCCTCGCTTTGAAGAGATTTCGAATATCTCAAATGCATGAAGGGCTTGAGATATTCGAAAACGGAATACGAAGTGTCATTGAAAATGACCCTTCGTATAAGACATTACAGTGTAAGCGAGTGCGTCATTCAAGCCGCTACTCGCTCAATCCCAAGCCTACAGCAGCGTCCCGCTCAAAATCACAAGCGCGACGGTGAAATAGATCACCAGGCCGCTGACATCGACCAGGGTTGCCACAGCCGGGGCCGAGGCGCTGGCGGGGTCGAGCCGCAGGCGTTGCAGCAGGAAAGGTAGCATTGAGCCCGCCATCGAGCCGAATGTGACGATGCCGATCAGGGCGGCAAACACGGTGAAGCCAACCAGCAGCCAATGGTCGCCATAATTATAGAGACCCATGTGCTGCCACAGCGCAATGCGAACGAAACCAACCAGGCCAAGAATGGTCCCCAGCGTCATGCCCGTGGGCAATTCACGGATGGCA
This sequence comes from Agrobacterium vitis, assembly GCF_037039395.1. NCBI lineage: Bacteria > Pseudomonadati > Pseudomonadota > Alphaproteobacteria > Hyphomicrobiales > Rhizobiaceae > Gillisella > Gillisella vitis. Next base: position 469,934 of record NZ_CP146242.1, on the reverse strand, counting down.
ACGCGCCACCAGTCGGAAAGCTTCAATTCTCCCACCGCCAGAGCCCGGATGATCAGCGATGTTGCTTGTGAGCCGGAATTGCCGCCCGAGCTCATGATCAGCGGGATGAACAGGGTCAGCACCACGGCCTTTTCCAGCTCGCCTTCGAAATATTGCATGGCGCTGGCCGTCAGCATTTCGCCAAGGAACAGGGCGGCGAGCCAGCCGGCACGTTTTTTGATCATTCCGGCAAAGCCGATCTGCATATAGGGCTTGCCGAGTGCTTCCATGCCGCCGAATTTCTGGGCGTCTTCGGTCGTGTCGGCAATCATCGTGTCGATCACGTCATCGACAGTGACAATGCCCAGCATTTGACCAGCATCGTTGGTAACGGGCAGGGCCAGCAGATTGTTGCGGCGGATCAAGCGAGCCACTTCTTCCTGCGTCATCAGCGGGCCTGCATGCACGACACCGTGACATTGGGCGACCGACAGAATGGAGGCCTCGGGCTCCACGGTGATCAGCCGCCGCAGCGTGACCACGGCAATGAGCGTCCGGGTGATACGATCCAGCACATAAATCGCATAGACGGTCTCGCTGGCATTTTCCACCATCCGCACATGGGCCAGCGTTTCGGCCACCGTAAAATCATCGGGCACGCTGACGAATTCCGTCGTCATGATCGATCCGGCGGTGCGCTGCGGATAGGCCATCAGATGTTCGACGGCATGGGCCGTGGCCGCATCGAGCCGCGAGAAGATCACCATGCGGCTGCGGTCGTCCATCGCCTGGAAAATGTCGGCGACCCGGTCGTGGGCAGTGGCTTTCAGCAGGCGTACGGCTGTATCGACCGGCAACGCCGCGATGATGTCGGCAGCATGCACCAGTTCGGGGCGGGCAATGACGCGCAGCGCCTTTGGCTGCGGCAGGCTAGCCAGCATGGCGGCGGCCTCGGAAACGTCCAGCGCATTCAGCTGTTCGATCCGGTCCGTAACGGTGACGACATTGAGGCTGTCGTTTAGAAGGTGTCGGGCAGCATAACCGGCCCGCAGAGGAAGGCGTTGGATATTCATTGTGCTTGCCTTTCCGTCGATCCGCCGTAGCGCAACCGACCAGCAAGCTGACGGAACCGTCAGAGCAGGGCGACCGCGTACGGCATGGACAATCGACTGCTACTGTCGCTTGGCATCTTATCGATGACTCCGTTGAAATCCGTGCGGAAAGCTCCCGCCCGTTCATATTAGCTGCGCCTCTGTCTGCGCAAAGTCAAGAGGGGGATAACGGCTCAAACCGGGGTGAAAGCGTGCGGCGCACTACACAAATCGGTGATTGCCTGTACTGTCTGGATATAGGCCTCATCTCGAGGTTTATTCCGCTATCGTGTTGGGCGGCGCACGCGGAAATTTCCGAGATGGTGCAAGGACTTGCTCAATAAATTTCACCGTGGCTTGCTAAGCCTTCGAAAGGGAAAACCGGTGGGCGCAGCACTCACGCTCAGTTAACCATGCACACAGAACACGCTCAAGCCCCGCTGCTGGCGCGGGCCGGTAGCGGGCTTTTTAAGGACCGGTCAGGATGCTGATCGGCGCTGTAGCGCCACCGAGATGAGAAAGACGATCAGGCCGAAGAAAGACAGAACCGCGCCCACATAGCCAGTGGCGCCATAACCATAACCGGCGGAAATGACCATGCCACCCAGCCAGGCGCCAAGGGCATTGGCGATGTTGAAGGCTGAGTGGTTCGATGCTGCCGCCAGCGTCTGTGCGTCGGCGGCAACATCCATCAGTCTCGTCTGCACGGCGGGACAGGCGGCAAAACCGCAGCCGGTCAGGAAGACGCAAATGCACAGCATGACCGGATTGGCGGCAGTCAGCGAAAAGATCGTCATCAGCACGACGTTGAAGGCCAGCATGCCGCCGATTGTGCCGTTTAGCGAGTAATCGGCCATGCGTGAGCCAACGACGTTACCGACATTCATGCCGATGCCGAACAGCGCCAGCACCACGGCAATCATCGAGGCGGGTAGTCCGGCGGTGTCCGTGGTGGTTTTGGCGATATAGCTGAAGATCGAGAACATGCCGCCAAAGCCGACCGCGGCGACGGCAAGCGTCAACCACACCTGCAACCGGCCGAAAGCGCCGAGTTCGCGGCGAATACTGGCGCCTTCCGCTACCGTGTCCTTGCGCAGGTTGAACGCGATCAGCACCGCCGTCAGCGCCGCAATTGCCCCGACCAGCATGAAGGCGGCCCGCCAGCTCATCATCTGGCCAAGGAAGGTGGCAAATGGCGTGCCGATCAGCGTGGCAATGGTCAGGCCCAGCATGACGCGGCCAACGGCGCGGGCCCGCTTATGCGGCTCGACCATCGATGCGGCCACCAGGGCGGCAACGCCGAAATAAGCGCCGTGCGGCAGGCCGGTGATGAAGCGCAGGATTGTGAAACTCAGAAAGCTAGGGGCCATTGCGCTGGTGATATTGCCAAGAGCAAACAGGCCCATCAGCATCAGCAGTAATGTCTTGCGTGGCAGCTTTGCCGCCAGCGCGGCGATGATCGGCGCTCCGACGACCACGCCCAACGCATAAGCGCTGATCACCCGGCCTGCTTCGGGTACGCTGACGGAATAGGTCTGCGCCACCTCCGGCAGGAGGCCCATGATGGCGAATTCGCCGGTGCCGATACCAAACCCACCGACGGCCAGCGCAAATTCAATCAACAGAACCGTGCGCGGTGATAGGGCGGCTTCGGTCCGGTCTGGACCTGGTCTGACAGCTGAGGGTGCAAAGCGGATCGTATCGTTCATAAAATCATCCCGGCACCGGAGCAAGGCTGGTGCTGTTCAATAGAAAGGCAGCAGGGAGGACTGCTCGAGGCAGCTGAATCGCAAAATAACCCATTTGGCGCATCCATCATCCAGCCGCTAACCATGCGGCGGTCATGCACAAGGCAAGACAGTCGAGGTCGCAAACTTGCCGGTGGGATGGTCAAACGTGATGCCGCTACCCTTAGCATGCATGTGTGCGTTGCGGTAGAACGATAATGGTGATCTTGATCTTTTCGGCTGCAAACCCGATTTGCAGCAGACGCATGCAACATAATTGGCGGCGGATCGTTAAAATGCGTTGTCGTGCGGTTTCAACGTAAGACACACCAGTCTGGAACTGGGCGGCGGTCAAAAGGAGCAGCGCGGGAATGAAAATCAAGGCCGTTTTCAACCGGGAGGGCGGAACCTTTCGCACCACCGACATGGATGCCTATTGCGCACGCGCCGAGCAAATCTTCCGCGATGCCGGTCATGAGATCGAAACCATGGCCGTTGCTGGCCGTGACATCGTCAAGACCCTTGAGGCTGCTGCACAGCAGGGCTATGACGCGCTGATCGCCGGTGGTGGCGACGGGACCATATCGGCGGCGGCGGGCATTGCCTGGAAAACCGGTCTGCCGCTCGGCGTCGTACCCGCCGGGACAATGAACCTGTTTGCACGCTCACTGAAACTGCCGCTCGATATCTGGCAGGTTCTGGAGGTGCTGGCATCGGCGGAGGTCCAATCCGTCGACATCGCCACTGCCAATGGCCAGCCGTATGTACACCAGTTCTCCGCTGGCCTGCACGCCCGCATGGTCCGCCTGCGCAACCGGATGGACTATGCGTCGCGCTTTGGCAAAATGCGGGCCAGTACCAGCGCGGCGATTAGCGTGATGTTCAATCCGCCTCGCTTCGACGTCGTCTTCGATATCGACGCCGATGGACGCCAGGATAGCAAGGAAGTGTCCGCCGTTTCGGTTTGCAACAACCCGGTTGGAACAAATCCGTTGTTTTATGCCGATGATATTACCACCGGACAACTTGGGATTTATCTTGCTGCACCCCTCGATTCGGTTGGAATGGTGGGGTTGGCGATTGATATTTTGCGCGGCAAACTCACGGAAAACCAGGCTGTCACATCGGCCACCTCACAAATCGTCAAGCTGCATTTCCCAAAACACCGTCACGGCGTCGCCTGCGTGATCGATGGTGAACTGTTGCACATGCCTCGCGATGTAGAGATCAAAATCCATCCCGGGGAACTGAAGGTCTTGGCACCACCCCTCTTTCCAGCATAGGGCCAGGATAGAGCATGTCATGAAAACGCCCGGTCGAGCCGGGCGTTTTTGTATTCAGGGCATTGCTGCATAAGGAGCGGTTTGGAGGCCGTTCAATGCGTAAACGCAGCCGCAATCAGGGCCTTGGTGTAATCTTCCGCCGGGCTTTCGAAAATGTCTTCCGTCGGCCCTTCCTCGACAATCTTGCCGTTCTTCATCACGATCACATGGTCGGAAATCGCTTTGATCACAGACAGATCGTGGCTGATGAACACGTAGGACAGATCATGTTTCTGTTGCAGGTCGCGCAGCAACTCGATCACCTGCCGCTGCACGGAACGGTCCAGGGCCGAAGTCGGTTCATCGAGGATCACCACTTTCGGCTTGAGGATCATCGAGCGGGCGATGGCGATCCGCTGACGCTGGCCGCCGGAAAATTCATGCGGATAGCGGTTGCGCGAGGCCGGATCGAGGCCAACCTCCTTCAATGCGGCAATGGCGCGCTTGTCGCGCTCCGCTTTGCTAAGGTTCGGTTCATGTACGTAAAGCCCTTCGGTGATAATCTCGCCAACCGTCTGGCGTGGCGAGAGCGAGCCGTAGGGGTCCTGAAACACCAGCTGCAATTGACGGCGAAAGGGACGCATCCCGGCGCGGTCGAGGCCGGAAATATCCGTTGTTTCGAAGCTGAAGCGGCCATCGGCCGAAAGCAGTTTTAAAAGCGCCCGGCCTAGCGTCGATTTACCCGAGCCGGATTCGCCGACGATGCCGATGGTCTGGCCCTGGCGAAGCTTCAGATTGACATGATCGACGGCGCGGAACTTTTTATTGCCCTTGAACAGGATGCCGGAGCTGATGTTGAAATCCACCACGACATTGCGGCCTTCGAGAATGACAGGCGCATCGGAGGGCGGTGCCACCTTGGAGCCTGATGGTTCGGCGGCCAGCAGCATCTTGGTGTAATCGGCCTGGGGACGCTCGAAAATATCGTCGCGGCTGCCCTGTTCGACAATTTCGCCGCGCCGCATCACCGCCACGCGGTCGGCCACATGCTTGACCACGCCGAGATCGTGGGTGATCAGCACGATGGCCATGCCGAAGCGCTTTTGCAGATCGGCGAGAAGATCGAGGATCTGCGCCTGGATCGTCACGTCCAGTGCCGTGGTCGGTTCGTCGGCGATCAGCAGGTCCGGCTCGTTTGCAAGCGCCATGGCGATCATCACGCGCTGGCGCTGGCCACCCGACAATTCATGCGGATAGCTGTTGATCCGCCGCTCCGGTTCCGGGATGCCGACCAGCTTCAGCAATTCCAGCACGCGGGCGCGCGCCTTCGACCGGCTCATGCGACGGTGAAAAATCAACGGCTCGGAAATCTGCCTGCCGACCGTGTACAGCGGATCGAGCGAGGTCATCGGCTCCTGAAAGATCATGGTGATCTTGGAGCCGCGCACGTCATTCAATGTCGAGAGGCTGGCGCCTGCCAGTTCGGTTTCACCGTAGCGGGCCGAGCCTGCGACTTGGCCGTTGGAGGCCAGCAACCCCATGATGCCCATCATCGTCTGGCTTTTGCCGGAGCCGGATTCGCCGACGATGGCCAGCGTTTCGCCTTTCTTGACATTGAAGGAAACGCCCTTGACCGCGTTGACCTCGCCATCGGGCGTGGTGAAGGTGACCTTCAGGTCCTTGACGGTCAGCACCGTCTGGTTTTCGGTCTTGTCCATGCTTATCGGTCCTTGGGATCAAGCGCATCGCGCAGCCCGTCGCCCACGAAATTGAGCGAAAACAGGGTGACGACGAAGAAAATTGCCGGGAAGATCAGCAGCCATGGCGTGTTTTGAATGTTTTGCGCGCCATCCGAAATCAATGTTCCCCAACTGGCCAGTGGCGCCTGTACGCCAAGACCGAGGAAGGAGAGGAAGCTTTCGGTGAGGATCACCTGCGGCACCACGACGGTGACGAAGACGATGACCGGGCCAATGGTGTTGGGAATGATATGGCGGCGAATGATCTGCCAATCCGTCAAGCCCAAGGCCTCTGCCGCGCCGACAAATTCACGGCGCTTCAACGACAGGGTCTGACCGCGGACGATCCGGGCCATTTCCAACCATTGTACGGCCCCGATCACCAGGAACATCAGCAGGATAGAGCGGCCGAAAAACACCACCATGACCACAACCAGGAACACGAAGGGCAGCGAATAAAGGATTTCGACGATGCGCATCATCACATTGTCGACCCGTCCGCCAAGATAGCCGGAGGTTGCCCCATAGATCACCCCGATGCCGAGCGAGACGAGGCTGGCGGCAATGCCGACGGCAATCGAGATCTGTCCGCCCAGCATGACACGAACCATCAGGTCGCGGCCATTGCTGTCGGTGCCGAAAAAGAAATATTCTTGGCTGACACGTCCGCTCAACGTCATCGAAAGCTGGTCGGGCGTGGTCTCAGTGACTCGGGTGTCATGAAACTCATTGACCCGGTCGAAATAGCGGATTGTCCGTGGATCGACAGGCTTGTCAGAGGAAATCTTGGCGGTAAACGTGCCGCTTTCCACCGTAAAACTGTCCAGTTTCAGCCGCGCCCGTGTGGCAGCACTTTCCGCAACCTGTTGAAGAGAAGCAGGGTCAGGAAAGGGTTTCAAGCTCGGCGGGACAGAAACATAGGAGGAAAAAACCTGATCATAGCTGTGGCTGCTGAACAAAGGCCCGGCAAAAGAGAACAGGGCAATGAGCAGCAGGATCACACAGCCGCCCATGGCTGCCTTGTTCCGGCGGAACCGCAGGAGCGCCAATTGGCCCAGGCTGCGGCCTTCAATCGAAGGGGAGGTGATGGTGGTATCAGTCATGGCGGACCCTCGGATCGAGCAGGCCGTAGGCGATGTCGACAAGCAGATTGAAGACGATCACGAAGATCGAAACCAGCAGAACTGTTGCCATCACCAGCGGGTAGTCCCGGTTCAGGGCGCCGATGACAAAGAAGCGTCCGACGCCTGGAATGGTGAAAATGCTCTCGACCACGGCAGAGCCGGTCAAAAGAGCCGCAGCTGCCGGAGCGAGATAGGAAATAACCGGCAGCAGCGCTCCACGCATGGCATGGGTTATGATGACCGTCCGCGAAGGCAGGCCATAGGCGCGGGCCGTGCGGATATGGTCGGTATGCAAGGCTTCGATCATCGAGCCGCGGGTGAGGCGGGCGATAATGGCGACCTGGGGCAGGGCCAGCACGGTAATCGGCAGTGCCAGATAATAGAGCGAGCCATCACCCCAGCCACCGGCAGGAAGCCATGACAGCATCAAGGCGAAAATCAACGTCAATACCGGCCCGACTACGAAATTCGGCACGGTAATGCCAATCGTCGCAAAAGACATGACGGTAAAATCGATCCAGCCGTTTTGACGAAGCGCTGCGATTGTTCCCAGAATGACGCCTAAAATCAGCGCGATAATCAGCGCGGTGCCGCCAAGCTTGATGGAATAGGGAAGCGCCTGCGAAATCAACTGGGCAACGGTATTGTCCTTGTAGACGAAGCTCGGACCAAAATCTCCTTGGAAGGCATTGGCGAGATAATGTAGATATTGCTTCCACAAAGGATCGTTGAGGTGAAATGTCGCGATGATGTTTTCCATGGTTTGCGGCGGCAATGGCCGTTCGAGGCTGAACGGTCCACCCGGCGCAAAGCGCATCAGGAAAAATGAAATGGTCACGACGATAAAGATCGTCGGTATCGCGCTCATTAGTCGGCGCAGAACAAAGTTGATCATGGTCAAATAGCAGACGCGCGGTCAGACCTTTCGGTCCCCGCGCGTCGCTCTCCTTTGAGGTTACTTGGACAGGCTCAGATACTTGGAGAGGTGCCAATCAACGCCACTGTCGCCCCAGCCCTGCACGTTTTCAGAGACCATCCACAGATTGGACCGGAAATAAAGCGGCATGATCGGCTGTTCCTTCACCTGAATGGCTTCAGCCTGTTTCATCAGCTCCATGCGCTTGGCCGGATCTGTTTCCTTATAGGATTTCGCCATCAGCGCGTCGAATTCCGGGTTATTCCAATGGGGATAATTGAAGGTCTTGTTGTCGCTGATTTGCAGCGCCAGGAAGTTTTCCGGGTCGGCATAGTCGGCAGCCCAGGCCGCACGGGCAACGTTGAACTTGCCGCCTTCCTGCAGGTAGGAGTAATGCGAGGCTACATCGAGATTGGTCAGCTTGACCGTGGCACCAAAGGTTGTCTTCCACATGTCGGCAATGGCGGTCGCCAGCCGTTCGTGGTCGGCATTGGTGTTATAGCGGATTTCGATGTTCAGCGGCTTGCCGCCTTGGCCGTAACCGGCCTCTTTCATCAGTTCAACAGCCTTGTCCTCGCGGTCGATCTGCGAAAGCTTGGCGAATTCAGGCTGCGGGCCGGTGCCATAGCCTTCCATGCCCGGCGGCACAAAGCTATAGGCCGGGATCACCGCGCCAGAGCGAATGTCATTGGCGACGAAATCGCGGTCGACTGCCATGGACAGAGCCTGGCGGACCCGCACGTCGCTATAGGGCGCTTCGCGGGTGTCGAAAGCGTAATATTCGGTTGCAAGTGACGGTGTGGCATGGACTTGCGCGCCAAATGCAGCCTTGAGGCGCTTCAATTGGTCAAGCGGCAGACCGTAGCTGACATCCAGTTCCTTGGCTTCATAGCGGCGCTGGGCAGCGGCCTGATCGTCGATCGGGTAAAAGATCACCTTGTCGAGCTTGACGTTTTTCGCATCCCAGTAATTTTCATTCTTGATGACGGTCAGGCTGTCATTCGGCACATGGGCTTGCAGCTTGAAGGCGCCGTTGGACACCATGTTGCCCGGCTTGACGAATTGGTCGCCGAATTTTTCATAATTGGCCTTGCTGATCGGCAAGGAGGTATAATGGGTCATCAATTGCAGAAAGAATGGCGTTGCCTGTTCCAGGGTGATTTCCAGCGTGTGGTCATCCACAGCCTTCACACCAAGCTGTTCGGGGGGCAATTCACCCTTGTTGACCTTCTGGGCATTTTTGATCGGATAAAGAATATTGGCATATTCGGCGGCTGTCTTCGGATTTTCCTCACGTTGAAGGGAGAAGACGAAGTCGCCTGCCGTCAGAGGCGAGCCATCAGACCACTTGGCATCCTTGCGGAGGTTGAATGTGTAGACCGTGCCATCCGCAGAGATTTTCCAGCTTTCAGCAGCGCCTGGCTGAATCTTACCGGCATTGTCAAACACCACGAGACCTTCGTAAAGGTCCTGCATGATATGACCTTCGATGTCGATCGAGATATGGGCTGGATCGAGCGACTTGGGCTCTGCAGCGTTGCCGCGCCGAAGCACCGCTTCCGCCAATGCACTGCTTGCACCAAACAGCAGGGAACCTGCCAGCACTGCCGTTGCCAATCTGATTTTCATCTGGGTCATTCTTGTTGTCTCCGCGCCCGTAGGGAATTCGTTCGGTTGTTGACCAAATGGTAAAACTGCCCAAAAAACAAGCCCTGCCTTCAAAAAAACATTGTCGGTTTCTGACAACAGGGGCTTTGTCCGCAGAAGGCAAAATGTTTTCCACAGTCTGGCCTGGCCTCCCCACGATTTCAGGGGGAAGTTGGTGCTGCATTCTGTGTGTTAGCATTATTTTAGTATTTTATTATAGGGATTGCGATCTCGGTGGGATCACATTTCGCGGAGCGATTCTGCTGGCGCGAAGTCCAAAGAGGACGGGCCGCGCCTTTTACAGGCGTGGCAGATAGGTCCTGTAATCGAAATCCGACACGGTACGCAGATAGGTGATCGCTTCCTTGCGCTTGGTGTCGCCATAGAGCTGGCGATATTGGCGACCGAAAATATCGGCGATGAAATCCGAGGTGCGGAAGGCATCGACGGCGGTCAGGAAGTCGTGGGTCAACAGGTCCGGGCTGGTGGCTGGCGCATCCGGCGTGGTGACTGGGCCGGGATCGAGGTCGGCCTCCAGCCCCTGCAACATGCCGCCGAGAATGGCGGCTAGCAACAGATGCGGATTGGCGTCGGCGCCTGCCACCCGGTGCTCGATCCGTGCTGCCGGGCCGTCTTTATCCGGAATGCGGATCGCGGTGCCGCGATGGCCGAAACCCCAGTCGATCCGGTCGGGCGCAAAGGAGCCGGGCTGGAAACGGCGATAGGAATTGGCAAAAGGCGCAAAAATCAGCTGTGCTTCCCGCATGGTCTGCAACAGGCCCGCCGTCACCGATTTCAGCTTGACCGGTTCGCCGCCCTTGGCATCGAGAATATTGTGGCCTTGCGTATCGATAATGCTGACATGCACATGCAGGCCGGAGCCTGCCTGATCGCCATAGGGCTTGGCCATGCAGGTGGATTTCAGCCCATGGCGGCGGGCGGCAAATTCGGCGACGCGCTTCAGGTAGATGCAGTCATCCGCCGCAGCCATGGCGTCGGGCCGGTGCAGAAGATTGACCTCGAACTGGCCAGGGCCGAATTCCGCCGTCGTTGCATCGGCGGGCAGGCCCATGGCGTCGGCATAGGCGCGTACGGTGGCCAGATAATCCTCCATCGCTCCGGTTGCCCGCATGTCATACAGCTGAAAGCCGTTCGGCTCGCCGCGATAGGTCAGCGCCTTGGGCGGCATTGGCCGACCGGTCTCGCGCCAATCATCTTCCATCACGTAAAATTCCAGCTCGGTCGCCACGACGGGCGTGAGACCCAATGCCGTAAACCGCTCCAGCACCCGGGCCAGAATGGCGCGCGGGCAGACGAAATGCGGCTGGCCCTGAAGTGTATGCATGGTGGCCAGCACCTGTCTGGAGCCTGCCGGCGCCCAGGGCATGGGGCTAAGCGAACGCTTGTCGGGAATGCACAGGCCATCGGGATCGCCCAGCGTCAGCGAAATGCCGGTCAGGTCGTCATTATCATCGCCCCAGATATCCAGCGACTGCGTAGACGCGGGCAGGCGGACGCTGTTTTTCCAGACCTTATCCTCGGCATTGAGCGGGATCATCTTGCCGCGCAGGTCGCCATTCATGCCAACCAGCAGGATTTCGATCCGGGCCTGCGGGTCGGAAGCGGTGCTGGTGGAGGCGTCGATCTGGGTCATGGCGGGCTTTCGAAAGAGGTCTGCCAGCCCTTGGCGGTTCTTGCCAAAGCTGGGGCATATCGTCATGGTCGTAGCGGATAAATTGCCGCCTTTCAATGCGACACCGCCGCCACAGGAAGCCTGCCATGAACGAGAAACCCGCCGCCCTTTCCAATCTTGCCGCCATCGATGCCGCCCATCATCTGCACCCGTTCAACGACACCAAAAAACTGAATGAAGCGGGTGTCCGCATTATTGAGCGAGCCGAAGGCGTCCATATATGGGATGCGACGGGCAAGAAATATCTGGATGCGTTTGGCGGGCTGTGGTGCGTCAATGTCGGCTACGGTCGCAAGTCGATTGCCGATGCCGCCTATGTGCAAATGCAGGAATTGCCGTATTACAACACGTTTTTCGGCTCCACCACGCCACCGGCGACGTTGCTGGCGCAGAAGGTGACCAGCCTGGCTGGGCCGCAGATGAACCATGTGTTCTTCACAAATTCGGGCTCCGAGGCAACCGATACATGGTTTCGCCTGGCGCGGGTCTATTGGAAGGCGCTCGGCCACCCCAGCAAGACCCAGGTGATCGCCCGTAAGAATGGCTATCACGGCTCGACCGTTGCGGGCGCTTCGCTAGGCGGCATGAAATATATGCATGAACAGGGCAATCTGCCGATCGAGGGCATTCACCACATCAACCAGCCCTATTGGTATGGTGAGGGCGGCACCCTGTCGCCTGACGAGTTTGGCTTGAAGGCCGCGCAGGAGTTGGAAGCGAAAATTCTGGAATTGGGTGCCGAAAACGTTGCGGCTTTCGTGGCCGAGCCGGTGCAAGGAGCGGGCGGCGTGATCATTCCGCCGCAGACCTATTGGCCGGAGATTGTCCGGATCTGCAAGCACTATGACGTTCTCTTGGTCTCGGATGAAGTGATCTGCGGCTTTGGCCGGTTGGGTAGCTGGTTCGGCTATCAGCATTTCGGTTTTGAGCCGGATCTGGCTCCGATTGCCAAGGGCCTATCGTCAGGCTACCTGCCGGTCGGTGGCGTGCTGGTCTCGGATCGGGTGGCCGAAGTGCTGATCAATGAGGTCGGCGATTTCAATCACGGCTACACCTATTCCGGCCATCCAGTCTGCGCGGCGGCGGCATTGGAAAATATCCGCATCCTGGAAGAGGAAAAGCTGGTGGAGCGGGTGCGCGACGATATCGGCCCGTATTTCGCGACGGCGCTGGCTTCGCTTGCCGATCATCAGATGGTGGGGGAAGTGGTCAGCCTTGGGCTGATCGGCGCAGTGCAACTGACAGCGGACAAGGCATCGCGCCGTCGCTTCGCCAAGCCCGATGATGTCGGCGCGCAAGTGCGCAATCATTGCGTCGCGGGTGGCGTGATTGTCCGCGCCACCGGCGACCGCATGCTGTTTTCGCCACCGTTTATTATCTCCCGTGCCGAGGTCGATCAGGCGGTGGAGGTTTTGGGCAAGGCGCTGGATTGGCTGCGCGATCACTATCGCGAATAAGTTTGGTTCACGCAGGCTTCCAGTCGAAGGGCAGGGGCGCTTCGCGGAAGGCGAAGCGGTCGAGATGGCTGGAGACCACGCCTTTGTAGCGCTCCAGCAACTCGTCGTTTTCTGCCTCGATGGTGACCGTCAGTCCTGCCTCGTCGCAGGTCATCACGGCGGTGGCCGTGTCGAAGGTCACTGTACCCTGGTTGTCGCCAAGCTCGACGGTCAGCTTGTGGCTCCAATGCTTGCAGAGTTGCTGGACATATTTCCAGCCGTTTTGGGTCGGGATGGTGGCAATGGTTTTGGGCATGGTCAAAGCCTTTCAATCTTGCTGGCTGCTTCATCGAGAATGCGGGCGACGTCCAATTGCGTCTCGCGCGACACGTCGTCCTGGGCGAGCCGGTCATGGATCACGGCGCGCAAATTATGGATTGCCCGGCGCACCGGTCCGGTGTCAGTGCGCTCGGTCAATTTGGCAAGGGCGGTCAGCCGGGCGATGGCAATCTCTACCGCTTCTGCATTGTCGTCGAGGTGGATTTTTCCAGCCTCGGTAATGCCCAGCAATTTGCGGGCGCCCTCGGTCTGTTGTTCCTCGGCCAGGCCCATATCCAGCAATAGGGTCATGGTCGGATAGATCACGCCGGGGCTGGGCGCATAGGCACCGCCCGACAGCCGCTCGATTTCGCGGATCAGGTCATAGCCATGGCGCGGCAGTTCCGAAATCAGCTTCAATAGCACCAGTCGCAACTCACCGGTCTCAAACATCCGGCGGCGTTCGCCATCGCGTCCGCGCCCATGTTTGCCGTCCGGCCCTTTATGTCCAAAGGGACCGCCACGCATCGCGTGCATCAGGTCGGCAAGCGGATGACCGTGTCTGCCACCATGGTCGCCCTGGTATTCGTGTGAATGAGAAAATCGCATTGTGTATCTCCGATAGGTTTTTATAGGTCTAAGATATATCTTAGATAAAATCTATCAAGAGGCATTGCGATTTTTTTGCCAAATCGAAATTTCAGGGCGTGCCAAATATCAGGGTGTGGTGGAATAATAGACGGCGTAGCCAAAGGAATAAAGTGAATGCGGCCGTCCATGCAGGAAGGGTAGCGCAATCTCGCCGACCGATTGTGCCTGCATGCCAGGATAGGTGGCAATCCAGTCCTTCACCGCCTTCGGCATGTCTGGATTGGGCCTGCCGAAATTGCGCCAGATTACCAGCAGCGGATGCTGTGCATCGAAATGCGCCGGTACGGGCACGCCGCTTGTCGGCGGGACGGTGACAGCAATATCGGGCGCATGCAGGCGGATGTTGCCGGCCATCTGCTGATCGCTGGTCAGCACCAGGACCGGGCGGCTTGGCGCAGAGGAGAGCGCCGTGGCAACGGCCTGGCCATAGGGTACATTCTGCTTCTGGTAATGGCCGATATAACCGGCCCCGATCACGCGGCCATAGAGGATCACCGGCACAAGCACCATGATGGTAAGCGCTACGACCAGAAAGCGGCGCAACTGTCCTTCTTCGCCCAGGCCCGCCGCTTCGACTTTCAGGCAGAGATAGAGCGGCAGCATCAGGAAACAGGGCGCAAGCCAGCGGTCCTTGATGGCGCTGACACCGCCGAAGATTACCATCAGCGCCAGAACGGCGACCACCAGCAGCATCATCCGACCCAGCAGCCGGGTCCATTCATTGCTGGCGGACAAAACGGAGGCGGCTGGACGCGGCAGGTGAGGGAAGGGCAGGGTGCGGGCAAAAGGGATGAGCAGCAGCGCCATGGTGGGGGCCGCGCTGGCCAGAACCGCAGTGCTGAGCGATGTCAGACCCTTGAAGATCTGCTGTGGCAGGCTGGTAATATTGTCATCGGTCATTTTACCCAGCGTATTGCGGGTCGCTTCCTGCATATGCTGGAAAAACCACAGGGCATGCGGCAGCAAGATCGCCAATGCCACGCCAGCCGTCAGCAGGATGCGCCAGTCCAGTACACGCCGGCGAAACTTCGGCTCCGCCAGGATGGCGATGAAAGCGGCGCTGACCAACAGAACGAAGTTGTATTTGGAAATAAACCCACAGCCAATGGCGGCCCCGGTCAGGGCATAGCTCCAGATGCTGGGCGATTTCAGGGTCCGCAACACGCCGAACAACAACAGCGCGGTGCAGAAAATCAGCGCGACGGTATGGGTCAGGTCTCGCTGTGCCTCAAAGCTGATCTGCGGCATGGTCAACAGGCTGAGGCAGGCGATAATGACGAGATCACGGCTTTTCAGAACCTGTGCTGCGGCCAGCGCAATCAACACGTAGCTGGCAAACAGCATCAGGTTTTTCAACAGCGCCAGCGCCAGCCGGTTGGGGCCGAGCAGTTCCACCACGCCATACTGAATCCAGTTGTAGAACGGCGGCTGGCTGTCGTAGCCGATTGAAAGCCATTGCGCATAATAGAGTTGCTGGCCTTCATCGAGTTCCAATGACGCGGGCAGGGCCAGACGCACCAGCACCTGTACGAGAAAATAGAGGCCCAGGAGAAGGAAGAGCGAAGCGGGCTTCTGCCGGAGCGTCGAAATCATCTCAGATGTCCTTGGTATCCGGTGCTTGGTCGTAGGTTTTGCGGATCACGTAGGCACGCGGCGTATCGTAGGAACGGGTCAGCATTTCCGCGACAATGCCGGTGGTGATCATCTGGATCGAGGCTAAAAACAGCATGACGCCGACCAGCAGCAGCGGCCGTGTGCCGATATCCCCGCCCATCAGCTTGATGACGAACAGATAGAACAGGATCAGCGCGCTGAGCGTGCCGATGAAGAAGCCGATCATCCCGAAGAAATGGCCGGGCCTCTGGCGAAAGCGCATGAAGAACAGCACAGCCAGCAGATCGAGCACAACACGGGCGGTGCGGGAAATACCGTATTTCGAGGTGCCGAACTGGCGGGCATGGTGATTGACGACAGTCTCGCCGATCCGCGACGATGGAATGACGCTGGCGACCCAGGCCGGGATGAAGCGGTGCATGCCGCCCATGATGCTGATCTGCTTGATAATCTGGGCGCGGTAAAGCTTCAGCCCGCAGCCGTAATCGTGGATGCGCACGCCGGTCACCTTGCCGATCAGCCGGTTGGCGCACCAGGAGGGGATCTTGCGCAGCACCAGTGCATCCTGCCTGGCCTTGCGCCAGCCGCAGAGCAGATCGAGATCGCGGCTTTCCAGCTCGGCGATCATGCCGGGAATGTCGTGCGGGTCGTTTTGCAGGTCGCCATCCAGCGAGGCGATCAGCCGTCCGCGTGCGGCGTCGAAACCGGCCTGAAGGCCTGCTGCCTGGCCGAAATTGCGCTGGAATTCGATGATTTTCAGGTCCAGGCCTTCACGGCCGATATAGGCCTGTGCGCGGCTCAATGTCCGGTCGGTGGAGCCGTCATCGATGACGATCAGTTCCCAGGGCTTGCCGAAATCCTTCAGCGCTTCCATCACCCGTTCGATCATCCGCCCGATATTGTCTTCCTCGTTCATGAAGGGAACGACGACCGACAGTTCGATCGCAGATGTGGCATTATCGGAGGAAGCATGGCCGGTCACGGCGGCGAAACGGTCTGTCGGCAAGGGAGGAACTCCGAAAATTGCTGGCCTTTATAAGTCCGGGTGTTATAGGAACCGGCGCGGCCACGCAATTCGGAACTGTCAGGGCAATGACCTCAATCGATCAAAGTGAACGCAAATCGTGGATAAAGCGCCATGGCGTTTCACTCATCGCCTTTATCGCCATTGCCGCTTACGTGGTTTTTGTCGAAGCCGTCTGGGGCTGGGGCATGGTGCTGCGAGAGTGGCAGGCGCTGGGCCTTTCAACGGTGCTCTTAGCGCTGGGCTTGTTGGTTTCCACCTCTCTGGTGCGGGCCTGGCGGATTTACGATTATTTCCCACGCCAAACCTCGGGCCGGTTTACCGCGCTGTTTCATCTGGCGCAGGTCCATAATCTCCTCAATATTCTTCTGCCGTTTCGAAGCGGTGAAACCAGCTTTCCGCTGCTGATGCGCTCGGAATTTTCCGTGCCGCTATTGTCAGGCACTTCGGCGCTGCTGGTGATGCGGCTCCTGGATCTGCATGCGCTTCTGGCCGCCGCTGGTCTTGGCCTGGTGCTGGGAAAGCCGCAGCCTTGGGGCTGGGCGTTCGCGGGCTGGGTAATGGCGTGGCTGCTGTTTCTGGTCCTGCCGCTGATCGGCTTTGCGTTGAAACGCCCGGCAATCCTGTTTGCCAAGGCGCGTTTCTCTGGCAGGGTGCTGAAGATGGTCGAAGGAGTGGAGGCAGGCCTGCCTGCGCATAAGGCGGCCTTTTTCCGGGCCTGGGCGATGACCATCGTCACCTGGGGCACCAAGGTTCTGGTATTTGCCTGGGTGTTGAGCTTGATGCAGGTAACGCCGCTATCGGCGGCTTTTGGCGGAGCACTGGGCGGAGAGCTTTCCTCCGTCCTGCCCTTTCATGCACCGGCGGGGGTCGGCACCTATCCGGCTGGCATTGTTGCGGGCGCGGCTGCTCTTGGAGCGGGAGTGCAGAATATGGACGGTTTGGCCAAGGCCGCCGTCAACCTGCATCTGATCGTCATCGTCTCAGCTTTGCTCAGTGCAGCGCTCTCGCTGGCGCTGCACGCGGTTTTCCCTTCGCCCGCGCGAAAGCCCTGAAACAGCAAGGCACCGAAGGTGCCTTGCTGTTACTGGAAGGCCGTCTCGAAAAAGCTTCTCAGCTTGCGCGAATGCAGTTTTTCCGTCGGCATGGCACCGAGCTTCTGCAAGGCCCGGATGCCGATCTGCAAATGCTGGCTGACCTGGGTCTTGTAGAAAGCCGTCGCCATGCCCGGCAGTTTCAATTCGCCATGCAGCGGCTTGTCGGACACGCAGAGCAACGTGCCATAGGGCACGCGGAAGCGGAAGCCATTGGCGGCAATCGTCGCGGATTCCATATCGAGCGCAATGGCGCGCGCCTGCGACAGGCGCTTCACCGGGCCGCGCTGGTCACGCAGTTCCCAGTTGCGGTTGTCGATGGTCGCCACTGTGCCGGTGCGCATGATGCGCTTCAGCTCGAAGCCTTCATAACCGGTGATTTCCTCGACCGCATCTTCCAGTGCCAGCTGTACTTCGGCCAGGGCCGGGATCGGCACCCAGACGGGCAGGTCGTCGTCCAGCACATGGTCTTCGCGCATATAGGCATGGGCCAACACATAATCGCCCAGCCGCTGGCTGTTGCGCAGACCGGCGCAGTGGCCAAGCATCAGCCAGGCATGCGGACGTAGCACGGCCACGTGGTCGGTAATGGTCTTGGCGTTGGACGGGCCAACGCCGATATTGACCATGGTAATACCGGCATGCCCTTTCATTTTCAGATGATAGGCCGGCATTTGCGGCAGGCGGCCAAGCGGCGCGCCGGAGGAGGGCGCATTTTCACCGGCCAGCGTGGTGATATTGCCCGGCTCGACAAAGGCCGTATAGCCTTCGCCGCCATTGGCCATCAGGGTGCGGGCATAGGCGCAGAATTCATCGACATAAAACTGGTAATTGGTGAACAGTACGAAGTTCTGGAAATGCTTGGCGCTGGTCGCCGTATAATGCGACAGCCGCGCCAGCGAATAATCGATCCGCTGCGCTGTAAACGGCGCCAGGGGAAATGGCTCACCGGCTGGCGGCTCATATTCGCCATTGGCGATTTCATCGTCCGTGGTCGACAGGTCAGGCGTGTCGAAAATATCGCGGAGCTGAATATCGGAAAGGCCGCTGGCCGAAGCCTCCACATGCGCACCTTCGCCAAAAGCGAAATGCAGCGGGATCGGCGTGGTCGATTCACTGACCTTGACCGGCACCTGATGGTTGCGCATCAGCAGGGACAGCTGTTCCTTCAGATAGTGGCGAAACAATTTCGGATTGGTCAGCGTGGTCGTATAGATGCCCGGCGAGGTGACATGCCCATAGGAAAGCCGGGTGTCGAGATGGCCGAAACTGTTGGTTTCGATGCTGACCTGTGGATAAAAGGCCCGGTAACGGCCCTCTATCGGCGCGCCATTGGCAAGCGCGGTAAAGGCATCGATGAGAAACGCCGTATTGCGCTCGTAAATCTCTGTAATCGCATCGACCGCCTCGCTGGCGTCGGCAAACAGCCTTGCCTCGTAAGCGGGTGGGCTGATGATGGTGACAGGGACGGGCCCAGGGATGGAATTGACGATTCTATTGCTCATGAGACGTTATATATCGGTCTGAATAACAAGCAAACGACAGGCATGCATTTCCGCTGATTTTATCCCCTGCGCGCCGCGATGCTTTGAGTGGCAAGCGACGACCCGTTTTGCAGCGAATAGAGCCGCTCTCCCGTCAGGCCCGTGCGCAGATTTTGCGGTATGCGGACAGAATTGACGACCAGTATGGAAAACAGCGCTGCGAACACCGCCATGATAACCGTTACCGCCGTCAGCCGTATTGTAATGTCTCTCATGATATCCCCCGATAGCTTGATGGTTTTGATATGAAACGATCAAGCTATCGCGAGGCTGGAATCCCCTTTGACGCTGTTGTTTTATCGCGTCTGTCCCTTGAACTTGGTGCCATGATATTTACCTCAGGACAGGCAGCGACTGCATCATTTGAAGTGCTACAGCATCGGCGTTTGATAAAACATACGATGCCGTAAAGGAGAGAGCCCATGACAGCGCCTATCGAGCTTTATTACTGGCCCACGCCGAATGGCTGGAAGATTTCCATTTTGTTGGAAGAACTCGGCCTGCCCTATGAGGTGAAATACATCAATATCGGCAAGGGCGAGCAATTCGCGCCGGATTTCCTGAAAATTTCGCCCAATAACCGCATGCCGGCGATCATCGATCCGGATGGTCCTGGCGGCGAGCCGATATCCGTGTTCGAATCTGGCGCCATCCTGCAATATCTGGGACGCAAGACCGGCAAATTCTACCCCACCGACGAGCGGGCCCGCGTCGAGGTGGATCAGTGGCTGTTCTGGCAGATGGGCGGCCTCGGTCCGATGGCCGGACAAGCGCATCATTTCCGCCAATATGCGCCGGAAAAGATCGAATACGGCATCAACCGCTACACCAATGAAGTCAACCGTCTCTATGGCGTGATGAACAAGCGGCTGGCGGATCGGGAGTTTCTGGCGGGCGATTATTCCATTGCCGACATGGCCTGCGTCGGCTGGGTCGTGCCCCATGCCAATCAGGGACAGGACCTCAACGATTTCCCCCATCTGAAGCGCTGGTTTGAGGCGATGATGGAACGTCCGGGGGTCAAGGCAGGCATTGCTGTTGGCGCCGAGCGGCGTAGCAATGTTGCCACCGATGAGGAAGCCAAGAAAGTCCTGTTTGGCCAAAAGGCGCGATAAGCAGGCGTCTTCAAAATCGGGCAATACCGCGCCGGGACGATCCGGCGCGGCGAAATATTACAGCCGGGTCCAGGTCTGGCTCTTGCACAGCACGGCCAACACGCAGCCCTTCAAGTTGAGGGACTTGCCCTGAACATTTGCCGAGCCGGAATAGGTCTTGTCATTATCCGGATCGGTGACTTCGCCGGTATAGCTGGCACTTGAGCCACTCAGCTTGCCGATTTGCTTGCCAGCATGCTTGCCCGTCTTCAGGGTGATGCAAAAGGCTGCGCCACAGCTGGCGATCTCTGCGGTTTCTCCGCTTGCCGTCTTCCATTTGCCTTCGATCGGCTCCGCTGCGCTGACACTAGTCAGGCTCAAGGCCAATAGTCCGGCTGCTAGCAAAATAGTTTTCATTCTTTCCTCCACGATCCTCCGCCCCCGATATGGTTTCGGGTAACAAGACCGTCAAATTAAATGACGCGCACGTAAACGTAAATAGGCCTCTGATGCGATGTGAAAGGCGCTATCGCAAGGGACGAATTTCGAAGCCTTTCCGCATCTCTCTCGATCATGCTGAACAAAGAGTAAAATCACAACTGTAAAAGATCAGTAAAATTAACCTCTATTTGCCGGTAAACCAGCCCCTGTAATGCTTAACGGAAAGACAAGTTGACAAAGGGTTTCGAGCCCGTTTGCCACCCGTTAAGCAAGCATTTTAAGCGCATTTTGAAACCCGTCCGACATAATGAACCCATCAAACGAGCAGGGAAAACCTGCCGCACCGCAAACACCGAAAAGCGACGTAAGATTGCCAGGATGTTGACGGTTCAGACATGAAAACAGGGACTTAGCTTGGTGGGGTATTCCGGCGCAATGATAAGCCGGAAACCCGCCATGACACTGAAAAAAGACCAACCGAAGCCAAATTGGACAGGAACTAGACCATGGCACGTTTCGATATGCAGGCAGACGATATGGCCACGATTGGTGGCCAGCCACAGGCTGATATCTTTCGTATCATGGGCCTGATGTATGCCACCGGTCGTGGCTGCGAGCAGGATCTGGTGTCTGCCCATAAATGGCTGAATATCGCCGCGATTAAAGGCTGTGACCGTTCTGTCGGCCTCCGGTCCGATCTGGCCTCCACCATGACCAAGAGCCAGCTGGCAGAAGCGCTCCGTGACGCCCGTGAATGGATGACCTCTCACTGATCCACCGCCATCCAAACAGGGCATCAACGAAACAGGGTAATACCAAACCATTCAACCGCGACCGGCAGGAACAAGGCCGGCGCGGTTTTTTGTTTTCCAAGTAGTCCCGTCAGCGCGACTCGAGATCGCGCAAAACCATCGGCAGCACTTGCTCCAGCAAATCGAGATCCTCTGGCAAGCCAGCGCTGATGCGGATACATCGATTGAGCGGCGCGACGCCCGGCATGCGGATAAACACGCCATGCTGCATCAATCCATTGACAATAGCGCGGGCATAGGCCGCGTCGCGGCCGCAATCCACCGCCACGAAATTGGTCGCTGAGGCCAATGGTTGCAGGCCATTCTGGCGGGCAATTAAGGAAATTCTCTCCCGTGCTGCGATGATCCGTGTGACGGTTGCGGTCAGATAGTCCTGGTCGGCGAGGGCGGCCAGAGCTGCGGCGACGGAGGTACGCACCATGCCGAAATGATTGCGGATCTTGTCAAAGGCAGACACCGTTCCGGGCGTGCCGATCGCATAGCCGATCCGCGCCCCAGCCAGGCCGTAAGCCTTGGAAAATGTCCGCATCCGCAGCACATTTGGCAGATCGATCAGCGCATCGACCGCAGGGATGCTGCCAGCCGGGGCGGTTTCGCTATAGGCCTCATCCAGAATAAGCAGGCATGTCTCCGGCAGAGCGCGGGCAAAGGCAACCACATCTCGGCTCTCGTGCCAGCTTCCCATCGGGTTGTCGGGATTGGCGAGATAGGCCAGCGGCGCATTTTCGCGGCGCACTGCCTCCAGAAGACCGTCAAGATCCTCGCGGTCCTGCCGATAGGGCACCGTTACCAGTCGCCCACCAAACCCGTTGACGTGAAAATTGAAGGTCGGATAACCGCCAAGCGAAGTGACGACTGGCAAACCCTGCTCGATCACCAGCCGCACGGTCAGCCCCAGAAGATCATCAACGCCTTCGCCAACCGCAAAATTATCGGCGCCAAGGCCATAATGGCCAGCCAGGGCGGCCTTCAGATCGAAATTTTCGGGATCGGCATATTTCCAGATTTCGGATGAGGCGGCCTGCAACGCCAGGTGAACGTTGGGCGAGGGACCGAAGCCGCTTTCATTGGCGCCGATCCTGGCCTTGACCGGCAGACTGCGCTGGCGCTCGATAGCCTCGGGGCCGACAAAGGGAACGGTGGCGGGCAGGCGGGAGATAAGCGGTGTAAACCGCGAAAACGATGACATGAATGCTATTCCTGGCGAATCGGTGCGCTGAGAATAGAAAGGCTGCAAGGAGCCGCCAAGGGGCATGAGATCAAACAACAGCGGCTAGTCCTCTTTATTGCAGCGGACGGCAGTTGATTGAAAATAAATGGTGCGCGACGAGGTTTGAGCGCCTGCTCACCGGGCAAGTCTGCCTGTACCCGGCGCAACGGTTTTTCCAGCATTGTCTTTGGCGCGGTCGGCACTCATGACGAAGTCCGTACGGATGATCCGTTGCAACAAGACTTCTGAAATCGGCATCAGAAATTTGACACCAGCCCTTGTGCCGTTGCGAAAAGCTTCGGCACAGCCAATGCGCGTAGCAATCCCTAGCACCTCCAGATAGTAATGGCTGCCAAGGCCGATACCCGTATCCAATTCGAGACCGGCGCCACCGCGGGAAATATCCAGCACCGTCGCGCTGCGCATGGTCACCCCGCTCAAACCTGCCCGGACCGCCATGATGCGAGCGGGTCTGCGAACCTGATAACGGTCCCAGCGCCGCTCATACATTTCTGAAGTGACGGTCGCTAAATGGGTTCCTTGCAGCATGATCTCTCCTCGGTTGTGCTCGTTGTCAGGAGAAGTTTGCCGCAATGGCATTTCAGAGCGTTGAATCTATTCGATCAAATTTGAGCGATTGGACTAATTTTAAAACCAAAACGAGAATATGCAAAGAAACACAACTCAATCTCAAGTCCAACCTGTGTTAGTCTGTGCCATTACGGCCCAAATTCGAATGAGAGCTTTACGACGTGATGAAGGAATTCGGGATCGATCAGCATGTTGAAGCTCACCACTGCCGTCTCTTGTTCCCGGCGCATCAAGGTGCAGCCGATCTCATCGCGGATGCCTAGAATTTCCAGAAAGAAGTTTTTCGGCACGGGAAGCATGCGGCTGACTTCAAGGTCCGCGCCTTGCAGAGAGATTTTGCGGATCAGGCAGCGCACGGTGGTTTTGGTGCTCAGATGATGGCCGACAAAGATGATCTTGCCAGGTCGATCAATGCTGAACTTCTTATAGGCGAGGTCCCGCGGAATGTCCTTTTTTGCATCGAGAATGTTCTGCAGCGGCATGACACCGGTCCTTCTTCTCCTTCTTGGTATCCCAGTTTAACGCAGTTTTCCTAATTGTTTGCGTCATCCTATCGGTAAAATTGTCAAACCTGACGAACTGCGACATTTCTTCTGATGACTCTTCGTATTCCGTTTGTCTCAAGCCACTGATGCATTTAAAATATTTTCAATGCCTTCAAGGCGAGGATGCGGACCATCTACGGAACTTGGCATTATTACATCCAGGCGTGGCTGACGAACTTGACGGGTTGGCATCCGGTAATTACCCGTTGATGAGAATGGTTATCGCGCTGATTGCTGCATTTTCCGGCAGAGAGTTCGCGATTTTTCTGGAGGCATGGCGTGGAAAATTCATTGGTGATTGTCGGTGCAGGGCAGGCCGGTTTTTCTGTTGCGTCAAAACTACGGGCGCTGAACGATCAACGACCGATCACCATGATTGGCCTTGCGCCGGAATTGCCCTATCAGCGCCCACCGCTTTCAAAAAAATATCTGATCGGCGAAATGAGTTTTGATCGACTGCTGTTGCGGCCTGCCCAATGGTACGATGAAAATGCGATCACCCTGCGCCTTTCCAGTTGGGTGGAGGAAATTGATCGATCGAAAAAGCTGCTTCGACTTCAGGACGGTTCATCACTTTCCTATGATAAACTCGTGCTTGCCACCGGTTCGACGCCGCGCGGATTGCCTCAGGAAATTGGCGGCAACTTGGCTGGGGTCTACACCATCCGCAATAAGGCGGATGCTGACCGCCTGGCTGAGGTGATGAAACCAGGGCGGCGGCTGTTGATCATAGGGGGCGGCTATATTGGACTGGAGGCTGCAGCCGTTGCGCGCCATCTCGGCCTTGAGGTCACGGTGATCGAAATGGCCGACCGCATTCTATCGCGTGTTGCCGCCAAAGAGACCGCCGATTTCATTCGTGCCGTTCACCAGGGCCATGGCGTGATGATTCGCGAAAGTATGGGCTTGAAACGCCTTCTTGGGACGAATGATGTCGTGACCGCAGCCGAGCTTTCAGATGGCAGCAGGCTCGAAGTCGATCTGGTGATCGTCGGGATCGGCGCCACCGCCAATGATGGATTGGCACGCAACGCCGGACTGCATGTACAGAATGGCATTATTGTCGACAGCTATGCGCGGACCTCCGATCATGACATCTTCGCCGCAGGCGACTGCGCTCTGCTTCCCTGGGGTGAGGGGGCTGTTCGGCTGGAATCGGTTCAGAATGCCGTCGATCAAGGGGAAGCCATTGCCATGACGCTCGCGGGTGGGACAATGCCCTATGCGCCGAAACCCTGGTTCTGGTCCGATCAATATGATCTGAAACTGCAAATCGCCGGGCTTAACCTGGGCTATGACGAGACGATTGTCAGACCGGGCATGCGCGAGGGTAGCCTTTCTGTCTGGTATTATCGCCAGGACCGTTTCCTTGCGGTCGATGCCATCAATGATGCCAAGGCCTATGTCACAGCCAAGAAGCTTCTGGAAGCCGGCCGGTCCGCCGATAAGGCGATAATTGGCAATCCGCAGGAAGATCTAAAGCAGTTGCTGGCCTGATCCAAACGCTGGCGAAATAGCGATCTGCGTAATTTTGAAGTGCCTCAAGCCCTTGAGGCATGTCAGACATCTGCGTCTCGTTCAAAGCGATAATGCGTGAGCGTCTTCGCGCCTTGATAGAAGGCCAGCCAAACTCTTTCAAGGTGAGAGGCGGCCTTGGGAAAAGTGAAACCCGGGTTCCCAAGAAGACAAACGACAACACAAGACGCGAGAGTTTGCCTGGTTCGATCGAAACCAAAGACCCAAGGCGATCCTAGAGTCTCAATCCTTCGACCCCAGCCCTCTTTAAGAGAGGATAACAGGGGATAGGCTCAATCGCACATTATATCCAATCATGCTTGCGGCATCGCGCATTGCGATAAGGCAATAAAAAACCTCCGGGCGTAAACCCGGAGGCTATTGTCAACTGAAGATCAACAATCAGATCAGAACTTGCGTTCCAGACGAACAAAGCCCGTCCAAACGTCGTCGTTGCCATCCCAGTCGTGGTCCTGGTACTGAGCCGAAACCTTGGTGGTCAGGCCTTCAGCCAGCTTGTAGTCAACCGTCAGACCAGCCTTCAAGATATCGCGGCCGTAATAGTCGCCAGAAGCGTCAACCTGGGTTTCATTCCAGTACTGAATGCCAGGGGTCAGGCTGAGCTTGTCGGTGATCTTTGCTGCGTACTGAGCAGCAACAGTCCACTTGCCCAGGTCGTAGTAAGCGCTGGCGCCGGTCGAGTAGATTGCGGCAATGCCGAATTCGCCAGGACCAACTTCAGCAGTTGCCAAACCACGGACAGCGCCGTTGTTGGTTGCGAAGTCCCAGGAACCGAGCAGGTTCGCGGTGACAGGACCGTAGGTGGTGCCAACCTGAGCTTCAAGACCAACGCGGTCGTTGTTGCCGTACGGATCAGAGCCAGAAGCCGGAGTGCGGCTGTAGTAACCGGTCAGTTCGTCAACGGAGCCGTATACGAAGAAGTTGTCGGCCTTGTACTTGTAAGCGATCGAGTTCAAACGGTTCGAACCGATATCGTCGGTTTCGCCGGACAGATCGCTATCCCAAGGATTGTAGAAGGAACCAATCTGGAAGCCAGCAACAGTGATGAAGGCTTCGTCGAGTTCGATGCTACCGCCGTCTTCATCAGCCCAGGTGCGGACCGTGATGGTGGAGCCGATCGTGCCGAGCTCGGAGTCGTTCTTGGCGTCGAAAGTGACGAGGCCACGCGTACGAGCATTCCAGTTACGATCATCGCCCAGGCTGTTGTTGCTTGCGCCCTGAACTTCAAAACGAACGTAGCCGCTCATCTTCAAGCAGGTTTCAGTGCCAGGAATGTAGAAGTAGCCAGTGCCGAAAGCATCGCAAACGCGGACATATTCAGCAGGTTCGGGGGCAGCGGCAACAATAGCGTCAGCAGCCTGTGCGCCAGATACTGCTGCGAGAGCCGCAGCGGAGCCGAGAAGAAGGCCCTTAATATTCATTTTTGATCTCCAGTTTGTCGTTTAGGAAATAGAGATATTCTCTCTATGAACCGCTCTTGTTGTTTGCCCCCCGGCATACTGACTAGGCCCCGTATTCCAACGGGGCCTAGTCTTAGTCTTATCTCCTAAGAGATAATTAGAACGAACGCTGCAAGCGAACGAAACCAGACCAGACTTCGTCGCTGCTTGTCCAGCCATGATCCTGGTACTGAGCGGAAACCTTGGTGGTCAAGCCTTCAGCCAGCT
This sequence comes from Agrobacterium vitis, assembly GCF_037039395.1. Lineage (NCBI taxonomy): Bacteria > Pseudomonadati > Pseudomonadota > Alphaproteobacteria > Hyphomicrobiales > Rhizobiaceae > Gillisella > Gillisella vitis. The sequence continues at coordinate 443,179 of NZ_CP146242.1, read as the reverse complement.
TATAGTCCAGTGTCAAGCCACCCTTCCAGATGTCACGGCCGGTGTAGTCGCCGCTGCTGTCAACTTCGGTGTTAGCGAAGTACTGAACGCCAGGAGTCAGGGTCAGCTTGTCGGTGATCTTTGCTGCGTATTCAGCAGCAATCGTCCACTCAGCCTTGTCGTAGTAAGCGGATACGCCGGTCGAGTACAGACCAGCAACGCCGAGAACGCCAGGGCCGAGGTTTGCGGTTGCCAGCAGGCGAACAGCGCCGTCGTTAGCAACTGCGTCCCAGCCACCCAGCAGGGTTGCTGTTACTGGACCGAAAGAACCGCCAACCTGACCTTCAACGCCAACGCGCTTGTTCTGGCTGTAAGCGTCAGTCTGGCTGAGGTCACGTGTACGGCTGTAGTAGCCGGTCAGTTCGTCAACAGCGATACCAGCGAAGAAGGTATCGGACTTGTAGTTGTAAGCGATCGAGTTCAGACGGTTCGAGCCGAGGTCATCGGTTTCGCCGGACAGGCCCGTATCGAAGTAGTTGTAGAATTCACCGACCTGGAAGCCAGCAACAGTGATGAAGGCTTCGTCGAGTTCGAGGCTGCCGCCGCTTTCATCAGCCCAGGTGCGGACCGTGATGGTGGAGCCGATTGTGCCGATCTCGGAGTCGTTCTTGGCGTCGAAAGTGACGAGGCCACGAGTACGAGCGTTCCAGTCGCGGTTACCCGACCAGGACGATTCGCTGTCGTTGCTGTTGCCCTGAACTTCGAAACGGACATAGCCCTTAACGCGAAGGCAGGTTTCGGTGCCGGGGATGTAGAAGTAGCCAGTGCCGAAGGCGTCGCAAACGCGGACGTATTCAGCGGGTTCCGGAGCAGCAGCAACGATAGCGTCAGCTGCCTGGGCGCCGGATACTGCTGCGAGAGCCGCAGCGGAGCCGAGAAGAAGGCTCTTGATGTTCATAATGACCTCCAGTCAAGTTTCATTAGGGTCTGGGCTGTTTGGCTGAAGGACAGCATTTTCTGCCCCCATTCCCGTTAACGTATGAAACGGACGATCCACCGCCTCGCTTCTGGATTTGAAAATACAAAACGCTGCTGCGCTTGCAATCGACAAACGGCAAACGGGGCGGTTTCGCCATAGCCTTCCCCGTTTGATGTTGCTGAAAGGACACAAAGCTATGGCCGAACCGGGGCGTTTGTTTACTCTTTATTAAGAAACGCTTTGAAAAACAAAGGCTAACGCCAATCAACTGAAAACCGGCTTGAATTCGGACCTCATCCGAAATGCGGCAAATTCGGGCGATTCGATGCCCACCAGTCTCGGTTTGGAGGCGATCTCAGGCAAAGTCGCCTCAAGGTGAGGCGACGTTTTCACCAGTCCCTCCGGCGCGCGGTGTAGCAAAATCGGACTGAGGACAGCCAGAATCGGTGGCGATTCTATTTTAGACCGTAGCGATTCTCTCATCCAATCGCCGTGTCGTTCGTTGCCCGGAGAGGTTCGCGCATCCAGTCCTATTGTTAAGGGAGTGCGCGCATGTCTTCTTATAAGGGCAATCAAGACGAGACAGAGCAGCAGGGTTGCCCCGAATGAACGTGCCGGATTTGCCCAAGCCAATAGAGCGATACGGAGTTTCCTTTGTTCTCAATAAGGAAATGGCGCCTTTATCGTGGAAGTTGGCGAAAAGCGCTTGCAATCGAATCTACGACGACATAATCAGACCGCACCGGAGAGGTGGCCGAGTGGTCGAAGGCGCTCCCCTGCTAAGGGAGTATACCAGAGATGGTATCGTGGGTTCGAATCCCATCCTCTCCGCCATCAAACAATCTTCCATTCAGCCCTGTCATAACAATCGCAACGGCGCGCTGCTGTCGTTGAAAGCCTGATTGTTTACCTGCCACTCAGGAATCGCTCGATCTCGGCAGCAAGCGGCATGAGATGCAGCAATGGTGCGTGGCCCTGGCCCTTGGCGATGACCAAGCTGGCCGAGGGATGGCGTGCGATCATTGATTCGCTTGCCTGCCTGGATAGCAGTTGGGAATGCTCCCCGCGAATGATCAGCAGAGGGAAGGGGGCCAGCGCCTCATATTGCACCCATAAATCCGGGATGGGCTTGCTGAAATCGATGCTGGAGATTTGTGCGGCAATCGCCGGATCGTAGTCGGCGACGGGGATACCGTTTTCGTCGCGGTAGAGCGCCTGTGCCATGTCTTCCCAGTCCTGCTGTTCCAGCACCGGAAACGTCGCACCATGCACGGATTTGAGATAGGCGGGGCAATCCGCCCAGGTTTTTGGTCCGCCATTGCCGCTCAGATAATCCCTGATAGCGATCAGGCCTTCTTTTTCCAGAACCGGGCCCACATCGTTGAGAATCACGCTGCGAATACGGCTGGAATGCATGACGGCCAGGAAATGCAGCAGAAGTCCGCCTCTGGATGTGCCGATAAAATCCGCCTGAGCAATGGCGAATTCATCCAGCATGGCGATCACATCGGCCATTTCCGTCAAAAGATTGTAGTTCTTCGGGTCCGGATCACGCCCGGAGCCGCCACGACCGCGCGAATCGATGCAGATCACCCGTCTTCCGCCCGCAGAAAGCCGCCGTGCCAGTTGCGTGAAATCGCGGTGATTGCGGGTCAGGCCGGGCAGGCAGACGACTGGGGGCAGGGAAGCCAGATCAGTATCGCCACTGGCTTGGTAATCGCGCACGAACAGTTGGATGCCGTCGGCGGCCGTAACCGTCCGGTCTTGAAAGGTCCCACTCTCCAGGTGTTGCATGCCGTGAACTCCTGTTGTCGTCGCCCGATCCGCCCTCAGCCGTTAGCGGCCGTAACGAAGATCGTGCTCGATATCTGCGGTCTGCCCCAGCCGGGTCTTGTAGATCTGGTAGTTTTCCATGACGCGCTGCACATAACCACGCGTTTCAGGGAAGGGGATGCGCTCGATCCAGTCCACCACGTCATCGATTGGCATGCCGCGTGGATCGCCGTAGCGGTTGATCCATTCCGGTACCCGTTTCGGGCCCGCATTATAGGCAATGAACGTCAATATATAAGAGCCGCCAAAAGCGTCGATCTGTTCGCCCAGATAATGGGCGCCGAGCGTGGCATTATAAGCGGCGTCCTGGGTCAGCCGATCCGGTGAAAATGTCATGTCATGACGCTTGGCGACGGCCTTTGCCGTGGCCGGCATCAGTTGCAGCAGGCCCTTGGCATTGGCGGCGGACACGGCTGCCGGGTTGAATGCGCTTTCCTGGCGGGCAATGGCATAGGCCAGAGCCTTGCCGGAGCCGGCGATATTGGCGGAAGCGGGAATGACGCCGATGGGAAAGGCCAAAGCCGGCACGTTTATACCACGGCCATAGGCGGTCTTGCCCACCTGCAACGACAATTGGTGATTGCCGGCGCGCTCGGCCTTGGAGGCGAGAAGCGCCAGTTCTCCAGGGCTTTGCAATTGTTCGGCCAAGGCCCGGTAAAGGCTTGCGCCGCGCCATTCGTGGCCGGCGGCCTTGTAGCGGTCGATAGCAATAATGGCTTCCCGGCTTGCGAATCGGCGGCGGTCTTCGTCCGTCGGTGTGGGGTAGCGAATGTCGAGCCGTGTCTGCTTCAGGCGGGCGCCTGCCAATTGTCCATAGAATGTGCCGGGATAATCGGCTGCCCGAACAAAATCCTGCCTCGCGGCGGTCGGATTGCCTTGCGCTTCATCGGCACGCCCCAGCCAATAATAGGCGCGTGATGCCGATAGTGGCCGGTGCGACGCCTCGACAATCCGGCGAAAATGCTGGGCTGCGGTTTTGGGATCATTGAGGCCGCGCAGGGCATACCAGCCCGCATGAAACTCGGCATCGACGATATCGACCAGGTCGGTGGCGGTATAGCCAGCGGCAACCTGATAGGCCAGCCGGTATTTGCCGTCATCGGCAAGGCCGCGCGCCACAATACGCCGCTCGTTCCACCATTCGCCGGGATTGACCAATCGTGACGCGTCTCTGGGCACAAGCGCCAGCAGCTTTGCCGCGTCCTGGTAATTGTCCTGACGGCGCTGATACTCGATTTTGACGAACAGCAATGCAGGATCATTGCCAAATCGTGCGCTGGCGGCCTGAACCAGCGCCACGGCCTTGGGCGAGCGGCTGTTGACGGCCATCCAGGCGGCATAAAGAGCCTGCGCATCGCCAAGCAACGCGAATCGCTTGGCCTGGGCGGTGCGGCCGCGATACATCAGGTAATCCATCCGCAGCTTGTGATCGGCGCGGGTCAGCAAGCCGCCGAATTCGCTGAGGATGCGGTCTTCGGTGGCAATCTCCAGCGGCTGGCTGCGCCACAGGTCTTTCAGGACAAAAACGGCGCGGCTGCGATTGCCGCTTGCCACCAGGGCGCGGGTCAGGATGATCGTGCCTTCTGCCGTTTCCGGCTTGGTCTCTCCGAAGGCTGCCAATACATCCGGGGCTGGCGGGTTTTCGCGCAACAGCGCCTTTTCCGAATTGGCGCGGAAGGCGGAAAGGCCCGGCCAGCCTTTCAGCTCGCGCTGGGCATTGGCAATTTCCGAGGAGGGAATGCCGGCAAGGCCCGACATGGCTATCGACCATGTCAGCATATGCCGGTCCAGCCCCTGGGGCATGGCATCGCGAATCGACAGCGCCAGCGCTCCGTTGCGGTCCGACAGGGCGTCGAGGCCGGATTTCAGCGGCGACCGTTCGACCGGCATGGGCGCGACAACCGGGATGGAGCCGGTAATGTCGCCAGAAACAGAGGAGGCGGAAGAGGCCGAAAGCGCCGCTGGACGGTTGGCCGGCGCTGGCACATCCCCGCCACCCAGGAGCGGCTGGGACCAGGACACACCGGCAGGGGCCAGCGCTGCCACACCTATGGACAGGGCAAGCTTGAGCAAAATGGTCCGTTTCATCGGCAAACTCGTCCGGAAAATGCGCATAGCTCCCATTAACTCTGACGCCGATTAATGAATGCTTAATGAAATGGCGTCAATGCGACGAAAATTCCGCATTGAAAAACTGTCATAAAACCCGCTGAACCGTGCTTGTACCAGTGCGGGCCTAGCAGTAATGTGCCCGCGTTTGATTGCACATTTACGGCTGACCAGGGATTGGCGGCTGTTGGGGGTTCTATGCATGTTCCAGGGTTCCATGCCCGCGCTCGTCACGCCATTCACCGAAACCGGGGCGATTGACGAGAAAGCCTTTGCCGCTCATGTCGAATGGCAGATCGCCGAAGGCAGTTCCGGCCTGGTGCCGGTCGGCACAACAGGCGAATCGCCAACCCTGACCCATGCCGAGCACAAACGGGTGGTGGAGCTGTGCATCGAAGTGGTCGCCAAGCGGGTTCCGGTGATAGCCGGTGCTGGCTCCAACAATACGATGGAAGCCATCGATCTCGCCCAACACGCCGAAAAGGCCGGGGCCGATGCCGTGCTGGTGGTGACACCTTATTATAACAAGCCGACCCAAAAGGGGCTGATTGCGCATTTCTCGGCGATTGCCCAGGCCGTATCCCTGCCGATCATCATCTACAATATTCCGCCGCGCTCGGTAATCGATATGAGCCCGGAAACCATGGGCAAGCTGGCCCAGGCCCATAAGACCATTGTTGGCGTCAAGGACGCTACCGGCAAGCTGGAGCGGGTTTCCGAACAGCGGATCACCTGTGGGCGTGAGTTCATCCAGCTGTCCGGCGAGGACGCTACCGCGCTGGGCTTCAACGCCCATGGCGGTGTTGGCTGCATCTCGGTGACGGCCAATGTCGCGCCGCGCCTGTGCGCCGAGTTCCAGGCAGCAACGCTGGCGGGGGATTTCGCCAAGGCGCTTGATTACCAGGATCGGCTGATGCCGCTGCATAAGGCGATCTTCCTGGAACCGGGCCTTTGCGGAGCGAAATACGCCCTGTCTCGGCTTGGTCGGATGGGCCGGACCGCACGGCTGCCGCTGCTATCGACACTGGAAGCCTCGACCGAAGCGGCCATCGATGCAGCCCTTCAGCATGCGGGCCTGATGAACTGAGATCATCAATGGACGGCTGGGCCGGAGTGCACATTGGCTCCGGCTTCTTCCATTACTGGTATTGCTGTATTACATAAGGCCTGACAGACCGGAGCAGTGACCCGCCGGCGTTTAGAAAAAACAAAAAGCATAGGTCGGATTGGACAGAGTTCATGGCACCCAGAGGCAGCCAGCGCACCGTAAACAAGATCGTTGCGGAAAACCGCAAGGCGCGGTTCAACTATGAGATCATCGACACCTACGAGGCTGGCATCATGCTGACCGGCACGGAGGTCAAGTCTCTGCGCGAAGGCAAGGCCAATATTGCCGAATCCTATGCTTCGGACGAGGGTGAGGAAATCTGGCTGATCAATTCGCATCTGCCGGAATATCTACAGGCCAACCGTTTCAACCATGAACCGCGCCGTCGCCGCAAATTGCTGCTCAACAAGCGAGAGATCAACCGGCTGCGCGTTGCCATCAATCGCGAAGGCATGACGCTGGTGCCGTTGAAGATCTATTTCAACGAAAAAGGCCGCGCCAAGCTGGAATTGGCCTTGGCCAAGGGCAAGAAATTGCATGACAAGCGCGAGACCGAGAAGGAACGCGACTGGAACCGCCAGAAAAGCCGGTTGCTGAAGACGGGCTGAGATGCGTGTGAGTTGTCAAAGCGCCGCGTAGAGTTTGTCAGGGAAAAGTGGAACCCGGTTTTCCCGAAAAGACAAACGAAAACAAAAGAATCTAGAGTCTGTCTGGTTCAATTTGAACCTGACAGACTCTAGTACGGCGCTTTGACAGATATGGCGTGAGTTTTACCGCCCGTGCATCCCCATCAGGAAAGCATAGGCCGCCAGCCGGGCGTGCCGCTCCTGTTCCTGCCGGGATGAGACTTCCCAGTGGTCAAGACCGATATCGCGCAATTGATGCGCATTCAGATCTCCCACATGATTGCTGGGTCTTGTCCCGCCCCGGCGCAAGAGACAGCGCGCCAGAACCGAAGCGATCCAGCGATAGGCCGTCGCAAAGCGGCGGGTGAAACCGCCTCTGGGGGCCAGGACAACACTGTTTTTCGTCGGATCTGTCGTGCGCATGATCTTTTCCTTTCAAGCGGGCACGAGGACAGGAGCCTACGTCTCGACGACGCAGACAAGCGATGGGTGAGGGGTGAAAAGGTGGCAGACCGAGAACCTTGTTATCCATCATGGAAACAGGGAGATTTTCCCTTTTCCCGGAAATAGTCTGGCTGCCAGTGAACGCGCGAAAAATGACCGAGATGCGTCAAATCGTCCAGCGAATGTTTTGAATGACAACGATCAGCAACGCTTATGAGTTGTGTTTTATGCGTCGTTCGTGATTGAGCAGCCACTGTTTGCGCCAAAGCCCGCCGCCATAGCCGGTGAGGCTGCCATCCGCGCCGATGACGCGGTGGCATGGTATGACGATAGCGATCTGGTTTGCTCCATTTGCCCGCGCCACAGCCCGCACGGCGCTTGGACGGTCAAGTGATGTCGCCAGCTCTGAATAGCTACAGGTCTCCCCCACCGGGATTTGCCGCAGTGCCTGCCACACATCGCGCTCGAATGGAGTGCCATGTCCGGCAAGCCGGGTTTCGAAATCATTGGGATCGCCGCTGAAATAGCGCGCCAGTTCGGCAGCGATCTGTTCGGTCACGGCGGTTCGCCCAATTGCTACTCCGCAGCCCTGTCTTGCCTTCAGACGGTTCAGTTCCGTTGGCAGGGCAGGCCGGTCGGCAAATTCGAGCAGATGCAGCGCATGATCGTCGGCGATCGCCAGCATCGGCCCGATTGGTGTGTCGATCCAGTCAGCCTTGAGCAGGCCGAGATCCTTCATCCGTGCAGGAGCATTACCGAGCATTTGGGTGATGGCGGCACGAAAGCCGCTGCCGGATTCATATCCGGCCTCCATCTGCGCTTCGATCACGGCTTCGCCCGCGGCGAGGATTTCGGTGCCAAGGCTGATCCGGCGCAGCCGTGCCATTTCGATAAAGCTCACTCCGAACCGGCGTTTAAACGCGCGCCGTACCGTGGACGGGTCATGGCCAAGCGCGATCACATCGTCCTCCCGCCAGCGACGGCCAGGATCGGCCTCCAACAGATCCAGCAGGGATTGCACCAGCGGATCGGCGTGGCCATAGGCAAGAAGGGGGCGGCAGCGCTTGCAGGGACGAAAGCCGCCTTCAAGGCAGGCGGCGATGGTCTCCGTGAACCGGCAGTTTTCCGGCTTGGGTTTGCGCGCCGTGCAGGTGAACCGGCAGAAAATCCGTGTCGAGGTGACGCAGACATAGGCGAAGCCGTCATAGGATGCATCTTTGGCGACCAGTGCGGCGTAGAGGGTATCGTCGGAAGGTTTTTTGAACAGCATGAGCAGGTTTTACATCGTTCTACCGGATGCTGCCGCCGAAAAACGGGCATGGATATGCCCGTTCTCAAAAATGTTTTGGCTGGATAACCCGTTTTATTTTATCCGGCCATCAGGCTGCATAGCTCTGATGATAAGCACCGGAACGGGGTGCATGCGCCTTCGTCCCTTGAGTCTGGAAACGAGCCAGCAGCGACGCCAGATGGTCTGATACGCCTTGCAGCGTATGGGTGGAGGCGTTGGTTTCCTCTACCATCGAGGCATTCTGCTGGGTCAACTGGTCCATGCTGGAAATCGCGGCATTGATTTCACTCATGCCGGACGCCTGTTCCTGGGCGGCCTGGGCTATTGCTACAATGTGACCGTCTACTTCGCGAACCTGATCGCTGATGGTACGCAAGACGTCGCCCGTCTGGTTGACCAGGGCCACGCCATTAGCGACGTCTTTCGACGAGCGGTCGATCAGCGTCTTGATTTCCTTGGCGGCATTGGCGGAGCGCTGCGCCAGTTCGCGCACCTCCTGGGCCACGACCGCGAAACCCTTGCCTGCCTCGCCCGCCCGCGCTGCTTCCACCCCGGCATTCAGCGCCAGCAGATTGGTCTGGAAGGAAATTTCGTCGATAACGCTGATGATCGAAGAAATCTTCTTTGAACTCTCCTCAATGGCGCTCATGGCCGTGACCGCATTGCCGACGATCTCGGCGGATTTGCCAGCAGCCTCGGCGGCATCGCTGGCCACCGTCTGGGCTTCGCGGCTGCGCAGCGCCGATTGCTTGGCAATCACGCTGATTTCCTCCAGCGCGGCAGCCGTCTCTTCAAGGGCGGCGGCCTGTTGTTCCGTGCGCTTGGCCATGTCGTCGGTCGCCCGGGTCAGCTCACGGGTATTGGCATTGACCTGGCCTGCCTCGTGGCTGATTTCGTCGAAAGCGCCGGCCAGGGTGGCGACGGCCTTGTTGAAGTTGCCGCGCAAGGCTTCATATTGTGGCGCAAGCGGCGTGGTAATCTGCGCTGTCAAATTGCCGCTGCTGAGCGCCGCCAATGCATTGTCCAGCGCGCTGAGCGCCTGTTGCTGTTCTTCTTCGATCCTGGCGCGCTCCGCGGCAATTTTGCTGCGCTCCTCGCTCAATGCTTCGCCATAGGTGGAAATGGCAAAATCCATGTCCAGCATCGTGGCGCGGATCAGCGCTGAGATTTTTGGAATGGCGCCCTTCAAGCGACTGCCGAACACGGTTCCACGCATTTCTGCTTCCAGCACGCCGGTGACCAGGCCTGAGAGAATCAGGCCATAGCCGTCGATATACCAGCGTGGGTCGAGGCCCAATTTGGCATGGGTGCGACCAATCGTGGTTGCCGAGGCAACATAAGCGCCGTCCAGATGGCCGGAAAGCAGGTGGCTCCAATGCTGGATCTGTTTCTGCTTGGCGTGTTCGATATGGCTGTCGCTGGAAAAGAACTTGGCTGCTTCCGGATGCTGTTTTGCGATCTGGTAGAAGATGTCCAGCGTCGGACCGATGGAATGGGCAATGATCGGCTGCAAGCCGGCGACGACCCGCAGATCGCTTGCCGTCAGCTTGAGGAAAGCCATTCGCTTGTGAAGATCGCCATTGTCATCGGTTGCATTAGTCATGAAACACCCTGGTCTCTTATCCTGTTTTAAAACGTATGATCACCAACCATTGAAAACGGAGATTTGCACTGCGCAACTCATAACAGAGGTCCGCGTTGCATCCCATGGTATCCACGTCGCTAACCGAGGGAAAAAACTCAATTAAAGCGCGCACTGGTTGTGGTTTCGGTCATCATTCTCCCAGTCGTGGATCTGTTAGGATCACATCTTCCATGGGAAAGGTAACGCTCAGAAATTTAACAATAGGATAATAAGGCGAGCCGAAACGTTCGTCCGCCAGGATCGGATAAACCGTGAAATTATCGCAAAAACCCTTAGAATATGCTGAGCTTGCGATGCGGAATAGATAACAGATACAGTCATGCCGCGACCTACCTTGCGGGTGCCGCATCCTGTCCGAGCCGGAAGATTTTTTTATCAAGAAAACACACAGCTTCACTGCGCAGAACACGAAGGGGCATTCGCCCGACCGTGGAAGAGGGGACCCTGGTTGAACCAGGATCGTCCCATTGTACAGCAGGTATAAATGTACTGCAGATATGCCGCGCGACAGCGAAACTGAGTGCGCCATATTTGGAGCACGGCGCTGTAGGCGATCAGATCTGCGGTTCGGCCAGCATAGGTTCAACCTGGCGTATCGGCCGTTCACTTGGGTCGCGACCGATTTCAGCCTTCAGCGATACGAGATCGATGAAGTGATCGGCCTGGCGGCGAAGATCATCGGCAATCATCGGCGGCTGGGTCGACATGGTCGAAACCACGGAAACCTTGCGACCCTTGCGCTGAAGAGCTTCGACCAGCGTGGTAAAATCGCCGTCGCCGGAGAATATCACCAGATGATCCACAGTTTCGGACTGTTCCATCGCATCGATGGCCAGTTCGATATCCATATTGCCCTTGACCTTGCGACGGCCCATGGAATCGGTGAATTCCTTGGCCGGCTTGGTAATGACCTTGTAGCCGTTATAGTCGAGCCAATCGATCAAAGGGCGGATCGACGAATATTCCTGGTCTTCGATCAACGCGGTGTAATAGTAAGCGCGCAGCAGATAACCACGCTTTTGAAATGCTTTGAGCAGCTTGCGGTAGTCGATATCGAAACCAAGGCTTTTGGAAGCCGCATATAAATTTGCGCCGTCTATGAAAAGCGCTATTTTTTCTCTCGGATCAAACATCCTTCAACATCCTTTGTTATATACATTAGCGCGGCATCATCTACGGCCAGCCTCGGGTTCCAACCCGACTCAATGTATTATGATTTAATCATATATGAATTATGTATCCAGCGATAGAGCATATTCCAACCGCCTGTTGATTGAATCTTTATTAGTTTCCATTTTTTTTTACAATTTCTAGGTTGAGTCCGGCTGAAACGACGCTCAGGAAAAACTTGAACTCCGGCGATAATACATGTATCCGGTCTGTCAATCCCTCAGGAATAAATATTAAAAGCCCCCAGGACTAAATAGTAAAAAGAAGGACAGACCATGGCACGCGTCACCGTGGAAGATTGCATCGACAAGGTCGATAACCGTTTCGAACTGGTTCTGCTGGCAAGCCATCGCGCCCGTCAGATCTCCCAGGGAGCCCAGATCACCATCGACCGCGACAATGACAAGAATCCTGTCGTTGCCCTGCGCGAAATCGCCGATGAGACCCTGTCGCCGGACGATCTGAAGGAAGATCTGATCCATTCCCTGCAAAAGCATGTCGAAGTCGACGAGCCGGAACAGGATGCTGCTTCCGTTGCCGAAGGCCAGCTGACCAGCGGCTCGCAAGACGAGGACGAAATGCCGGAAACCGTAGCCTTCGACCAGATGTCGGAAGAAGAGCTGCTGGCCGGCATCGAGGGCCTTGTTCCGCCGGAAAAGAGCGACGATTACTGATTGCCGAAGTCTCAAGATCGGCGTACCGGTCTTGAGGTGGTCCGATCTTTCAAACTCTCTGTGCGTCAATCGGAAGGTTGGCGCGCTTTTTCTTTTGAGAGTGCGTCCTCGACCAGCGTTCTTGTGGCCTGTTTTTCGATTGATGGAGTAGCCTTGGCATGATGCGGCAGTATGAGCTCGTGGAGCGGGTACAGAAGTACAAGCCCGACGCCAACGAAGCATTGCTCAACAAGGCCTATGTCTACGCCATGCAGAAACATGGCCAGCAGAAGCGAGCCAGCGGCGATCCCTATATTTCCCATCCGCTGGAAGTGGCCGCCATCCTCACCGAAATGCATCTGGACGAGTCGACGATCGCCGTTGCCCTCCTGCATGACACGATCGAGGATACCACGGCGACCAGGGCCGAAATCGACGAATTGTTCGGCGAGGATATCGGCCGGCTCGTCGAGGGCCTGACCAAGCTCAAGAAACTCGATCTCGTTACCAAGAAAGCCAAGCAGGCCGAAAACCTGCGCAAGCTGCTGCTGGCGATTTCCGACGATGTGCGGGTTCTGTTGGTCAAACTGGCCGACCGCCTGCACAATATGCGCACGCTGGAGCATATGCGCCCAGACAAGCGCGCCCGGATTTCCGAGGAAACCATGGAAATCTATGCGCCTCTGGCCGGTCGCATGGGTATGCAGGACATGCGCGACGAGCTGGAGGACCTGTCCTTCCGCTATATCAATCCCGAAGCCTATGAGACCGTTACCAAGCGGCTGGAAGAGCTTTCCCGGCGAAACGAAGGGCTGATCAAGAAGATCGAAGACGAGTTGAGCGATCTGCTGGTCGCCAATGGTCTGCTCCAGGCCTCGGTGAAGGGTCGCCAGAAGAAACCCTATTCGGTGTTTCGCAAGATGCAGTCCAAATCGCTGTCCTTCGAGCAGCTTTCGGATGTCTACGGTTTCCGCATCCTGGTCGATGGCGTTGCGGCCTGTTACCGGGCGCTTGGCATTGTCCATACCCGCTGGCGGGTGGTGCCTGGCCGGTTCAAGGACTATATCTCGACGCCGAAGCAGAACGATTACCGGTCGCTGCACACCACCATCGTCGGCCCGTCGCGCCAGCGTATCGAGTTGCAGATCCGCACCCACCGCATGCATGAAATCGCCGAATACGGCATCGCCGCCCATGCGCTCTACAAGGATGGCGAGGGCGGTGGCGAAGGCGAGCTGCTGTCGCGTGAAAGCAATGCCTATTCCTGGCTGCGTCACACGATCGAAGCCCTGGCGGAAGCCAACAATCCTGAAGAATTTCTCGAACATACCAAGCTGGAACTGTTCCAGGACCAGGTGTTCTGCTTTACCCCAAAGGGCAAGCTGATCGCCCTGCCGCGCGGTGCCACGCCGATCGACTTTGCCTATGCGGTTCATACCAATATCGGCGATACCACCGTCGGCGCCAAGATCAATGGCCGGATCATGCCGCTGGTCACTCGCCTTGCCAATGGCGATGAGGTGGAGATTATCCGCTCCGGCGTTCAGGTGCCGCCGGCGGCCTGGGAAGAGATTGTCGTCACCGGCAAGGCCCGCGCCGCCATCCGCCGCGCCACCCGCATGGCGATCCGCAAGCAATATTCCGGCCTTGGCTACCGAATCCTGGAACGAACCTTCGAGCGGGCGGGCAAGACGTTTTCCCGCGAGATCCTGAAACCGGTTCTGCACAGGCTGGGCCATAAGGATGTCGAGGATGCCATCGCGGCTGTCGGGCGCGGTGAAGTGTCTTCGCTCGATGTGCTGCGCGCCGTTTTCCCCGATTATCAGGACGAGCGCGTTACGGTAAAGCCCGCCATGGACGACGGCTGGTTCAACATGCGCTCAGCCAGCGGCATGATGTTCAAGCTGCCGCAAGGCAAGAAGGCATCTGACGCCGCAAAACCTGCCGATGGCAGTCTGGGGGAGGAGCTGGATCCGCTGCCGATCCGGGGGCTTGCCGGTAATCTCGAAGTGCATTTCTCCGCAGCCGGTGCCGTTCCCGGCGACCGGATTGTCGGCATCATGGAAGACGGCAAGGGGATCATCATCTATCCGATCCAGGCGTCTGCCTTGCAGAAATATGATGACGAGCCGGAGCGCTGGATCGATGTCCGCTGGGATCTGGATGAGGCCAACAAGTCGCGCTTCCATTCCCGCATCCTGATCAACGCCATCAACGAGCCAGGCACGTTGGCCAAGGTGGCGCAGTTGATTGCCGGGCTGGACATCAATATCCGGCTTCTGTCCATGATGCGCGTCGCTGCCGATTTCACCGAAATGGCCTTCGATCTGGATGTCTGGGACCTGCGCCAGCTTAACCAGCTTTTGTCGCAGCTGAAGGAGCTGGATTGCGTGGCAACCGCCAAACGGGTCTATGACTGAGGTTCGGATTGACGCCTTCAATTGAAATTACGCAGCAGATATAAAGCGGTACAGCGCTATAGGTACGCTTTATAAAACGCCTGGCGCTCTCAAATGGACACCGTCGACCTCGGCGGTGTTGCCAATATTTTAACATCGGCGCCTTGTTCCTGATCAAATTTCGTGCAGTTTCTGGCTAAATTCTTCGGTTTTTAACGATGCTATGCATCTTGCGCATGGCTGGCAACGCGCCTTGTCTCTGGTTCTTTGTGCAGTGCACTCGTATATTGAGGTCATCGAAACAAACACAGAGAGATAAGACAATGTTTGGTCCTATTCGCAAATTTGCCCGCGCCCTGCGCGTCCCGACTGCCCAGGAACGTGAAATGGCTTATCTGAACGCTGCTCATGACCGCCTGGATCTGGAATATCGCCAGCGCGAAATCGATGGTGGCCTGTTCCGTCGCATCCGTTAATCGCTATACGCCGGGCGCATGGCTGACCTGTGAAATCAGCTATGCCGGGTGAGGCGAAATTGGATGTCGAGAAAAAGGTCGCGGTCTTGCCGGGGCTTGTGAATAAAGACGGGGCATCCAGCCACGTCGTGTAATAATGGTCATCATGAATGGCCTTCCTGATACGGGACCATCGTCTTTGGGTGGTCTCGCCGACGAACGCGATGCGTTCGGGTGCTGGCCAATTTCAAAATTACATTTCTGATGTTTTAGGGCCTGATGTTTTCTGGGGCATGTGTTTGCATCCGTGTCCGTTGCTCATCTTGGCTGCTATTTATCTGGGATTGCCTGGTTTCACGGCTGCACATCGGCAGCACTGTGATGAAGACCGAAGATCCCCCGCTATGCCGCTTCTTTCCCGTTAAAGTTCGTTTCTCAACGATAATTGTCTGATCCGTGTGCGTTCCTGTCGTGTTATCGGGACGCAAGCGCGTGATGCAACGGTTTTGCCGTTGCCGGGTCGGCCTGAAACGACTAGAGAAACGTCAGACTGACGAATTATGAAAGAGACCGGCGTGACGGATAAAGTCGAAAAGAAGCAGAATGCCCTTTGGGAGAACATCAAGGTCATCATTCAGGCGCTGGTGCTTGCCATGGTGATCCGCACCGTGCTGTTCCAGCCTTTCACCATTCCGTCCGGCTCGATGATGCCGACGCTGCTGGTGGGTGATTATATCTTCGTCAACAAGTTCTCCTACGGCTATTCGAAATATTCGCTGCCTTTTTCCCTCGATCTGTTCTCCGGCCGTATTCTGGCGAGTGAGCCCAAGCGCGGCGATGTCGTCGTCTTCCGCTTTCCGCCCAATCCTGACATCGATTATATCAAGCGCCTTGTCGGTTTGCCGGGCGACCGTATCCAGGTGACGGATGGCGTGTTGCTGGTGAATGGCAAGCCGATACCGAAAGTGCCGGATGGAACCTTTACCTCCGATTATCGGATGGATGCCGGGCGCGACGTGCCTGTGTTCCGCGAAACGCTTGATAATGGCGTCAATTACGACACACTGGATGAAGTGCAGAATTCGGCTGGCGATAATACCCGTGAATTTACCGTTCCCGCCGGTCATTATTTCATGATGGGCGATAACCGCGATAATTCCGCTGATAGTCGCTTCGACGTGGGCATGGTTCCGGCTGAAAACCTGATCGGCCGTGCCTCGGTGATCTTCTTCTCGCTTGGCAACAACACGTCCTTCCGCGAAATTTGGAAATGGCCGTCCAATATGCGGTGGGACCGTTTGTTCAAGGTTGTTCAATGAAGGCTCCCAAGGCCCTGACTGCTGAGGAACGCGAAAAAGTGGAGGCCGTGATCGGCTACCGCTTTATCGGCAAGGAACGGCTGGACAAGGCGCTGACCCATTCCAGCGCCCGACCCGCCAAGGGCAGCGATTATGAGCGCCTGGAATTCCTGGGCGACCGGGTGCTTGGCCTTTGCGTGGCCGAGCATTTGTTCAAGGTGTTTCGCGCTGCCACCGAAGGCGAGTTGTCGGTGCGGCTGAACCAATTGGTCAGCGCGGAGACCTGTGCGGCGGTGGCCGATGAAATCCAGCTGCATCGCTATATCCGCACCGGCGCTGACGTCAAAAAGCTGACCGACAAGAACATGCTGAATGTGCGGGCCGATGTGGTGGAAAGCCTGATTGCCGCCATTTATCTGGATGCCGGACTGGAAGCGGCGCGTGCCTTCGTGTTGAAGTTCTGGGCTGAGCGTGCCTCCCGGCAGGATGCCGGTCGACGTGACGCCAAGACCGAGCTACAGGAATGGGCACACGCAAAATTTGCAGCGACCCCGGTCTACCGGGTTGCGGACCGCTCCGGACCGGATCATGATCCGAGCTTCACGGTCACGGTGGAAATCGGCAAGCTGCAGCCGGAAACCGGAATTGACCGGTCGAAGCGCGCCGCAGAACAGGCGGCGGCGACCCGGTTGCTGGAAAGAGAAGGCGTGTGGACGAGATCCGCCGCCTCAGATTGATTGGATGACAATGACCGAGCATGAAAACCAACCGGCTGGCGATGGCCAGATCGCAGACACCGTTGCGGGTACCGTGGCCGAAGACGCGGCTGCTGTTCGTCCGACCCATTCCGGCTTCGTCGCCCTGATCGGTCCCACCAATGCTGGCAAGTCGACCCTGGTGAACCGGTTTGTGGGTGCCAAGGTGTCGATCGTCAGCCATAAGGTGCAGACGACGCGCGCCGTCATGCGCGGCATCGCCATCCATAACAATGCCCAGATCGTCTTCATGGACACGCCCGGCATTTTCAAGCCGCGCCGCAAGCTGGACCGCGCCATGGTGACATCCGCCTGGGGCGGGGCCAAGGATGCGGATGTGATCCTGTTGTTGATCGACAGTGAACGCGGATTGCGCGGCGATGGCGAAGCCATTCTGGAAGCGCTGAAGGATGTGCATCAGCCGAAAATCCTGGTGCTGAACAAGATCGACCAGGTTCGTCATGAGGATCTGCTGAAACTGGCCTCCACCGCCAACGAGGCGGTCAAATTCGAGCGCACCTTCATGATCTCCGCCACCAACGGTTCTGGTTGCCAGGACGTGATGGATTATCTGGCCGATTATCTTCCGGAAGGCCCCTGGTACTATCCGGAGGATCAGATTTCCGATCTGCCGATGCGCCAGCTGGCGGCGGAAATCACCCGTGAAAAACTCTTCCTGCGCCTGCATCAGGAATTGCCTTATTCCTCCCATGTCGAAACCGAGAAATGGGAAGAGCGCAAGGACGGCTCGGTCAGAATCGAGCAGGTGATCTATGTCGAGCGCGACAGCCAGAAGAAGATCGTGCTCGGCAAGAATGGCGATGCCATCAAGTCGATCTCCACCAGTTCGCGCAAGGAAATGTCGGAGATTCTCGAGCAGACGGTCCACCTGTTCCTGTTCGTGAAAGTCCGTGAAAACTGGGGCAACGATCCCGAGCGGTTCCGTGAAATGGGCCTGGAGTTTCCAAGGGACTAACCGCTATTCGTTCTATGCCTTGATCCGGTTGGCGATGAACTTTGAAATCGACGGGCCGAGCGCCAGGATCATCAGGAAGCGTGCCGTTTGCAGGGCCAGCACGAAGGGCAGGTCCACATGGGTGGTGGCGGCAATGATCGCCACCGAATCCAACCCGCCCGGGCTGGTGGCGAGATAGGCGGTCAGCGGATCGACGCCGAGCAAATACCAGAGCAGAAAAGCCAGGCAGCCGCCAAAAGAAATCAGAATCAGGATCGACAGGGCGACCTGTGGTGCCGCCTTGGCGGCATGCAGCAAAAGACGGCGGCTGAAGGCCAGCCCGATGCGCCACCCGACCATGGCATAGGCCACGGCCAGCAGCCAGAGCGGCAGTTCGATCTTCACCAGCCCGAAGGAATTCAGCACGGCCATGACCAGCATCGGCACCAGCATCGTGCCTGCCGGGATTTTCAGATAGTGACCGGCGGCTGTGGCCGCAGCGGTAATCGCAAGCGTCATGGCCAGAGCTTGCCAATCAATTTCAGGAAAAAATACCAGGGGTGGCGGCTCGGCACCGGCGATATTGAAGACGAAGGCTGCCATGGCCGCAGCCGCCGAGGCCACACAGACCACCCGCAGATATTGCATGAAGGCAACCAGCCGCGTGTCGGCGCCGTAAGCTTCTGCCATCAGCACCATGGCCGAGGCCGCTCCGGCCGAACTGCCCCAGACCGCCGTGGTCCCCGGCAGAACATGGCGCCTCGCCATGATATAGCCGAGCAGCGAACTGAGGGCGATCACCGACAGGGTCGCGCCGATAAACAGCGGCCAATCCTGCAAGAACCGTCGCAGGATATCGCCATTCAGCGATTCGGCGATCATGCAGCCCACCAGCGCCTGGGCGGCGATATAGGGTGGGCGCGGCAGGGAAAGCCTTGCGCCATTTGTGGCAAAGACGATAGCGGCGATCATCGGCCCAAGCAGAAGGGCTGCAGGGAAGCGGACATATTCCAACGCCCCGGCCACCAGCAGCGATAGAACCAGCAGCAGTATCCATTTAAGCGCGGATGGAAGCGCTGTCAGCCGACCGTCGCCCAAGGCGGGTTCGGGGTTTTTCGTGTCCATTGGGGTCATGTCATGCCGTCTTGCGGGATCTGAACCAGGGATACGGCGCTGAAATGGAGCATGCCGCAGGTTGAAGGGCCTGGTTGTTGTATAGGGCCATCTTCCTGTTTGCGCCATGCAAAATTCCGGCATGCCAGCTATGCTGCCTGATTGCCAAAAGACATGCTGGCTCGGAATCGTATATAGAGAATATCCAGATTTTTTACGGGCGAAAATCATCGCTCTGGTATAAAAACAATCCATGGAATGGACCGATCAGGCAATTGTGTTGGGTGTGCGCAGGCATGGCGAAACCAGCGTCATTGCTGAAATGATGACGCTGGCGCGGGGCCGACATCTCGGTCTGGTGCGGGGCGGGCGATCACGCACCATGCAGCCGGTGTTGCAGCCGGGCAATGTCGTGGAAGTCACCTGGCGGGCGCGGCTGGAAGAACATCTGGGCGATTTCCGCGTCGAACCGTTGCAGCTGCGGGCCGGCCATCTGATGAGTTCTGCTACGGCGGTCTATGGCGTGCAGGCGTTGGCGGCTCTGCTGCGGCTGCTGCCGGAACGCGAGCCGCATGGACATCTGTATGAGGCGATGAATATCATTCTCGATAACCTGCATGAGCCATTGGCGGCAGGTGAGTTGTTCATCCGCTTTGAACTGGCAATCTTGAATGACCTTGGTTTCGGCCTGGACCTGACAGCCTGCGCGGCGACCGGCGGGCGTCAGGATCTGGTTTTCGTTTCGCCGAAGACGGGAAGGGCGGTTTCGCACGCCGCCGGTCTGCCCTATGCGGACAGACTTCTATCCCTTCCGGTTTTTCTACAGCCGGAGCCGCTCGCGGGAAAAGGCAAGCACGCCGATGCCCATGCCCTGCAACAGGCCTTCCGGCTGACCGGTTATTTTCTACAAAGACATGTGTATGAACCGCGCGGGCTCACGGCTGGAGCCGCGCGCGATGGTTTCTGTCAAGCGGCGCTGAAAGCCTTGGAGACGCCGGATGAGATCGCACTCGGCGGAGCCGCCCCGAAACCGGTGAGGTTGCCATAGGCATTCTCATCGGATTTTTTCATATGCGTCCGAATGGCGCGGTGCAGTTCGGTGACATTGCTGTAAATGCCACCATCCAGATCGATGACCGGAAATTTGACCGCGATGAATTTCACCCGGTTGCCTTCCGGGACGCTGATTCCAACCGGCACACCGGCATATTCAATAACTTGCTTTTCCATAGTCATATCCCCGCCCGCTTTGATACGCAGGCCAATAGTCGATCAATTGTGGTGTCTTGTTTTAAGAACGCGTCACATTCGACAGCAAATGAAAGACATCATCATAACGCCTCTCACGCCAAGCGGGCATAGGTGCGAGGAGCGCGCCGCATGGTGCGATAGTCTGCGCATATGCTTTACCTCCTTGCATAGGAACCGGTTATGGATCCGGTTCGACATTGAACACGTGTCGATGGATTTCCTGTCTGGTTGGCAGATCCTGGTAGCGTGTATCGCCACCTTGTCGACAGCGTTGAAGGTAAGATCAACGGATCAATCCGTCAATGGCGATGCGATCAAAAACAAAATATATTTTTGTGATCGACGGAATATGAAGGTTTCATGGCAAAATGAATCCCACATGCCCCATTTCGAAAAATAGCGTTCGCATTGCGGCAAACCTGCGCAGTCGCAAAAAACCAGAGGAAATTCTCGTTAAAATTGAAATATTGGATTTTTATGCAAAATATCTGCCGGTTAAGAGAACCGTTTACCGGCGCTTCTTGAGTTCTATGCCTTCCGGGCGCCTTTCCAGCACCTCCACAGTATCGCCAAGGCGCAGCGTGCCAATGGCGAGAGGAACAGTGTTCCAGCCGAACAGCGGACCGGGAACGCGCCTGTCACCCGACATGCGTAGCCGTCCCATGGCGGCAAGCGGCGAGGGGCCGGAGCGTGATCCACTTTTCTGATCCTGTGTTGTCATGATACAGCGGGTGCAGGGCTTGACGAGATCGAAGCGCAATCCGCCAATGGCGATGCTGGCCCACTGGTCCTCTTCCCAGGGCAGTGTGCCGTCGATGACGATGTTGGGCCGGAAGCGGTCCATTGTAACCATGCCTTCGTCATGAGCTTCCATATCGGCATTCAGTGCGTCGAGCGAGGCGGTCGTGGTGATCAACACCTGATAGCCATCGACAAAGGTAACGGGCGCGTCCGGTCCGGCCCAGTCTGGATTGGCCAGGCGCGAGGCTTGGTCATCGAACAGAACCAGTTCGAGCGGCCTGCCGAACCATTGAGACAAGGTGTCGTTGACGGCGGGATCAGCCAGGGCCGAATCAACCAATGACCGCCAGACAGTGACCAGCTTGCGACTGATAAAACTCTTCAGCGACACACTGATGTTGCTGCTATTATCGAGTTGCAGATGTACGAATTCGCCATCCAGTCGCACCTCCAGCCGGGCCAGTTCAGGCAGTTCTCTTTGGGTGACGAAATGCCCCGAAGGCTCAACCAGCATAAACTGGCGATCGCCGAGAAGACCCTTGGGGCGGATGTCGGCTTGTGTCAGGGCAATGCCCCGGGCGCTTTTCACAGGATAGATGCAAAGGGCGGAGAGAAACATCGGATCTCAGATCTCCTCAAGAAAATCACTGAAAATTGCCTGTAGGCGGGCGTGGCGTTCGCGCGCCATTCGTTGTCCGGTCGGGGTCTGGAAGCCGTCCGCCAGTTTGAAAAGCTTGGTTTGAAAATGGTCGATAGCAAAGCGCTTATCGTCCAGTGGGCGTTGCAAAGCCTTCGGATCGGCTGGATCGTAAAGGCCGGAACCGAGCCGCCCGGCAATGTAGAAACAGCGCGCCGCACCGACCACCCCGATGGCATCCAGCCGGTCGGCGTCTTGCAGAATTTTTGCTTCCAGCGTTTCGGGTGCAAGATTGGCGGAAAAACTATGGGTGAGGATTGCGTGAGAGACCGCTTGGATGCTGCTGGCTGGCCACTGACCGCCTTCCGTCAGGATCGCTTCAGCTTTCTTTGCGGCAAGGCGGGACGCATCCGCACGGTTGGGCGCATTCTTTTCCATGGAGACGCAATCATGCAGCAGCACGGCAGCGGCGAGAACCTGACTGTCGCCGCCTTCAACCGCGTGAATGCGCATGGCGTTTTTGAACACGCGTAAGATATGGGCGGTGTCATGCGAGCCGTCATTGCCCTCAGTGGCATGCGGCAGGAGCCATTTGGCAAGATCGTCATGAGGGGCGAAGGCTGGGGTGATCATCGGAGTGTCTTCTCGGAGGGAATCAGTCGGGTCTGCTGCATCATTGCCCAAATCCGTTGAGATTGGCGAAAAAATCCAACCTGAAAATCGCAGGATTTTGCCATGGTCTTCGCAGGAGACAAAGGAGCAGGCAAAGACGCAATTTTCCGTGATCTTGCGCGGCCTTACCTGAGAATTTTCCAAGCCAATCTCCAGACAGCCCCGAATTTATGGGGGTATTTCTAGCCTCATACAAATTATCACCTATAACAATTGCCTTTTGACGAAAGACCCCAAATCACGATAGTCATCGCCCTGCGCCGTCCTGTCTCGCGTTTAAATGGCGCTATAAAAATAGAAACAACCTAGACAGGGGTTTTCAATGACGAGCGTTTCTTCAGCGTCTCTTTCGTCCGTATCGTCTTACAACGTCGGCTCGACATCCAGCTTGGACACCAATAGCGATGGTGTCGTTTCTGCGGAAGAACAATCCGCAGGATCTACCAGAACTCAGGATCCGACCGTCCTGAGCGACAGTGCCGCCAACAGCACATCCTCGCAGCTTTCCAGTGACCTGATGGCGATGGAACTGTCCCGTGGGGACACGACTTCCACCGACCAGAATGCAACCAAGTCCATCGATACCGATAGCGATGGAAAAGTAACCAAGGAAGAATTTGTCAATGCACGTCCGGAGGATGTGTCTGAGGAAGATTCGACCAAGATGTTCGAGGCCATTGACTCGGAAGATGCTGGCTATGTGACCGAAGACCAGATGCAGCCCGACGGCAAAATGCCTCCTCCGATGATGATGGGCGGTATGGGTGGTATGGGTGGTATGGGCGACATGCAGAGCCTTAGCAGTATGATGTCCGGTGACAGCAGTGGTAGCGAGGACAGCATGTCCATGGATGACGTGTTCAGCCAGATGAGCTCGGTTATCAATGCCTATCGTTCCGCTGGCGGCACCGCCGACGACACCGATACGACCGGACAAACTGCCGCCGCCTGACGGGTCGCTATCGCACCCGAGCATTCCAGTTCAGGACCACAGGTCCGGTCGGTTCAGGCTTGAGACTGGAACATCGTTATAGCAGCCATGAGGCTGAATGCTGCCCTGAAGGGCCGCTACTTGCAAACAAACGGCATGGAGACATGATGCCTATGCCGATTGAACCCGCATCAAGCTTTACCAATCTATCCCTTTTTATCCCATTCAATGCTGATTTATAGATCCCTCGGATCGAGCCCATCCGTATCAAGCGGAGCTGGAGACCGGATCGACTGCTAGAATTGGCAGCACAAATGGCGCATTGCCATCGGCGTCCTGGCCACGGCCTAGCTTTTTCATCGCCGCAACGAAGCGCCCTCCGCGTGAAAGCAGGCTATCGGCAATCTCCACCATCCGTATATTGGGCGTCGCAAATGGCGACGCGGCCCGCAAGCCTTGCGCCAACGCCTCCTCGTCCTGTTCGGGATGCAAGGCGAGACTGGCAATCAAGGCTGCGGCTGGCGAGCGTGATACCCCCATCCAGCAATGGATCAGCAGCGGCGCCGTCTGGTCCCAATCCTTCACGAAATCAATGATCTGTTCCACATGCACATCTTGCGGGGCGATGAGATCGCCTCTACCGGCAAAGGTAATGTCGTTCAGGGCAAGCGTCAGGTGCCGGCCCGGTGAAATCACTGCGGGGCGATGAAAATCCTGTCCCTTGGCCAGCAGGCTGATCATCTCTTTTGCCTTGTGGCGCACCGCCATTTCAGCAAGGCGGGCCAGCGGACTGACGACGAAATACGTCATGGCGCACCCCCACTGGATTTTTTGTGCTTTTCCGCCTCACGCAGGCGCTCGATGGCGTCGAAACGCTCCGCAAACTGCCGCTGCGCTTCAATGGCTGGCATAGGGCCAAGCGGTAGCATGTCGACGGTGATATGGCGCGGCTGGCCGAAGATCCGCACGGCTTCCGCGCTGGTAAATCCGGCAAGCTCGGTGGCCTCGAAATAGGCGGCGATGCTATCGGCTTTCTTGATGAGGTTCTTCAAGCTGGCTGTGGGATGTGCGGGTAGGCCAAATCGCAGATGGATGGCCGCCTCCAGCCGCTTTTCAACCAGCTTGTAGCCACCGCCCACCACCGCCTTGAAGGGCGAAATCATGTCGCCGATCACATATTCCGGGGCATCGTGCAGCAAGGCCATTTGCAGGTCGTTGGCGCTGTATTTGCTATTGCAGCGGCGAAAGATCTCTTCCACCACAAGGCTGTGCTGGGCAACGGAAAAGGCATGGTCGCCCACCGTCTGGCCATTCCAGCGGGCAACGCGGGCCAGGCCATGGGCAATATCGGAAAGTTCGACATCAAGCGGTGAAGGATCGAGCAGATCGAGGCGACGACCCGACAGCATCCGCTGCCAGGCCCGCGCCGATATCGGAGGAGGGACGGCGGGCATGTCAGTCCCCGTCTGACGTGGCAGGAAAATCCAGGCCCGTCCAGACGGGCAGGTGCAGACGCACGGCCTGATCGCCGACCAGAATAGGCGTGCCATTAGTTATCGCATCGCCAGCCCGGTCGATACGCAGGATCGCCAATCCCATGTTGTCCAAGACGGTGCCGAGTGTGCCAAGCGGCTTACCATCGGCACGAAGCTCGGTGCCGGTCGCGGGCAGGGGAGCGTCGGCGGAAACGATGGCGACCCGGCGGCGGGCCATTTTGCGGTGATGCATGCGCGACACCACTTCCTGCCCGACATAGCAGCCCTTCTTGAACGAGACGCCGCCATTGAGATCAAACAGCACGTCGTGCGGATAGGCATCCTGGAGCGGATAGTCGAGCCCCGCTTCGGCCACGCCCGCGTTGATTCGCAACGCTGTATAAAGCCGGACATCATCCCCAGCCGAGTTGACACGACCCGGCACGCGCCAGACCGTTTCGCCAGCAGCGGCGAACCGACGGTCCTGAAAAGCGGTTTCAGTCGGCGCCTCGTCCCAGATCGCCGTGACGCCGGTAAGTTCAGCGGCGGTAAGGGTGACGGCGGCGCGCAGCTTGTAGAGTGTCAAGCGGCGCAGTAGCGCGTCCTGCTCACCGGCTGCCACCTCCAGCAGATAGCCATCGGCCAGCGTATAGACCAGCATATCAAACAGGATCTTGCCCTGAGGTGTCAGCAAGGCGCAAGGAGCGGCTTGCCCAGGCTCGATAAGGCCGAGATCCGCTGTCAGCAAATTGTTGAGAAAATGCGCGGCCTCGGCTCCAGTGACCTTTAGAAAAGCCCGGTTTTCAAGAAAAACGGCTGGCATGAGACGATCCAATCACATCTTGCGAAACCACGGCAGTATTGGGTGAGGTCGTGGATTGCATATTTTTCTCTTCAGCAAATTGATTGCCGCGAGGTCAAATAGGCTAGAGGCTGCCTGGCTCAAACTGAACCCGGCAACCTCTCGTGACCTTTGACATCATTTGCCTTGTTGGGAAACGCGGGTCCCACTTTTCCAAGGCAAGCACGCGTCCATCAATCGCCTGCCGTGAAGAATTTCCATTTTCCATCGGGTGCAATGCCGATGCGGAAGAAATTGTAATTGCCAACTTCCAGCATGTTTTCAAAATCGCCTGCTGTCACCAGCCGCAGCAATTCCACCTTTTCCGGTGGGGTCAGCGTTGTCAGCGGCTTTTCGGCAAAATACGGCCAGACATAGGCTTCCTCCGGGGTGCCAGCATTGACATGCACGAAGCCGGTCGACAGCACATCCAGCATGATGGCCAGGACTTCGAGGCCATCGGGATCGCCAGAAACGCTCTTGATCGTCTGGATCGGGTCGCCATTGTCATTGCCGAGTGCCAGCGCGGTCGGATCGTTGCCGCCCGCCAGAAGCGCGCGCAACCGTTCCGGGTCGCCGGAGGCTGCGGCTTCCACCAGCTTTTCGCGCAGTTTGCGCACCGGTTCGGGGGCCTTGCTGATATCGTAGATCACCTCAACAGGCGTGTGCGGTGCCGCTTCGGCAGCCGCTGCCTTCGCCTTGTCGGCGGGGGTTGCCTGCTGTGGTTCGGTGCTGGGCGCGCTCTTCGGATCGGAGGTGCTATCGGTTGGCAGGCCCGGCTGCTGGCCGGTTTGCGGTTGCTGTCCCTGCTGCGCCGCATCCTTGGCACCGCCTTGCAATTCCGACAGAGCGAAACCGCTGGCCGGAAGAGCCAGAACGGCAACGCTTGCCATCCAGCCGCAGACCAGAATTGTTTTTACATTGTTCTTGAGACCGGTTGCCTTTGCTCCGGTCTGGCATGCCTTGCGCATCTTATTGCCTCTGAAACTTACTGAACACTTCGCTTGGGAGAAAACTCACCGGCCAGCATACGGGCGCGCAAAGACTCCAACATGGCTTCCGCACCATCTTCGCCATGAATGCGGATGGTTTCGCGCATGGCCAAAGCAATGGCCGCATCGGCGATGATTTCCGGTTCGATGCCATCAGCCATGCCATCGGCCCAGGCCTCGTTCTGATATTCGAGGGCAGCCTGCATCTTTTCATGAACGATCATGTCGTCAATCTCGTTGCGGCGTGGTTCCATTCTGCATGTCCTCGAAGCGATACTTACTCAGCTGTTAACGACTCTATCAGTGTTTTATCAAAACGACACGGGCGAATGCTAAATCGGATGAATTATTGGTTAATTTCCAAAGCGCGCCGTCATTTCCCGAACAAGTGTTGCGCCTTCAGCACGATACTGGCTTTCTGCCACCCGAGCAGCAGAAGTGCAAGAGGGATGCACTGCGGCAAAGGCCCGATAACCACGGTTATAGGCGGCTGTCAGCATCTGCTTGCGGGCTGGTTCAGTGCCTGCATCGAGCGCGATCAGCTTTTCGGCCGCAGCCCGCCATTGCTGCTCCGGTTGGCCCGCACAGAGATTGCGCAGATAGGTCACGGTCCCCAGGATTTCCGAGAGCCGATTCAACTGTCCGTCATAGGGTGTTGCCTGTTGCGCAGGCGTTGCAGCCTCGCCGGGCAGCTTTGCCGGGGGCGCGACATTTGCCGCTGCAGCAGTTCCCGCCAGAAGGACGGACACGGTACAAAGGACAGGAAAAAGCAGTATTCGTCGGGTCATGCATATCCATGGCATATCCGGCGGATGCGCCGGGATTAACGTCAATCTTATCACGATTCCCGCCTTGGTTTACGCTGCTTTACCGCAAGCCACCAGCTTTTCTACGCAGTCGAGCACGCTGGGTGGCACGGGCAGATCCCGGATTTCCACCGGGCTATACCAGCCCAGGGCTGCGGCATCGCTTTGGGCGACCGCTGCCGCCGCCGGGTCGTCCAGGGTGACGAGGAAAACGGAAAGCCGGAAGTGATGGTGACTGGGGCCGCCGGGGTCGGGGTAGAGGTCGTAGCTGGCAAACAGACTGGGCGCATGGGCCGATAGGCCGGTCTCCTCCTTCAACTCGCGCAAGGCGGTCTCTTCCGGTGTTTCGGCGGGTTCGCCACGCCCACCGGGAAATGCATAGAGATCGGCGGCGGGCGGCTTCGAGCGCTTGACCAGCAGCAGCTTGCCTTGGCGGATCACGATGGCGGAAGAGGCGGGGGCGAAAAAAACCGGGACGGGTTGCTCGGTCATGCGATGCTCGTTCTGTTTGCTGACCCGATGCGTCAGGCAGTCATTGTAAGGTCGCTTGACGATAGGCTCTGTGACTGCGAAGACAAGTGCATGTGTGGACGTTTTGCCCTGACCGTGACACCGGACGAAATCGTGGAGGCCTTTGGTCTGCACGAACTCGAGGCCTTTCCGCCCCGCTTCAACATTGCTCCGACCCAGCCGATCCTGACTGTCGGCAATGGCGAGGTGCCGATGGCGGGCAGCAACCTGCCGAGCAGGCGGGCGCTGCTGGTGCGTTGGGGTTTTCTGCCCGGCTGGGTGAAGGACCCGAGTGATTTTCCGCTGCTGATCAATGCGCGTTCTGAGACGGCCGAAACCAAGGCGTCGTTTCGCGGCGCCATGCGCCATCGCCGTGTTTTGATCCCGGCCTCCGGCTTTTACGAATGGTATCGGCCAGCAAAGGAAAGCGGTGAAAAACCGCAGGCTTACTGGATACGGCCCACCCAGGGCAGGATTGTCGCGTTCGGTGGCCTGGTCGAAACCTTTGCAGCCGCCGATGGATCTGAAATCGATACCGGCGCCATCCTGACCACCCGTGCCAATCGCTCCATTCGAGCGATCCATGACCGCATGCCTGTCGTGATCGGCCCGGAGGATTTCGAGCGTTGGCTGGATTGCAAGCGCCATGAGCCACGCCATGTCGCCGACTTGCTAAAGCCCGCAGACGAGGACATATTCGAAGCCATTCCGGTGTCCGACAAGGTCAACAAGGTCGCCAATACCGGCCCGGATGTGCAGGTCCGTATCGAGAATCCAACGCCGAAAACCGAACCCAAGCCGCCTTCGCAACAGCTATCGCTGTTTTGAACGCTATTGGAAAAAGGGCGTCCTCACGCGACTTTTTTGATCGGCGCTCGCTTCAACATCAGGGCGGCGGCAATCACTGCTTTCAGACCGATCGGGCGGTAATTGTCGCTCAATTCCGGCTTGGCCGGTTGCGGTGCTTCTTTAGCTTGCAGGGGGGCGGGCATGATGTTCTCCAAAGTGTTTCCATTGCGGCCTGTCAGGTTTGCTTGCAACCTGACGGATACGCATTTCCCTTGTTTCAGTCTGTCCTTATCGAGAAAACCGGATTGCGTTTTTCCCGTAACAAACTCCAGAACAGTGCTTTTTTGACTGCTCAGGTTTAGAGATCATGACACTTTCGTGAACAATGCAAATTAATTTAAATCAAAGGCTGCTACTTTTCGTGAGTCTGTTTTACAATTTCCGGTTTTAAAGGCCTGTTTCAAAGGCCTCGATCCATTCCGGCGCCGTGATGGTCGTCGTGGTCTTCCATGACGGTCAAGGTGCCGTATTTCCGTTTCCAGGCGCGGGCGCCGAAGGGCAGGGAGAGAACATAGACAATGACCGTCACCGACAGGACTTCCCAGGTGAAGCTCATCAGCAGGGCGACATAAAGCACCACGGCGATTGTCAGTGGCAGAACCAGATCGCGGCGGACCTTCTTTTCGGATTTGCCGGACCAGACCGGCAAACGGCTGATCAGCAGGAAGGCGATCAGCATCGTATAGGCCGAGGAGGCAAAGGCAAAACCAGGCGTGGCTTCCACGCCCAGAAAGCCAAGATAGATTGGCAGCATGACCAGAAGCGCACCAGCCGGTGCCGGAACGCCGACGAAATAAGCGCTTTGCCAAGGGGCCTTGATGGCACGCTCGTCCATGACATTGAAGCGGGCAAGCCGCAGGCCTGCTGATATCGCAAAGATCAGCGCCGCGATCCAGCCGAAGGACCGGGCCTGGTCCAGAATATAGACATAGAGAACCAGGCCGGGCGCCACGCCGAAATTGACGATATCGGCGAGAGAATCCATCTGGGCGCCGAATTTCGATGTGGCTTTCATCAGACGGGCGATGCGTCCATCAATTCCATCGAGAAAAGCCGCCACCAGAACCATGCCGACCGCAAGCTCGAAGCGCCCCTCGAAGGCCAGGCGCACGCCGGTCAGGCCAGCGCAGATTGCCAAAACGGTAATCAGGTTGGGAATCATCAGCCGCAGGGGAATTTCCCGCAGCCGAGGCCCGCGTGAGGCCTCGTTGACCTCCTGCTGGCCCGCGTGATTCTCATCGGCCTGAGTTTTCGGCACCTCATGCGTTTCCGAAGGATGCGCCTGATTCTGCGGCGTGTCGCTGTTCATGGCTGACCTGTCTCCGTTATGGCCTGCAAAAATCGTCTCAGCTGCGGCGGCTGATGACCGGGCCCTTTGCCGAACCATATTCCGCGATCACGGTTTCACCACCAATCGAACGCTGGCCAACCGCGACGCGAGGCTCGGCACCGGCTGGGAGGTAGACATCCAGTCGCGAACCGAAGCGGATCAGGCCGAAACGTTCGCCAACCCCGAGCGCCTGGCCGGGCACCGACCAGCAGAGGATGCGGCGAGCAACCAGTCCGGCGATCTGCACCACGCCGATGGCGCCGCGCGGGCCGTCGATGACCAGCGAGTTGCGCTCATTGTCGCTGCTGGCTTTGTCCAGTTCGGCATTCAGGAAACTACCTTCGCGGTAGACGACCTGACGGATGGCACCGCGCACCGGGGCGCGATTGATATGGACGTCGAAAACATTCATGAAGATCGAGATGCGCAGCATCGGTTCGCTCGACAGCTTGCAATTCTTCCGGGGGGATGACCATCTGGATCATCGACACGCGGCCATCGGCCGGGCTGACCACCAGATCGTCATCCTGCGGGGTGAGGCGCTCCGGGTCGCGGAAGAAATAGGCACACCATAGGGTCAGCACCATGCCAATCCAGAAGAGCGGACCCCAGATCCATCCGAGCACCAGCGATCCCACGAAGAAAGCGCCGACGAAGATATAGCCTTCCTTATGCACGGGGACGAGGGTATTGCGGATCGTATCGAACAAGGACATCGGTAGGACTTCTCCTGAAAACTCTATTGATGACGTGACTACCGCGAAACGTGTTCAGGGGCAATGCCGGGCCTGAGTGAGGTCATCCACAGGCAGGCAGTCGCACTTTTATACACGGGCATTACACAGCAGGCGGCAGGCGCGTGACCACGCCGAGATCGTCGCTTTCGCGCACCTGGCGCAGATGCTCTTCTGCCTGGGTTGCCTCCCGCTGTCGGTTCCACATGGAGGCATAAAGGCCGTTTTGCGCCAGAAGTTCCGTGTGAGTGCCGCGCTCGGCGATTTCGCCCGCTTTCAAAACGACGATCTCATCAGCCCCGATCACGGTCGACAGCCGATGGGCGATGACCAAAGTGGTGCGGTTTTGCGAAACAATGTCGAGTGCCGCCTGGATATCCTGCTCAGTCGTGGTGTCGAGCGCCGAGGTTGCCTCATCGAGAATGAGGATCGGTGGGGATTTCAGCACGGTACGGGCGATGGCGACGCGCTGCTTTTCGCCGCCCGACAGTTTCAGGCCGCGCTCGCCGACCATGGTCTTGTAGCCCTGCGGCAGTTCGCGGATCGAGCGGCTGATCTGGGCAATGTCGGCGGCGGCTTCCATCTCGGCGTCGCTGGCCTCTGGCCTGCCATAACGGATATTATAGGCAATGGTGTCGTTGAACAGCACCGTATCCTGCGGCACCATGCCGATGGCGGCGCGCAGCGAGGTCTGGGTGATGTCGCGGACATCCTGCCCATCAATGCGGATCGCGCCCTGCTGCACATCGTAAAACCGGTAGAGCAGCCGTGAAATCGTTGACTTTCCCGCACCCGATGGGCCGACGACGGCAACTGTCTTGCCCTCCGGCACGGTGAAGGAAATTCCCTTCAGGATCGGCCTTGCCGGGTCATAGGCGAAATGCACGTTTTCGAAGGTGATCGCGCCCTTGGCGATGGCAAGCGGCTTTGCATCGGGCGCGTCGCGCACTTCCGGCTCTACCGCCAGAAGGTCGAACATCTGCTCGATATCGGTCAGGCCCTGGCGGATTTCGCGGTAGAGCATGCCGATGAAATTCAGCGGCACGGAAAGCTGCAACAGCAGCGCGTTGACGAATACGAAATCGCCGATGGTCTGCTCGCCGCGCTGCACGGCCAGTGCTGAAAACACCAGCATCACTGTCATGCCCACACCGAAAATCAGCCCCTGGCCAAAGTTTAGCCAGCCGAGCGAGGTCCAGACCTGGGTCGCGGCCTTCTCATAGCGGGCCATGGAGGCATCGAAGCGGCGAGCTTCCATGGCTTCATTGCCGAAATATTTGACCGTCTCGAAATTCAACAGCGAGTCGATGGCTTTGACATTGGCGTCGGTATCGCTGTCATTCATCGAGCGGCGGATGGCGATGCGCCAGTCCGAAGCCTTGACCGTGAACCAGACATAGACGGCGACGGTGACGGCGGTGATCGCCAGATAGGAGAGGCCATAGCCCCACCAGAAAATTGCCGCCGTCAGGGCAAATTCGATCAGCGTCGGAATGGAGTTGAGAATGGTGAAACGGACGATGGTTTCGATGCCCTTGGTGCCGCGCTCGATGATCCGCGACAGCCCGCCGGTCTTGCGCTCCAGATGGAAGCGCAGCGACAATTGATGCATGTGCAGAAAGGTTATATGGGCAAGCCGTCGCACGGCATATTGGCCCACGCTGGCAAACAGCGCGTCGCGAAACTGGTTGATGCCCATCTGCACGATGCGGGCCAGATTATAGGCGATGACCAGCATGACCGCCGACAGCATGAAGGCAGGCAACAGGCCCGTCGCATCCATCTTGCCGTTCAGCGCGTCGGTGGCCCATTTGAAATAATAGGGCACCAGCATCAGCACAAGCTTGGCGATCACCAGGAACAGGCTGGCCCAGACCACCCGCATTTTCAGATCGAGGCGCTCGGCTGGCCACATATAGGGCCAGAGATTGACGATGGTGCGCCACGGATTGCTGCTTTCGGCCGAAACCGTTTTGACTTTCTGATGCATGCTTTATGTCCTGCGCGCGGGCTGGTGGAAGCGCGGTCGGTTCCCTAAAGCGTTTCTGCTCTTCGTGAAATCGCAGCAACGCTCTCGCTCTTTGTTTTTACGCATTTCCGGGCGGAAAACCGGTTTCCACTTTTCCTGGAAATGCTCTATGGGGCCGCCCGGAAGGGGGGCAAAAAAGAGGCGGCACGAAAAAGGCGACCCTGGGGCCGCCTTTGGTCGTTGCTGATATATGCAATATGAGCGAGACAGGCAAGGACCGGACGGGTTTAGCCCCGTCCTTGCCAGTGTTTGCGTCTATCGCTTGTGCTCCAGCATCCATTTGCGATGAATTTTTTCCGCCTCATCATCCGGCATGGATTGATCCGGCACGGTGAAGGTCTGGCCGGGCTCGATCAGGTCGGGATTGCTGATCTGTTCGGCATTGGCGACATAGATCGTCGTGTAGCGCACACCCTGGCCATAGACCCGCCGGGAAATCTGCCAGAGCGTATCGCCCCGGCGGATGATCACCGCATTCTTGCTTTCCGTCAGCGGCGCCTGGCTCAGCACTGGCGGCGATGTGCCGTCGGTTGGTGCGAGGGTCGGTGCCGGGTTTTGCGTCGCTGCGGCTTGCGCGGCGGCAATTTTGGCTGGCATCGGCTCCAGCGCCGCATCGACAAGCGACTTGAGGGTCGGCAAGGCATTGGCCATTGCCGTGACCGAAGCGGTCGGCACTTGCTTGAGGACGACCAGAGCCTTGTCGGCCTGGTCTGCCATGCCCGCCATGAACGTGCTGGCGGTCTGGTCCGTGCTGGGGGTCGGGCGGAAATCGGCAACCGCCTTCAGGGCAAATTCCAGCGCCGAGCGCGATGCGGCCAGGCTTTCCAGCGTTGGTGTCTTGCCATCGGCAAACAGGTTGCTGAGCAATGCGAAGGACTTGGCCAGCGTATCGCGCTGCCGGTCGAACAGGTTGCTATCGACGGTGGCCGGGTTGACGGTGCTGCTGGCAGCGCCGGGTTGGATTTCCGGTGCGACAACCGCAACCTGATCGCCTTCCGGCCGGTTGAACGGCACGGACGCGCGCAGGGTGACCTTGCCTGCTGCATCCTTCAGGTCGACACTGATGATATGCTGGCCGACGGAAAGCGCCATCTGGCCTTCGACCACGAAATGCCCCTTCTGGTCGACATCCGCCGAGCCGATCTGCTTGCCATCGGCATAGGCGGTCACGGTGCGGGCCTTCTGGGCGTTTCCTGCCACGAAGATCTTGTCGCCTTCAAGCTCGACGGCGGTGATCTGCAAATCGGCAGCGGACAGGGATGGGCTGGACGCAGACCCTGGGGATGTCCTGGGCGTAGAAGGCGTGGCTGCGGCAACGCGGCCCTGCTTGTCGACACCATTGATCTGTTCAGGAGCCTGTGGCTGGCCCTTATCCTGTTGCGAGACTTGATCCTGCTGCGGGCCACTGATCAGCCGGCTGGCTTCGCCGGGCTTGGTCACCATGGCCAGCACGTCACCGGATGGATCGGCCGGGACGGAAACCGTCGCCTGTTCCTCGGACCCGATGGTTTTGCCTTCCTTGGTCGTGGCTTTCAAATCCAGAGAATGATCGCCGGGCGACAAGGGCTTGTCGAGCACGATGGCGAAGTCGCCATTGGGAGAAGCGGTGGCGCTGGCAATATTGTTGGAACCGTCATGGACCTCGACCTTGGCGCCCGGTGCGGCACTGCCGGCGATGACCGTCGAGCCGTCTTTTTCAACGCGCAACACGTCAAAACGCGGCATGTCTGGATCGATAGCCACTTCCGGTTCGCCGCGCATGACCCGACCGATATTGGCGATCACGGCGGCGGCTTCCTCAGGTGAGGCGGGCAGTTTGGCGACGAGTTGCAAGGCCCGGGCCGCCGACGCCTTGGCCCTGGTCATGCTCTCGGCAAGACCGGCTTCAATTCCAGCCGGAAGATCGGCATCGGACAAGGCCTTCAGCGCGGTCAATGCGGCAATGCGCGTTGTGGCATAAAGTTCGGGGGCCGGGGTTTTCTGGTCGGCAAACAGGCCCTCCAGCGTTGCCACCGATTGCTCGGCGGTTTTGGTCAGGCGCTGCATCTTGGCGGCGGCCTGGCCATCGGGGGCAGGGGTGGGCGAGGACGGCCCGGACGCCTCTGGCGTCGCCGCCTGTTCAGCCGGGGCAGCAGGTGTTTCTGCCGTCTTCTTTGTGCCGCCAATTTGCGGAAGCACGAAAAACACCATCAATACTGTCGCAATGGCAAGCACGCCGAGAGCCAGCCAACCGGCACGGTTTTTCATAGTCCAACGTCTCCGGGCGGATTATTCCGCCATATCCCTTGAAACTGATAGAGCGCCATGGGGTATGAATACCCCATGAAGGACGCTCAAAAGTTTTGTCCCCACTGCATGACCCAGCTCAAAACCGCAGACCGGTGCGGTGCTACGGGCTTGGCGTTTCCATCGGATTTTCCAAAAATTGCGTCCCGCATTCTGGTCCGATCTCTTACATCCATTGGGATTTAAGACTTTATGCAGTAACGTTTCCTTAATCGCTGCACAAGCGATGAACCCGGTTTGTTCATAGCCTTCCTGGAGTTTTCGTTAATTTTATTGACGTCAGCGGGCGGCGATGTCCATTCTAAACGTATGACAGAAAACCATTCTTCGATTCGATCCATCTGCGTTTATTGCGGCTCACGGCCCGGGCGCGATCCCGATTACATGGCTGCGGGCCGCACACTTGGCCACTCGATTGCCGCCCATGGCCTGCGCCTCGTCTATGGCGGCGGCACCAAGGGCATAATGGGTGCCGTTGCCAGCGGCGTGCTGGACGCAGGTGGCCAGGTGACGGGCATTATACCCGAATTCCTGGTCGATATGGAAGCCACGCGCCATTCTCTCGGTCAGTTGAACGAATTGATCATCACCGAGGACATGCATCAGCGCAAGCACAAGATGTTCGAGCGCGCCGATGCTTTCGTGACCCTGCCGGGCGGTATCGGCACGCTGGAGGAAATCGTCGAGATCATGACCTGGGGCCAGCTTGGCCGTCATGAAAAGCCGATGGTCTTTGCCAATGTCAACGGCTTCTGGGACCCGATGCTGGAGCTGATCACCCATATGCGCCAGGAGGGCTTCGTCCATACCGGCCATAAGGTGCAGCCGCTGGTGATTGACGAGATCGAGGCCATCGTGCCGACGATTGTCGATCGCTGGGATGAGCTCGGCCGCATCTCCGGCGATGCCGAGGTGTTGTCAAAGCTGTGATGGGCGCCGTTTCAGCATCGGTACGGTATAGATGACCAGAGCCACCCAGATCAGTGGGAAGGCAATGGCCTTGGCGGTGCTGAATTCTTCGCGAAACAGGAAGACGGCGATCAGGAAAATCATCGTCGGGGCGATATATTGCATGATGCCGATGGTGGAAAGGCGCAGCAGCTTGGCGCCATTGGCGTAGAGGATCAGCGGCACGGCTGTAACCAACCCGCTTGAGACCAGCAGCGTGGTATTGTTGAACATGCTGGCATCCGACGCCCCCAGGAAATGCGACTGTCCGGTCACGCCGAGATAGATCAGGTAGGCCATGGCAAACGGTGACAGCAGCAGCACTTCCAGCAGAAAGCCCTGATTGGGGCCAATAGGCAGCGTCTTGCGGAAAAACGCATAGAAGCCCCAGGAAAAGGTGAGGCTGAGGGCGATCAGCGGCAGGCGTCCGGCATCGACCGTGAGGATGACGACGGCAACCACCACCAAAGCCAGCGCCGCCATTTGCGCCGGTTTCAGCTTTTCCTTCAAAAGCACAGCACCAAGCAGAATGGAAAACAGCGGATTGATGAAATAGCCGAGCGCGGTATCCAGCGCGTGGCCGGCGCCGATGGCCCAGACATAAATGCCCCAGTTGACGCTGATCAGGCAGGCGGTGATTGCCGCCATGCCGATCATTTTCGGATTGCGCAGCGCCCGCTTCAGGTCATCGGTGCGCCGCAGCACCAGAAGAACGAGCCCGGCGACCGGAATGGACCACAGCACCCGATGGGCGATCACTTCCATGGGCGGAATATGCGCCACGGCCTTCATGTAAAGAGGCAGAAACCCCCAGAGCAGATAGGCCGAAAGCGCAAAAAGAAAGCCGCGCAGGCTGTCGCGGTTCTCAGTTCCTGGCGCTGCAACCTCGGTCATGATGTTCGATCCCATTGCTGTTTTTCCTGCCGATACGCCTTCAAGACGCAAACGGCAAATTCATTCCATTGAAGGATCGGTGAGTTTGGTGAATGCGACCATGTCAATGTTCGAAAACTTGAAAGCACATCCGATGGTTTTGGCTCATTCCGCTGCGATCCGTCCAGCCAGTTCGCGGTTTTTCATCAGCTTGTAGACGATAGCGTCCATCAAGGCCTGGAACGAGGCATCGATGATGTTTTCCGAAACCCCTACCGTCCACCAGCGGGCGCCGCTGGCATCGGTGGATTCGATCAGAACGCGGGTGATCGCTTCGGTGCCGCCATTGA
Source organism: Agrobacterium vitis (assembly GCF_037039395.1). Taxonomy (NCBI): domain Bacteria; kingdom Pseudomonadati; phylum Pseudomonadota; class Alphaproteobacteria; order Hyphomicrobiales; family Rhizobiaceae; genus Gillisella; species Gillisella vitis. The sequence continues at coordinate 406,112 of NZ_CP146242.1, read as the reverse complement.
GGATACGGACCTTGTAGTCGGCCAGTTCCAGATCTTTTATTTCATTCTGGAATTTGCCGAGATCCTTGCGCAGCGCAATATCGAGTGCATTGACCGGGCCGTCACCCTCGGCGACCGACATCACCGTCTGCCCATCGATCACCATCTTCACCACCGCTTCCGACACGGTTTTCAGGTTGCCATTGCTGTCGAAGCGGCGCTCGATCATCACCCGGAAGCTCTCGACGGCGAAAAATTCCGGGACGGTGCCGAGGGTGCGATGCGCCAACAGCTCGAAACTGCCATCGGCACCTTCATAGGCATAGCCGGAGGCTTCGCGCTGCTTGACGATGTCGATCAGCCGGTCCAGCTTCGGATCGTCCTTGGCAACCATGATGCCACGCCGTTTCAACTCGTTGATGAAATTAGCCTTGCCTCCTTGGTCCGACACCATAACCTTGCGGAAATTGCCCACAAGGCCCGGCTCCACATGCTCATAGGTTTTCGGGTCCTTCAACAGCGCCGAGGCATGGATGCCAGCCTTGGTGGCAAAGGCCGAAGCACCGACATAGGGAGCCTGATGGTTGGGGGAGCGGTTCAACAGCTCATCGAAGGCATGCGACAGCCGGGTCAATTCCACCAGCTTTTCGAGATCGATAGCCGTCTCGAACCGGTCGGCATAGGTGGTCTTCAGACAGAGCGTTGGAATGATGGTGGTCAGATCGGCATTGCCGCAGCGCTCGCCAATGCCGTTCAATGTGCCTTGAATCTGGCGCACACCGGCTTCTACGGCGGCCAGCGAATTGGCAACCGCCTGGCCGGTATCATTATGGGCATGGATGCCCAGGGCTGCGCCGGGAACACCTGACTCAATCAGGCTGGCGATGATGGTGCGGATTTCCGGCGGCTGGGTGCCGCCATTGGTATCGCACAGCACCACCCAGCGTGCACCGGCGTCATAGGCGGTTTTGGCACAGGCCACAGCATAATCGGCATTGGCCTTGTAGCCGTCAAAGAAGTGCTCGCAATCGACCAGCGCTTCCTTGCCCGCAGCCACGACGGCCTTGACGCTGTCGCGGATGGAGTCGAGATTTTCATCATTGGTGCAGCCAAGCGCCACTTTCACATGGTAATCCCAGCTTTTCGCCACCAGACAGATGGCATCGCTTTTCGATTGCAAAAGCTGGCTCAGTCCCGGATCGTTGGAGGCGGAAATCCCGGCGCGTTTGGTCATGCCAAACGCCGTGAACCGGGCGCGGCTGGTGCGCTTCTTTGAGAAAAATGCCGTGTCGGTCGGATTGGCACCGGGATAGCCACCCTCGACATAATCCAGCCCGAAATCATCCAGCATGGCGGCAATGGCAATCTTGTCTTCCACGGAAAAATCGATGCCGGGCGTCTGCTGCCCATCGCGCAGCGTGGTATCGAACAGGGTGATTTTTTCGCGGCTCATGAGTGCCTCCCAAAGGCATTGAATTTCGCGGTTATACCCCCCTTTGTCCTGCCGGACATCTCCCCCTCAAGGGGGGAGATTGACATGCCGAACTGACGCCATTCTCTTTTGACGCCTGCGAGTGACCGCAGGAATTTGAGAGAGACTAACCCTGGATGGTCGGCGCGTCGGTCTGGCCGATCTCCCTCCTTGAGGGGGAGATGCCTGGCAAGGCAGAGGGGGGTAACATCCGCACTAAACATTATTGGATTTTTCCGGCAAAACGGTCGGTGGCGCGGATCAATTGGTCGAGAATGCCGGGTTCGCTCATGGCATGGCCAGCGGCCTCGACAATGTGCAGATCGGCATCCGGCCAGAGTTTGGACAATTCCCAGGCATAGCGCAGCGGGCAGGGCATGTCATAGCGCCCATGCACGATCACGCCTGGAATGCCCTTGAGCTTGCCGGCGTCCCGCAGCAATTGGCCGTCTTCCATCCAGATCCGGTTCATGAAAAAATGATTTTCCAGCCGGGCGAAGGCGATGGCGTAATGATCCTCGCCGAAATTTTCGATCTGCTGGAAATTAGGGATCAGTGAAATCGTCGCGCCTTCCCACTGGCTCCAGGCGCGGGCGCATTCGAGCTGTACGGCCTTGTCATCCCCGGTCAAACGGCGGTGATAGGCGGAAATCATGTCATGGCGCTCTTCGACTGGGATGGGCGCGATGAAATGCTCCCAACGGTCCGGGTACATCTCGGAGACGCCGAACTGATAATACCAGTCCAGCTCCGCCTTGGTCAGCGTATAGATGCCGCGCAGCACCAATTCACTGACCCGTTCGGGATGGGTCTGCGCATAGGTCAGCGCCAGCGTCGAGCCCCAGGAGCCGCCAAACACCAGCCATTGTTCAACGCCGATCATGTCACGCAAGCGCTCGATATCGGCCACCAGATGCCAGGTGGTATTGGCTTCCAGATGGGCATGCGGCGTGGATTTGCCACAGCCGCGTTGATCGAACAGGATCACATCATACAGGGCGGGATCGAACATCCGTCTCTGGTTGGGATTGATACCGCCGCCCGGTCCGCCATGCAGAAACACCGCAGGCTTGGCGCCCTTGGTGCCAACCCGCTCCCAATGGATGACATGGCCATCGCCGACGTCGAGAAAGCCGGTCTCGAAGGGTTCAATCTCAGGATAGAAGCCGCAAAGCTCAGTCATGGGGCGATCCCATATGCGTTGGCCACTCGCTCGTGTCATGGTCCGGATGCTGGTGGGTGGCGCCTGCCACTTTCGCCAGCCAGTTGGCATTGGCTTCGCTGGCCTCGACGGGCAAGGTGTCGAGGGCTGTAAACCATGGCATCTTGCTGTCCAGATTGGCCTGTTCGACGGGCCTGACGCTGGCCGGATCATCCAGCGAGCCGAGCGTGATATTGATGAAATCTGCCTCGGGAATATCGAAAAACAGCGGCGTGCCGCAGGCGGCGCAAAAGCCGCGCCGCACCAGATCGGATGACTGAAACCACTGCGGGGTGCCGCGTGTCAACTGAAACAGCTCACGATTGACCGAGCCGAGCGGCAGGAAATAATTGCCCGACGCCTTCTGGCACATGCGGCAATGGCAGATATGCGGATTACCGATTGACGGCTTGCTGCTCATCGACGGTTTGACTGTGTAACGTACCGCGCCACATTGGCAGCCACCATGCAGGGTTTGAGCTTTCATGCCTCATCCTCCACCGGCCAGACTTGGGTGTCGAAATCCGGGTGCTGCCAGGATTCGATAGAGTCGAAAAATGCTTCATATTCCGGGCTGGTATAGACCGGCTTCTCAAACAATGTGTCGATCCAAGGCAGGCGCTTGTGGTGATTGACCTGAATGGCAGGCTCAAAGGCAGCGGGATTGTCAAAGGCACCGATGGCAATCTCTACCCCGGTGGGGTGCTGATAGGTTAGCGGCGTGCCACATTTCTCGCAAAAGCCACGCTTGACCTTGGCGGAGGAGCGAAACAATTTCGGCTGGCCGCGCGTCCAGGTCAGATGGGCCTGATCGGCTGTGACAAGGGCACTGAAAAAGCCACCAAATTGTTTCTGGCACATGCGGCAATGACAGATGGAAGGCTGTCCCAGCTTTGCCGCCTGAAACCGCACCGCGCCACATTGGCAGCCGCCGGAAAAAATCTCGCTCATGACTTTGCTCCGTTGGGGGTGGGCCACGCATCGGTGTCATGGTCAGGGTGCTGGTAGGAGACGAGGCCATCAAGGAATGGAAACTCATCAAGGTCTTCTTCTGTCGGATTGCCTGGCAATTCGTGCAGGTGATCGACAAAGCCTATTTTCCCTTCTGTCCCGAACTGCTGCACCGGGGGCAGGATGGATGGATCGTCGAAAGCACCTGCCGCAACCGCCATGCCATCCGGGGCCTCATAGGTCAGCGGCGTGCCGCAATCTGCGCAGAAGCCGCGTGACACCACATTGCTGGAACGGAACATCTTGCGCTCGCCGCGTGTCCACTGAAAATCAACCCCGCGCACCGAGACCAGCGGCGCATAATAGGCCCCGAATGCCTTCTGGCACATGCGGCAATGGCAGATCGATGAGTCTTTCAAGACGCCGTTGACACGAAACCGGATGGCTCCGCATTGGCAACCGCCGGTATGGATTGTCTCTGCCATGGCCTATTGTCCCTCATGTGTGGTTTCGAGCCAGTTTTCCAGTTTCAGCCCCGATACACGGGCAAAGTCGCGGGTATTATTGGTAACCAGAACCATATCCAATGACAGCGCGTGGGCGGCGATGAACAGGTCGTTGGGGCAAATCATCTCGCCAGCCTTTGCCAGAGCATTGCGGATGCTGGCATAATGATGGGCAGCGCGTGCCTCGAAAGCCTCAATCACGACGTTGTTCAGAAAGGTCTCGACACCTCGCCGCAACCGTTCCGACTCACGCTTTTGGATACCAAAGTAGAGTTCGGAGACAACGATGGCGCTGAGATGCAGGTCCGCATAGCCTGTTTGTTTCCAGCGTTCCATGGCAGGCCCATCAGGATTTCGAACCATGTCGGAGACGATATTGGTATCCAGCATAAATGCCATCACAGGGTGACATCCGGCAAAGGAAGCAGCCCTTCATCCACATCGGGAAAATCATCTTCGATTTTTCCCTGTCTTCTCAGAAAAGCGACAAGATTTTCCTTCTTTCGGGCATTGCCAACAGGCTCGATAATGATCCGGTCGCCTTCCTTGCGCATGATCACTTCATCGCCCGGAAACTCGAATTCCACGGGGATGCGAACGGCGCGATTGCGACCGTTCTTGAACACCCGCACATGTCTTTCCTGCTCCACACTCATACTCGCCTCCATCACTGGCATAGGCCTTAGCATATGCCAGTGATCCATTCTATGCAAATCAGCGCTTGACCTCCCACGTGGTCAGACATCTTCCCTCGCGTGACAAACGGCCTCGATATTGTTGCCATCCAGATCAAACACAAACGCACCGTAATAGTTTGGATGGTAGTGCGGGCGCAGGCCGGGTGGGCCGTTGTCTTTTCCACCGGCGGCGATTGCGGCTTGATAGAACGCATCCACCTCGGCGCGGCTGTTGGCTATAAACGCGATGTGCTGATGATAACCAGCGGGTGGCGTGCCTTCGTGCAACCAATAGACGGGTCTGTCTCGCCCATAGCCGCCCATTTTCACGCCGTTGGAATATTCAGCGGGCACCATGTAGAGCAGCGACGCGCCAAGCGGCGCAAAGGCTGCGTCATAGAATGCCTTTGCACGTTCAAAATCGGCAACCTTGATATTCATGTGATCGATCATGGATGTCGCTCCCATACCGTCGCAAAGATATACCAAACCCGTTTTGAGGGACGTTTTGGCTTCGCCCCCCTCATCCGGCTGCCGCCACTTTCTCCCCGCTGGGGAGAAGAGGATGGAGCCACAAGCCTTTTACCGCTTGACCTCCCACGTGGTCACGCGCTCGCCGGTGTCCTTGTTCTTGCCGTCCTTGAGCTGAATGCCCTTTGCCAAAAGATCGTCGCGGATCTTGTCGGCCTCGGCAAAGTTTTTAGTTTTCAGCATTTCAAGGCGCATCTCGACAAGGGCGTCGATAGCGGCAGATAGATCGTCATTGACCTCCGCCTTCTTTGGCGTGAGCCCAAGCAAAGCAGCGCTGGCAACGAAGGCCGGGAGCTTGGATGGGTCGCTATTGGCCGCAGATGCGAGCGCATGAAGGGCCTGCACGGCGGCCACCGTATTCAGGTCATCCGCCAGTGCATCCAGCACGCTTTGATCTGGCGCGGCATCGTCTGCCCCACCGGTTGGCCATTTGGCAATCAGCCGCTCAGCTTCCTCCAGCCGCGTCACCGAAAAATCGATCGGCTCGCGGTAATGGGTCATCAGCATCGCCAGCCGCAGCACTTCGCCCGGCCATTTCCGACCGGCGAAATTCTCTGTGTCCAGCAATTCGTTGATGGTGAAGAAGTTGCCATCAGACTTTGACATCTTGCGGCCTTCCACCTGCAGGAAGCCATTGTGCATCCAGACATTGGCCATCACGCTGGTGTCGTTGGCGCAGCAGGATTGGGCGATTTCGTTTTCGTGGTGGGGGAAGATCAGGTCCAGCCCGCCGCCGTGAATGTCGAAAACCTCGCCCAGATAGCGCTTCGACATTGCCGAGCATTCGATATGCCAGCCGGGGCGGCCTCGGCCCCAGGGGCTGTCCCAGCCGGGTTCGTTATGGCTCGATAGTTTCCACAGCACGAAATCGCCGGGATGTTTTTTATGAGCCTCGACAGCAATGCGTGCGCCTGCCTGTTGCTCATCCAGATTGCGCTTGGAGAGCTGGCCGTAAGCCGCCATGGACTTGGTATCAAACAGCACTTCGCCTTCTGCCACATAGGCATGGCCCTTGGCGATCAGCGTCTCGATGATGTCGATCATCTGCTGAATATTGTCGGTGGCGCGCGGCTCGATGGTCGGCGGCAAGTTACCGAGTGCCGCCACATCGGCCTGGAACTGATCCGCCGTCTTTTGCGTCACCTTGGCAATCGCCTCATTCAATGGCAGATCGGGAAAATCCCGGAGCGCCCGCGCATTGATCTTGTCATCGACGTCGGTGATGTTGCGGGCATAGGTGACGTGATTTTCGCCGTAGACATGACGCAGCAGCCGGTAGAGCACGTCAAACACGATGACGGGCCGGGCATTGCCGATATGGGCAAAATCATAAACCGTTGGACCGCAGACATACATGCGCACATTTTTAGGGTCGATCGGGGTAAACTCGACCTTGCTGCGCGTCAGTGTGTTGTAAAGCTTGAGGCCCTCGGCCATGGCAGTCTCCAGACGTAATGATAACCGGCTGGACCGGAGCGTTTGTCATCTGGGACTTTTGCAAGAGACGAAAACGGCCGGGCCAGCGAATGCGCTAGCGAATAATGATCCAGCAGATGGTGCAGGTGCTCGTTTTCATGGTTGGCTTTATGACGCGACCCCGGTTTTTGGTCAACGGATTTTTGCGCCTTGAGGTCGGCTGCTGCTGGTTTTTACGTCCACGCGAAAAATTTTTGCTTTATCTGGATGCGCAGAGCATGGAGCGGCCTTGATTTTGGGACATTCACCGGTTTGAAGAAGGTGCGCGAACTGTTGTTTTGCATGACGCCGCTGAAGGATAAGCCTATGCCCGGACCTGTTTTTGCCCGCCTGTTTCCACAGTCTGCCGTTGGCCGGTTGCTTGGCGCGGTGGCTTTCTGCGCTCTGGCGCCTGCTGCGGTCTGGGCGGCGGAGCCGGCTGTTGCCACCCAATGGGGGTCGGTGACCGTGCCGGAGGCTCCCTCCAACCTCTGCGCGACATTGACGGCTGGCCTGACAGCTAAGGACGGTTCCCTCGACCATGTCGATGCCGATGGCAAGGCTCCTCATCCAGACCAGATGCGCTTGCAGGCTGCCATTGACGGCTGCGCCAGCGGCGCCGTCAAGCTGGTGCCTGGCGGTGAGGGTCAGGATGCGTTTTTGAGCGGACCGCTAAGTTTGAAGAGTGGCGTCGTGCTGTGGATCGACAAGGGGGTGACGCTGTTTGCCTCCCGCGATCCCAAGGATTACGACAGCGGTGCTGGCGATTGCGGCACGGCCAATACCTCATCCGCCAAGACCTGCAAGCCGCTGATTGCGGCCAAGGACACCAAAGGCAGCGGAATCGTTGGCGAAGGAAAAATCGATGGGCGCGGCGGCTCGCTGCTGCTGTCCGGCGACAATGCCGGTAAGCGATCCTGGTGGGATGTGGCGTGGCAATCCAAGCAGGGCCTGATCCAGCATGTGTTCCGGCTGATGGAAATCGATGGCGGCGAGGATTTTACTCTGCATCGGATCACCCTGTTGAACAGCCCGAATTTTCATGTGGCGAGCAATGGTGTGACGGGCCTGACCGCCTGGGGGATAAAGATCCTCAGCCCCAGTGCCGTCTATACCCGCCCGGATTATGCCTGCCCGCCGGAGACCACGCCTGACAAGCTAACGCCCGCCACCTGTTTCACGCCTGATACGGTCAAGAATACCGATGGGTTCGACCCGGGTCAGTCCTCGAAAGTCGTGCTCGCCTACAGCGCGATCAGCACTGGCGACGATCACGTGGCGATCAAGGCCGGCGGCGACAAACCGTCGACGCGTATGACCTTTGCCCATAACCGGTTCTATTACGGCCACGGGATGTCGATTGGCTCCGAGACCGATTCCGGCGTGGACGGTATCCATGTCTACGATCTGGTGATGGACGGCCATGACAGCCCGAACGGCAATGGCCTGCGGATAAAGTCGGATACGTCGCGCGGCGGTAAGGTCACGAATGTGCTGTATGAAGATGTCTGCATGCGCAATGTTGCCTTCCCCTTGGTGTTCGATACCCGCTACTCGGACAAAACCGGCGACCGCATCCCGGATTTTTCCGGCATCACAGTGCGCAACATGCGCTACACGGGCAGCACGACCGGCAGCGGCGGCCATGTGGTTCTGCGTGGTATCAAGGACGATGCGCATTATCAGCCGCTCGGCCTCTTCCTTGACACGGTGCAGTTCGATGGCCCTCAGCCGCTTCTGGTCGGATCTGCCGATCCGGCGGCAAAAGATCCGCCGCTCAATGCCCATGTCACGCTGGGGCCTGGCTCGGTCAGCTTTGCCGATCTTCTGAAGGCAGATCCAGCGCGCCGGGTGAAAAATGTCAATCTCGTGGATGCCAGTGAGGAAGATCCGGTTCCGCCGCTCGATTGCTCGTCGGCCTTCGTGCCGTTCTCAAGCTTTGTGGAGGGCGCACCGTTCTGAACGGATAGTGTCGTAAAAAGACATAAATGGCAGACGCTTGCCTGCAATGGTGGCAGATGATCGTAGAGAACTGTCCGAATAACGTCATAATCTTCCGGTTAAGACGGTGGGCACCTAGCATTTTTCTTGCTCTGATAGATCGAGATTGTTAACTGCGCGAGGGGCTTAATTCAAAGGGATAAGAATGCAGTTTGAAGAAACGAAGCTGTCGGGCGTTTTTCTGATCACTCCAAAGCGGTTTGGGGATGCGCGCGGCTATTTCATGGAAACCTTCCGGGCCAGCCTGTTTGAAAGCGAAGTGGGATCTTTCACCTTCGTTCAGGACAATAAGTCGTTTTCGGCAGAGGTTGGTACGGTTCGCGGCCTGCATTTCCAGTTGGACCCGAGGGCGCAGGGCAAGCTCGTTTCCTGTGCGGCTGGCGCCTTGCTGGATGTCGCTGTCGATATTCGCCAGGGCTCGCCGACCTATGGCCAGATGGTGAAAGCCGAACTGACTGCTGAAAATGGCTGCCAGCTTTGGGTGCCGCCGGGTTTTGCCCATGGCTTCTGCACATTGCAGCCCAATACCGTGATCAGCTACAAGGTGACGGATTATTATAGCCCGGATCATGACCGGGGCCTGTTGTGGAACGATCCGGCGCTGGCGATCGACTGGCCGGTGACGGAAGACAACGCCATCCTGTCTGACAAGGACAAGAAGCAGCCAAAGCTGAGTGAACTCGAGACGAATTTCGTCTATCGGCCTTAAGCGCCTCTGCTTTTGCCATTCAGCTCTATGAACGCTAGGGGATATCGAAAATCATGCGCGTACTTGTAACCGGCGGCGCCGGCTTTATCGGATCGGCCGTCGTGCGGCATCTGGTGCTTGAAAAAGGCTATGACGTCCTGAATGTCGACAAGCTGACCTATGCCGGCACCTTGACCTCGCTGAAATCGGTCGAGGCAAATCCGCTTTACCGGTTCCTTCAGGCCGATATCTGCGACGGCCAGGCGATTGCTTCGGCTTTTGCAAGCTTCAAGCCTGATCGTGTCATGCATCTGGCCGCCGAAAGCCATGTCGACCGCTCGATTACCGGGGCGAAGGATTTCGTCGAGACCAATGTGCTCGGCACGTTCACCATGCTGGAATGCGCCCGCGCCTATTGGCAGGGGCTGGAAGGTTCGAGCAAGGACGGTTTCCGCTTCCTGCATGTCTCGACCGACGAAGTCTATGGATCGCTGGGCGATGAGGGTCTGTTTACCGAAACCACCCCTTATGATCCGAGCTCTCCCTACTCAGCCTCGAAAGCGGCCTCCGATCATCTCGCCAAGGCCTGGGCGCGCACCTATGGCCTGCCGGTGGTGGTGTCGAATTGCTCCAACAATTACGGCCCCTTCCATTTCCCGGAAAAGCTCATTCCGCTGATGATCATCAACGCCATGGAAGGCAAGCCTCTGCCGGTTTACGGCAATGGCGCCAATATCCGCGATTGGCTTTACGTCGAAGACCATGCAAGGGCGCTTGATATCATCGCTGAACGTGGTCAGATCGGCGAAACCTATAATGTCGGCGGACGCAATGAGCGACGCAATATCGATGTCGTCAACCGCGTCTGCGCGCTGATGGATGGACTGCATCCGTCGGGCGCACCGCATGACGCGCTGATCCAATATGTGACCGACCGTCCCGGCCACGACGCCCGTTATGCCATCGACGCGACGCGGCTGGAAACCGAACTCGGCTGGAAGGCCCAGGAAACTTTCGAGACCGGCATCGAAAAGACCGTGAAATGGTATCTCGAAAACCGCTGGTGGTGGGAGCCGTTGCGCCAGGGCTATGATGGCAGCCGTCTTGGCCTGCTGAAAGCCGCGAAATGAGCGGCGTGAAGCGCTATCTGGTGACTGGCCTGGCCGGGCAGGTCGTGCAGTCACTGCTTGAGAAAGCCAGCGATCGCAAGGATCTTGACCTGGTCGCCCTGGGGCGGCCGCAGCTCGATCTGGCCGATCCCTCGACGATTGAAGCGGCTGTGCGTGCCGCTCAGCCCGACCTGATTATTTCGGCTGCCGCTTATACCGCAGTCGATCAGGCCGAAACCGACGAGGCCGCAGCCTTCACGGTCAATGGCGAAGGGCCGGGGGAATTGGCGCGGGTTGCCAAGGCGCTGGATATCCCGATCATCCATATCTCGACCGATTATGTCTTCGATGGCAGCAAGGCTTCGCCCTATAACGAGGCCGATCCGGTTGCGCCGCTTGGCGTCTATGGCCGCAGCAAGCTGGAAGGCGAGCGCCGGGTGGCGGCGCAAACCGACAACCACGCGATCCTGCGCACCGCCTGGGTTTATAGCCCGTTCGGCAAGAATTTTCTGCTGACCATGTTGCGGCTGGCCGAAACCCGCGATGAACTGGGCGTAGTGGCCGACCAGATCGGCAATCCGACCTCGGCGCTCGATATTGCCGATGCGGTGCTGAAAGTTGCCGAAAACCTGCTGTCGTCCAAGGACGCCGATCTGCGCGGCACATTCCATATGACGGGATCAGGAGAGGCGAGCTGGGCGGAGTTTGCAGCTGAAATTTTCAGGCTGTCTGCTGACCAAAACGGCCCCTCGGCCAAAGTCAATCCGATCCCGGCCAGCGCCTACCCGACGCCCGCCAAACGGCCTGCGAATTCCCGGCTGGATTGCGCCAAACTGGCCAGGGTTCATGCTATCGATATCCCCGATTGGCGCGTGTCGACGGAACTGGTCATTGATCGGTTACGGCGGCCAGCGGCAGTTTAGAGTTTGTCTGGGCAACGATGGTCGCCGGCTTTCCTCAAAAGACAACGAACACAAATGACGTGTCAGGAGTTTTATAAATGAAGGGTATCATTCTAGCCGGTGGCAGCGGCACCCGCCTGCATCCCATGACGCTAGTCACCTCCAAGCAGCTCATGCCTGTCTATGACAAGCCGATGATCTATTATCCGCTCTCGACACTGATGCTGGCCGGGATTCGCGATATCCTGATCATTTCGACGCCGAAGGATCTGCCGAATTTTCAAAGCCTGCTGGGTGATGGGTCGAAATGGGGGATTTCGCTGACCTATGCCGAGCAGCCGACGCCGGATGGCCTGGCTCAGGCCTATATTATCGGCGCGGATTTCGTCGGCTCCAGCCCGTCCTGCCTCATTCTGGGGGACAATATCTTCTACGGTCACGGCATCAACGACCTGTTCAGAAGTGCTGTGGCCCGCAATGACGGGGCAACCGTGTTTGCCTATCACGTCAACGATCCGGAACGCTATGGCGTGGTGGAATTCGACAAGGACATGAAGGCGGTTTCGATCGAGGAAAAGCCTCAGGTACCGCGCTCGAGCTGGGCCGTGACCGGGCTTTACTTCTACGACAAGGATGTCGTGGATATTGCCGCAAACCTTAAGCCATCGGCGCGCGGCGAGCTGGAAATCACCGACGTCAACCGGGTCTATCTCGAACGGGGCCGGCTCAGTGTCGAAAAGATGAGCCGTGGTTATGCATGGCTGGATACCGGGACCCCCGACAGTCTGCTGGATGCCTCGGAATTCGTCGCCACGCTGGAACGCCGCCAGGGCTTCAAGATCTCCTGCCCGGAAGAGATAGCCTATCGGCTCGGCTTCATCGACGCCCAGCAGTTGGAGACGCTCGGCCTGCAATATGGCAAGAGCGCCTATGGGCAATATCTGCTGAAAAAAGTGCTCTGACGCTTTTAAACCGAACGCGTATCTGCAATACAGCGCCACGCACCTGAGAAGGTGTGGCGCTGTAACAGTTTATATATGCTGCATAATTTTTTCCTCAAATCGACTTTGATTTAAGGTTTATGCGGTAAAATGCCAGCGAAGGTCTCGTTGCGGTCGGTGTTGGCGTTTCAAAAGTGAGGCCCGGTGAAATATTGTATCGGCTGTGGAGCGCATCCAACGGTCTTATCGGTGGTGTAATGCGTTGAAGACCAGTGTGCTTGATGGACAGGATTCGGCTGGGCTGGCGCAGGTATGCGCCGCGCAGGGTCCGGCTGCCCGCCATCTGGCCGATAAGCCGGTGATGATTTCAGTTGATGATCCCGATGGTTGTCTTGGACCGTCGCCGCGTCTCTTGCTTCATCGTCCCGGTCGGGTCCCTGCCATTCTCAAGCGATCGCTGATCGTCAACAAAACCGGACGCTTTCTGGGGTGGATGCCTGACGATCTGGACGCCATCACACTTGTTGGCACGGTCATGGCCCCACCGGCAAAGGATGAGCCCGTTGCGGGGCGGCAGCCGACTGTCACGATCCGCACGCTGTCCATCGCCGAAGCCGTTCTGCGGGTGCTGATCCGCTGGCCCCATACCGTGCAGACCTTGCTCCGCTTGCTGGCGGCGCGAAACGTCAAAGGCGCGACGTTCCGGTTCCTCCGGTATTTCGAGGCTTTATCGTCTCCCCGCTATCGTGACTGGCTTCGGCTGCGCGACGATACCGACAGACCACCACCTATCGCCGGTAGCTTGGCGCCTCCCGTTTTGGTCAGCATTACGGGAGCGGATAAGGGGCGGGCCGTCACCCGCAAAAGCCTGGATTGGCAGACTTATCGTCCAGTTGAATGCCTGGGTCTGGAAGACCTGCCCGGTGGCCTAACAAACCGCGCGACGCAGAAGGATCTGTTCTGGTTGCTGGTGCCTGCGGGTGTCACCTTATCGCCATTGGCGCTGCAATGGATGGTGGATTGCCTGATCCGCCACCCAGAGGCGGCGGGGGTCTATTGCGACGAGGACCAGACTACCCGCAAGGGCGGACCTGCCGTGCCGTTGTTCAAACCGGCCTGGAACCTGCCCTTGGTGCAAACCGGCTGGCTGCCGATGGATTGCGTTCTCTTACGCACGGCCTGCCTGCCGCGCCCTGTCGATGTCGCCAATGTCGATGCGAACCAACTCGTCATCCAGGCGGCGGCAGCGGGGGACATTCTTCATCTGCCCCGCGTTCTGGTTCACCGGTCCTCTCCACGACCGGCTTTTATGCCATCGCGGCCCTTGCTTCAGCAGGGCAGCTACCGCCCCCCTGTCACCGTGATCATTCCGACCCGGGACCGGGCGGATCTTCTCTCCGCCTGTCTCGACGGCCTGCTGGGCCGCACCGATCGCGGCGAGTTGGACATTATCGTCATCGATAATGACAGCAAGGAGGACGCGACGCGCATTCTCCTCGACAGGATCGAGGCGGAGGGCCATGTGCGGCGCTTGCCGATGCCCGGCACCTTCAATTTCTCCAGAGCCTGCAATCTCGGCGTCGATCAGGCCCGGCATGAACGGATCCTGCTGCTCAACAACGATGTCGAGCCTCTGGACCGCGACTGGCTGGGAGAGATGAATGCCGAGTTGAACGATCCTCAGGTCGGTGCGGTTGGCGCGCTGTTGCTTTATCCTGACGGTTTTGTGCAACATGCCGGTGTCACGCTGGGGGCGGGCTCTATCGCCCGCCACAGCTTCCACTTTCATGACCCCGACGGTGGCGAGGATCACGGCCTGCTTGCGCAGCGCCGCCATGTTTCCGCCGTCACGGCGGCCTGCCTCTTGACCCGCAAGAGCCATTGGTTGCAGGTGGGTGGCATGGATGAAGCGAATTTGCCGGTTGCCTTTAACGACGTCGATTACTGTCTGAAGCTCCGCCACGCCGGTCTCGATATCGTCTGGACGCCTCATGCACGCCTTGTTCATCGTGAATCCGTATCACGTGGGCGGGACGATACCGTCGAAAAGCGGCTGCGTTTTGCCGGAGAGGAGAAGGTAATGTTCGAACGCTGGGCTGACGTGATCGACAATGATCCCTGCTACAATCCGAACTGCTCGCTGAGCGCTGGCGATTTCGTGCTGGAAGCTGCGCCTCGCGACCTGTCGGCAAGGAGTGGCCGTATCCGATGAAAAAACGGTGGTACTGGCCGGTTCTGGAACAAGCTTTGCCGCGACCCCGCCTGCGGGAACACGCGGATGGAACGCCGCGCCGTCCGGTCAAATCGGTACTGGTCTTTGGCCGCGTTCCAAACCCCACGTTTGACTATTATCTGCCTGTCCGGCTGAGTGCAGAAGGCATGCCTCCCTATCAGGTTCACGATATCAGAAAGCTTGATGCAGGCGCACTCGACCCAGAGGGCGCATTTGTGGTGATCTGTCGCTATGCATCGCGGCCCTTGCTGCGGTGGATTGAAACCCATGCCGACAAGCTTGCGGGCGTCGGTCTGCTGCTGGATGACGACATCAATGCGGTGATCTCCAGCCGCGACGCCGATATCGCCTATAGCCTGTTTCTGTGGTTTCGGGCACTCTATCCGCTGCGGCGCCTGAACCGCCATCTCGACATTCTCTGGCTGTCCACACCGCAATTGTTCCAGGCGATTGGCGAACCGAAGGCCCGGATACTGCCACCAGCTCCCCCAGCAGCCTTTGGGAGCGCCGATTACACGCCGATGGCAGAGCGAATGACGCCGCCAGCCAGGACAAGGTGGTAATTGCCTATCATGCCACTGGGGTGCATGTGGCGGAACATCACTTCCTGAAGCCGGTCATCCAGACCGTGCTGGCGCAACGGCCCCAGGCTGTGTTCGAAGTGTTTGCGGGCAAGAAGGCGCGCGCGATCTGGAAAGACATGAACCGCGTAACGGTGAAAGCGCCCGTCTCCTGGCCGCAATATCTGGTTTACGCGGGAAGGGCGCAGGTCGATATCATGCTGGTGCCCTTGGCGCCGTCCGAGGCCAATGATAGCCGCGCCTGCACCAAATTCATCGATGTCGCCCGGCTGGGAGCAGCAGGGCTATTTTCGGAAGGTCTGGCCTATGGCGCCGAGGCTGATGATGCGCAACCTCGATTGCCCTACGATCAGGCCGCCTGGATCGCGGAAATCATCCGCCTGATCGATAATCCGGCGGAAAGAGCTGTGGGAGCCGAGCGCATCCGCAGCAAAGTGGCGCTGATGGGCACAGCGTTCGAGCCCCTTTTACCGTAAAAATCGACTTCAATATTTTTCAAGATCGCAGGATGCCGTCCAGGCTGTCCGCAATCGCGATCAGCCGTAGGGCGGATAATCGACGATCTTCTGTTCCCGCACGATAAACAGTTTGCCCGTTTCCGTCTGCTGCGGACCGACCAGTGGCAACAGGGCTTTGGCAACTTCCGAAGGATGCGGCAATGTATCAGGGTCTTCGCCTGGCATGGCCTGGGCGCGCATCGCGGTGCGGGTGGCGCCGGGGTCAATCGAGAGGACGCGGAGCGGCAGGCGTTGGTTCTCGGCAGCCCAGGTGCGCGCCAAGGCTTCCACCGCAGCCTTGGAGGCTGAATAGGGGCCCCAGAACGGCTTGCATTTATGCGGTGCAGCGGAGGACAGGATCAGGGCGCGGCCCTGGTCGGATTTGGTGATCAGCGGATCGATCGAGCGGATCAGCCGCCAGGTGGCGGTGACATTGATGGTCATCACCTTTTCAAACACCTTGGCCTCGACATGGGCGACGGGCGAGATCGTGCCGAGCACGCCGGCATTGGCAACCAGAATATCCAGCTTGCCCCAGCGCTCGAAAATCGATCCGCCCAAGGCATCGATGGCGCCCATGTCGGCGAGATCGAACGGCACCAGGGTTGCGCTGCCACCCGCTGAGGTAATGGCGTCATCGAGATCTTCCAGGCCCCCGACGGTGCGGGCGCAGGCAATCACATGCGCGCCTGCCTTTGCCAGTTCCAGCGCGGTGAAATAGCCGATGCCGCGTGACGCGCCGGTGACCAGCGCGATCCGTCCCGTGAGATCAACCGTCATGTCCGCTCTTCCCCCTCATTATCTCATGAAACGCCGACAATCGGCCTCAGCCATTGCTGGCCATAACCGACACCTTGCGGCCCATTTTCTCGCCTTCCTTGTCCAGAAGACGGGTCGGGTAATCGCCGGTGAAATAGTGATCGGTAAATTGTGGATTGGCGGCATTGCGGGCCTCGCCGCCCACCGCCATGTACAGCCCGTCGATAGATAGGAAGGCCAGCGAATCGGCACCGATGAATTTCGCCATGGCTTCTGCACCCGCATATTGATTGGCGAGCAGCTTTTCGGCATCCGGCGTGTCGATGCCGTAGAAATCCGGATGGTAGATCATCGGGCTGGCCACGCGAATATGAACTTCCTTGGCACCGGCATCGCGGATCATCTGGACGATCTTCAGCGAGGTCGTACCGCGCACGATGGAATCGTCCACCAGGATGACCCGTTTGCCCTCGATCATCGCCCGGTTGGCCGAATGTTTCAGCTTGACGCCAAAGGCGCGGATCTGCTGCGTCGGCTCGATAAAGGTGCGCCCGACATAGTGATTGCGGATAATGCCGTATTCGAACGGAATGCCGCTGGCCTGGGCATAACCCAGAGCTGCCGGTGTGCCGCCATCGGGAACAGGCACCACGACATCGCCGTCGCAAGGCGCTTCCAGCGCCAGGTTCATGCCCATGGCCTTGCGGGTCTGGTAGACGTTGCGACCGCTGACGACCGAATCGGGGCGGGCGAAATAGACATATTCGAACAGGCAAGGACGCTCGGCCTGTGGACGCGCCGGGCGGCGGCTGTCGATGGTGATCGAGCCGTCGGGCTGGATTTCGCAGATGATCACTTCGCCGTTTTCGACATCGCGTACGAATTTCGCGCCGATAATGTCCAGCGCGCAGGTTTCCGAGCAGAAAATCGGCTTGCCGTCGAGATCGCCCATCACCAGAGGCCGGATGCCGATCGGGTCGCGGGCGGCGATCAGCTTGGTGCGGGTCATGGCCAGCATCGAATAGCCGCCTTCCATCTGCCTGATGGCATCAATGAAGCGGTCGGCGGTCGAGACTGTGGCGGGAGCGGGCGATCAGATGCAGCACGACTTCCGTATCGGAGGTCGATTGACAGATCGCGCCGGTGGCGATGATCTGGCGGCGCAGCGTCAGACCATTGGTGAAATTGCCGTTATGGGCAATGGCGATGCCGCCTTCCTCCAGTTCGGCAAACAGTGGCTGCACATTGCGCAGCGCCACTTCGCCAGTGGTGGAATAGCGGGTATGGCCGATGGCCGCAGAACCCGGCAATTTCGCGAGCGTTGCCGGATTGGTATAATGGTCGCCGACAAGGCCCATATGCTTTTCGGTGTGAAACTGCTTGCCGTCAAAGGAAACCAGTCCGGCTGCCTCCTGGCCGCGATGCTGAAGCGCATGCAGTCCGAGAGCGGTCAGCGTTGCGGCATCCTGATGGCCCAGAATGCCGAACACACCGCATTCTTCATGCAGCGTGTCGCCATCGAGGTCTTCGAGGAAAGTCGAGGAAATAGACTGTTTCATTGCAGCAAGCCTTTGCTCGATACATGCGCGCCGATACGGGGCACGGGTGACGAAATGCAGTGAGGAGCGCCGATTTCCATTATGGTTAGCGCTCATTCTTTGTCTCGGCTCAATCCCCGGGTTCAGTTCCTGGCAGGATCTGATGGTCTTAAGCAATTCGGACAGGCCAGCTCTATATAAGCAAGCCTGCTATCAACGTCCAGAAGGCCGACGATATCAGTTGGCCGGCGCGGGTGCCTGACCTGGTGTCTGGGCTGGCGTTTGGCCGGGCGTTTGTGCAGGTGCATCGTCGGCAGGGGCCTGGCCTTCAGCTGGTGCCGTCTGTTGCTTGCCGAGGATGCGGGCGCGCAGTTGAGGCTCGATATCGTCGGGAAGCACGGCTTCCAGCTTGACCACCAGCGCATCGAGGAACGGCTTCGACTTGGCATTGTTGACCCAGTCCGGCCGCTGCTTGGCATCGATCAGCCAGTTCCAGAACGCCACGGCCACCACCAGCAGCAGGATGCCGCGCGCAGCTCCAAACAGGAAGCCAAGAGTGCGGTCCAATGCGCCGATCCGGCTGTCGATGATGAAATCGGCAATGCGCGAGGTAATGAACGAGATCAGGATCAGGGCAAGCAGGAAGACGCCACCGGCAGAGGCGGCAACGGCGATCCGCTGGTCATTGGTATAATTCTTCACATAGGGAAGAATGAAGGGATAGAGATAATAGGCCGCCGCAATGGCGCCCACCCAACTGGCAATCGACAGGATCTCGCGTGAAAAGCCGCGGATCATCGCCAGCACGGCTGAAAACAGCACGACACCGATGACAATACCGTCGAAAATCGTAATGGGCATTCCGTTCAACTCCAGGACTAGGCCGCGAAGGGGTCGCCAGGTTTCTTGATCTTTCCGGTCCGGCTGTTCCGGCGGCCTCTCCTTACACCACGATGTCACGCAGTGGAAGGATCAATCCTCGCCGAGTTTGTTACACAAATGTGACTTTACGCCAAAAATCATTCCGAACGACCCGTTCCCAGGAAGTACTCACCGTCCCAGAGAGACATAATGGGAAAAGCCGTTCTTCTGCGCTTCATTGGCACTGAACATATTGCGAAGATCGACCAGTACAGGAGAAGCCATGACACTGGCGATTTCCTTGAAATTATAGGTCTTGAAGACCATCCAGTCGGTGAGGATGACCAGAACATCGGCACCGGTCGCGGCTTCCTTGGCTGTCTTGGTCATTTCGACGCCCGGCAATTGGCTTGCGGCGTCATGCGGGTTCGACGGATCGAAAGCGGCGACCTTTGCGCCTTTTGCCTGCAAGGCGGGCAGCATCACCAGGCTGGTGCTTTCGCGCATGTCATCGGTCTGGCCTTTGAAGGTCACACCCAGCACGGCGATTTTCTTGCCCGCGACATCGCCGCCCGCGGCTTCGATCACCCGGGTGACCATATCGGCCTTGCGCTGGTTGTTGGCATCGACTGCCGAGGAGACGACACGTGAGTCGATCCCGGCATCGGCGGCGGTCGCCAGAAGCGCGCGGGTATCCTTGGGAAAGCAGGAGCCGCCCCAGCCCGGGCCGGTATTGAGAAAGGCCCGGCCGATCCGCTTGTCCAGACCGATGCCATGGGCCACGTCTTCGACCGTGGCGCCGACGGCCTCGCACAGATTGGCCATTTCATTGATGAAGCTGATCTTGACGGCGAGAAAGGCATTGGCGGCATATTTGATCAGTTCAGCCGTCTCAATCCCGGTGCTGAAGAAGGGAACATTGCCGTTCAGCAGCAGCGGCGCATAAATCCGCTCCATCACCTCACCAGACTGAGGGGTATCGACGCCGACGACGATCCGGTCCGGCTCCAGGAAATCCTTGATGGCGGCGCCTTCGCGCAGAAATTCGGGATTGGAGGCAACAGCGATCTGTACATCAGGGGCGGCATTGGCCTTGGCGATGTCAAACACCTGACGGTTGGTGCCAACCGGTACCGTCGATTTGGTGACGATGACGGTAAAGCCGGTGACGGCCTTGGCAATCTCGGCGGCGGCGGCAAACACATATTTCAGGTCGGCGCGGTCCGAGCCCGCCTCGGTTGGCGTGCCGACGGCGATGAACACGGCATCACGGTCCTTGACGCTTGCGGCAAGGTCGGTGGTGAAGGTGATGCGCCCGGCAGCGACATTGCGCTGCACCAGTTCATCCAGGCCCGGCTCATAGATTGGCATCTTGCCCTGATGCAGCATTTCAATCTTGCGCTGGTCCTTGTCGACGCAGATCACGTCATGGCCCAGCTCGGCAAAGCATGCGCCGCTGACCAGGCCCACATAGCCGGTGCCTACCATGGTAATGCGAACGTTCATGAATTCTGCCGCTTTCCTGTCAAAGGGTGTGGGATGGGCGGGGGGTATACGGTGGACGGGATTGCCTTGCGGTTCATGTCGAACCATGTCGACAATCCCTGGTTTTGTTGGCCTTAATTGCGGTGTGCCTTGAACCAGTCCGCCGCCGTTTTCACGATCAGGTTGATATCGGTATATTGGGGCGTCCAGCCCAGCAGGCTGCGGGCCTTGTCGCCGGAGGCGTAAAGAACCGGCGCATCGCCAGCCCGCCTCGGCGCATATTTGATCGGCACGTCGGCGCCGACCGCCTGAGACACCGCGTCCAGCAATTCCTTGACCGATGTTCCCTTGCCGGTCGCCAGATTGAAGGCGCCACTTTCGCCACCCTTTTGCAGGTAGTCGATGGCCAGGACATGGGCGTCGGCAAGATCGCAGACATGGATATAGTCGCGGATCGCCGTGCCATCAGGCGTATCGTAATCGGTGCCGAACACATTAAACTCGGTCTGGCGCATGGCTGCCAGAACCGCCAGCGGAATCGCATGGGTTTCCGGGTCGTGACGTTCGCCAAGATCGCCTTCCGGATCGAGACCGGCGGCGTTGAAATAGCGCATGGCCACCCATTTCAATCCATAGGCATGGCCGTAATCCTTCAGCGCCTGCTCGATCACCAGCTTGGAAAATCCATAGGGATTGACCGGGCTCTGCGGCGCTTCCTCGACGATTGGCAGGCTTTTGACCTCGCCATAGGTGGCGCAGGTGGAGGAAAACACGATGGTGTCGACGCCGTTGCGGCGCATGGCGTCCAGCAGGCAGACCGAACCATGGATGTTGTTATTGTAATATTTCGCCGGGTCCGTCACCGATTCGCCAACAGCGGCAAAGGCGGCGAAATGCATCACGCATTCCGGCTGGTATTTGCTGAGAACCGCATCGAGCCGTTCGCCATCGGCAATGTCACCTTGTTCGAACGGTCCCCATTTGACCGAATCCGCATGGCCGTGGACCAGGTTGTCATAAACAACTGGTGTGTAGCCCGCCTTGGACAAGGCCTTGCAGGCATGGCTTCCGATATAGCCGGCACCGCCGACAACAAGGATGTTCTTCATGACAATGTATCCAGATTGATGTTGGCTGCTCTGGTGTTGACAGCACTGATGTTAATGGTGCGTCCCGTTTCCGCCGCAAAATACGGGATCGACCGCTTCAGTCCTTCGCGCAGCCGCACTTTCGGCGCCCAGCCCAGCAATTGCCCGGCAAGGGTGATGTCGGGACGCCGCAGCAGCGGATCGTCCTTCGGCAGCGGCCTGTCGACGATAACCGACCGGCTTCCGGTCATTTCCAGAATGATGTCAGCCAGTTCCCGCACGGTAAACTCGCCGGGATCGCCGATATTCACAGGCCCGGTGATCGAGGCGTCGGAGCGCATCAGCCGGAAAAAACCCTCGATCAGATCATCGACATAGCAGAAGGACCGGGTCTGGGTGCCGCCGCCATAAAGCTCCAGCGGCGCCTCTTCCAGGGCGCGAACGATGAAGTTGGAAACCACCCGTCCGTCCTGCGGGTCCATGTTGGGCCCATAGGTGTTGAAGATCCGCACCACCTTGATTTCAACGCCATGCTGGCGGTGATAATCGAAACACAGGGTTTCGGCGGCGCGCTTGCCTTCGTCATAGCAGGCGCGAGGCCCTATCGTGTTGACTGCGCCACGATAGCTTTCCGTCTGCGGATGAACCTGCGGATCGCCGTAGATCTCGCTGGTCGACGCCTGAAACACCCGCGCGCCGCAGGCGACAGCCAGGTCCAGCACGTTTTTCATGCCGAGCACGTTGATCAACATCGTGCCAACAGGATCGATCTGATATTGCGGCGGCGAGGCGGGGCAGGCGAGATTCCAGATCTCGTCGTAGCGGCCTTCCGGCAAGGGATCGCGGACATCGGCCTGGATGAAGGACAGTTTGGGATTGGCCAGCAGAGGTTCGATATTCTTGCGCCGCCCGGTCTGGAGATTGTCCAGGCAGACCACATCGCAGCCTTCGTCAAGCAATCGTGCGCAGACGTGGGAACCGAGAAATCCAGCGCCGCCGGTCACCAATGCCGTCCGTGTCTTTCCCATAGCGTCCTCTTGCAGTCCGTTGCCGTTCATGTAGGGGAAGGGGTCCGGCCCTGTCAATTCCAGGCTACAAGCAATCAACCGTTATGAGCGACAAGGCTCGCAACCTGGCCGCTACTGGTGCGACCGAGCCCTTGCATCAATCCTCATTGCCCTGCTGGCGCGATTTCAGTTTCGATCCGGCAATGCGCGCCACCAGATCCGGCAGGCTTTCGATTTCGCCCCATTTGCCGGTGCGTTTCGGCAGATCGACGGAAGAAGCGGGCAGCACGGCGGAGGAAAAGCCAAGTTTTTCGGCCTCTTTCAACCGCTGCGCTGTGTGCGATACCGGCCGAACCGCACCTGAAAGGCTTATTTCGCCGAAATAGACGCAATCGGCGGGCAGAGCGACGCCAGCCAGCGATGAGACCAGCGCCGAGGCAATCGCCATGTCCGCGGCGGGTTCGGTGATTCGGTAGCCGCCTGCCACATTCAGATAGACATCGTGCTGGCCAAGCCTGACACCGCAATGGGCCTCCAGTACGGCCAGAATCATTGCCAGGCGGCTGGAATCCCAGCCAACCACGGCTCGGCGCGGCGTGCCAAGCGCTGTCGCGGCCACCAGCGCCTGCACTTCGACCAGCACGGGCCGTGTGCCTTCCATGCCAGCAAATACCGCAGCGCCCGGCGCTTTTTCATTGCGTTCGCCCAGAAACAGTTCCGAGGGATTGGCGACTTCTCGCAGGCCCCGGTCCGACATTTCGAACACGCCGATTTCGTCGGTGGGTCCGAAACGGTTCTTGACGGTGCGCAGGATGCGGTAATGGTGGCCCCGGTCGCCCTCAAAATAGAGGACCGCATCGACCATGTGTTCTACGACGCGGGGACCGGCGATCTGGCCCTCCTTGGTGACGTGGCCGACCAGAACCATGGTGGCACCAGTCTGTTTGGCGAAACGAATCATCGCCTGCACGCCGGTGCGCACCTGCGTCACCGTGCCGGGGGCCGAATCGGCAGTATCGCTCCAGAGAGTCTGGATCGAATCGATGATGACAAGATCGGGCCGTTTGCCTTCGGAAATTGTCGCCAGAATATCCTCGACATTGGTTTCCGCTGCCAGCAGCACATCGGTATCGGCGGCGTTCAGCCGCTGGGCGCGCAGCCGCACCTGGGCTACCGCCTCTTCGCCCGAGACATAGACGACGCGATGACCCTGCCGCGACAAGGCGGCGGCGGCCTGCATCAGCAGGGTGGATTTACCGATGCCCGGATCGCCGCCGATCAGCACGGCGGAGCCGCGCACGAAACCGCCGCCGGTCGCCCGGTCCAGCTCCGACAGGCCGGTCGGAATGCGAGGCGCTTCCTCGATTTCGCCCGACAGCGAGGTCAGCGTCACCGCCCGGCCTTTCTTTGGCACCTTGCCGGGACCAGAGCCGATGCCACCCATCGGGTCTTCCTCGACAATGGTGTTCCATTGTGCGCAACCATCGCATTTTCCAGCCCAGCGGCTGTGAACCGTTCCGCAGTTCTGGCAGATGAATTGGGTCTTGGCCTTGGCCATGCATTGCCTTTCGCACGAAGATTGCACCATCCCGGCATCGCGATGCGAGGGGAAGGATGAGAACAAAAAGTGAATACGTGCTATCAACTAAGAGAAATGCCGGGCCGATGCAAGGGGCTAAAGTCCTATTCGGCCTCCAGATAATGCCGCTCATAGCGCAGGCCGAGGCCGGTCAGCATTTCATAGCCGATCGTGCCTGCCGCCCGGGCGACGTCATCGATGGGCATGTTTGGCCCGAACAGTTCGATATAGTCGCCAGCGGCAATCGCTTTTTCCGGCACGTCACTGACGTCGAAGATCGTCATGTCCATGGTGATGCGGCCAACCACCGGCACCTTGTATCCGGCGATAGAGCCATAGGCCCCCGGCGATCCGGTATCGCGCAATGCCGTGCCGTGGCCTGAGAGATTGCGCAGGTAGCCATCGGCATAGCCGACGGAGGCAATGGCCAGACGGCTTTCTCTCGCCAACTTGCAGGTGGCGCCGTAGCTGACGGTTTCCCCGTTCCTGGCCTGGCGGATCTGGAGAATGCGCGCCTCGGCCTTGACCACTGGGCGCATCGGGTTGGGCAGGCCCATGACCGCTTCGCCGCCGTAAAGCGCGATGCCGGGGCGGGTGAGGTCGAAGTGGTAACCGGGGCCGAGTAAAGTTCCAGCAGAGGCTGAAAGGCTTGATTCAATTCCCTCGAAAGCCGCGCTAACCTGATGAAAAGCCTGCAATTGCTGCTGGTTCATCGGCGAGGATGGATCGTCTGCGCAGGCGAGATGGCTCAAAATCAGCACCGGTGAAAAGCTGGCCGGGCGCGAAACGTCAGTCGCCAGGAACATTGCGTCGTCCATGCTGAGGCCCAGCCGGTTGAAACCGGTATCGACATGCAGGGCGCATGGATGATCACCATGCTCGGCCACGGCCCGCATCCAGAACGCCAACTGTTCCTCACTGGCAATCACCGGCACCAGGTCATGCTCGAAAAACAGCGGTTCCATTCCTTCCCAGATCCCTGACAGTACGAAAATCCGGGCGTCCGGCGCATAGGTCCGCAAGGTCGCGCCTTCCGATGGCAGCGCCACGAAAAAATCCCGCGCACCCGCATTGTAAAGCGTCTGACCGGCATCCTCGATGCCGATTCCGTAGCCATCGGCCTTCACCACGGCACCCGCCCGCGCCTTGCCGGATCGCTGCGCCATCTCGCGCCAATTGTCGGCCAGTGCTTGCAGGTCGATTGTCACGCGCAGCGGAGCGGTCAGGAATTCATCGGAGGGGGGGATGGAAAAGGCAGGGAGGGTCATGGAAACAGCTTTTTGCGAACAATAATGGTAGCCGGACCCTATCACTTTTCTTCAAGACTGAAATGCCGGGCTGGTGTTATTGATGATGTGGACACCCCCACCACTACCGCCGAGAATATCGGCAGGGACCAATCAAACGTTGGAAAGGAAACGGGATGTCCAGGCTGACAATCGGAATCGACCTTGCAAAGAATGTCTTCCAGGTTCACGGCATTGATGACAGCAGTCGTGTCGTGATCGCTCAGAAACTCCGGCGCACACACCTTCTTGCATTCTTTGCCAAGCTGGAGCCGAGTCTGATCGGCATGGAGGCGTGCGGCTCCGCGCATCACTGGGCTCGCGAACTGACAGGCATGGGCCATGAGGTCAAGCTGATGGCGCCGGCTTATGTGAAGCCGTACGTGAAGCGGGGGAAGAACGACATGGTGGATGCCGAGGCGATCTGCGAGGCTGTGACCCGGCCGACCATGCGGTTCGTTCCAATCAAAACCGCGTCGCAGCAGTCGATCCTGATGGTGCACAAGTCGCGTGCTCTCCTCATCCGGCAGAGGACCATGCTGGTGAACGCCTTACGAGGCCATCTCACCGAGATCGGCATCGTGGCGCCGGTCGGGATCGAAAGAACGGCAGAGCTCGTCGAGCGGGTGCTCGCACACGAGCCGACAGAGCTGGACGTTCCGCCGCTCGTGACTGACATTGTCGTATCCTTGGCCAGGCAAATCGACTCCCTGACCGCCGAGGTCAGGACACTTGAAGCCAAGATACGCGAATGGCAACGAACGAGCGAAGCAGGCCGCAGGCTTGCGACGATCCCGGGCGTCGGCGTCATCACTGCCACAGCACTGGCGGCGACGGTGCCTGATGCGTCAGTCTTCAGGTCGGGGCGAGAATTTGCCGCATGGCTCGGGCTGACGCCACGATCGAATTCGTCTGGAGGAAAAGAGCGCCTCGGCAGGATCACGAAGGCCGGGAACCGATATCTGCGAACGCTGCTGATCGTCGGCGCGACAGCCGTCCTCAGGCATGTCAGGCATAAGATGCACGGGCCGCTCATCGAGTGGGTCAGGAAATTGTTGTTAACGAAGCCCCCGCGCCTGACGACCGTGGCGCTGGCGAACAAGATGGCGCGGATCGCATGGGCCGTGATGACTCGGCAGACGGTATACACAAACGCCATCGCATAGAAACCGACGCACCAGCGTCACCGAGTTCGGAGGGCCTGCCAGACGATCGTGATGAATACCGGTTCCGCCGGGGATCAGGACAACCCGTTCGCGAGACTGCATCTGCAGAATGCGCTTTTTTGATTGGGACCATGATCCGCGGATTTCATCAAGGCCCGCGGCCGTTCGGCCGATCATCAGAGAGGCCGGACATATGCGAGCAGCCAGCCGGGTTCAAAAAGATCAGAAGAAAGGCTTGACCGAGGGGGTGTCCACATATGTCTGGCGATGAACATGCTTTCACCGGTTTCCACCAGCCCTGCGTCAGCGCCCATCCGCGAGCAGACCCGCTTCTGGCGGGATGCCCGGTTTGGCGGCATGGATTGCATGAGTGCGACCTTCATCACTCACCGGTTTTCCCCGCATGCCCATGAGCATTTCGGTATTGGCGCCATGGAGACCGGGCAGAAAATTGCCACCATCCGTGGCTGCCGTCGGATGTGCGGGCCGGGCGATCTCTATCTGATCAATCCGGAGGAGATCCATGATGGCGGTTCGGCGGGCGGGGTTTACCGATACCGGATGATCTATCCGTCGGTCGCCATTCTGCGGGAACTGCTGGAGGACATAGGTGAACGACCTTCCAGCGGCACGCCATCATTCCCGCAGCAGATGGTCAGCGATCCCGCGCTTGCGCTTGTTTTTAACCGGATGCACCGGCGGATGGAGGACGCGAGAGACGCCTTGGAAGCGGAGGAGGGGATGTTGGAGGTTCTTGCCGCTCTCTTCGCCCGTCATGGGAAGGTCTGCCATGGGTCTGTTGGCCAGAAAGCTGGCTTTGCGCGCGCGGGCAAGGTCCCTGATAAGGCCATGAGCCGGGTGCGGGACTATCTTGATGCCTATTTCGCTGAGGACATTGGCCTGGAACACATAGCTGACCTTGTTGGCTGTAGCCGAGCGCATCTCATCCGCAGTTTTCGCGCCACCTATCACATCACGCCGCATGCCTATCTGACATTCCGGCGCATTCGTGAGGCCGAACATATGCTGGTGAAAGATGCTGCGCCTGCCGACGTTGCCTTTGCCTGCGGCTTTGCCGATCAGGCGCATTTTACCCGCAATTTCAAGGCGCGGACGGGAATGACCCCGGCGCAATTTCGCCGGGGATAAAAGCCGGATGAAATCAATGCCCCTGATTCAATGCCTGCGAGTCAATGTCCGACGGGCGCCGCGCCGAAACGGCGTTCCAGATATTTGGAGTAGCGCGACAGCGGGTAGCAGATGGCGAAATAGAACAGCGCGACCAAGCCATAGACGGTGAAGGGCTGAAAAGTGGCATTGGTGACGATGGTGCCAGCCTTCGACAATTCGACAAAGCCGATGATCGAGGTCAGGGCCGTGCCTTTGACCACCTGAACCGAAAAACCCGCCGTCGGGGGAATGGCGATCCGCATGGCCTGCGGCAGGATGATCAGCCGCATCTGCTGACGATAGGTGAGAGCCAGGCTGGTGCCCGCTTCCCACTGGCCCTTCGGCACGGCTTCGACGCAGCCGCGCCAGATCTCGGTCAGGAAAGCCGAGGTCCAGCAGGTCAGCGCCACACCGGCAGCGAGCCAGGCGGGAACGTCGATACCGAACAGGCCGAGACCGAAAAAGGCGATGAACAACTGCATCAGCAGCGGCGTGCCCTGGAAAAACTCGATGAAGCCACGCGCGAAGATTCGGGGCATGCGCTGTTTGGTAATGCGCAACATCAAGACCACCAGTCCCAATGCGCCGCCGGACAGGAAGGATACCAGTGATAGAACCAGGGTCCAGCGGGCAGCCAGCAACAGATTACGGGCCATATCCCAGAGGGTGAACTCAATCATCGGGTCACCCCTTTCGGAAATATCTGCCGTCCGAGCAGCGCCAGCAATTGCCGAAGGCCGATGGCCAGCACCAGATAGAGAGCGGTGGAGATCATGTAGGCTTCAAAGGCCCGGAAGGTGCGCGACTGGATGAAATTGGCGGCAAAGGTCAGGTCTTCGGCGGCAATCTGTGACACGACGGCGGAACCGAGCATAACGATGACCAGCTGCGACGATAGCGCCGGCCAGATGCGTTGCAGGGCTGGAACCAGAATGATCAGCCGGAAGGTTTGCAGCGGTCGAAGCGCCAGCGCGGTCCCGGCCTCGAACTGGCCTTTCGGGGTTGCCTCGATGCCAGCCCGGATGATTTCGCAGCTATAGGCACCGAGATTGATGATCATCGCCAGATTGGCGGCTTCCATCTCGGAGAGCCTCAGCCCGGTGGAGGGTAGGCCGAAAAAGATGAAGAACAGCTGGATCAGGAAGGGCGTATTGCGGATCAGTTCCACATAGGCGGCAACCGGTGGCTTGATCCATTTCGGTCCCAAGGCCCGCGCCCAGGCGCAGGCGATGCCGAAGGCAATGCCGACGACGCCACCGACCAGTGTCAGTTCGACCGTCACCCCGACCCCTTTGAGGATGATCGGATAGTATTCGCCAAACCAGCTGAAATCGAAAATATAATGCATGATGAAACCTGCTGGCAAAGCGAGGGTATTCGGCTTTGCTGCCGTATCTGGCCTGCACAATCACCTCAGCCGTCAGGGCTGCGGTGATTGTGCAGGAAATGGTTATACCGTCCGATTAGAGATCGGCGGGAAGCGGGGCGCCCAACCATTTTTCGGAAATCTTGCTCAGCGAGCCATCGGCCTTTGCTTCGGCGATAATCGCATTGAGCTTTTCCGTCAGCGCCGGTTCGTTCTTGTTGAAGCCGATGAAGCAGGGTGAATTCTTGATCAGGAACTTGGGCTCCGGACGCTTCGGTGGGTTCTTGGCGAGGATAGCGGCAGCGACGACATTGCCGGTGGCAACCGCATCGACCTGACCGGAAAGGAAGGCGGAAATTGTGCCGTTATTATCCTCATAGCGCTTGATAGTGGCGTCGGAGGGCGCAACCTTGGTCAGTTCCAGATCCTCGACCGCGCCACGGGTGACGCCGACCGACTTGCCCGACAGATCGGCAGCGGACTTGATGGCGGTGTCGGCGGGTGCAAACACGCCATTGTAGAAAGGCGCATAGGCGGTGGAGAAATCCACGACCTTTTCACGGTCCGGGTTCTTGCCGAGGCTGGAAATCACCAGATCGACCTTGTTGGTCTGCAAATAGGGAATGCGGTTGGCGCTGGTAACAGGCACCAGTTCCAGCTTGACGCCCAGTTTTTTGGCAATCAGGGCTGCGGTATCGATGTCATATCCGACGGGCTGCATGTCGGGGCCGACGCTGCCAAATGGCGGAAAGTCCTGTGGCACCGCCACTTTCAGCGTACCCCGGGTGGTAATGTCGCTCAGCGCATCGGCATGGGCCGGCAGCACGGCGGCAAAGGTGGCAAGGGAAAGGCCAAGGGCAAGCAGGGTACGACGATGCATAGGATGCTCCGGGTTGATGTTGCTCCTCAGAAAGCAATTGCTATGCCACTATGCAAAAAGCCGCCTGGAAAAGGCGGCTCTTGGTTCTGTCTGTATTGACGGTGTGCATTTGCGCAAAGTTTAAGCATGCTCCGCGCAAAGCATGGTCAGGTTTCCTCGTAAGGCGTGAAGCTCGGATCGGCGAGATCAGCAAAGCGGGTAAACTGCGCCTGGAAGGCCAGTTTGACGGTGCCGGTCGGTCCGTGACGTTGCTTGGCGATGATCACGTCCGCCGTGCCGCGTACTTTTTCCATCTGGGCTTCCCATTCGGGATATTTTGGGTCGCCCTGGTCGCGGGGTTCGAGGTTCTGCACATAATATTCCTCGCGGAACACGAACATCACCACGTCGGCGTCCTGCTCGATCGAGCCTGATTCGCGAAGGTCGGAGAGCTGAGGACGCTTGTCGTCGCGGCTTTCCACCTGACGCGACAGCTGCGACAGCGCGACGATTGGCACGTTCAGCTCCTTGCCGAGCGCTTTGAGGCCGGTGGTGATCTGGGTGATTTCCTGGACGCGGTTTTCCCCTGACTTGCCCGAGCCGGTCATCAGCTGAATATAGTCCACGACAAGACAATCGAGGCCACGCTGGCGCTTCAGGCGGCGGGCACGGGCAGAAAGCTGGGCGATGGAAATACCACCTGTCTGGTCGATGAACAGCGGTACCTTCTGCATGGTCTGGGAAAAGCCGACCAGCTTTTCGAAATCCTGTTCGGTAATATCGCCACGGCGGATTTTCGAGGAGGACACTTCGGTCTGCTCGGACATGATACGGGTGGCGAGTTGTTCGGACGACATTTCGAGCGAATAGAAGCCGACCACGCCGCCATTCTTGGCTTTGAACGACCCGTCCGGCTGCACTTCCGGCTCGTAGGATGCGGCGATGTTCCAGGCGATATTGGTGGCGAGCGACGTCTTACCCATGCCGGGACGTCCAGCCAGGACGATCAAGTCGGAGCGCTGCAAACCGCCCATCTTGCTGTCGAGTGAATGAATGCCGGTGGAAATGCCGGACAAATGACCATCGCGCTCGAACGCGGCGCCTGCCATATCGACGGCCTGGGCCACGGCATCGTTGAAGGACTGGAACCCGCCGTCATAGCGGCCGTTCTCGGCGAGATCGAACAAACGCCGCTCGGTATCTTCGATCTGCGCCTGCGGCGGCATGTCGAGCGGTGCGTCGAAGGCGATATTCACCATGTCTTCGCCGATGGTGATCAGCGCGCGTCGCAGAGCCAGATCGTAGATCGCCCGTCCATAGTCCTCGGCATTGATGATCGACACGGCTTCAGACGCCAGCCGGGCCAAATATCGGGCAATGGTGAAATCGCCAATCATCTGGTCGGAGGGCAGGAAGGTCTTGATCGTCACCGGATTGGCGGTCTTGCCCATGCGGATAATGTCGGAGGCGACCTCGTAGATCTTCCGATGCAGGCCCTCATGAAAATGTGCGGGTTTGAGAAAATCCGAGACACGATAATAGGCATCGTTATTGACAAGAATGGCGCCAAGCAAAGCCTGTTCTGCCTCGATATTGTTCGGGGCTTCCCGGTAATGGGGCTCTGCCGGCTGGGCAGGATTTAACCTGCGCGCAACATCGTTCATGGGCTTTATCCGTTCTCTTTCGCTGGAACCCGCATTCCTAGCGATCCTGTGGGGCGGTTAAAGGGCGCATTGCGATAAACACAGTAGTTCACAGGCCTGATGCGCCAGGGCAGAAAAAAACATGCTGACCCTGCTTTTTCCATTGACTGTGGCATGGAGCGACTCAGTTCTGTGAACATCTATTTTAGCCCGATCCGCACAAAAAAACGCCCGGAAAATCCGGGCGTTTTTTCAATCGATAATGATGAATATCTTATTCGTCGTCGCCATCGCGGTCGGCATCCGGATCGAAGAAGTCTTCCGGACGCAGCGCGTCTTCGTCCACGCCGTAGATGGCGTCGGCGGAGGTGAGGCTTTCGCCCTTGGCCTGGCGCTCGGCTTCTTCAGCGGAACGAGCAACGTTGATTTCGATGCTGATTTCAACTTCGGCATGCAGGTGCATGGTAACGTTGTGCAGGCCGATGGTCTTGATCGGGTTGTTCAGCTCGACCTGGTTGCGCGAAACGGTAAAGCCTTCGGCAGCCAGAGCTTCGATGATGTCACGAGCCGCAACCGAACCGTAGAGCTGGCCGGTTTCGCCAGCCGAACGGACGACGATGAACGACTTGCCGTTCAGAACGTCGGCAACGGTCTGGGCTTCGGACTTGCGCTCGAGGTTGCGGGCTTCGAGGGTGGCGCGCTCGGCGTCGAAACGGGCCTTGTTGGCGGCGTTGGCGCGCAGTGCCTTGCCGGTTGGCAGCAGGTAGTTACGGGCAAAGCCGTCGCGAACCTTAACCACTTCGCCCATCTGGCCAAGCTTGGCGATGCGCTCGAGAAGAATGACTTGCATGCTATGTTCCTTTCAATTCAAGTTGGGCAATTCAAGTTTGGAAGCTCATGTTTCGGGTGTGTTGCCGTCATCGGACTTGCTGTCTGAATCAGGTTTGCGACCCGCATCGGGTTTGCCGTCCGCATCGGGCTTTCCTGTTGTCCTCGGTGGGGTGAGGGCAACGGTCCGCCGTGTATCGATGAGGCCGAGAATGACAATGAAGAAGGCCGGAAAGGCCAGAAGAGACGCCATATAGGTGAGGATCAGCGCCGGTACGCGCCATTCCTTGCCACGGGTGCGTTGATGCAGCGATGCAAAACCGCCGAGCAGAAAGCCTGCCCCGAATGTGCCGCAGACAGTTGCGCCGATCAGGGCCGGAACGCCGCCGATAAAGCAGGCGACGATGCCGGCCAGGAAGATGAACGGCGCATTGCGGTTCATGCGCAGCGCCGAGGGAATATCTTCGCGCGGACGCAGCGCATTGCCTGAGGCAGCAACGATCCGGCTTGCCAGGTAATAGGCGGCAAACAGCATGATGACCCACATGCCACCCTGCACGATCGGCAGGGTCAGCAGCATGGTGGACTTGATCCCGGCGGTGCTGCCCATGGTGGCGGCAACGGTCGGATCGCGATCGGTCAGCGTCTGCATCAACGCATCGATCATGGTGCCGACCAGTTCAGCATCATAGCCGATCATCACACCGAGGAAGATAACGCCGATACAGACCAATCCGCAGAGATGCATGAGGATATCCGACAAGGGATACCAGGCGAGCAGCTTGTCCGGGCCGCCGATTTCAGACGCCGGGCGGGCGAGATTGGCGAGATGGCTGATCCAGCCGGCTGGCAGAAGGGTAAATACGGCCATGGCGCAGGCAAACAGCGGCGAGACCGCCAGCGCGCCAGCAAAGGCTGCGGTAACGATGGCGACGATGGCGGGAACATTGCCCCAGCGCAGGCCGACAATCATCACGGGCAGGGCGGATGCCGCATAGAAAACAGAAGAAAAAGACGGTTGTGCATTGGCCGCCAGCACCAAAAAGATGGCGGTCACGCCGGCGAGAAAGCCGGTCAGCAGCAATTTTCCGTCCAATTGTTTCACGTCGCTGTCCTGCGCCTGGCAGTTAGAGGGCGATACCGGCAAGCGGCCTGCACCTCAACATGGGATTTATCCGTTCCGATCCACGCCCATCGCGGAAGGGAGACGGCCCCCGAAAACGGGAGCCGCAAAGTCACGTCAGCTTAGATTAAGCAACGACGCCCAAATTACGCAACGACGTAAGGCAGCAGGCCGAGGAAGCGGGCGCGCTTGATGGCCTTGGCCAGCTCGCGCTGCTTCTTCTGCGAAACAGCCGTGATCCGCGAGGGAACGATCTTGCCGCGCTCGGAAATGTAGCGCTGCAGCAGACGCACGTCCTTGTAGTCGATCTTCGGAGCGTTGGCGCCGGAGAAGGGGCAGGTCTTGCGACGGCGATGGAACGGACGACGAACCGTGGAAGAGGAAACTTCAGCCATAGTCAAATCTCCTTATGCGCGATCTTCGCGCGGACGGCGCGGACGATCACCAAAGCTTTCACGGCCACCTTCACGGGGACCACGATCACCACGATCACCGCGGTCGCCACGATCCGGACGGTCGCCATCGCGGCGCGGACGGTCGTCGCGGTCGCGCTTCTGCATCATGGCAGACGGGCCTTCTTCGTGGGCTTCAACGGCGATGGTCATGTAACGAAGAACGTCTTCGTTGATGCGCATCTGACGCTCGACTTCGTGCACGGCAGCAGCCGGAGCATCGATGTCCATGAGAGCGTAGTGAGCCTTGCGGTTCTTGTTGATACGGTAGGTCAGGGACTTCAGGCCCCAGTTTTCTACGCGCCCGACTTTGCCGCCATTTGCTTCGATAACACCCTTGTATTGTTCTACGAGGGCATCAACCTGCTGTGCGGACATATCCTGCCGGGCAAGGAATACATGTTCATAAAGAGCCATGATAGCTTTGCCTTTCTTGCTGTGATCATCACCCGGATCGGCGCTAAGCCTCAACGACTGCTCCTGAACGGGCATGGCCCGGGGCAAGAAAAGCGTTGTACGAGACGGTCGAGAGCGGAGACACGGGAGGCCGAAACGCTTTTCGTTTCTGACGGCAAAACAAGTCTGCCGGCCCTCCGTTCAGCCACCAGCCAAAAGACCGGGTGTTGCGAACAGCGGGCTTATAGCTGGTTTCAGCCGGAAAGCAAGCAAAAAGCTGGGGAAACCTATCGGTTGTGCACCGAGGCATTCTTATGTGGGCGATCTTACCGGAGCCGATCCTTGACAGCGGCCTTGATTTCATCCGGCACCAGGCTTTCAGGCACTTCCACGGATTGGTCGCCGAAACGTGACGGCCAGACGATGCGATAGCGAAAGCCATCCGTCACGGCGGCTGTTTGAGGCACAGACTGCCGGAAAAACTCTTCGATCAGCTGTTTTTCGGCCGCGCTCAGCTTTTCGACGGCGCAGACCCCATCGCTGCGCAGTGCCGATCTTGCGCCGCCGAAGCCTGCAAAGCCGCCCGTTTTTTCAAGAATGAGTTCATCCATGCGCTTTTGACCTTTACGGTCTTTATCAATGTCGCCGTGACCTTGGCAAACACATCAGACCGAAGCATTTTGCAGTCCCACATCGCTCCAGGCGGTATCGAGCGCTTCAGCGAGCGATCCGTCTCCCGGATAAAGTCTGGCAGTTCCGGCCCGGGTCGCCTCCGCAAATTCCGCCATGGTCATATCCGGGTTGCTGCCATTGCGAGTGAGCGCATCATACCATATCTGCCCGGCCTTGTCCCAGCTTTTGCCGCCGATGCGGGTGGCTGCCAGATAAAAGGCGCGGTTGGCGATGCCGCTGCTCTCGTGTGGGTCCATGCCATCGCGGTAATCGCTGAAATGGCTGATCTGCTCGGCCATGCAATGGGATGCTTGCGGATTGGCCATGTCGCGCAGGCAGGTATATTTCTGCCGCGCGGCTGAGCCAAGAATGTCGTTGCCGATCAGCCAATCGGCCTCATCGGCACTCTGGCCTTTCGTCCATTGCTTGAACATGCTGCCGAATACATCCGACAAGCTCTCATTCAGCCCGCCCGGCTGGTTTTCATAGTCAAGTCCCAAAGTATATTGGGTGATGCCATGGGTCAGTTCATGGCCAACCACATCGGCGCTCTCGCAAAACGGGGTGAAAATTTCCCCGTCACCATCGCCATAGGCCATTTGCGAGCCGTTCCAGAAGGCGTTGTTATAGTCCTTGCCGTAATGGACCGAAGACAGGATGGTCATGCCATTGCCGTCGATGGAATTGCGCTTGAAGACGCTGCTGTAGAATTCCTCGACCCCGCTCGTGGTGTCGAATGTGGTCTTCACCTGGGCGTCCGTTGAAGAACCGGGATTGACGATCTGCACGCCGGGAAGGGTCATGCCGTTATTGCAGGTATAGACCGGGATGTCCGGTGCCTGGGCCACGGTCACGGAAAACGCCCGAAAAGGCCGCTTGGCGATGGTCAGTTGTCGGGCGCTGTCTCGAAACTGGCGCACTTGATGGTCGTGATGCATGGTTTCCTGTAACCGCTCGCGGACGGCGGCTGGAAAATCCTGGTCATGTGACAGGGCAATCAGCACTTTTTCGGGAATGATTTGGCAATAGCGGCACATGGCAACCTCCATGATTGATCAGATTTCCACCGAGGGGAGTATAAAGTGTCGTTAAAATTTATTCGGGAAAACGATCAGGGCGCCAGCAGGTTCCATGCCCTGCCAGACAAAGTCGCGGGCAAGCAGGGGAGATCACACAATCTTGGGAAAAGCGATCAGGCTGATTTGATCTGGAGGATCAGGTGGCCATCATGATTGGCAAATGCAAAGCTTGGGGTGGGGCCTTTGGCCGCCGCGCCGTCAAAGGTCACGGTCATCTTGTCGGACGACCCTGCAAAGGTCAGGATCAGGCTATTGGTGCCAGCGGTGACGGTGATATCGCTTTGTTGAAATCCGCCCAATCGAAGAGAGAGTGGCCCATCCGTGGTCACGCTGTCCTGACCGTCGCCAGCGGCAAAGGCATATTCGGCCACGCTATTGCTGCCGGGTGTTTGGTTGATGGTCACCGTATCATTGCCGGTTCCGCCAGAGGCGAAAATGCGGCTGCCTTCGAGATACATTGTATCGTCGCCAGCTCCGCCATCTATATTGGCAAGCGTGTCACCGGAGGCTTTG
Source organism: Agrobacterium vitis (assembly GCF_037039395.1). NCBI lineage: Bacteria > Pseudomonadati > Pseudomonadota > Alphaproteobacteria > Hyphomicrobiales > Rhizobiaceae > Gillisella > Gillisella vitis. The sequence continues at coordinate 369,519 of NZ_CP146242.1, read as the reverse complement.
ATCGTGTCGTTACCGTCGCCGCCGCTTACAGTCATGATCAGCGATCCGGTTAACTGGATGTCGTCATCACCGGCTCCGCCGTCGATCTCCGAGAGCAGGGCGGCGCTAGCCTTCACGCTGTCCTTGCCCTCGCCAAGTGCAATTCCCGCAATGGCGGCACTTTTGGCCACCAGGCTGTCGTCGCCATTGCCGGTCTCGACCTGATAGACGCCGCGGCCGGTAAAGGTCAGGCTGTCATTGCTTTCCGTGCCGGTGACGCTGGTAATATAGCCAAGGCTTTCGCTGACATCGGCCTGGTCGGCGCTGCCGCTATCGCCAAGGCTGAGAATTTCGATGATGCGGGCCAGTGCCCTTTGCCCGGCACTGTCGGAGACTGTGCCACGATCAGATTGGCTATGGCCAGTGTTTGTCGTTGTGGCAGGCTTGGCCGCGCTGTTGCCGGAAAACAGCTGGCTTGCATAGGCCACGGCATTTGGGTCGCGATAGAAACTGTTGATGCTGCTCATGTGCGCTCTCCGTGCCCGGTACGAGCCACAAGATAAGAGCACACTTATATATAAAGGAGTGTAAAGCCAGCCTTGCTTGAAAACGCGGTGAGCAAGCCGTTAACGATAAAGGGGCCGGAAATATCCAGCCCCTAGGTCACTTGCGTAGTTATTGTCTCAGATCGGCATGGGATATTGCCGGTAAATCGCGGCAATGCCCTTCATTACTTCGTCAGACAGGGTGATGTCGGCAGCGCCAATATTGGTTTTCAGCTGCTCCATGCTGGTCGCGCCAATAATAACCGAGGCCATGAAGGGACGGGTCAGGCAGAAGGCCAGCGCCATTTGCGACGGGTCGAGGCCATGCTGCTTCGCCAGTTCCAGATAGGCGCGGGTAGCGGGCTCCTGATGGGGTGTCAGACGGCCACCGATATCGCCGTTGATTGAGCCGCGTGATCCGGCGGGCTTGGCGCCACCGAGATATTTGCCGCTCAGGATGCCGCCAGCCAGTGGCGAATAGGACAGCAGCCCGACCTGTTCGTGGTGGGACAGTTCCGCCATGTCGAGATCGTGCGGACGGTAAAGCAGGTTATATTCGTTCTGCACGCTGGCGACGCGCGGCAGGCCTTTTTGCTCGGCGATATCCAGAAATTTCTGGGTGCCCCAGGTGGTTTCGTTCGACAGGCCAATGGCGCGGATCTTTCCGGCGGTGACGCAGTCCTGCAAAGCCTCGAGCTTTTCGGTAATTTCGGCCAGCACCTGGACGCGGTCCTGGTTGGACGGATCATAGCCCCAGACACCACGGAAATGATAATGACCACGATTGGGCCAATGAATTTGATAGAGGTCGATATAATCGGTTTTCAGCCGCATCAAGCTGGCATCGACCGCCTCGCGGATCGTGTCGGCATTGATCGGCGCACCACCCCGGATATAGGGCCGTCCGGCCCCTGCAACCTTGGTTGCGAGCACCACATCCTTGCGTTTTCCGGTTTTTTCAAACCATAGGCCGATCAGTTTCTCGGTGTCCGTATAGGTTTCGGCAGAGAGTGGCGTGGTGGGATAAAGCTCAGCGGTGTCAAAGAAATTCACGCCCTTATCAAGGGCATAGTCCATTTGTGCGAAGGCGTCTTCCTTGGTATTCTGGCTTCCCCAGGTCATGGTGCCGAGGCAGATTGAGGAGACGGACATATCCGTGCGGCCAAGCCTGTTATATTTCATGGTCTATGGTCCAGGTTTTGAAAAAGCTCTTTGCGAGCAGGGAGGGATCGAGGCGGAATGTAGAGGGAATTTTCCGATCCGCAAGACCCGCCAATGCACCTCCAAAGCCTGTGACTTCACCGGGGTTGAGGCGTCGATACTGCCTCCAAGGCTTGACTCTCGGGGATAGTTTGTCAATTGGAGAGGAAAATAGCAGGGAGTACCGCATGGGTGTCGCATTTACATTTCCGGGCCAGGGCAGCCAGGTCGTCGGAATGGGCAAGGATCTGGCTGAGGCTTTTCCGGAAGCCCGCACGGTTTTTGACGAAGTGGACGATGCACTCGGCCAGAAACTGTCGGACGTGATGTGGAACGGGTCCGCCGAGGATCTGACCTTGACGACCAATGCCCAGCCGGCGCTGATGGCGGTGTCCATCGCGGTGCTGCGGGTCATGGAAGCGCGTGGTTTTTCGCTGGCGCGCAAAGTGTCCTATGTGGCGGGTCACTCGCTCGGTGAATATTCGGCGCTTTGTGCCGCCGGTACGTTCAGCCTTGCCGATACCGCTCGCCTGCTGCGCATTCGTGGCAATGCCATGCAGGCCGCAGTTCCGGTTGGTGCCGGGGCCATGGCGGCAATCCTGGGCCTTGAGCACGGCGATGTCGAAAAGGTCTGCAAGGCGGCCAGCAGCGACGGCCCGGTGCAGATCGCCAATGACAATGGCGGCGGCCAGATGGTGATTTCCGGCGCGAAGGCTGCCGTGGAAAAGGCATCAGTGCTTGCGACGGAAAAAGGCGCCAAGCGCGCCATCATGCTGCCGGTCTCGGCACCATTCCATTCGGCACTGATGGGCCCGGCAGCCGATGCCATGGCCCAGGCTTTGGCGACGGTCGAGATGAAGGCGCCTGTCGTGCCGTTGATCGCCAATGTCGTCGCCGTTCCCGTAAGCGACCCGAACGAGATCCGCCGCCTGTTGGTGGAGCAGGTGACGGGTCAGGTGCGCTGGCGTGAAACGGTGGAGTGGTTCAGCCACAATGCCGTCTCGGTTCTCTATGAGATCGGCGCTGGCAAGGTGCTGAGCGGTCTGGTGCGGCGCATCGACAAGAATATCACCGGCACGGCGGTCGGTTCGCCGGCCGATATCGAAGCGGCCCTGACCGCGTTGATGTCTTAAGCCATCTGGTTTGCGGCCCGGCGGGGCCGGGCTTCCAGCCTTGCGGCTGAAGATTGCACAATGCAGAAGTTTCTAACATGAGGCTGTCGTTTCGCAGGGCGGAACCGGGTTTCAAGCAACGAGGATTGAACATGTTCGATTTGACCGGCCGCAAGGCCCTGGTAACCGGCGCAACCGGCGGCATTGGCGAGGAAATCGCCCGCATGCTGCATGCGCAAGGCGCAATCGTCGGTTTGCATGGCACCCGCGTCGAAAAGCTGGAGGCGCTGGCCGCCGACCTCGGCGAGCGTGTGAAGATTTTCCCCGCCAATCTCGCTGACCGCGATGAAGTGAAGGCGCTTGGCGAAAAGGCCGAAGCCGAACTGGAAGGCGTCGACATTCTCGTCAACAATGCCGGCATCACCAAGGACGGTCTGTTCGTGCGCATGTCGGATGCCGATTGGGACAGCGTGCTGGAGGTCAACCTGACCTCGACATTCCGCCTGACGCGGGAACTGACCCATCCGATGATGCGCCGCCGCTATGGCCGGATCATCAACATCACCTCGATTGTCGGTGTGACCGGCAATCCCGGCCAGGCCAATTACTGTGCCTCCAAGGCTGGCATGATCGGCTTTTCCAAGTCGCTGGCCCAGGAGATCGCCGCGCGCAACGTCACAGTCAACTGTATTGCGCCTGGCTTTATCGAAAGCGCCATGACCGGCAAGCTGAACGATAAGCAGAAAGACACCATCATGGGGGCAATCCCCATGAAACGCATGGGAACGGGAGCCGAAATCGCGTCTGCCGTTCTCTACCTGGCCTCTTCGGAAGCGAGCTATGTCACCGGCCAGACACTGCATGTGAATGGCGGCATGGCAATGATCTGAAGACAAGCCAAAACCCGCTTAATTGGTCTGGGAACAACCAGAGGGCATCGATTTTCGGGCTTTCCGGCAGACTTAAACCATGTTAATCGGGCGGGGACTGTGAGCAGTCGTCCCGGAACTGGCCAGAAAATGGCCACGAAATGGAAGGTCTTGCGCCTGACCGTGAGCACGGAACGAACGTGTGCAGAGCGGGTTCAACGCAAATGCCGGCGACGTCTTCGGACCCGCGGGCGCAAAACAGGGTGGGAACGTCATCACGGCATTCCCTTTTATATTAGAGGTCGAGGAAACCGACATGAGCGATATCGCAGAACGCGTAAAGAAAATTGTTATTGACCATCTGGGCGTTGAAGCCGACAAGGTCGTTGAAGGCGCAAGCTTCATCGACGATCTCGGTGCAGACTCGCTCGACACGGTCGAACTGGTCATGGCGTTCGAAGAAGAATTCGGCGTCGAGATCCCCGACGATGCAGCTCGACTCCATCCTCACGGTTGGCGATGCTGTCAAGTTCATCGAAAAGGCTCAGGCTTGATCCTTGATCTTCCTGAGAGGGGCGGGCGTCTGTCCGCCCCCTTCAAAGGACCTGCAAGCAAAACACATGCACCTGCGGTCCTGTTTGTTTTGACGTTGTTTTCAGGTTTCACAGTCGTACCTCATCCTGGATGACGGGCAATCGGGCTGGAAATCTCTAATCCGTTGCATGTTTCACCTTCAATCGAGGCGGATTGAGGGGGCATGCGTTAGCATTTGATTGTTTGAGTGGGGTGAACGGGCGAATGAGACGTGTCGTTATCACCGGTACCGGCATGGTATCTCCTCTTGGCTGCGGTACGGACGTCACCTGGACACGGCTTCTTGCCGGCCAGAACGCTGCCCGCAAGGTAACCGAATTCGAGGTCGAGGATCTTCCGGCCAAGATCGCGTGCCGCCTTCCCTTTGGCGACGGTACAGACGGCACCTTCAATGCCGATGACTGGATGGAGCCGAAGGAACAGCGCAAGGTCGATCCGTTTATCGTCTATGCGATGGCCGCTGCTGAAATGGCATTGGCCGATGCCGACTGGAAACCCCAGACCGATGAGGATCAGATCGCCACCGGCGTGCTGATCGGCTCGGGCATCGGCGGTATCGAAGGCATTGTCGAAGCTGGCTATACGCTGCGCGACAAGGGTCCGCGCCGCATTTCTCCCTTCTTCATTCCTGGCCGTCTGATCAATCTGGCCGCCGGTCATGTTTCGATCCGCCACAAGCTGCGCGGTCCAAACCACTCCGTGGTCACAGCCTGTTCGACGGGTGCCCATGCCATCGGCGATGCCAGCCGCTTCATCGCTTTCGGCGATGCCGACGTGATGGTGGCCGGTGGGGCCGAATCGCCGATCAGCCGGATTTCGCTGGCCGGTTTTGCCGCCTGCAAGGCGCTGTCCACCCAGCATAACGACGATCCGCAAAAGGCCTCGCGCCCCTATGACAGAGACCGCGACGGTTTCGTGATGGGTGAGGGCGCTGGGATCGTGGTGCTTGAGGAATTGGAACATGCCAAGGCGCGCGGCGCCAAGATCTATGCCGAAGTGGTCGGCTACGGCCTGTCCGGCGATGCATTCCACATCACCGCGCCTGCGGAAGATGGCGACGGCGCATTCCGCTGCATGACCATGGCGCTGAAGCGCGCTGGGATGACGGCTGCCGATATCGACTATATCAACGCCCATGGCACATCGACCATGGCCGATACGATCGAGCTTGGCGCTGTCGAGCGTCTGGTCGGCGCTTCCGCTTCGAAGATTTCGATGTCATCGACCAAATCGGCGATCGGTCATCTTCTGGGGGCCGCCGGTGCGGTCGAAGCCATTTTCTCGGCGCTTGCCATTCGGGATGGTATCGTTCCGCCGACGCTGAACCTCGATACGCCGGATGTGGACAGCGCCATCGATCTGGTACCGCATAAGGCCCGCAAACGCGACGTGCGGGTGGCCCTGTCGAATTCCTTCGGGTTCGGCGGCACCAATGCATCGCTGGTGCTGCGGCGCTTCGAAGGCTAGAGTTTGCCTTAGGAAAAGCGCAAACCGGTTTTCCCGAAAAGACAATCGGCAGCCTCGAGAGCAACGGGACAACCGCTTGCACTCCTGGGACTCAGGCCTTGCTTATGCTCTCAATCCCGACCCGTCGGAAAAATAGATCCCCTGCCTTTTCTGAAGGGCAGGGGTAGAGTATGAAACTCTGCCGGGCCGATCCTGTCCCTTGGTAAGGGCAGGGTTGGGTTTGAAGGTCTGGTTTTCAGCCCCTGCCGTCGCTACAACGCCGGAAGACACGTGTCCGGAACCCGCTTTTGCCGTAATGCTTGCCCAAAAGCACCATGACCGAACAGAAGAGGAGTGCCGGTGAGCGATCGCGTCGACCAGGAAGCCAACCGTTCCAGCAACGGTGGCGAACAGCAGCCCCAAAATCAAAACCAGGCAAAAGGGCCTTTCATCCCTAAATCGCCCTCGGAAGCCCTGAGGCCGGAGCGGGTGCCGCAACCGCCGCGTCGCTCCCGGCGCGCGCGAAGCCAGGTGGTGGTGTTCCTGAATTTCGTGATGACCTTGCTGGTCTTTGCCTGCGTTGCCGCCGTGGCTGCCTTCTATTACGTCGTCTCGGCGTTTCAGGACCCCGGTCCGCTCCCGACCAACGCCAATTTCCTGGTTCGCAACGGTGCGGGCGTGTCCGAAATCGCCACCAGCCTTGAGCGCAATGGCATGATTTCCGATGCGCGGATTTTCCGTTACATGACATCGACCTATCTGCATGACGGCGATACGTTGAAGGCTGGCGAATACGAGATCAAGGCTGGCGCCTCGATGAAGGATATTCTCGAACTGCTGCGGTCGGGTAAATCCATTCTCTATTCGGTGACGCTGCCGGAGGGGCTGACGGTCAAACAGATGTTCGATCGGCTGGCCAAGGATGAGACGCTGGAGGGCGATCTGCCAAAGGCTCTGCCGCCAGAGGGAAGCCTGCGCCCGGATACCTATAAATTCACCCGGGGCACCAAGCGGCAGGAAGTTGTCGATCAGATGCTCGATGGACAGAAACGTCTTGTCGATCAGATCTGGGCCAATCGCTCTCCCGACCTGTCCTTGAAGACCAAGGAGCAATTCGTGGTTCTGGCTTCCATTGTCGAGAAGGAAACCGGCAAGGATGACGAGCGCGCCCATGTGGCTTCGGTGTTCCTCAACCGGCTGCAGAAGGGCATGCGGCTGCAATCGGACCCGACTATCGTTTACGGGTTGTTCGGCGGCGACGGTAAGCCTGCCGACCGGCCGATCTACCAGTCGGACCTGCAGAAGCAGACGCCCTATAATACCTATGTGATCAAGGGCCTGCCGCCGGGACCGATTGCCAATCCGGGCCGCGCGGCGCTGGAGGCGGTTGCCAATCCCTGGCGCACCTCCGATCTGTATTTCGTCGCGGATGGCACCGGCGGTCACGTCTTTGCATCGACCCTCGATGAGCATAATGCCAATGTCAGGCGTTGGCGCAAGCTGGAGGCGGACCGGGGTGCAGATCCTGGCCAGGCCGTCGATGGCCAGCCCGAGGCGGACCCTGACCAGGCTCCGAAGCCGGTGAAGAAAAAATAACATGATGCGGCTGGCCGGATGACCGATGAAACAGGGCGGCGATGGAAAACACACGATGACATTGCAATCGATGACCGGGTTCGCCCGCAATGAAGGTCAGATCGGCCGCTATCGTTTTGCCTGGGAGCTGCGTTCGGTCAATGGCAAGGGGCTGGATGTGCGGCTTCGCCTGCCGCCGGGCCTGGAAGACATGGAAACCGAGGTCAAGGCTGCCGTTGCCTTGCACCTGTCTCGCGGGAATGTGCAGGTTGGCCTGAGCCTGACGGCCAGCGACAACCGTATGGAAGCGGTGGTCAACCGCGATGCCCTCGATGCTGTTCTGGCGCTGCGCACTCAATTGGGTCCGGGCATCGTTTCTGCCGAACCATTGTCGCTCGATACGCTTCTGTCCATCCGTGGCCTTGTCGATCTGCGCGAGGCGCAGGACGACGGCACACAGTTGGCCGCACGGCGGCAAATGCTGCTGGGCGAACTGGAAACCGCGGTCGCCGCGCTCGCGGAGATGCGGTCGCACGAGGGACTTGCCTTGCAAGCGGTGCTGCTTGCGCATATCGGTGAAATCGAGCGACTGGCCTTGGTCATCGAGGCTGATCCATCCCGCAGCCCGGACGAGATCGCTCGACGTCTTGCCACGCAGATCAGCGCATTGCTGGCCTCCGCACCTGTTCTGGACAAGGACAGGCTCTATGCCGAGGCGGCGTTGATGGCCACCAAGGCTGATCTGCGCGAGGAGATCGACCGGCTGAAAGCGCATGTGGCTGCGGCCCGTACCCTGCTGCGCGCTGGCGGACCGGTCGGGCGCAAGCTCGATTTTCTGGCGCAGGAATTTAATCGCGAATCGAATACCATCTGCTCTAAGTCCAATTCCGCCGCGGTTACAGCGGCCGGGATCGAATTGAAGGTCGTCATCGACCAGTTCCGCGAGCAGGTCCAAAATCTGGAGTGAAACATGTCCATCGCAGCGTCCAAAAACGCCACTATTCCCAGGCGCGGCCTGATGCTGGTGATTTCCTCACCCTCGGGGGCGGGTAAATCGACCATTTCGCGCACGCTGATGGATATCGACAAGCAGATCGGCATGTCGGTCAGCGTCACCACGCGCCAGCGCCGTCCGAGTGAAATCGAGGGCGTGCATTACCACTTCATTTCGCAACGTGAATTCGAACGGCTCAAGGCTTCGGATGCTCTGCTGGAATCGGCGGAAGTGCATGGCAATTTCTACGGCACACCGCGCGAGCCGGTCGAGGTGGCAATGTCGGAGGGGCGCGACATGCTGTTCGACATCGACTGGCAGGGCGCCCAGCAATTGCAGGAGAAAATGGCCGCCGATGTCGTCTCGGTCTTCATCCTGCCGCCGACCATGACCGAGCTGCAATCGCGCCTGCACCGCCGCGCGGAGGATTCCGAAGAGGTGATCCAGACCCGGCTCGCCAACTCCCGCTCCGAGATCGAGCATTGGCGTGAATATGATTATGTCATCGTCAATGACGATCTGAATTCGGCCTTCGATGCTGTGCAGTCAATCGTCAAGGCCGAGCGCCTGCGTCGCGACCGCCGCCCGGGCCTGTTCGATTTCGTCAATAACCTGATTACGGAAGAGCCAAAGCTTTAACAAAGGGCCAAAGCTTTACAAAGGCTCAGGACTGGAGGGTCCGAAGCCAGACAGTCTGTTCCTGGTGGCATGAGGAGAGAGATGCCAATGGTGGAGAATGGTCTCGATAGCAGTTCGGGTGCGGCGATCTATTCGCCGCTGACCCTGAAGCTTTATGATCTCGTCGTGCTCGGTTTTTCCAATCGCTTCGCTTGGACATGCCCGACCCGCGCGGTGCTGCTCCCGTTCTTCAAGGCGCATCTCAGCGACAATCACCTCGATGTCGGCGTTGGCACGGGCTATTACCTTGCGGAAGCGGGGATTGGCCGGCATCAGAAGGTCAGCCTGCTCGACCTCAATCCGAACAGCCTGAAGGCGGCCGAGGCGCGCCTGGGCCGGTCTTTGGGCCGACCGTGCAGCACCTATGTCGGCGACGTGATGCGACCGCAGCCGCTGCCATCAGACTGCCGTTTTTCCTCGATTTCGCTGTTTTATCTCTATCACTGCCTGCCGGGCAGCATGGCGGAAAAGTCAGCTTCCATTACCAATCTGTCGCCCTATCTGGAACCCGGCGGGGTGATCTACGGAGCGACAATCCTCGGGGATAGCGCCGGTCATAACCACTATGGCCGACGACTGATGGCGGTCTACAACGCCAAGGGTGTTTTCGGCAATCGTCACGACACGCAGGAGGGCCTTGAGGAGACGCTCGGTGTGTATTTTCAGGATGTGGACGTCCGCCGTCATGGCCGGGTCGCCCTGTTTACCCTGCGCGTCCCGAAGGCGTGATCGGGCGCGCAGGTTTGATTGAGTAGTGGCTACAGCAGATTGGCAATCCGGCAGAATTCCTCGACCGAGAGTGTTTCAGCCCGGCGTGACGGATCGATCTCGGCGCGGTTCAGAAGCGCTTCACCGCCCAGTGGTTTCAGGCTGGCACGCAGCATCTTGCGCCGCTGACCAAAGGCGGCCTGGGTCAGTTTTTCCAGCTTGGCGATCTCGCAGGGAATGGGGGCAGGGCGCGGCGTCAGATGCACCACTGTGGATGTCACTTTCGGCGGTGGTGTAAAGGCCTGCGGCGATAGGTCGAACGCCATATGGGCCTCAGCCCGCCAGCCGCAGAGCACGCCGAGGCGGCCATAATGGTCGTCATCAGCCTCTGCCACAATCCGCTGGCCGACTTCCTTTTGGAACATCAGCGTCAACGAATCCCAGAAGGGTGGCCATTGGCGCGGCATCAGCCAGTTGATCAGCAATTGCGTGCCGACATTATAGGGCAGGTTGGCAACGATTTTCACCGGACCATCCGGCGCCATGGCCTCGAAATCGGTCTTCAGGGCATCGCCCTCGATCACCTCGAGGCGGCCGGGATAATGGTCGGAAATCTCGGCCAGCGCCGGCAGGCAGCGGCTGTCGCGCTCTATGGCGATGACCTTCTTGGCGCCCAGCGCCAGCAAGGCCCGCGTCAGGCCCCCAGGACCTGGACCGACCTCGAATACCGTCGCATTCGTCAAGTCACCGGCGGTGCGGGCGACTTTCTGGGTGATGTTGAGGTCCAGAAGAAAATTCTGGCCGAGCGCTTTCTTCGCATCCAGCCCGTGGCGCTGGATAACGTCGCGCAGCGGCGGCAATCCGTCCAGAGCGGCCATCAGACGGCCAATGCGTGGGTGAGGGCAGCCTTGCGGCTGATATCGACGGCCAGACGCAGCGCCGCGACCAGGCTGTTTTCGCGGGCAATGCCCTGACCGGCGAGGCCGAACGCGGTGCCGTGATCGGGCGACGTGCGCACGAAGGGCAGGCCGAGCGTGACATTGACCGAACCGTCGAAATCCAGGGTCTTGACCGGGATCAGTGCCTGATCGTGATACATGCAGACGGCGACGTCGTAGCGGCTGCGCGCCTCCTCATGAAACATGGTGTCGGCAGGCAACGGCCCGAAAGCATCGATCCCCTCTGCGCGCAGGATCTTGAGGGCTGGTGCAATGATCTCGTCGTCTTCGCGGCCCATGGCGCCGCCTTCGCCAGCATGCGGATTAAGCCCCGCAACGGCGAGCCGAGGCTCGGCAATTCCGAACTTGTCACGCAGGTCTGCGTGGGTGATCCGGCAGGTGCGAATGATCAGCTCTGCGCTCAGTGCTGGCGCCACCGCGCTCAGGGGCATGTGGATGGTGACGGGAATTGCCCGCAATTGCGCGCCGGCCAGCATCATGACAGGCATGACCGGTTGGCCCGTGGCCTTTTCGGCAAGAGCGGCCAGAAACTCGGTATGACCGGGAAACCCAAATCCGCCTTCATAGAGCACGGATTTGGCGACGGGATTGGTCACGACCGCGCCAGCCTGGCCTTTCAGGCAAAGATCGACAGCCATTTCGATGGCGGCGATGGTTGAGCGTGCGGTTGCAACATGCGGTTCGCCAGCCACGACATCGATACCAACAGGGATCGGCAGAACCGGAAATACGGTTTCGAAAACCTCTGCCGCGTCCTCTGCTCCGGTTTCCTTGAAAGGAATGTCCAGCCCCAGCAGTCTCGCACGGCTTTTCAGCACGGCAGGATCGCCCAGAAACAGGAATGGTGGCAGGTCGAGCGCCTTGCGCTTCGTCCATGCCACCAAGGCGATATCCGGGCCGATCCCCGCTGGATCGCCTTGGGTCAAGGCGAGGGGAAGATGCTGGCTGGTATCCGACATGATGATGCTCAACGATTGATGATCTGGGCCTTGGAGCGCAGTTCGGTCAGGTATTTTTCGGAGTTCGGATCGCCCTTGGACTTGTCTTCCTTACCGATATCCTCGGCCTTGAAAACCGCTTCGGCGGCCAGATCGTCGGAGACCTGTTTCTGTTCGCAGATCGCCAGATATTCAACCCCGCGTTCCGTAACGCGCGTACCCGTGGTGTTGCCGCTGGCGCCTTCGATCAAAGGCTTCCAGTCGTCAGGCAATTCAGGTTTCATCACCCGGCCAAGGTCGCGGATCGATACGTCGAGATAGTTCTTGGCAAAATCCATGGCCTGGTCGCAGCCGGGGAATTTGGCGCGGGACGCGTCGGCCTCTGCCTTGCGCTTGGCGGTCAAGGTGGCGCGTTTGGCGACGGGAACAACGAAAATAACCTGTTTCAGGGTGTATTCCGTCGTCACCGGCTTCTGCTTGTTTTCAAGCAGACGGGTAACCATGTCCTGGTTGCTCATCTTCGAACGCGACGCATAGCGGGCGTTGACCAGTCGCGGCCAGCTCATCTGCACGGCAATATAGGCTTTGAAATGCTCGACGCCGACGCCGGCCTTGTCAAGGATCTGGCCCATCTGCTGTGTCGACAGCTTGTTGGAAGCGGCGAACCGTCCAAAAGCCTGATCGACATCCATGGTGCTGACGGACATCCCGACCCGGGCGATTTCCTGGCGTTTCAGCTGCTCGTCGATCAATTCCTGACGGGCCTTCTTCGCGACGTCACCGGTCTCGTGGCGAAGTTTCAGGAAGGCGATCCGCCGCGCCAAATCGGTATTGGTAATCGCGGTTTTATTGACGACGACAGCCACGCCGGTATCGGCCATGGCTGGAGTGATCGCCGCTGGCGCAAAGCCTGTCACGCAAACCAAAGCCACCGTTGCAACAACAGCGGCGCGCAAAGTTTTATTGCTCAAGGTCATCACCTGTCCTTTTCCCGTGTCGCAGCGATCGAACGGCGCGCGGCACCCTCTGAATGATCGTGTTCAGGGTCTACCGTTAAAAACACGCATGTTTTTGCCCGGTAAACTCTGCGGCATAATTTCTTAAATCGGCATTGATTCAAAGAATTATGCAGCAGTCACAGCATATTGGAGAATTCCCGCTTCCAAGTGAATCGCAGAATGCTCCGTTTTTACTTTCAGGCATTTTCACCACAAAGCCGCACCGCACTTTTGCTGAAAATGCTTTATTGCAGGATCGATTGCACAAACCCTGCGGCGAAACAATGGCTTTTCCATAAGAAACGGCGCTTCAATCAACAGTGCGGCAGCGTTTCTTACAAAAAGACATCTGTTTTAAAGCGCATCTGCTCTTCATGGAACAGCAGCAACGCTCTCGCTTTTGTTTTCACGCATTTCCGGCTGGAAAAACCGGTTTCTACTTTTCCTGAAAGTGCTCAATGGCATCAGATCGAAAAGTGGGACCCGGATTTCAAAAAAATCCGATGCGAAAATAAAAACGAGTAGCATCGTGCCGATTCCAGTTTCCGCACAATGCTATTGATATTTTGGATGATCAGGAATGTCGCCCGCTGCTTTCCAGGGAAAACAGCGGGCTTCGAAAGGCAAGACTGATCAATTAAACCCGGTGACGTCGGTATCGCCGACTTTGACATCGCCCAATGTGCGGAATGTCAGGCGGGCGCCGATGGACCAGTCATTGGCGGATTCGTCGTCGTCCTTGTTCTTGTAGACGATGGAGAAGATCGTGCAATCGTCGGCATAGGACACGCCGATGCCATAGCGGTTGACGTTGTCCTTCTTCACATCCCAGGTAACCGAACCGAAGACCGACCAGAAATCGCCAATCTTGACCGAGCTGGCGTTCTGTATCTCTTCGCGATCGTAATCATAGAAGTAATGGGGCTGTGCTGCGATCTGGGTGTAGATGAAATTCGTTTGCAGCCGGTCATTGTGATAACCAATGGCCGAATCTGTCCGCTTGACCTCGAAGGTCTTTTCATCAAACCGCGCATTGACCGAGGTTGAAATGCCATAGGGCGTATCCAGCCCGACCATGCCGACATAATCGGACACTGCGGTTTCCAGACCCGATTCGTTTCCTGCCGCGACCAGGTCGGAGGAGGCGAAGGAGTTCTTGCCGGCCAGTTGGTAGGACTGCCCGAAAATACTGCGCAATGTATAGCCACTGTCGAACGACCCGGTATAGCGCACGCCGACATTGGCACGTGTGCCGCCTTCGACCCGGTCATAGCCGGAGAACTTGTCGCGCTCGAACAGGTTGCTGGCGTCAAAGACGAAGCTTTGCGCATCTTCATTCGGAAGCCTGCCAGCCTGTTGCTCGTCGGGCCGCACGAAAATCTGAGCAATCGGCTCGATCACGTGAGTGCTGCCGGGCGCGCTGATCAGCCAAGGATAGCGAACCTCAAGCCCTGCCGTTACCATCGAACGGGTCACGCCAGCAGCGTCGTTATAGTTGCCGGAATAGCTTGTTCCTGGCGAATCCATGTTATTGCCAAAGGCATCGCCACGTGCGGCGAGGATCGGTGTCAGCAACACGCCTTCCGGTGTGTCGAAGGTGCGCTTCCATTCCAATTCACCGGTCAGACGGGTCGTATTGCCCTTCAGTCCGCTGAAGCGTTCAGTGCCATTGTTCAGGGTTAGAATGTCGCTGTTATAGCGTGTCAGAGCCGTGAAGTTGATGGTTGCCGACAATTCCCCGCCCATGAACGGTTCCGGCGCATAATAGCTGTAGTCGATGGTCGGGGTGACAATCGGCTGTTTGCGCTCGGCTACATCCTTACTGTCGGCATCCTGGATGTCGAAGTAATAGGCGTGCATGTCGAAGGAATTGCGATCACCAAGGCCGGTCAGATAGACCTGATTGGTATGGGTTTTCTGGTTGAAACCTTCCAGATCGTAGGTGCGTGCGAAGTTGTTGTCGCTCTCCAACATCACATCCCAACCGAAGCTCCAGTTTGGATTGATGTCGAATTTGCCGGTCGAGCCGATCATGCCCCGGAAGGTCTTCTCGGCATCCGTGGTGCCGCTGTCGAACTTGCCCGGATTCAACTGATCGATGCCAGCGATTCGCAAGGTCGCCAATCCATCCTCGAACTGATGGCGCACTTCTGCATCAAGCAGCACGCCCTGGCTGGTAAAGCCACCCAGTTTGATCGTGGCGTCGGTCTGTGGAGAAATGGCCCAGTAATAGGGAACAACTACCCCGAAGCCGAGTTTTTGAGTCGTGCTGAATTCGGGGAACAGGAAACCCGACTTGCGCTTGACGGTATTGTCGGGAACCTCGATTGACGGGATCAGCGCAATGGATTTGCCGAACAGCTGGAAGCGAGCATTTTCCAGGCGGATCGTATGGGTCTTGCCATTCTGGATGACCCGTTCCGCCTTGATCTGCCAGAAGGGCGCACGTCCCTGTTCTGCGCACGGCAGACAGGCGGTGTAGACACCCTTGTAGAGGATCATCTGGTCGCCATTGACCCGCTCGCCCTTCTGGGCGGCAATACGGGTATTGTCCGTGGTTTCCACGCGCAGGCTATTGACGAAGCCGTTGGCGAAATCATCGGTGACGTCCATCTTGTCGGCATAGATGCGGTTACCATCAGGCTCTATCAGTTCGATATTGCCATAGGCCATCATCCGACCGGTCTTCTGGTCGTATTCAACACGCTTGGATACCATCTGGTAGCCAGCGTAATTGATCTGGACGCCGCCGACCGCAGTCACCTTCTGGGCGTCCTTGTTATATATCATTTCATTCGCTGCGAGCATGAGCTTCGCATCGGCGGGAATTTTCGGTGACACCAAACCATTGCTGGTGGCAGTCTGTGCATAAGAAAAAGGCACAGGAACGAGGGTCGCACTAAAGGCGACACCTGCCAGCAGGGCTGTGAAAAGCCGTTTTATATTTCCGCGGTCAATTGCCGCCACTAACCATCCTCCTGATGAAGCAGGATCGTCGCCCCGAGCGCTGTCGCAACGATGACAGGAACCCAGGTCGCAACGAACGGAGGCACAACGCCACTGCTTCCGAACGCCTTCACGAGCACTGTCGCCACATAAAGCACGAAGCCCGAAATGATTCCACCCAGAATCACGGAGCGTGACTGGTTGAACCGACTGAATTTGAGAGAAACAGTTGCAGCAATCAGGGTCATCGCAACGAAAAGGAAGGGAGTGGAGAGCAGCGTATGAAACTGCGTTTCCAGATTCTTCGTTGAGACGCCATAGGATTTGGCAACTGCGATTTTCTGAGAAAGTTCATAAAAAGCAACAGTATCCGGCTGTGCGAGACGCTCCTGTACAAATTCCTGTTTCAAATTGGTGCTAACTTGTGCCGAGGACTCGCGCTTGGGCGTTTCGCCAGGCTTGGTCTCGACGACATCCTTAAGCAACCAGTAACCATCTTGCAACTTCGCTGTGCGTGCATCCTGACGGGAGGTGATTCGACCCTGGCCGTCGAAGTGGATAAACACCGCCTGCATCAGCAGCGTACCGTCTTCAAGAACCGAGGTCGCGCCGATGATGGTGTCTTCCTTGCCGGTAATCTGGCGCATCCATGGCACGGAGTTCTTGTTGTTGGTGGCCTTGCCGGGGTCGCTGTATTCGGCCTCCAGTATCGCGGCCTGTTTCTGCCCGAGAGCGGCAAGCGGATTGATCAGCAGGGATGTGGCGCAGCCGAGCAGGAAAGCGCCCAGCAGGAAGGGGAACATGAACTGCCAGACCGAAATCCCCGCAGCACGCGCAATCACCAATTCGGAGCGCCTGTTAAGGGTGATCAGGGTGACCATCCCGGAAAACAGCGCGATGAAGGGTACCGTCTGCTGTAGCAGCAGCGGCAGGCGCATCAGCGTCAGCAGGAAGACGCCGAACAGTGAGGATTGCTCATTGTCGGAGAACCGGCCACTGACCTCGCTGAAGTCGATGAGGAAAATGATCGCCGCGACGCCGATCACAAACCAGAAGACGGTGATTGCATAGCGCTTGAGAAAATAGCGGCTGAGCGTGTTGAGCATCATGCGCTGCCTCCATTGTCCTGGCCGTTGGCGCTATTGGAAGCAAATCTCCGCTGAAAGGCCAACCGTGTCGCTTCGATCACGCGGCGCAGGGGAGCCGGCAATTGCGACTTCTTCTGGCGCATCAGCATCAGGGTGCCAATCGCCGCAGTGGCGAGCGGTGTCGCATACATCAGGACGATGAACGCCGCATTCGATTCGGACTTGTTGGCGGCATAGAAGGTCAGCCAGCGCAGGATAAGCGCGAAGGTCAACGCCGAGACCATGGGATGCAGTCGCGCCTCCCGGTGGGAGCGGGCGTCGCCGGCGATGGCCAGCGACATCAGCGCGAAGGCAAAGGGCAGCAGCCATTCCGTCATGCGCTTGTGCAGTTCCGCCCGGTATTCGCCCGGGTGATCCTTGTAATCGTCGTCGTTTGTATCCGGATTGAGCAGGAAGCCCAGGCTGCGGTCGCTTGGCCGCATCTTTGCCTTGCCCCGGGTTTCCGTCAGGTCGGACAGGTCGAAGGCATAGGAATCGAAGCGAACGATTGAAACCGTGCCGCCCGGTGCTTTGCGCTGCACCTCGCCGTCATGCATGATCAGGGCGGTCCCCGTGTCATCGACAGCGCCTTCGCGGGCATAATAGATCAGCGAGTAGGCCGGATCGCGGTAATCGGCGACGAACAGCCCCTTCAGGACACGCCCGGCCAGCCGCTGGGAAATCTGCACATAGAGACCGTCTTCCACCTTGCGGAAGGTTTTTTCCTCGATCACCGTCGATAGAAGGTCTGCATAGGCATTGGCGATCATCTGGCGTGCGGCAACCTTCACCTTCGGCTGCACTTCATTGGTGATAACAAGCGTGATGACGCTGATGGCCAGTGCAAACAGCAGGATCGGCCGGAGAATGACCGCACGCGACGCACCGGCGGCGTCGATGACGGCCAGTTCGGAATCGTTGTTCATCGCCGTCAGGCTCTGGGTAATGCCAATAACCAGCGCGAACGGCATGACGATGGGAATGATGGTGGGCAGAATCAACGTTGCCAGCGTGGCGAAGGAGCCGACCGACTGTCCGGTATCCGTCACGAGATTGATGCGTGCCAGGACCTGCGTTGTCCAGATGATCGCCAGCACAGGCAGAAGTGCCGTCAGGAACATCTGCGCGACACGCCGCAATATATAGGACTCAAGAAGCTTCATGCCGGATCCTGCCAATAGCGCCTATTTGCCCATCGTCAGGGCAAAACACAAGACCCGATGCTTCAATCACCTGTGCAGGACTTTTTAATGGTGCTTCTTGGCAACAGGCATATGTATGTGCCTTGTTTGCAGTTTGTCAGGGAAAAGTAGAACTCGGTTTTCCCGAAGAGACTACGCAACAACAGAATTGAGAGTCTCTCTGGTTCAATAGCAACCTGACAGAGTCTAAAGACGGGCCTGATTTCTGGCCCGCAAAAGCCCGCATCCGTTTGCCACGGCAAAGACGATGGCGAAAATCACCGGGGAAGACAGCCAGCCCAGAACCACGTCGGACAGGTAGTGCGCCCCGAAGGCCAGCCGCAGCAGTGGCGAGGCAAGCGACGCGAAGACCAGCGGCCAGCCAATGCGCCGGCGCCAGGTGGCTGGCAGCAGGGGAACGATGCAGATGATCCAGCCCGCCCCCGCGGCCTCGCCGGAAATGAAGGAACAGTTCTGGTCGCAGGCACCGGCAAAACTGCCCGCCGGTTCGAACCCATAGGGCCCGCCGAAAAACATGGTCTGGTTGGGGCGTGGCCGGCCGGACATGTCCTTCAGAAACACATTGACCAGCAGATAGGGGCCGATGGCCGTTGCCAGCAGCGATAGAACCAGCTTGACGATCTGTTCCTGCTGCCAGGCGGCGCGCGGCTGACACAGTTTGACGATCAGCGCCACCAGCACGCCGACGCCAACCACATGCGGCGTGTAGAACAGAATTTGCCTGATCGCCTTCAGGACCGGCTCGCGCGCGATGGGAAAGCCGCCGCAGATCGTGTTTGCCTCATGCGCTGTGCAATTGCCGGCGCGAAAGAACAGTTCCGACACCGCGATATCGAAGCCGGGAGCTGAATAGAACACCACCAGCAGCATCACCCAGATGGTGGAAAGCAGGGCGGCGGTGGTAAAGGAGGACCGGGTGAGATCGGGAATGCGACAGTGCCGTCCAAATATATCCGTGACGGTCAGTTGGGGTTTGCGGGCACTGGTCTTCATCGTCAAACTCTTGAGGCTCGTCACAACGCGGGCTTGCCCCGGTCCTCTTTCGCCCCGGTGCTGATTTGCATCATAGCTAGTGCTTATAGATGTTATAAGACAAAGACCAGTTGCGGGCAGGCCACGTATTACAAATCTTTACTGTATTCAGGGGTCTGAGACGGCCAAATTCGGGTCTGTCTGGGGTGCAGTGTTTTGATCGATGCCCAACCGGGGCGGGATGGGCAAATCGCTTCTTTGCGCGAGAGTGAGGACAAGAGGGCGGCCCCTGTTGCAATCATGCGCAAAACCGACATGATCGGCGCCCAAAGCAAATCGTGACAATCGCGATCAAACATGCAGTGCCGGAGTAAGCCATGTCCATGAAACTGGAAATTTCCTTTGCCCCATCCGTCTCGCTTGAGACGGGCCTGGTCCTCAGCCTGAAGGAGGCCGAGGCCACCTTGCCGGCCGGGGCGGCGATGATCGATCCGTCCGGGATTTTCGCAAAGGCCGCCGCAACGGCGAAGTTCAAGGCCAAGGCGATGTCGGCTCTCGACATTATCGCGCCAACCGGTTCTCCGGCGGATCGGCTGATCGTCATCGGAGCTGGCAAGGCTGCCGATCTTGTCGATCATGACTGGCTGCGTCTGGGCGGTGTGGCGACGGCTCATCTGAAAGGCTCGGAGAGAGCGACAATCTTTCTCGATGCGGACGGGCTGGCCGTGACGGCGCAGGCCGTGCGTGATTTTGCCATCGGCATGCTGCTGCGCGCCTATTCCTTCGACGATTACAAGACGAAGAAGAAAGACGATGACGACAAGACACCGTCTGCGGTCCAGATCACCCTGGTGACCGCTGTGGCCGACGCCGCTGAACGGTCGTTTGCCGCTGAGGGCAGGGCGGTTGTCGATGGCGTTCTTCTGGCGCGCAATCTTGTCAACCTGCCGGCCAATGTGCTGGGACCGGTGGAATTTGCCGATCGCGCCAAGGCGCTGGAAACACTTGGCGTCGAGGTGGAAATTCTTACCGAAACCGAAATGGCCAGCCTTGGCATGGGCGCGCTTCTGGGTGTGGCCCAGGGCTCGGTGCGGCCGCCGCGCCTTGCTGTCATGCAGTGGAAGGGTGGCGTGCCGGGTGGACAGCCCATTGCTTTCATCGGCAAGGGCGTGGTGTTCGACACTGGCGGCATTTCCATCAAGCCGGCGGGCGGCATGGAAGACATGAAGGGTGACATGGGCGGTGCTGCCGCCGTCATCGGGTTGATGCACACGCTGGCGGCCCGCAAGGCCAAGGTCAATGCGATCGGCATTCTCGGCCTTGTCGAAAACATGCCTGATGGTAATGCGCAGCGCCCAGGCGATATCGTCACCTCGATGTCCGGCCAGACCATTGAAGTGATCAATACCGATGCTGAAGGCCGTCTCGTGCTGTGCGATGCGCTCTGGTATTGCAATGACCGTTTCAAGCCTGCCTTGATGATCAACCTGGCGACGCTGACCGGCGCCATCCTGGTGGCGCTGGCCAATCTGCATGCCGGGCTGTTTTCCAATGACGATACGCTGGCGGACAATCTGCTGAAGGCCGGTCTTTCCACCAATGAGCGCCTGTGGCGCATGCCGCTCGGCAAGGATTACGACAAGCTGATCGATAGCAAGTTCGCCGATATGAAGAACACTGGTGGACGGCATGGCGGTTCGATCACGGCGGCGCAGTTCCTGAAGCGCTTCGTGGGCGACACGCCCTGGGCGCATCTCGACATTGCCGGTACGGCGATGGCATCGCCGAAGGACGAGATCAACCAGTCCTGGGCGTCGGGCTTTGGTGTGCGTCTGCTCGATCAGCTGGTGCGTGACGCCTATGAAGCGTAAGGGGATAGCCCGGCCTTGACCGAGGTATTGTTCTATCACCTGACCGAAACCCGGCTGGAAGATGCGCTTCCGGCGCTTTTGGAAAAAAGCGTCGAGCGCGGCTGGAAGGTTGGCGTGGAAATGCGCGATCCCGAGCGGTGCGACCGGCTGGATCAGCATTTATGGACCTTTCGCGACGACAGTTTTCTGGCGCATGGCATCAGCACTGGCGAGCAGGCGGAGGCCCAGCCGATCCTTCTCTGTCTGTCGTCAGACAATCCGAATGGGGCGACGGTGCGCTTCTATATCGACGGCGCCGTGCCGGACCTGCCGCTTGTCTATGACCGGATCGTCTTCGTGTTCGACGGTCATGATCAGGGCGAGTTGGAAACGGCGAGAGGCGAATGGAAACGGCTGAAAGGCGAGGGCCATTCGCTCACCTATTGGCAACAGAACAACCAGGGCCGATGGGAAAAGAAGGCTTAGTTGATGTTGCTTCACGCTTGAAACGAAACATTGACGCGGGCGACCGCGTCAATGATGTAAAACCGCGTCCGGCTCACGCCGCCTGATGCTGTGGCCTCTGGCGCGCTGCGCCAGCCTCCAGCTTGAAATGCGAGATCAGCCGGGCGAGGTTCTGGGCGTCATCGGCCAGCTGGTTGGTACTCGCAGTGGTCTCCTCCACCATGGCGGCATTGCGTTGGGTGACCTGGTCCATCTGGCTGACGGCGGAATTGACCTCTTGCAGCTTGAAGGACTGTTCCTTGGCGGCATTGGCGATCTGATGCACCTGCGCGTTGATATCCACCACATGATCGCGGATCTTGGAAAGCGCATCGCCGGTGGCGGTGACGAGCCGCACGCCTGCATTGACTTCCTCGCCCGATTTGGTGATCAGGGACTTGATGTCCTTGGCGGCCCCAGCGGAGCGTTGGGCCAGTTCGCGTACTTCCTGGGCAACGACCGCAAACCCCTTGCCCGCTTCGCCGGCACGCGCCGCCTCGACGCCGGCGTTCAGCGCCAGAAGATTGGTCTGGAAGGCAATTTCATCGATGACGTTGATGATCTGCCCGATTTCCCCTGACGCCTGTTCGATCCGGCCCATGGCCGAGATGGCGTCGTGGACGACGGAGGCGGATTGTTCGGTGCTGCGGCGGGCCTCGTCCACCATGCGGCTGGTTTGCTGGGCACGATCATTGGAGGAATGAACTGCGGTGGTAATTTCCTCCAGCGCCGAGGACGTTTCCTCAAGGGTTGCGGCCTGCTGTTCTGTCCGTTTGGCCAGATCGTCCGAGGCAAACCGCAATTCGCCGGAGCCGGAATTGATCATGTCGATGGAGGAGCGCACTTCGCCGACAATCGCCCGAAGCGCGGACATCGTCGCGTTGACATTCTGCTGCAACTCGGCAAACGCGCCATGGAACTGACCGCGCATCGTATCGGTGAGGTCGCCATCCGAGAGAGCGGCGACGATGCGGCGGGTTTCGCCAAGCCCGGTATCGATGGACTGTACCAGTTTGTTCATGGATGAGGCAAAGGCGTTCAGATCTTCGAAATCGAAATCCCGGGTGATCCGCTGGCTGAAATCGCCAACAACGGCGGCAGCGACCACTTCGCCGATACTGTTGCGAAGCTCATCGGATTTCTGCCGCATATGCAATTCCTGGGCATTCATCATCTGTACACGCAGGCCGTTCTGCTTGAAGATTTCGAGCGCACGGGCCATGTCGCCAATTTCGTTGCCACGCTCCAGATAGAGCACTTCGGTTTGAAGATCGCCGTCGGCCAGGCGGCGCATAGACCGGGTCAGCCGCTCGATAGGATTGGAGACACCCTTGAAGACGAAAACCATTGCTGCAATTCCCGCCGCCGCACCCAGTGCCAGCACCAGCCCATTGAGCAACAGCGAAAGCCGGAAGGCAGCGGCCGCATTGTCATACATCCGGTTGGCCGCATCGACATTGGCGTCACGGAAAATATCGGCCTGATCGTCCATGGCTGTATAGGCGGTCACCATGCTGTCGGTCAGCAATGCTGCGGCCTTGTCCTTTTCCCCACGAGACGAATAGGCCACCATCTGATTGTGCAGCGTCACATAGGATGCCATGGCCAGCTTGAAGGCATCATAGGCCTTGCGTTCTTCTGGCAGCGAGATCAGCGTTTCATAGGTCTTCATCCGCTTGTCCAGCTTTTGCATTTCCGTTTTCAGCGCGTCGTCGGCCTCGCTGATGGCCTGGGGCGTCGTGCTCAGAATATGGCGCATTTCAAGGCCACGCAGATTGGCAAGCGATATGTTGAGGCGGTTGGTAATATCGACCGAGGGAACGGCGTCTTTCGCCAATCCTTCGACATTGTCAAACACGCCGGACATGGACGACAGGGCAAAGCAGCCTTGCAGAAGAAGGAGCAACATCAGGCCGCTAAACGCGCTGGCCAGCGATGTCTTGAGCGAAAAATTCAGATGCATTGATCTTTTCCAATCGAGCCTATGGCAAAGATCATCTTTGTCCGACGGCGTGCGTGCACCATTCCGCACAATTCATTGCGCAGAGACCGGGAGTTTCATCATGTGACAGGTGCTGGAACAGCACCGTGGTGGAATGGATATATAAAAGCCGTAGAGCGGCTGAACCTGCTGGCAGACGGGATGCGGCATTCGCGCTTGGGGCGAGCGTTGAAGGCCAACGGAGGGACATAAAAATCGGCATGTTTCTTGCCGTCCTGTCCTTGCCGAGGATGATGTTGTCTAATATTTAAAATATCTCTAATAGATAATTAACCCTAATATTTTAGGGGATTATTGACTTATCCTAGAAGATTCAGGGGTTTAGAGAATTGCTCCGCCGCGTTCAGCCGAATGACTTTTGTTTGCGATGCAAAAATAATAATGCAAAGGCGGGTTTCCGGTAGTCCTGTCCGATCCGACCGTTGAGTATCGGACTAGTGCATTGCTCAATATAATCAGTATTTAAAATTTAAAGTTGTTTTTTTGTTTCGCACATCTGATTGCGATTTTGATCGCAACTATAGCATCGGTGACGTCCAGTCATGCTGGTAGATTACAATCAGAAAGATGGACTAACCCGCCATCGCCTCTTCATATTCGGTCGAAAGCTCCAGCCATTGCTCTTCGGCAGCGCTCAACTTTGCGGCAGCCTCGCCGCGCTGCTTGACCTTTTCCGCCGCCTTGGCCGGATGCTTTTCATAGAGAACCGGATCTGCAAGTTCTGCATCAAGACCTTGAATCACTGTCTCCAGTTTCTTGGTCAATGATTCGATTTCGTTGATCTTTTTCTTCAGCGGTGCCAGCGCGGCCCGCTTTTCGGCATTGGCCTTGCGCTGGTCGGCTTTTTTCCCGGCCTCGACGGTTACGTCAATTTTTTCTTCTTTTTTTTTACCCGAAGAGACAATCAGGTCGCGGTATTCTTCCATGTCACCCTCGAATGTGGTGACGGTACCGTTATTGACCAGCCAGAGCCGGTCCACCGTTGCCTCGATCAGGTGGCGATCATGGGAGATCAGGATGACCGCGCCGTCGTAATCGTTCAGCGCCTCGATCAGCGCACGGCGGCTGTCGATGTCGAGATGGTTGGTCGGCTCATCGAGGATCAGCAGGTTGGGGGCGTGAAAGGCAGCAAGGCCCATCAGCAACCGGGCCTTTTCGCCGCCGGACAAATCCTTGGCGGCGGTGGCCATCTTTTCGGTGGCCAGACCCATCTGGGCGACGCGGGCGCGCACCTTGGCTTCCGGCGCCTGCGGCATCAGCCGGCGCACGTGTTCCACCGGCGTATCCTCCGGCACCAGATCGTCCAGCTGATGCTGGGCGAAGAAGCCGATCTTCAGGCTGGGAGCCAGCCGCAGGTCTCCACTTTCCGGCGGCAGACGACCGGAAATGAATTTGGCGAAGGTGGATTTACCGTTGCCGTTCGATCCCAGCAGCGCGATGCGGTCATCCGCATCGATGCGCAGGTTGAGGTTTTTCAGGATCGGCTTGCCGGGTTCGTAACCAACAGAACCACCATTGATGGCGATGATCGGCGATGCCGGCTGCTTTTCCGGCTCGGGGAAGGTGATCGGCTGGACATGATCTTCAATGACCGCGGAGACCGTGCCCATGCGCTCCAGCGCTTTCACGCGGCTCTGGGCCTGTTTGGCCTTGGAGGCCTTGGCCTTGAACCGGTCGATAAAGGCCTGAAGATGCTTGCGCGCCGCATCGCTCTTGGCCTTCGACTTCATCTGCAATTCGTCGTTCTCGGCCTTCTGGCGCTCGAACTGGTCGTAGCCGCCGCGATAGAAGGTCAGCTTCTTCTGGTCGAGATGGACGATGGCATTGACCGCATTGTTAAGCAGGTCGCGGTCATGGCTGATGATGATGACGGTGTGCGGATAGCGACGGATATAGTCTTCCAGCCACAGCGTGCCTTCAAGGTCGAGATAGTTGGTCGGTTCGTCCAGCAGCAGAAGGTCCGGCTCGGCAAACAGCACCGAGGCCAGCGCCACGCGCATCCGCCAGCCGCCGGAAAAAGCCGAGGCCGGGCGCAACTGCGCTTCCTGGTTAAAGCCGAGACCGGCAAGAATGCTGGAGGCGCGCGCTTCCGCCGAATGGGCATCGATATCCACCAGCCGCATCTGGATGTCGGCGATCCGGTTCGGGTCGGTGGCCGTCTCGGCCTCCGCCATCAATGCCGTACGCTCCTTGTCGGCCGCCAGCACGATTTCGATCAGGCTATCCTCGGTGCCGGGGGCTTCCTGCGCCACCTGACCGATCTTGGCATTCTTGGGAATGGAGACCGAGCCGCTTTCGGCTCCCAGGTCGCCGGTGATCACCCTGAACAGGGTGGATTTACCGGCACCATTGCGGCCGACAAGACCCGCTTTCGTGCCTGTTGGCAGCGAAATGCTGGCGTGGTCAATCAGCAGGCGGCCTGCAATACGGGCGGAGACGTCATTGATGGTAATCATGGCTGGCGTTTTGGCCGATGATGGCCGGGAAGGCAAGGGGGCGGGAGTGGGGAAGGGCGTCAGTCTTGATGTTGATGGCTGATATAAGCATTTTTGATTTGAATAGTTGGGACGATTGACATCCGATAGTCGGATTGTTTCGACCGGAGGCCACCACCGATGACCCGACTTCTCTACTCACTTGCAGGCACGGACCTCACTCGTCCGTTTTCACCGCATTGCTGGAAGATCATCCTGGCGCTGCGCCACAAGGGATTGAGCTTCGAGGAAAAGCCGCTGGCCTTTACCGAAATTCCAACGGTGGAGGAGGGGATCTCGAAACTGGTGCCGATCCTGCGCGATGGCGATAAGGTGGTCGCGGACAGTTTCCAGATCGCGCTTTATCTGGAGGAGGCCTATCCAGATCGCCCAAGCCTGTTTCGCGGCGAGGGCGGCAAGGCGCTGGCACGGTTTGTGGAAGGCTATTCGCAATCCACCATCCATCCGGCCATCAGTGCCATCGCCCTTATGGATATCTACAACATGATCTCTCCCGCCGATCAGGCGCATTTTCGCAAAACCCGCGAAGCGCTGTTCGGCAAGGTGCTGGAAGAGATTTTCCCGGATCGCGACGGCGCGATTGCGGCTTTTCCGGCAAAACTCCTGCCCTTGCGGCATATGCTGCGCTCGCAACCTTTTATCGGCGGAGAAAAGCCGTTGTTTGCCGATTACATCGTTTTTGGCGCGTTGCAATGGCTGAAGATTGTCACAGGCTCGATCTTCCTGGCCGAAGACGATCCGGCAGCGCAATGGTTTGAGCGGTGTGGCTCCCTTGGCTTGGCGCAGGCTGACGCGGCCTAAAGGCCTTGTCATGTGACGGTGGCGTGAAATTCGCGTCTCCCCCTTGTCTTCGCGAATCGGGGCAGGTAGAAACCGCCCACTTTCCCTACAAACAAAGGACGAGACGATGGCGATTGAACGCACCTTTTCGATGATCAAGCCGGATGCAACCAAGCGTAACCTGACGGGCGCGATCACCAAGGTTTTTGAAGACAATGGCCTGCGCGTCGTTGCTTCGAAGCGCGTCTGGATGAGCACGCGCGAAGCTGAAGGCTTCTACGCTGTTCACAAGGAACGCCCTTTCTTCGGTGAACTGGTTGAAGGCATGACATCCGGCCCAACCGTGGTTCAGGTTTTGGAAGGCGAAGGCGCTATCCTCAAGAACCGCGAAATCATGGGCGCGACCAACCCTGCCCAGGCTGCCGAAGGCACGATCCGCAAGCAGTTCGCCCTCTCTATCGGCGAAAATTCCGTGCACGGCTCCGATGCCCCGGAAACCGCTGCTGAAGAAATCGCTTACTGGTTCGCAGCCACCGAAATCGTCGGCTAATGCCTGATCGGTACGCCGGTCTCAAACCACTGAACTGCAAGACCGGGGCCTAAAGGCTCCGGTTTTTATTGCCGTGTCTGGCTCTCAGGTTTGGTCTAGCTCTCAGGTTTTGGCCGCCGCTGCCGGGCAACCGGTTTCGGGCGAAAAGTGCTGGCTGCCGTCCGCCGTTAACACGTCAGGATTAGGCGTATGGATCGTCCCTACCACCAGGGGCGGGCTGGCGGGCTCGGTTATGCGCTGTCCTTCGGCATGAGACGGCGAGTGGGCATCGCCTTTAACGTCCTTTGCAAATGCACCGGGCTGCGGCGCTGTTACCAATCGACAGTCTCGTCAGGGCCTCCGAATTGTGGGGCCAGAGCTGCATAATGTGGGATGCTGTCCCGTACAGGGATGGCGGCAAACTTACAGTTCATGTGATATTGAGCCTGAAAAGCACCATCTGGAAGAAGATAGCCATTGATGCCGCGCAGATTTAGTCCGTTGACTTCAATAAAGAGCTTTGTCCCGCACGTATCGCAAAAATAGCGCGGGTTTCGTTTTAGCGTCCAGCTTTTCGGATTCCCCGCCGTAATCGACAGATCATCTTTCGAGTATACCGATTCCGATGCATAGGCGGCGCCGTGTATGGCTTGGCAATCGTCGCAGTGGCAGTATATCTGCGCAATAGGATCACCACTGATCGTAAGTTCGATCTCGCCGCATCGGCAGTTTACTTTGATCATGATCTTTCCTTCGTTGGCCAGACACCTGTTCGCACTATGGATTCAGTGAGATTTTTGCCACCGCTCGCGGGCCGCATCGTCGGCGTCGCGGGCGGCGACCCAGCCGCCTGACGTGCCATCCTTGCCATGCTCCTTCTTCCAGAAGGGGGCGGCGGTTTTCAGGAAATCCATCACGAAATTGGCACCGTCGAAGGCCGCCTGGCGGTGGCTGGAGGCGGCGATTACCAACACGATCTGTTCGCCAGCGGCGATCTTGCCATAGCGATGCAGCACGGTCAGCGCCATCAGATCGAATCGCTCGATTGCAAGCTTTGCAATCCGGTTCATCTCGGCCTCGGCCATGCCGGGGTAATGTTCCAGCTCCAGGACATCGAGCCTGCCCTGTTCGTCACGGCAAAGTCCGACGAAGGAAACCAGGGCGCCGATATCCGTGCGGCCATCCGTTATGAGTGCCGTCTCTGCCGAAGCGTCGAAATCGTCCCTCTGAACCCGGATGACAGGCGACACCATGGCCTCAACCACCGGTCATTGGCGGAAACAAGCCGATTTCGCGGGCGCCAGCCAGCGGCTCGTCATGATCGACATGTTCCTGGTTGACGGCGATCCGAATGGCGTTTGGAAATTGTAGCGCCTCGGCGTAATT
Organism: Agrobacterium vitis; assembly: GCF_037039395.1. Taxonomy (NCBI): domain Bacteria; kingdom Pseudomonadati; phylum Pseudomonadota; class Alphaproteobacteria; order Hyphomicrobiales; family Rhizobiaceae; genus Gillisella; species Gillisella vitis. Next base: position 341,131 of record NZ_CP146242.1, on the reverse strand, counting down.
CTCCCCGCGCTCGGTCAGATAGGCGATCAGGTCGGCGCCGGTCTTCACCTGTTCGGGCAGCGCAAGCTCTTCCTCGTCGAGGCCGATCTTTTCACGCACCCAGGCGAAATAGACGAGCTTGACGGTCATTCGTCCACCATATGTTTCACACCGGCTTTGAAATAATCATAGCCGGTATACATGGTGAGAGCGGCGGCGATCCACAGCAGGCAGATGCCGATCTGGGTCGTGTAAGGCAGAACCTTGTCGCCCGCCGGACCGGCCAGCAGAAAGGCCAGCGCCACCATCTGCACCGTGGTTTTCCACTTGGCGATTCGCGTGACGGGCACGCTGACCTTCAGTTCGGCCAGATATTCCCGCAGGCCGGAGACCAGAATTTCGCGGCACAGGATGATGATGGCGGCCCAGAGCGACCAGCCGGCAATGGTTTTTTCCGTATCGGCAGCCATCAGCAACAGGCAGGTGGCGACCAGCAGTTTGTCGGCAATCGGGTCCAGCATCCGGCCAATATTGGAGGTCTGGTTCCAGATCCGGGCCAGATAGCCGTCGAAGAAATCAGTGATCGAGGCGACGACGAAAATCGCCAGAGCCGCCCAGCGGGCAAAGTCGGTGCTTTGTAACTTGCCTTCCAGATAGAAGCACAGAACGATCAACGGCACGGCCAGAATACGGCCATAAGTCAACAGGTTGGGGATGCTGTAGGTACGCGAAGCCATGATGCCCTGTCTTTGTTATGAAGCGCTGGAAGATGGCGCTTAGGAAGATCGATCGTCAAGTCGGTGCTAAGGTTTTTCCGGGGTCGAAACGGCCAATTTATGCTCATTACAGCAAAGGTTCGCTGTAGCTCTTTATATTTGCTGCATAATTTTCTCCTTAAATCGAGTCCGATTTAAGGAATTATGCAGTCTCACTATTCCCGACTGTTTTCATGAGAATGACCAGAATTTTCATGAAAATGATTGTAAACTTGTCGCGCAACGGCTTCCGAAATGCCATCCACAGCCATCAGATCGTTCATCGCCGCCCGCGAGACCGCCTTGGCCGTGCCGAAATGCTGTAACAGCGCCCGCTTGCGGGTCGGTCCGATGCCGCCGATCTCATCAAGGGGGTTCTTGACCATTTCTTTCTTGCGCCGCGCGCGGTGCGAGCCGATGGCAAAGCGATGTGCCTCGTCGCGTAGCCGTTGGATGAAATACAGCACCGGATCGCGTGGCGGCAAGGTGAAGTCCGGCTTGCCCTGCGCAAAGAAACGCTCACGGCCCGCATCGCGGTCAACACCCTTGGCGACGCCGATAGCGGTGACGCAATCGGTAATGTCCAATTCCTTCAGGATCGCCCTGACGGCGGTCATCTGGCCCTGGCCGCCATCGATCAGGATAACGTCGGGCCAGGCCGGGAAAACCGCATCCGCGCCTTCCTCGGTGACAGTTTTGCGGTCCGGCTTGCCTTCTTCCTTCAACAGCCGCGAAAAGCGCCGTGTCATCACTTCGCGCATCATGCCGAAATCGTCGCCGGGGGTGATGTCGGTCGATTTGATGTTGAACTTGCGATACTGGTTGCGCACGAAGCCTTCCGGCCCGGCCACCACCATGCCGCCCACCGCATTGGTGCCCATGATATGGGAATTGTCGTAGATCTCGATCCGGCGGGGCACGTAAGAAAGCGCGAAGGTTTCGGCAAAGCCCCTCAGCAACCGTTCCTGCGAGGCCGTTTCCGCCAGCTTGCGGCCATGCGCTTCGCGGGCATTGCCATGCACATGCTCGACCAGATCCTTCTTCTCGCCACGCTGCGGCACCAGGATCGTCACCTTGTAACCGGCCTTTTCGGAGAGCGCGAGACTCAACAGGTCCTGCTCGTCAATCCCCTCCGACAGCAGCACTTGCCGGGGACAGGGCTTGTCGTCGTAAAACTGTGCCAGAAAGGCGCTCAACACTTCCGCGCCGGTCATTTGCGGATCGGCCTTCGGGAAATAGGCGCGGTTGCCCCAGTTCTGTCCGGTCCTGAAAAAGAACACCTGGATACAGGTCAAGCCACCCTCGTGGTGGATGGCGAAAATATCGGCTTCCTCGACGCCAGCCGGGTTGATGCCCTGGTGGCTCTGCACATGGGAGAGGCCTGCCAGACGGTCGCGGAACACGGCGGCGCGCTCGAAATCCAGCTCTTCCGCTGCTTCGTTCATCGTCCGCGCCATGGCTTCCTTGACATTCTGGCTCTTGCCGGAGAGGAAATCCTTGGCCTCCTTCACCAGCACGCCGTAATCGGCATCGCTGATTTCATGGGTGCACGGGCCGGAACAGCGCTTGATTTGATAAAGAAGACAGGGCCGCGTGCGGCTTTCGAACACGCTGTCGGTGCAGGTGCGCAGCAGAAACGCCCGTTGCAGCGAATTGATGGTGCGCCCGACAGCGCCTGCCGAGGCGAAGGGGCCGAAATAATCGCCCTTGCGGGCACGCGCGCCGCGATGCTTGTAGATGGCCGGTGCGCGGCCATCGCCGGTCACCAGGATATAGGGAAAGCTCTTGTCGTCGCGCAACAGCACGTTATAGCGCGGCCGTAAGCGCTTGATCAGGTTGGCCTCGAGCAGCAGCGCCTCGACCTCGGTCCGGGTCGTGACGAATTCCATATGGGCGGTTTCGCGCACCATGCGGGTCAGGCGGTTGGAGTGCAGGCGCCCTTGCGCATAATTGCTGACGCGCTTCTTCAGGCTGCGGGCCTTGCCGACATAGAGCACATCGCCGTCGCCATTCATCATCCGGTAGACGCCGGGATTGTTGGGCAGCTTCTTGACGAATTCCGCAATCAGGTCGGCACCGGTCAGGCCGCTGCCATGCAGGGCACCCTCGTTCCAGTCGATCGGCGGCAACACGGCAGCGACCGCGGGGTCGATTGCGCCCTCTACCGCAATGTCATCCTCGTCGTCTTCCGTGCCATCATAGAGAATGCCGCCTTCCGGCTGCTTCCCTGGGGTCATTCCGCAATCTCCGTACCGTTTGCGCCGGGCCAAATCAGATGTTGCCCGCCATCGAGGGCGAACATTTGACCGGTGATCGATGGCGTGTCAAAAAGAAAGCGGATGGTGCGGCCGAATTCCTCAAGACCCGCGCCCTGCTTCAGCGGTAGGCTGTCGATCTGGGCCTGGAAATCCTTCTGCTCCTGCCGCTCGCTTTTCAGTGTCGGGCCGGGGCCGATGGCATTGACCCGGATCTGTGGGGCAAAGGCCTGCGCCATGGTTCTCGTCGCCGTCCACAAGGTGGATTTCGACAATGTATAGGAAAAGAAGGTCGGTTTCAGGGCCAATACCCGCTGATCGATGATGTTGACGATCAGGCCCGCCCCATTTTCCGGCACCTGCCGATGAAATTCAGCGGACAGAATGGCCGGGGCGCGGACATGGACGTCGAAATGGGCGGCGAAATGCTCCGCATCGAACTGCTCGGCCTTGTCATCCAGAAACACAGAGGCATTGTTGACCAGCAGGCCGAGAGGGCCGAGGGCTTGAGTGGCGTTTGCGATCAGCGCCTGGGTCTCGTCGATGTCGCGAAGATCGGCTTTCAGCGCCACCGCCTTGCCGCCTCTGGAACCTATCTGGTCTGCCAGCGTTTCAGCTTCGTCAAGAGAGGCATGGGTGTGGATGGCGACGGCAAAGCCGTTGTCTGCCAGATCCTCCGCAATTGCGCGGCCAATCCGTTTGGCGGAAGCGGTGACAAGTGCTGTTCTTGGGGCCGTGCGCGGTGCCGCTCTTGGGGCAAGTGTTGGACGAGGGGCGGACATGCTCTTCACCTTTTATTATCTCCGGTTTTGTATGGACTGGCGAGACACTGTCGGCACCGCTGTCATGACCTGCAAGATATATGGCAGGGGGTGACTAAGTTGAAGGTCGCCGAACTTGGATTTCCAACCCTTTGTTATTTGATGTCACACTGCATTTACGAAAGTAAAATGCCGTGAGCGCTAAGTAATATTTTGTTGACGATTTGTTAGGGTTAACAAATCACCTGTTGCACGAAAGCAACGTCTAAATTTTGCCTAGTGTTTGCCTAAAATATTTCACAATTCGGCTCTTCCAATTCCGCAATTGAGGGCCATTTTCAACACTGAAGCGGGCAGGGACATCCGTGCAAGTATTCGAACCGCAAGAGACGACATGATCGCCATCGGTTCGTTTTATAAAGGAGAATTTGGTATGCGTACTCTCGTTATGATTTTGCTGGCATCGTCTGCTGGTCTTTCCCTCGTCACCGGCGCTCACGCTGCCGATGCCGTCATGTCGGTGCCGGAAGCACCCGCAGCCGTCGATATGCCGGCTCCGGTCAGCAACTGGGCCGGTGCTTACGTCGGTGGTGCTGGCACCTATACAATGGGTCGTTCGCACGGCAGCAAGTTCAGCGCCCGTGCCTTCGGCGGCCAGGTCTATGGCGGCTACAACATGCAGAACGACAAGATCGTTTACGGTGGTGAAGCTGACATCGGTTATGACGGCAATGGTAGCCGCTCCGGCGCTGGCCTGACCGGTAAGCAGGGCGTAAACGGCTCTATCCGCGGTCGCGTTGGTTACGACCTCAACCCGTTCATGGTTTACGGCACGGCTGGTGTGGCTGCGGCTGACACCAAGATTTCCGGTTCTGCCGGTTCCGACAGCAAGGCTGCTCTCGGTTACACGGTCGGTGCAGGTGTCGAAGCCATGGTGACCAACAACATCACCACCCGTATCGAATACCGCTACACCGATTACCAGAACAAGGAATACGACATCGGTGGTTCCAAGGTTTCGCGCGGCTTTGACGACCAGAGCGTCAAGGTTGGTATCGGCATGAAGTTCTGATCAGCCGATTATCGTGATCTCGAAAGAAGCCCGGCCTTAGTGCCGGGCTTCTTGATTCTGGGAGACTTTCAAGCTTGGGAAAACTTTCAGGCTTGCGGTCGCAGCAACTGATATCCGTCGAATTTCTTGGCAAACAGCGCCGGCCATTCGGTAAGCGCCACATGACCGTTTTCCCATTCGCCGGGAAAGCGCAGCATCAGGTAGCCGAGCAGGCCCGCCATGGAAAAATGGCCGCCGTTCAGCTTCTTGCCCATTTTCGGCATATGGGCCTCGAGATAGTCCAGCCCGCGTGTGACCTTTTCCCATTGCCGGTCGATATAGGGCTGGTGAATCTTTTCGGGCGGATGCAGGCGTTTCTCATAGACGATCGCCAGAAGGCAATCAGTGATGCCGTCGCACAGCGCTTCGAGCACCTCGGCCTCGGTGCGCTTCTCGTCCTTTTTCGGATAAAGCCCACCGTCCGAAATTCTATTCAGATAGTGCATGATGGCGCGGCTGTCATAAATCGCCTGGCCCTCGTCAGTAATCAGGGTCGGGATTTTACCCAACGGGTTATTGTCGACCAGTTCGGACGGATTGGCGTTGGTGTCGACCTTGATTTCCTCAAGCGTAATACCGACGGCGCGGGCGGCCATTCGGACCTTGGAGGAATAGGGTGAGGCGGGAGCATAAAGCAGCTTCATCGGTTTGGTCCTGTTAGCATGTCAGGTGGAATTACTCTTCGCCGCGCAGCCAGAAGCAGCGCTGCGAGGCATAGCGGTCCTGCGCCAGTACCCGCTTCAATTCGGGCAGCAGCGCATGCAATTCATCCTTGAGAGTGAAGGGCGGGTTGACGACGATCAGGCCCGAGCCGGACAGACCGGTCAAATCGCGGTCGCTTTTCACCGACAGTTCCGCACAGAGCATCTTGGGAATGCCGGTTTCTTTCAAGGCCTCGTGGAAAGCGGCAATCGGCGCGCCTTTCTTGATCGGATACCAGAGACAATAGACACCGGCGGAAAACCGGCGATAGGCCCGCGCCAATCCATCGACCAGCCGTTCATATTCCCCGTCCAGCTCAAACGGTGGATCGACCAGCACGATGCCGCGTTTTTCCTTGGGCGGCAGGTGGGCGCCCAGCGCCAGCCAGCCATCCAGTTCGGTGATTCGCGCCTGATAGTCGCCTTCGAATAGCCGGGAAAGTGTGCGGCAATCGTCAGGATGCAATTCCATCGCCGACAGACGATCCTGCGGGCGAAACAGGTCGCGCGCCAGCTTCGGTGAGCCGGGATAGCGGGTCAGACCGCCGTCCGGGTTCAGCGCTCGCACCACGTCGAGATAGGGTTGCAGCACCTCTGCTGCTGCCGGTGTCAGTTCGGCCTCCAGCAATTTGCCGATCCCGCCGAGCCATTCACCGGTTTTTTGCGATTCGTCGGAGGATAGGTCGTAAAGACCGATGCCGGCATGGGTATCCAGCACCCGGAACGCCTTGTCCTTTTGCTGGAGATAAATGACCAGCCGCGCCAGCACGGCATGCTTCAGCACGTCCGCGAAATTGCCTGCGTGGTAGATGTGGCGGTAATTCATGCGCTTTTCCGATGGGTCCAGTGATTTTTTGGAATGGGGCTTTTGAGCCTCGCGGGCTTGGCCTATAACTTTGCCATGAACATCGTCAGCCCCGCCTTGAAAACTTCCGTTGGTCATACGGCCTGTCCGCATGACTGTCCATCCACCTGCGCGCTTGAGGTCGATCTGACGCCGGACGGCAGGATCGGCCGGATGCGCGGCGCGCGCGACAATAGCTATACCGCTGGCGTGATCTGCGCCAAGGTGGCGCGCTATAGTGAGCGGCTCTATCACCCCGACCGCTTGCTGGTGCCTCAGCGCCGCAAAGGCGCCAAAGGGGCGGGCAGCTGGCAGGAGATTTCCTGGGAGGCGGCGCTGGACGAAATCGCCAATGCCTTCGTCAAAGCCGAGCAATTGCATGGCAGCGAGGCCATCTGGCCCTATTTCTATGCCGGGACGATGGGGCAGGTGCAGCGCGATTCGATAGAACGGCTGCGCCATGCCAAGAAATATTCCGGCTTTTTCGGTTCGATCTGCACCAATCTCGCCTGGACCGGCTATGTGATGGGCACGGGCACGCTGCGCGGCCCGGACCCGCGCGAAATGGCGGTTGCCGATTGCGTGGTGATCTGGGGTACCAATGCGGTCGCGACTCAGGTCAATGTCATGACCCATGCGGTGGCGGCCCGCAAAAATCGTGGCGCGAAAATCGTCGTCATCGATATCTACGATAATCCGACCATGAAACAGGCCGATATGGGTCTCATTCTGCGCCCCGGCACCGATGCGGCGCTGGCCTGCGCCGCCATGCATATTGCCTTTCGTGACGGTTATGCCGACCGGAAGTATATGGCTGACTATGCCGATGATCCCGCCGGGCTGGAAGCGCATCTGAAGGACAAGACGCCGGAATGGGCGGCCAGCATCACCGGTCTTTCGGTTGAAGACATCGAAGGCTTCGCCAGGTTGGTCGGCGAAACCAAAAAGACATTCTTCCGCCTTGGCTATGGCTTTACCCGCAGCCGCAATGGTGCTGTCTCCATGCATGCCGCGCTGTCGCTTTCAACCGTGCTCGGTAGCTGGCAATATGAAGGCGGCGGCGCGTTTCATTCCAACAGCGATATTTTCAAGCTCAACAAGGCCGAGCTTATGGGGACGGCATTTGTCGATCCTGATATCCGCATGCTGGACCAGTCGCAGGTTGGCCGGGTGCTGACCGGCGATGCGGAGGCGCTGCGCCATCGCGGCCCGGTGACGGCGATGCTGATCCAGAATACCAACCCGGTCAATGTTGCGCCGGAACAACGGTTGGTAAAGCAGGGCTTTCTGCGCGACGATCTGTTCGTGGCGGTACACGAGCATTTCATGACCGAGACCGCGGAATTGGCAGACCTGGTTCTTCCCGCAACGATGTTCGTCGAGCATGACGATCTCTATCGCGGTGGTGGCCAGAGCCATATCCTGCTTGGGCCAAAACTGGTCGAGCCACCGGACACGGTGCGGACCAATCTCTTCGTCATCGAGGAACTGGCCAAACGGCTTGGTGTCTCGGATCTTCCGGGGTTCGGCCTCAGCGAGCGCGAGCATATCGACCATATCCTGGCGGCCAGCGGCAAGCCGGATTTTACCAGTTTCGAGCAGGATAAGTGGCTGGATTGCCAGCCGCCGTTCGAAGACGCTCATTATCTAAAAGGCTTTGCTCATCCCGATGGCAGGTTCCGCTTTAGGCCGGATTGGGAAGGCACGCCCGCGCCCAACAAACCGCCGCGAGCAATGGGTTCGCTGGGGCCAGTGGCCGCTCTGCCGGTTTTCCCCGATCAGATGGATGTGATCGAGACAGCGGATAGCGAGCATCCCTTCCGGCTGGCAACCTCACCCGCCCGCAATTTTCTCAACTCGACCTTTGCCGAGACCAAGACCTCGCGCGACAAGGAAGGCAGGCCGGAGGTGATGGTCAACCCGGCTGACGCGACGGCACTGGGTATCGGCCATGGCGACGTAGTGCAGATCGGCAACCGGCGCGGCGCCTTGCGCATCCACGTCAACGTCACCGATGCGGTCAAGCCCGGCGTGCTGGTGGCAGAAGGCCTATGGCCGAACAAGGCACATCTGGACGGCGAAGGCATCAACGTGCTGACCGGTGCCGACGCTCCCGCCCCGCATGGTGGGGCTGCGTTTCACGATAACAAGGTTTGGGTTCGGGTATCATGAGCAAGTTCGACGCGACCGGCATTACCATTGTCGAGGACAAGACGCTGTGGAAGGGCTGGAGCCATCTGCGTAAGATGGTGTTCGATTACACGAAACCGGATGGCACCACCCAGCGCCTCAGCTGGGAAGTCTTCGATCGCGGCCATGCGGTGGCAATTCTGCTGCATGATCCCTCAAAGAATACCTTGCTGCTGGTGCGGCAGTTTCGCATTCCCGCCTATATGATGGGCGACAAACCCTTTCTGCTGGAAGTCCCCGCCGGCATGACCGATGGCGAGGACGCCGAAAAGGCCGTGACCCGCGAGGTTGAGGAGGAGACCGGCTATCACATTGCCGCGCCGCGTTTCCTGTTCACCGCCTATATGTCGCCGGGAGCGGTGACGGAAAAGATCCACTTCTTCTACTCACCCATCGATGAGGCGCAAAAACTGTCGCTCGGCGGCGGGCTGGAGGCCGAACACGAAGATCTGGAACTGGTGGAAGTGCCGCTTAAGGATGCGATATCGATGATCGAGCGCGGCGACATCGTCGATGGCAAGACGATCATACTGCTGCAATGGGCGGCGCTCAACCTGGCCTGATGCACTGGTTCTGGCGAAAAGGCGACATATGGTCCTGATATCTTATCTTCCATCCCTTGTTGGTGGCATGTTGATCGGCATGTCGGCGATCCTGTTCTTTATTCTGACCGGACGTATTGCGGGCATAAGCGGCATTGTCGGGCGGCTGGCGTCGGGCGCGAGTGTGCTTGTCAACGGCGCTTTCATCTTGGGGCTGATGCTGGGATCGCTGGTGTTTTTCGGGTTCTACGGCCAATGGCCGCAGGTAACGATTGGAGCTTCGATGCCGTTGATTGCCTTGGCAGGCCTGCTGGTCGGGTTTGGTTCCCGCATGGGGTCCGGCTGCACCAGCGGTCATGGGGTGATGGGCTTAGCGCGTCTTTCACCACGATCCCTGGTCGCGGTGGTGGTGTTTCTCGCCACCGGCATCCTTACCGTCACGCTCATGAGGGGAAGCCTGTGAAGAAAACTCTGCTTGCCGAAGCATTTGCGGCATTGGCCTGCGGCACCCTGTTCGGCTTCGGCCTGTCGCTGTCGGGCATGCTGGACCCGGCGCGAGTCCAGGGCTTCCTGGATGTGTTCGGCCAATGGGACCCAAGCCTGATCTTTGTGCTGGGTGGGGCGGTCGTCACCGCTTTTCTCGGCATGGGACTGGTGCGGCGCATGAGGCAGCCCGTTCTAGCCGAGCGGTTTCTGCTCCCGGCCAAGACCCGTATCGATCTACGACTTGTCGCCGGGTCGGCGCTTTTTGGTATCGGCTGGGGCCTGGGCGGTTTTTGCCCCGGACCGGCGCTGGCCGCGCTGCCTCTTGGCTACGGGGCAGGCCTCCTGTTCGTCGTCGCCATGGTGATCGGCATGGTTCTCCATGATCGGTCTCTGGGCGGAAAGCCTTCTGCATAATGACTCGAAAAAGAGCGACAGCGGAACCTTGTACGCCATATATGGCGCACGGCGCTTTAGATGTCCGTCTTCATGGTGCCAGTGCGATCACTACGCGCTGAGCAACCGCGCCTCAGCATCCGCGGCAAAGCCGGAGCGCTCGATGCGTCCGTCTGCCAGCATGGTGACGGTGCCGCCTGCCACCAGCTGCAAGGCCAGCGGATAGATGCGATGCTCCACCGTCAGGGTGCGGGTCGCCAGAGTTTCGGCGGTATCGGTTGGCAGCACGGGTACGGCGGCCTGGGCGACAATTGGACCTTCATCCATGCCTTCGGTGACGAAATGCACGGTGCAACCGGCAATTTTCATCCCGGCATCCAGCGCCCGTTGATGGGTGTGCAGGCCCGGAAACAGCGGCAAAAGCGATGGGTGAATGTTGAGAATTCGGCCCTGATAGCGGCGGATGAAATCCGCAGACAGCAGACGCATATAACCGGCAAGACAGATCAGGTCGGGCTGCGCCTGATCCAGTGCGGCCAGAATGGCGGCTTCGTGGTCCGCCTTGCTGGCGTGGTCCTTGCGCGGAAAGGCGGCAGCGAAAATGCCGAGATCGCGAGCCTTGACCAGACCGCCAGCCTCTGGCTTGTCGGAGAATACGGCAACGATTTCCGCCGGGTAATCCTCCGTTTCGCAGGCCTTGGCCAGCGCCACCATATTGGAGCCGCTGCCGGAAACCAGCACGGCGACGCGCTTTTTGACCGGCGATGGCTCTTGGACCTGAGATGAAGGGGCCGAATTCATAGGCCGAGCGTTCCCTTATACACAGTACCGGGCGCGCCTTCCTCACGGGAAATCATCCGGCCAAGACGGGCGACGGTCTCGCCTTCGGCTTCGAGAACAGCGGTGACCGCGTCGGCGTTTTCGGCGGCGACCACGACAATCATGCCGACGCCGCAATTGAAGGTGCGCAGCATTTCATTCTGCGCCACGCCACCGGTTTTCGACAGCCAGGAAAACACAGCAGGAACCGTGATCGAAGCGAGATCGATTTCGGCGGCCAGATGCTTGGGCAGGACGCGCGGAATATTCTCGGGAAAACCACCGCCGGTAATATGCGCCAGTGCTTTCAAGGCCTTGGTCTCACGGATCGCCTTCAACAGCGGCTTCACATAGATCCGGGTCGGGGTCAGCAGGGCAGCGCCGAGCGTTGCGCCTTCTGCAAACGGTGCCGGTGCGTCCCAGCCAAGGCCGGACAGCTCGACAATCTTGCGCACCAGCGAAAAGCCGTTGGAATGCACACCGGAAGAGGCAAGACCCAGAATGACATCGCCCTCGGCAATATCGCCGGCTGGCAGAAGCTCACCGCGCTCGGCAGCGCCGACAGCAAAACCGGCCAGATCGTAATCGCCGCCGGAATACATGCCGGGCATTTCAGCGGTTTCGCCGCCGATCAGCGCGCAGCCTGCCTCGCGGCAGCCCGCCGCAATACCGCCGACGATGGCAGCACCCTGGTCGGGGTCAAGCTTGCCGGTGGCGTAATAATCGAGAAACAGCAGAGGTTCTGCACCCTGGACCACGAGATCGTTGACGCACATGGCAACGAGGTCGATACCGACAGTGTCATGCAGGCCCGCATCGATGGCAATCTTCAGCTTGGTGCCGACGCCGTCATTGGCCGCAACCAGGATCGGATCGGTAAAGCCTGCGGCCTTCAGGTCGAACAATCCGCCGAAGCCGCCGATTTCGCCATCGGCGCCGGGGCGGCGGGTGGAGCGAACCGCAGGCTTGATCTTTTCGACCAGAAGATTGCCCGCATCGATATCGACGCCTGCATCGCTATAGGTCAGACCGTTTTTCCCCGACTGGCTCATCCGTTCGTCTCCGCTGGTTGGCAGGGTTAGGCTCATTTCGCCCGCCATGGCATGGGTGGGGCCGGGATGCAAGCGCAAGGGCTGGAAACTCCCGCTTTTTCATCGTTTTCCAAGGACTGTGGTGCCCGCATATGCGAATTGCGGTCGCGCCACCTTGACCCTTGACGAAACACCATCCTATCTCATGTTCATCGGCATGATGATAGGACGGCCTGTTGCGGCCCGCATATCCAGTTTGCAAAAAGGCAATCCGCCGGGAAGGACAGTAAGTCATGATCAAGCGCGTCAGCGGCCCCGTTTTCTGGCGGCAGGTTCTTTTTGGCATCGGCACGCTCGCAGTGGTCGTTGCCTTTCTGCTCACCTTCAGCTCCATTCTGCTGCCCTTCGTGGCCGGCATGGCGCTCGCCTATTTTCTCGATCCGGTCGCCGACCGGCTGGAGCGGCTGGGCCTGTCACGGATGATGGCCACGGTGCTGATCCTGGTGTCTTTCGTGGTGATCTTTGTCCTGTCGCTGGTAATCATCATCCCGGTCCTTGTCACCCAGCTCAATGACTTCATCACCAATATCCCTGATTATGTCAGCCAATTGCAGGCGCTGATTGCCAAATCCAACGCCTCCTGGGTGCCGAAATGGCTGAATGGCCAGGTGAGCACCCAGATGGCGGCGATCAAGGGCAATTTTTCCCGCTATCTGGCGGAAGGGGCGGGCTTTATCGGCACGCTTCTGTCGCAATTGTGGAATTCCGGCAAGGCGCTGCTGGACATCATCTCTTTGCTGGTGGTGACCCCTGTCGTCGCCTTCTATCTTCTGCTCGACTGGGACCGGATGATGGCCAAGCTGGACAGCCTCATTCCGCGCAACCAGGTCGGCGCCGTGCGGGAAATCGCCCGCGAGATGAACCGCACCATTGCCGGTTTCGTGCGTGGCCAGGGCTCGCTCTGCCTCATCCTCGGCATTTATTACGCGGTCGGCCTGTCGCTGATCGGTTTGAATTTCGGCCTGCTGATCGGTTTTTTTACCGGCATGATCAGCTTCATTCCCTATGTCGGCTCGTCCGTCGGACTGGTTCTGGCGCTCGGCATGGCGGCGGTGCAGTTCTGGCCGGACTATCTCTGGGTGGTCATCACAGGCGTATTCTTCTTCACTGGCCAGTTCCTGGAAGGCAATGTCCTTCAGCCCAAGCTGGTCGGCTCCAGCGTCGGTCTGCATCCCGTCTGGCTGATGTTTGCGATGTTCGCCTTCGGCTCGCTCTTCGGTTTTCTGGGGGTTCTGGTTGCGGTTCCCTGCGCGGCGGCGGTTGGCGTGCTTGTCCGCTTTGCCGTGCGGCGATATCTTGACAGCGATCTATACTATGGTGAGGAGGCGACCGTGATCAAGGAAGTCCGCCCTCCAGTCATTTCAGAGACGTAAATGCGTGACATCGACAAGACAGCGGTGCGGCACCCAGCATATGAAGGCAAAACGGGCGAACAATTACCGCTCGCCTTGGGCCACAGCCCGGCATCGGGCCGCGACGACCTTTTGGTCTCGGACCGGCTGGCGGCTGCCGTATCTGTTGTCGATGCCTGGCCCAGCTGGCCGTCACCGGTGGTGATCCTGTCAGGGCCGCAAGGCTCCGGCAAGTCGCATCTGGCGGAAATCTGGCGAGCGCAAAGCGGGGCTGTCGATATTCTCCCTGCGGTCGATAGTGATGCTGCCCTGACCGCATCCAGGGGACCGGTGCTGTTTGAGGACGCTGACCGGGCCGATTTCGACGAGGTCGAGCTGTTTCATGTGATCAATAGCGTCAAGCAGCATGGGACGAGCCTGCTGATCACCTCGCGCACCTGGCCATTGTCCTGGCCGGTCAAGCTGGCCGATCTGCGTTCCCGGCTGAAGGCCGCGACACTGGTTGAAATCGGTGAGCCGGACGAGGCCTTGCTGTCGCAGGTGATCGTCAAGCTGTTTGCCGACCGCCAATTGGCGATTGACGAACGGGTCGTCGATTATATCGTTCAGCGCATGGAACGGTCGCTGGCCGCCGCCCAGACCGTGGTCGAGCACCTTGACCGGCTGGCACTGGCGCGTCGTGTCAAAATTTCACGGGCGCTGGCGGCGGAGGTTCTGGACAGCGCCTTTGCCTTGGATCGCTAGAGCCTGTCACAGGAACGTCGCGTTGCTGGTATAGTGGGGCAAGTCTCTGACTCGGAAACCGTTTCAGGGTGGAGTGTAGTTTATCGGGTGGAAGGGGCTGGTGTATCATGGATGATGCGCCAACCCTTATATGCCGGAAGGCATTGAAAACGAAGGCGGGAACAATGGAATCGGTGACAGAATCGGCGGTATCTCAGGAAACGGTTATCCTGGCGGGAGAAGAGGTCGCGCGCGAGGAATTGCTCTCCAGCCCGCATCGTTTCATCAATCGCGAATTTTCCTGGCTGCAATTCAATCGGCGGGTGCTGGAGGAAACCCTGAACACCGCCCATCCGCTGCTGGAGCGTGTGCGTTTCCTGTCGATTTCCGCCGCCAACCTGGATGAATTTTTCATGGTGCGTGTCGCCGGGCTGGAAGGCCAGGTGCGCCAGGGCATCGTCATCAAGAGCCCGGACGGACGCACGCCGGTCGAGCAACTGGAAGATATCCTCAAGGAAATCGACAATCTGCAAATGGAACAGCAGGCGTCACTGGCCGTCCTGCAGCAATATCTCGCCAAGGAAGACATTCTGATCGTCCGGCCCTCCGCTCTTTCCGAGGAAGACCGCACCTGGCTGGGGACCGAATTCGAGCAGTCGATCTTTCCTGTCCTGACGCCGCTGTCCATCGATCCGGCCCATCCATTCCCCTTCATTCCCAATCTCGGCTTTTCCATGGGCTTGCAACTGGAAAGCCTGCACGGCAAGGAGCCGATGACGGCTCTGCTGCGTCTGCCGACCGCGCTGGACCGCTTCATTCGCCTGCCCGACGACAAGAACACCATCCGCTATATCACGCTCGAAGATGTGGTCGGCATGTTCATTCACCGGCTCTATCCCGGCTATGACGTCAAGGGTTACGGCACGTTCCGCATCATCCGCGACAGCGATATCGAGGTCGAGGAAGAGGCCGAAGATCTGGTGCGGTTTTTCGAAACGGCCCTGAAGCGCCGTCGCCGCGGCAAGGTGATCCGCATCGAAACCGATTCGGAAATGCCAGCGGCGCTGCGCCAGTTCGTGGTGCAGGAACTGAATGTGCCTGATAATCGCGTCGCGGTTCTGCCGGGGCTGTTGGCGCTGAACACCATATCCGAAATCACCAAGGCTCCGCGCGATGATTTGCGGTTTGAGCCTTACAATGCCCGCTTCCCGGAGCGGGTTCGTGAGCATATGGGCGATTGCCTGGCGGCCATCCGCGAAAAGGACATGGTGGTTCACCATCCTTACGAAAGCTTCGATGTCGTGGTGCAGTTCCTGCTTCAGGCTGCGCGCGATCCCGACGTGCTGGCCATCAAGCAGACGCTTTACCGCACCTCAAACGATAGCCCGATTGTTCGCGCCCTGATCGATGCCGCCGATGCCGGAAAATCTGTGACGGCGCTGGTGGAGTTGAAGGCGCGGTTTGACGAAGAGGCCAATATCCGCTGGGCGCGCGACCTGGAGCGGGCTGGCGTGCAGGTGGTGTTCGGCTTTATCGAACTGAAGACCCATGCCAAGATGTCCATGGTGGTGCGCCGTGAAGACGGCAAGCTCAGGACCTATTGCCATCTCGGCACCGGCAATTATCACCCGATTACCGCGAAGATCTATACGGACCTGTCGTTCTTCACCTGCAATCCGAAGATTGCTCATGACATGGCCAATGTCTTCAATTTCATCACCGGCTATGGCGAGCCGGAGGAAAACATGAAGCTGGCGGTGTCTCCCTACACGATGCGCTCGCGCATCCTGCGGCATATCGAGGAAGAAACCAGCAATGCCAAGGCCGGCAAGCCGTCCGGCATCTGGATGAAGATGAATTCGCTGGTCGATCCTGAGATCATCGATGCGCTCTACCGCGCCAGCGCCGCTGGCGTCGAAGTGGATCTGGTCATTCGCGGCATCTGCTGCCTGAGGCCGCAGGTAGCGGGCCTCTCGGAGAATATCCGGGTCAAATCGATCATCGGACGTTTCCTTGAACATAGCCGGATTTTCTGCTTCGGTAATGGCCATCGTCTGCCCTCCGAAAAGGCGCTGGTCTATATCGGCTCGGCCGATATGATGCCGCGTAATCTGGATCGGCGTGTCGAAACCTTGGTGCCGCTGGTCAACCCAACCGTGCATGAACAGGTTCTCTCACAGATCATGCTGGGCAATCTGATTGACAACCAGCAGAGCTACGAGATATTGCCCGATGGAACGTCGAGGCGCATCGATGTGCGCGCAGGCGAGGAACCTTTTAACGCGCAACAGTATTTCATGACTAATCCCAGCCTGTCCGGGCGAGGAGAAGCCTTGAAGTCAAGTGCGCCGAAGCTGATCGCCGGGGTTGTTTCCGGTCGGAAAAGCTAAGCAGGATTTCCGAAAGGCGGTGACCGGTTTTCGGATAGACCTGCAAAGCAAGTGAACGCCAAACTGGATACGCATGACCCAATCCGAAGCGCAGGGGCGTCTCCCCGGAATTTCCCCTGTTTCCGTTGTCGATATCGGTTCGAATTCCATTCGTCTTGTCATCTACGAGGGCCTGTCGCGGGCGCCTGCCATTCTCTTTAACGAGAAAGTGCTGTGCGGCCTGGGCAAAGGACTCGCCAAGACCGGCAGGATGGATGAAGAGGGTGTCAGGCGCGCGCTTTTGGCGCTGAAGCGTTTTCATGCCTTGTCGCAGCAGGCCCGTGCGGTTTCCATGCATGTTCTGGCGACGGCTGCGGCGCGAGAGGCTCAGAATGGTCCCGCGTTCATTGCCGAGGCCGAAGCGATCCTCGACCATAAAATCGAGGTTCTGTCCGGCGAGGAAGAGGCGCTCTATTCCGCCTATGGCATCATCAGCGGCTTTCATGACCCCGATGGGATTGCCGGCGATCTGGGTGGCGGTTCTCTTGAACTGGTCGATGTCAAAGGGCAGGCGATTGGCAAGGGAATTACCCTGCCGCTCGGCGGCTTGCGGCTATCGGAACTGTCGGAGGGCTCCCTTGAAAAGGCGGCCAGTTTTACCCGCAAACAGGTACGCTCGGCCAGCCTGTTGAAAAACGGCCAGGGCCGGACCTTTTATGCGGTCGGTGGCACATGGCGCAATATCGCCAAGCTGCATATGGAAATCCGCAATTACCCCCTGCATATGATGCAGGGCTATGAAGTTTCCACCGCCGAGATGATGCAGTTTCTCGACGAGATCATTACCGGTGTTAGCGCTCGCGCACCGGCCTGGCAGACGGTCTCCAAGAGCCGCCGCACATTGATTCCTTTCGGCGCGGTCGCCCTTCGCGAAGTGCTGGAGGCCATGCAACCCGCCCGGGTCTGCTTTTCCGCACAAGGCGTGCGTGAGGGCTATCTCTATTCCAAGCTGTCGGACGAGATCCGTGCGCTGGACCCCTTGCTGGAAGCCGCCGACGAGTTGGCGATCCTGCGCGCCCGCTCGCCGGAACATGCGCGTGAACTTGCGCAATGGTCCGGCGCGATGATGCCGTTTTTCGATGTCGTGGAGACCGAGGAAGAGGCGCGCTATCGTCAGGCCGCCTGCCTTCTTGCCGATCTGAGCTGGCGTGCCCATCCCGATTATCGCGGCTTGCAGGCACTCAACCTGATTGCTCATTCCTCCTTTGTCGGCATCAGCCATCCGGGCCGGGCTTTCATCGCGCTCAGCAATTACTACCGTTTCGAAGGCCTGCATGACGATGGGCAGACGGGGCCGCTCGCCACCATTGCCACGCAGAGACTGCTGGATCGGGCAAAGCTCTTGGGCGGGTTGCTGCGCGTGGTCTATCTGTTCTCCGCCTCGATGCCGGGCGTGGTCCATCACCTGACGTTTGAGCGCTCGAAGCGACCGGATCTCGACCTCGAATTCGTGGTGCCGAAGGACTATCACGATTTTGCTGGCGAGCGCCTGGATGGCCGTTTGCAGCAATTGTCGAAACTGACCGGCAAACGGCTGGCATTTCGGTTTGAGTGATCCGGTCCAGAAAAAGTGCGACGCGGCTTTCCGTTCGGGAATGCTCTATCGCTCACTGATGTCTGGCGTCTTTGCTAATGACAACGGTAGGCCCTCAGCCAATGCCTTGCGAAAAGCCGCGAGCGTTTCAGCGCTGACATAGTGCTCGATGCCTTCGGCGTCGATCCGGGCGGTCTTTTCGCAAACTCCGAGCATTTTCAGAAAATCTTCTACTGTCTCATGCCGCTCGCGGCTCTCCTGCGCCAGCTTTTCTCCTGCCTCGGTCAAAAATACACCCCGATAGGGCTTGCGGGAAATCAGGCCGCCTTCGGTCAGTCTGGCCAGCATTTTGGCCACGGTCGGCTGGGCGACGCCGAGCCGCTGGGCGATATCCACCTGTCGGGCTTCCTGACCTTCAGCGATCAGATCGGCGATCAGTTCGACATAGTCCTCCACAAGCGCGCTGCGCTGCGCCTCTCGCGCCTGCCGGAACCCTTCAGAATGGGCGTCGGCATCCGGCAGCGAGCCGGTACGGGGCTTTGAAGGAGATATGCGCGCCAAATGCTGGTCCTCGTATTTAGTGGGTCGCTCGCCTTGCACTATTTTTGACGCAACCGTGCGCTGTGGCCTGGTTCGGGCGAAACAATGCAGTAGCAAGTCTTGGCCTTGATGACCAGCCTCCGGCAGACGTCGAAAAAGGGCGGGGTTACGGGGCGTCACCCATGGCCAAAGGCATCGAACAAAGCCAAAGCAATAGAATATAGCCTATTGCATAATTAAAAAAACCGGCGCAGATTGTTGCGAATTAATCGCAATAAAAAACAGGCTACGGGCACTTATGTCGAAATTGGAAACCAGTCCCGCCCCGAAAGGGTCGTGGAGTTTTGCGCGGCCGGGCGATGACCGCGCCAGCTTGCCGGAAGTGCATGCCTCGGTCCATGTGCCGAAGATTGGCTCCTGGATGCGTAAGCTGATGGCCTTTGCCGGGCCGGGCTATATGATTTCAGTTGGCTATATGGACCCCGGTAACTGGGCGACGGATATCGCCGGTGGGTCGCAATTTGGCTACACGCTTTTGTCGGTTATCATGATTTCCAATCTTATGGCGATCCTGTTGCAGGCGCTGTCAGCCCGGCTTGGCATTGCCACCGGGCGCGATCTGGCCCAGGCCTGCCGCGACCATTATTCGCCGCCGGTGCGCATCTGCCTGTGGCTGGCCTGCGAGTTGGCGATTATCGCCTGCGATCTGGCCGAAGTGATTGGCACGGCCATCGCCCTGCAATTGCTGTTCGGCATTCCCTTGATCGGCGGCGCGCTGATTACCGCGCTCGATACCTTCCTGCTGCTGCTGTTGATGAACAAGGGGTTCCGCTTCCTGGAAGCCTTCGTGGTGTCGATGCTGACCATTATTGCCCTGTGTTTCCTGGCGCAGATCATCGCCGCCCAACCGCCGGTCGCCGAGATTCTGTCTGGCTTCATTCCGTCCACGGAAGTGATCACCAATCGCGAAATGCTTTACGTGGCCATTGGCATTATCGGCGCCACGGTCATGCCGCATAATCTCTACCTGCATTCCTCCATCGTCCAGACCCGCGCCTATGAGCGCAATGACCGTGGCCGTAAGGATGCGATCAAATGGGCGACGCTGGATAGCACGATTGCGCTGATGCTGGCGCTGTTCGTCAATGCCTCGATCCTGATCATCGCCGCCGTGGTGTTTCATGCCAATGGCCGCACCGATGTGGCGGAAATCGAGCAGGCGCATCAATTGCTGTCGCCGCTTCTGGGCTTCGGCCTTGCCTCTACGCTGTTTGCCGTGGCGCTGCTCGCCTCCGGCATCAATTCCACTGTCACGGCAACGCTGGCCGGGCAGATCGTCATGGAAGGGTTCCTGCGGCTGACTATCCCCAATTGGGCGCGCCGCCTGCTGACCCGCTGTCTGGCGATCATTCCTGTGGTGATCGTCACCTGGCTTTACGGCAACAAGGGAACGGCGGAACTGCTGGTGCTCAGCCAGGTCATCTTGTCGATGCAATTGCCCTTTGCCGTCGTGCCGCTGGTGCAATTCGTCAGCGACAAGCGCAAGATGAGATCGTTCGTCATCTCCCGCTGGACGGCGGCCTTGGCCTGGGTGATTGCCGCGATCATCATCGCGCTCAATCTCAAACTGCTTTGGGACGTCTTCAGCGGGGCTGTGTAAGCGCCAGTACGGCAAAGCTTACCAGCCAATGCTCGCCCATGTAGTCGCCCGCCACATGGGTGAGAGCAGCATCCAGATGCCGCTCAGCGGCTTGGGTAAGCACTAGGCTTGCGGCATCCTGAGCCGTCAGCGCTGCCGTCAGCGAATAAAAGCACCAGGCCCGGCTGAGGTTCAACCCGTCCAAATGGGCGATCTTGCCATCGCTACGATCGGAAACATTGGCCGGCTGCATCAGATGCGCAGGCTCGCCCCGGTCGAGATCCGGCAGGAAGCGTGACAGCCAGGTGGAAAATTCCGCAGGCGGCAGAAGCTGGCGCATGCATTCGGCCTCGATTAGCGAGGAGGACAGGAATTCGTCGCCGGAGGGTTCTCCCCAGGCCGTGCAAGTGTGATCGGCGCCATACCAGCGCCGGGCCGTTTGCTCAAGAAGCGCCAGGAATGCGGAATTGCCGGAGACTTACCCATAGTCGGCGGCCAGCCGTAGGGCAAAAGCGGTATTGTAATGGGTGCCGACCCGAACCGGATAGGTCGCCAGCGGCAAGAATGCCTCAAAGCGTGCGACGATCCGTTGGGTCAGCGGCAGCAAGGCCTGCGCCCAATCCGGCTTTTCATGACCCGCTAATTCGGCGGCAAGCGCCAGAAGCCAGCCCCAGCCATAGGGCCTTTCATAACCGCGCGATGATGGTCTGTCGAAATAGCGGCATTCTCCGGCGATGTTTTCCGCCACCAGCACGGTATCGAACAGGTCGCGGATGGCCGGTGCCGATGGCATGGAGGGAAAAAGCCTGAGCAGTCGCGCCAGCATCCAATAGCCATGCACGCAGGAATGCCAGTCGAAACTGCCGTAGAACACCGGATGCAGGGCCGAGGGCGTGACGTCAGCCTCCGGGCTATCGAACACATGCATGATGTGATTGGGATATTCCTTGGTGACATGGCCAAGGGCAATCACGGCAAAATTGTTCGCCGTCTCGATATCCAGCATCCTCAGTGGCATGGCCATCAATCTTCCTGCTCCGCGATCAGCAAGTCACCCCAATCGGCGCGGCGTGCAGCCTTGAACAGAGCACCATCACGGCGGCTGAGAGTGGTTTCCTCTGCCGTTCCATCGCCTTGGCACAGTTTCAGCTTCACCATGCCGCTGGCCAGCCGGGGCGGCAACAAGACCCGTGCACCGGATAAGGCCACAGGCTGGCGCGAGGCGGCGATGAAAATGTATTTCTCGTCTTCCCACGGCACTTCGCCCTGTTTCACCTGCCGATGCAGGCGTGAGCGGGCAACGCGCCTTGAAAAGTGGCACCAGTCTGGGCTGGTGATCGGACAGAGCTGCTGGTGAGGGCAGGGTGCAAGCAGATGGGCGCCCGCATCGAGAAGCGCCTGCCGCGCCGTGACGATCCGCTGCCAACCCGCAGGCGTGCCGGGCTCGACAATGATGATCGTGCCTCCGGTCAAGGCCCAGAGCTTTGCCGTCATGCTTGCCACCGCATCGATAGGCAATTCATCGAGCACATAGGCAAGCGTCACCAGATCGGCAGGAGCCATAGGCGGGAGGGTCTTGGTGAGATCGCCCGCCTGCCAGTCGCAGGCAAAGGGCAGCGCCTGCGACAGGCTTTTGCCGATAGCGCGTATGGCGGGGCTGGCCTCGATCAGCGTCGCCTGTTGCAATTGTGGCCAGCAATCGGCGGCGGCCCAGAGCGCGGTGCCGGGGCCAGAGCCGAAGTCGCTCAAGGTTCTGGGCGCAAAATCCGCCTGCACTTCGGCTACCATGTCCATTGCCGCCCTGACGGCGGCGAAAGTGGCGGGCAGGCGGGCAGCCAGATAGGCGCGGGCGGCGAGATCGTCGCTGATATGCAGCTGTCCGTCGCGCACTTCCTTGCGGTAACGCTGCGACAGGCGCTCGGCAGCCTTCATCAGCGGTGCCAGCGGCTGGTTTTCCAACAGGCGCTCGACGGCGCTTTTCAAGGGTGAGGGGAGTTCCACGGTAAGGGTCCGGCAGGTTGAAGAGTTGGGAAGTAGCAGCGATTATTGAGCGGACTGTGAGTCAATATCAGTCTTATCAGCCGGACGTTACGCTGTCCCATTCCGGTTTCAGCAGTGACATCTGCACGAGATCGCCGCGTTGGTCCTGACGGTGGCCATAGGCTCCGCGCAGCACGCCTTCCTGTTGAAAGCCGAGCTTGCTGTAAAGCGCGTGGGCGCGCCGGTTATTCGGTATATGGGTCAGCCAGATCCGATAGGCGGAGGTGCTGGTGAATGCCCAGTCGAGCGCAAGCCGCATCATCGCCGTACCGGTTCCCTTGTCGGGAGCGGCGACCACGACGCGCTTGATATAGAGATTATCCTGCGGGTCGTTGATGTCGCGGAACAACACGAAGCCGAGCGGCTCGCCACCTGGCGACACGGCGATCCGATAGGCCTTCGCGGGATCATTGAGATTGGCAAGGTGTTCAGCCGCACTGAACCGGCCGACCAGCAGGTCGTAGCCGGGCTGGCGCTCCGCTGACATCATGAACCCGATATCGCCTTCTGTGGCCGCGCGCAGCGAGACCATCAGGGTTCGATAAATTCGACGGCTTCGATCTTCTTGCCGACGAAGCGCAGGGCAACCCCGCCATTGATCAGCTTCAGCGCCGATTCGCCGAACAGATCACGCCGCCAGCCGCGCATGGCCTGCACATCGGCCTGTTCGCCCTCAACGGCAATCTTTTCCAGGTCGTCGGTATTGGCGATCATCTTGGCGGCGACGCCATGCTGTTCGCAGGTCAGGCGCAGTAGCACCTTGAGCAATTCCACAGCCGGTGCCGTGCCTTCCGGCACATGGTTCTGGCGCTGGACTTGCGGCCATTCGGCCTTGGGGATCGCCAGGGCGGCATTGACCGCCTCGATGATCGCGCCGCCCGGCGTCGAGCGCTCCCAGCCCTTCGGAATGGTCCTGAGCCGCCCGAGCGCCTCGACATCCCGAGGCTGCTGCTGGGCGATTTCGAAAATGGCGTCGTCCTTGATCACCCGTGAACGCGGCACGTTGCGGGCGCGGGCCTCACGCTCGCGCCAGGCGGTGACGGCCTTCATCACCATCAGTTCCTGCGGTTTTCTCAGCCGCATCTTCAGGCGCTGCCAGGCATCGTCTGGATGCAGGTCATAGGTGTCGCGGGATTCGAGAATGGCCATTTCCTCGCTCAGCCAGCTGGCGCGGCCTTCACGCTCCAGTTCCGCCTTCAGCGTCAGGTAGACATCGCGCAGATGGGTGACATCGGCCAGCGCGTAATCCAGCTGCTTTTCCGAGAGCGGACGGCGGCTCCAGTCGGTAAAGCGCGAGCTTTTATCGATATGGATATTCTTGATCTTCTGGACCAGCTGGTCATAGGACACGCTGTCGCCAAAGCCGCAGACCATGGCCGCGACCTGGGTGTCGAAGATCGGATGGGGAATGAGATTGCCCAGGTGAAAAATGATTTCGATGTCCTGGCGCGCAGCGTGAAACACCTTGATCACGTCGCCATTGGCCATCAGCTTGAAAAACGGGGCAAGGTCGATCCCGTCAGCCAGCGGATCGACAATGACTTCCAGATCGGGACTGGCCATCTGGATCAGGCACAGTTCCGGCCAGAAGGTGGTTTCGCGCAGGAATTCGGTATCGATGGTGATAAATTCAGATCCGGCCAGTTTTTCGCAAGCGGCTTCTAAATCTTGAGTTGTGGAAATCATTTGGCCCCGGCATATTTCTTCGAATTCATTTCTTTCCTTCCCCCTTGCGTCCTTATTGTCAAGTTGATGACAAGGTTTGAGACCGTCTACGGCCAAAACTCCCCGGTTTTTAACGGATCGTGACGCCAATGTGACCGAGAGGACACGGTGCCTGTCCAAGTCCCCGGCGGCAGCTGGTTCGGGTCGGTTTTCTACCTGGGCATGAAGGGCGAATGCCAAATGAGGATGCCTCCGGTCACGCCACCCGGATATAGCTGGTCATGCCGGTCTTCTGATGCTCGATGATATGGCAATGCAAAACCCAGTCGCCGGGATTGTCGGCCACGAAAGCCAGCTGCACCTTTTCATCGGGCATGACCAGATAGGTATCGGAGATCAGCGGTACAGCAGGGCGGTTGTTGGAGGCGATCACCTGGAAGTTCATGCCGTGCAGATGGATGGGATGGGCGTGTGGCGTGTCGTTCACCAGGTCGAAGATATAGCTCTTGCCCAGCTTCAATTCAGCCAGTGGCGCGGTCGGGTCAGGCGTGTCGCCCGGCCAGGTCACCTTGTTGATCGCCCAGAAGGAATAGCCGAGCGTGCCGCAGATTGACTCTTTCGCGCCGTTTTCCGCCGTGGCGGAAAGCACCAGCGGAATATGCTGGGCGGATGAAAGATCGGGCTTGTCGAACGGATTGGGCCGCAGCGGCGGGACGTCCTTCAAGTCGCGTTTCAAGGATGCGCCGGTGGCGCGGAAGCTGACAACGGTTTTTGGCGTGCTGGGGCGAATATCGGTCAGCCGCGCTTCACTGCCTTCGCCCTCTGGCATTTTCAGGATGATGTCCATGCGCTGGCCGGGCGCGACAATGGCAAGCTGCATCGGCAGGATCGCCGGCACCGGCTGGCCGTCCAGCGCGACGATCACCGCCTCTGCGCCTTCCAGCTTCAGCGTATAGATCCGCGTCACATCGGTATTGACGATCCGCACCCGGGTAAAACCGCCGCTGGGCGCATCGTAGCGCGGCTCCACCTGCCAGTTGGCGGTACGCACCGTGCCGAAGGTTCCGGCACGGGCTGTGTCGCGTGGCCTAAACAGCGCGATGAACTGGCCATCGTCGCCCAGCCGCCAGTCGCGCAGATTGAGATCGATTTCCGCGTCGAAGACCGGATCATCGGGGTCCTCGACCACGATCATCCCGGTCATGCCGGTCGCCATCTGGGTCAGCGTGTTGCAATGCGGGTGATACCAGAATGTACCGGCATCGGGCGGCGTGAAAGCGTAATCGAAGCTGTCGCCCTGATAAACATAGGGCTGGGTCAGGAAAGGCACGCCGTCCATGGCATTTGGAATCCGCAATCCATGCCAGTGAATGGTGGTCGCATCATCGATATGGTTGATCAGTTTCGCCGCGAAAGGCTCGCCCCGACGCATGCGGAGGGTGGGTGTCATTGCCGCCGTCTGGCCGGCTAAGGCAAAGCTCATCAGCTTTTTCGTCTCATGAGTGCCGTCGAGGGTGGCTGAGGTAAACCGCGCCTCGATTTCCAGCGGTTTGGGGGCGGCAAAGGCCATGCGTGCGCCCTGGAAGCGGCTGGCAATGCCGAGCCCTGCGCCATAGGCGCCGACAACAGCGGAGGTTTTCAACAGGGTGCGGCGGGAGAGAATGGGCATGATGGAGAGTTCCAGCGTCGGATGGGGCGTCGATCTTTTAAAGTTGATTATGGAAATCAGCAATATCCCAGACCGACACCGCCAAGCCTATTTCCGCTTCGTCCGGACGGGCGCCGCAAGCTTGCTGAAAAAGGCCGAGGTGCGCAGCAGCGCCCGGAAGGGATAGCGTCGCTCATCCGTCGGGACCGCCTCCCGCGCTCGCATCCGCAGCAGGGTATAGAGGATAAACAGCGCCAGCACGACGACCATATAGCTAAACAGCGCCCTTGGTCCGAAATGGTCGAGCAGGACGGAAGCAAACATCGGCCCGACCACGGCCCCGCATGACCAGAAGAACAGCGTTCCTGCCGAGACCAGCGCATGTTGGCCGGGGGCAGCATGGTCATTGGCATGGGCCGAGCACAGCGAATAAAGCGGCATGGCAAAGGCTCCGAACAGGAAAATGCCGATGAAATTGAGGATCTCGCTTGCTCCCGCCACGAAGGCCAGAAACAGCCCAGCCAGCATGGCACCGCCTGCGGCCACCAGAATGATGGTGCGCCGATCCAGCTTGTCGGAATAATGGCCGAGGGGATATTGCAGCACGACACCGGCAAAAATGCCGATGCTCATGAACGTGGCGATGGCCGTGACCGACATGCCGAGATCCTGCGCATAGATCGGTCCGAGCGACCGGAAGCTGGAATTGGTCAGCCCCACCACGACACAGCCGATGGTCGCCAGCGGCGAAATGCCCCACAGGGCCTTGATGTTAAACTCCACATGCCGGGGCGGGGTGGGGCTGGTGCGGTCGGCAAAGGAAATTGGCACCAGCGACAGGGACAGCGCCATGGCGATCAGCGCAAACAGATCGACGCCGGAAATCCCCACCGCCGGAATGATATATTGCGCCACGGTGACCGAGCCGAGATCAACGAAGCGGTAGATGGACAAGGTGCGCGCCCGGGTGTCGTTGGTGACGCGGGCATTCAGCCAGCTTTCCACCACGGCAAATAATCCGGCAAAGCAGATGCCCTGGATGAGCCGCATCGAAAACCACGCGGCAGGATGGATGAAGATCAGCATGGCGATGGAGGCAGCAGAGGCAATCGCCGCCAGCCCGGCAAAGGCGCGGATATGGCCGATTTCGCGGATCAGCCGGGTGACATAGATGCAGCCGATGGCAAAGCCAATATTATAACCGGTGCCGACCACGCCGATCATCGTCGTCGAGAACCCTTCCTCAAGAGCGCGCAGCGAAATGAACGTGCCCTGCAAGCCATTGCCGCCGATCAGAATACCGGCGGTGACGAGCAGGGGCAAAAGCGGACGGATATCGTTCATGGCGGGCCGGATTTTCAAAAGCAGGTGAGTCGGGCTATAAGAGCATGCGACGTTTACCCCGGCAGGAGATGCCGATATAGCGTAAATCCAAAGCGTAAAAGCCTGTAGCCTTGACAAATCGGGCCGGCCATGCGCTTTTCCGCCCGATTTTCCATGCCAGCCAAGCGCGCATTCCTTGCGTCCGTGCTGACCTTTTACACATGTCCAGGATCGTTCGAAATGCATCGTTACCGCAGCCACACCTGTGCCGCTCTCCGCAAGTCCGATGTTGGTGCCACCGTGCGCCTTTCCGGCTGGGTCCACCGCGTCCGCGACCATGGCGGCGTTTTGTTCATCGACCTTCGTGACCATTACGGCATCACGCAGGTGGTGGCCGATCCCGATAGCCCGGCCTTCAAGCTAGCCGAAACCGTGCGCGGCGAATGGGTGATCCGCATCGACGGCGTGGTCAAGGCCCGTGCCGATGAAACGGTCAACAAGGCCATGCAGACCGGCGAAATCGAGCTGTATGCGCAGGAAATCGAAATTCTGGCCGTGGCCAAGGAATTGCCGCTGCCGGTGTTTGGCGAGCCGGAATATCCGGAAGATGTGCGCCTGAAGTATCGCTTCATCGATCTGCGCCGCGAAACCCTGCACAAGAACATCGTCAAGCGCACCCAGATCATTTCGTCCATGCGCAATGGCATGAGTGAGCTTGGCTTTGCCGAATACACCACGCCCATCCTGACCGCCTCTTCGCCGGAAGGTGCGCGTGACTTTCTGGTGCCAAGCCGTATCCATGAAGGCCAGTTCTTTGCGCTGCCGCAGGCTCCGCAGCAGTATAAGCAGCTGTTGATGGTGGCTGGTTTCGACCGCTACTTCCAGATCGCGCCTTGCTTCCGCGATGAAGACCCGCGTGCCGACCGTCTGCCCGGCGAGTTCTACCAGCTCGACGTAGAAATGAGCTTCGTGACCCAGGAAGATGTCTGGACCACGATGGAACCGATGATGACCAAGGTGTTCGAACAGTTTGCCGAAGGCAAGCCTGTGACGAAGCAATGGCCACGCATTCCTTACGATGAAGCCATCCGCAAATACGGTTCCGACAAGCCAGACCTGCGCAACCCTATTGTCATGCAGGCCGTGACCGAGCATTTCGCTGATTCAGGCTTCAAGATTTTCGCAAGCATGATTGCCTCCAACCCGAAGGTTGAGGTCTGGGCGATCCCGGTCAAGCATACGGAAGCAACGGGCGCGATTGGCCGCGCCGTTTGCGACCGCATGAATGCCTGGGCGCAATCGACCGGCCAGCCGGGCCTTGGCTATATCTTCTGGAAGGAAGAAGACGGCAAGGTTGGCGGTTCCGGCCCTCTGGCCAAGAACATTGGCGAAGAGCGCACCGCTGCCATCGCCGCCCAGCTCGGCCTTGGCGCTGGTGATGCCTGCTTCTTCGTGGCCGGTGATCCGGCCAAGTTCTACAAGTTCGCTGGCGAAGCCCGCACCCGGGCAGGCGAAGAGCTGAACCTTGTTGACCGCGACCGGTTCGAAATGTGCTGGATTGTCGACTTCCCGTTCTACGAATGGAGCGAGGAAGAAAAGAAGATCGACTTCGCCCACAACCCGTTCTCCATGCCGCAGGGCGGCTTGGAAGCCTTCGACAGCCAAGACCCTCTGACACTCAAGGCTTACCAGTATGACGCCGTCTGCAACGGCTTTGAAATCGCTTCCGGCTCGATCCGTAACCAGTCGCCGGAACTGATGGTCAAGGCGTTTGAAAAGGTTGGCCTCAGCCAGGCGGACGTGGAAGAGCGCTTCGGCGGCCTCTACCGCGCCTTCCAATACGGCGCACCGCCGCATGGCGGCTGCGCATTCGGTATCGACCGCGTGGTGATGCTGCTGGTGGGCGCCAAGAACCTGCGCGAAATTTCGCTGTTCCCGATGAACCAGCAGGCGCAGGATCTGTTGATGGGCGCACCGGCTCCGGCAACGCCGACCCAGCTGCGCGAATTGGCGCTGCGCGTGGTGCCGACGCCGAAGAAAGACTGAACCGATGTGGTCCCGGTTTGCTAGCCATATCCGGGATGCCTTCAGCCATGCGACCGCCGCAGCCTTAGCTGCGGCGGTCGCATTTTATGGTGCCCACTGGCTGTTCGGCCACCAGCAGCCGATCTTTGCTGCCATAGCCGCGATCATATGTCTGGCTCCGGGCGTTCCCAATCATCTGCGCCAAGGTATCAATGTTGTCATTGGCGTGACCATCGGCATCGCGGTCGGCGAGCTGATCTTTCTCCTGCCGATAAGTGTGCTGGGCGTCCAGATTTCGCTGGCCATATTCGCCGCGATGTTTCTGGGCGCGCTGACCAATCTGGCACCCGTCACGCCTATCCAGGCTGGCGCCTCAGCACTTCTGGTCATCCTGCTTGGCCCTGCGACCGGCGGACTGGTGCGTTTTCTCGATGTCATCATCGGCGTCTCCACCGGTCTTGTCTTCGCGCTCATCCTGTTTCGCAATGCGACGAAACTTCATGATACTGCTACCGCGCCCAGCAAGGATGCAGGGCAGGGGCCGCAGGAAAAATAGCGCAATCTGCAAAACGCATTCCACAAAAAAAGCCGCCAGTCTGGCGACTTTTATCGTCTGTATTCGAGCTTGACGCTCCTCAGTCGTTGGACGTTACTTTCGCACCCAGAACCTTGGGCAGCGTTTCCGGTGCGCCCATGGCTGCGCCGACGATCATCGGGAAGGGGACTGGGTTCTGCGGTTCCGCGGAGATTGTCAGGCTCTTCGGATTGTCGATATAGGCATTGACGGCTGCCGTGACGACGTTCTGGAAATCGCCAAGCTTGGCCTGGGCCAGCATCAAAGGCGTCATGGCCTTGACCATCTGGCCCATATCCTTGCCCGAGACGCCTTGTTGGCTGCCGCTATAGGCCAGCGCCCGCTCGGTAATGCCGGCATCGTCGAAGCGGATATCGGCGCCCAGGAAGGACATTTGCTGCATCAGGCCGAGAATGGCGATGCCGGAGGCCTGCTGCGCCTGCGGGTCCTTGGCATTGGTTTCCATGGCGCGGGCGGTTTCCTGAAGTTGCTTGACCAGATCAAGCGTATAACCGGACAGGCCAAGCGCCACCGTCAGCTTACCGACATTCTTGAAATCGAGCGTGTAGTTTTGAACGTCAATCGTTCCCGATTGCAGTTCCCAGCTGCCTTTCATGGTCATGCCGCCATCCAGCATGCTGATCCCGAGCTTTTCGATTGCATCGCGGCTCTTTGGATCATCGACGGTGGACAGATCGAGTTTGAAACCTTTGACTGACCCTTCGAAGGCAAGGCTGGCGCCATCGTCCTCGATTGCCGTTGTCGCTTCGGCCTCGGCCATGGACAACACTTCCTTGCCATCCGCCTTGACGCTGATCGGGCCGCTATGGGCCTTTTCATAAAACAGCATGGAGGCGAGATCGCCGCCATCGGTCTTGGCCGGAACGGTGACGCCGGACAAATAGAGATCGGAGGCGGTGACGGTCGAGTTGTTTTCAACCAGATTGAGCGGCTGGAAATCAACCCGGTCGATCTCATAGGAGCCGTCCTGGTTTTCAATGACGCCGCTCATCTTCACGTCTCCGATCGAGACTGGCGTCGAATCCGGGCCGGTATCGGACGCCTTGGCCGGCTTCAGCTTGGTGCCGCGCAGGGTCACGACATCGCCGTTGATGTCGATGGAACTGGCGGTAATGGCGGCACTGCCCCCACTATAGGATTTATTGATCTTGGCGAGCAAATCCTGGCCATCCAGCGCGAAAGCTGCCGAGGGAAGCACGAGAATGGCGGCACTGGCCGAGAGGATGCGGCGCAGGACAAGCCCGGCGGATTTATGCGTCGTCATAACAATTCCCTCTAAGAACAAAAGGATATGCGCGATTGCGCGGTCATGATCCTTTATAAGACAGTGTGGAAATCCGCCATGCTTTTTGTCGTACTACTGCATAATTCCTTAAATCGGATTCGATTTAAGGAGAAAATTATGCAGCAGATATAAAGAGCTACAGCGAACCTTTGTGCGCCATATAGGGCGCACGGCGCTGTAGTTTGATTTTGTCTCAAGGGCCGCCAACGCCCTGATCGGATAATCCACAGGTGCATCCCCCGGAATCCTTGCCGTGCAAGGGGTTCTCGGCTACGCAAGGGGCATGGGAAAAAGTCTTATACCGCCTGGCGACGGTGGCGATAACGTCACACCGATCGATCTGAAATATGCGCTGGAAGAGCGCTACCTGGCCTATGCGCTGTCGACCATCATGCACCGGGCGCTGCCTGACGTGCGCGATGGCCTCAAGCCGGTGCATCGGCGCATCATCCATGCGATGAGCGAAATGGGCATCAGGCCCAATTCCGCCTTCAAGAAATGCGCCCGTATCGTCGGCGATGTCATCGGTAAATTTCACCCGCATGGCGACCAGTCCGTTTATGACGCGCTGGTGCGGCTCGCCCAGGATTTTTCGCAGCGCTATCCCGTTGTCGATGGTCAGGGCAATTTCGGCAATATCGACGGCGATTCGGCGGCTGCCTACCGATATACCGAAGCACGGATGACCGACGTTGCCGGGCTTCTGCTCGAGGGTATCGAGCAGGATGCGGTGGATTTTCGTCCGACCTATAACGAGGAAGACGATGAGCCGGTGGTGTTGCCCGGCGCCTTTCCCAATCTGCTCGCCAATGGTGCTTCCGGCATCGCGGTCGGCATGGCAACCTCGATCCCGCCGCACAATGCCCATGAACTGTGCGATGCGGCGCTTTATCTGATCAAGAACCGTAGCGCTTCTGTTGAAGATCTGTTTGCGGATCCGGCTCATCCGCAGCGCGGCGGCATCGAAGGACCGGATTTCCCGACCGGCGGCATTGTCATCGAAAGCCGCGAAAGCATGCTGGAAACCTACCGCACCGGGCGCGGCGGTTTCCGGGTGCGGGCCAAATGGGAGACGGAAGACCTCGGGCGCGGCGGCTATCAGATCGTCATCACCCAGATCCCGTTTCAGGTGCAGAAATCCCGGTTGATCGAAAAAATCGCCGAATTGCTGATCGCCAAGCGCCTGCCGTTGCTGGAAGATATTCGCGATGAGTCAGCGGAAGACGTTCGCGTCGTGCTGGTGCCGAAGAGCCGGACTGTCGATCCGACCATCCTGATGGAATCGCTGTTCAAGCTGTCTGAGCTGGAAAGCCGCATTCCCTTGAACATGAACGTGCTTTCCCAAGGTAAAGTGCCGAAGGTGATGGCGCTGAACGAAGTGCTGCTGGAGTGGCTGGACCACCGCAAGGACGTGCTGGTGCGCCGGTCGCGCTTCCGCCTGGCGGCCATCGACCGGCGGCTGGAAATTCTCGGCGGGTTGCTGATCGCCTATCTCAATCTCGACGAGGTGATCCGCATCATCCGCGAGGAAGACGAGGCCAAGGACGCGCTGATTGCCCGCTTTGAGCTGACCGACAACCAGGCCGAAGCCATTTTGAACATGCGGTTGCGCAATTTGCGCAAGCTCGAGGAATTCGAGATCCGCAAGGAACACGATGCGCTCTCCAAGGAAAAGGCAGAGATCGAGACATTGCTGGCCTCCGACGACCTGCAATGGGGGACTGTCGCCTCGGAAATCGGTGAGGTGAAGAAGAAATACGCCAAGGCGACCGACATTGGCCGCCGCCGCACGCTGTTTGCCAATGCACCGGACGCCGATGTCGATGCCATTCAGCAGGCGATGATCGAGAAAGAGCCGATCACGGTCGTCATTTCCGAAAAAGGCTGGATACGGGCGCTGAAGGGCCACAGCTACGATAAGGCCAGCCTGACCTTCAAGGAAGGCGATGGTTTGCGCGTGGCGTTCCCGGCCCAGACCACCGACAAGATCCTGCTGGTGACCACCGGTGGCAAGGTCTACACGCTTGGCGGCGACAAGCTGCCCGGCGGGCGCGGCCATGGGGAGCCGATCCGCATCATGGTCGATATGGAAAACGATCAGGATGTGTTGACGGCCTTCGTCCACGATCCAGCCCGCAAGCTGCTGATTGCCTCGACGGGTGGCAATGGCTTCATCGTGGCGGAAAGCGACATCACCGCCAATACCCGCAAGGGCAAGCAGGTGATGAATGTCGGCATGCCTGACGAAACCAAGCTGGTCGTGCCGATTTCTGGCGACCATGTGGCCGTCGTCGGTGAAAACCGCAAGATGGTGGTCTTCCCGCTGGCCCAGATACCGGAAATGAGCCGTGGCAAGGGCGTGCGTCTGCAACGCTACAAGGACGGTGGTGTCTCCGACATCAAGTGCTTTACCCTTGGAGACGGGCTTTCCTGGGAAGATAGTGCTGGCCGGATCTTCACCCGCAGCAAGGACGAATTGCTGGAGTGGCTAGGCGACCGGGCAGGGGCCGGACGGACGGTTCCCAAGGGCTTCCCGCGCAGCGGCAAATTCAGCGGCTGATTACCCGATCCGCCCTGCGCACCATACGGTGTGCAGGGCCGTCGGTTCAGCTTGGCCAATAGCTCAGGCTGTAGCGTCTGTCAGGTCCAGATTAAACCAGACAGACTATGGCATCTCTTGTTTTCGCGTGTCTTTTCCGGAAAACGGGTTTCCATTTTTCCCTGACAAGTTCTAGCTGATGAAATGGGTAATCAGCGGCGCATCTGCGCTTTCCGCCTCGGCTGGGCTAAACTGGTTCAGGGGTTTGGACTTGAAGACATCCAGCGTGGCCGGTCGGCCGATGTAGAATCCCTGCACATGATCGATGTCGAACTGCCGCATCAGTTCCAGCTGTTCCGCGGTCTCGATGCCCTCGACCAGAATGCGGTGGCCACGATTGCGGACCAGCGCGATGATGTCGCGCAGCATGGAGCGTCCCTTCGGCGTATCGCTGTCCTGAAGGAAGGACCTGTCGATCTTCACCGTGTCGAAATTGAAGAGCCGCAGCCAGGACAGGCCGGCGAAACCGGTGCCGAAATCATCCAGCCAGATGCGGATGCCCATATTTTCAAGGTCCTTGATGCAGCGCAGGATGTCGGATTGACGATCCATATTGATGCCTTCGGTGATCTCGAAGGCGACATGCTGCCCATCGACCCCGGTATCGATCAGAATTTCAGCCACGGCGGCGGCAAAGCCCCGGGTTTTCAGCTGAATGGGAGAGACATTGATGCTGACGACCGGCGCGTGGCCGGGAACGAGGATTTCGTCGCAGGCCTGCCGTAGCGTCCATAAGCCGAGATCGAGGATAGACCCCGTCCGCTCGGCAATCGGGATGAAAACTGAGGGTGGCACAGGAGTCCCGTCCAGCAGTTTCAGTCGCATCAGGGCTTCTGCGGCGTCAATCTTGCCGGTGGTGAGGTTGAGGATCGGCTGATAGACGAGGGAAACCAGGTTATTGGCCACAGCCACCCGCAACAGGGCGGCAATATGTTCGCTGTCATCGCTGCTTTGCGGGTCGTTCGGGTCGAACAACCGCACGCAATTACGACCATTGGCCTTGGCCGAGTAAAGCGCCCGATCCGCCTCGGTAATGATCTTTTCCAGCCGTGGACCGAAGTGAGGACGCGTAAAGGCCGCACCGACGCTGACGGTGACGACATGTATGCCATCCTTGCGCTGATCGTGGACCAGCGACATTTTTTCCACGGTATGGCGAATCATCTCTGCCAGCAGGCCGACATCGTCACGGCTATTGGCCTGAGCCAGCACGATGAACTCCTCGCCGCCGTAGCGGCCAATGGAGGCATTGAAGGGCAGCAGTGCGGTCTTCAGAGCATTGGCAACCAGAACCAGACAATGGTCGCCCGCCTGATGGCCGTAATAATCATTGTATTTCTTAAAGAAATCGACGTCGACCAGAATTGCGGCAAAGCCGGTTCCTGAACTTTGCCATTCAGCCCAATTGTCCCGCAATCGCTGATCGATGGCACGCCGGTTTTCAACACCGGTCAGGTAGTCTGTATTGGAAAGGCGCAGCAGCGCTTTGCCGCGTTCGATTGCTTCCCGATGCTGCTTGCGTGCCTCCAGCGCATTCAGGAAAACGTGGTAGCGCTCCTTGTTCAGTCGCCAGTTGACATAGCTGGTGAAGACGAAGCACAGCACATAAAACGTGGCGAAAGCAATTATGTAAGACGTTTCTCGACCAAATACACTCGCAACAACCCAAAGAAACAAGGCAAGTACTGAAGCAGAGGTGATGATCGACAACAGAAAATAAAGGCCGAAAAATAGGTTGGCACCCATCATGAAAATTGCGCCAAACACCATGTAATAGCGAAAATTCTCAACCGAATCGGTCATTGATGCGGGGAAAAGCCAGCCGCCATAGCCGATGATGAGCGCCATAGCGCAGGTCAAGTCTATCATGTTGGCTCTCGGGCCAATGAATATCTGGGCTTCCAAAATGGCGAGAGACAAAACGCCAACCGTAAAACGGCTGATCAGCAAAGTTGATGCAACGTCGGGAATGAGGATGTAATCCATCCCTGAAAACATCAGATAGAAGATCACAGCAATCCAAAGGCCATGGCGTGCTGCGGCAATGCGCTCGGATTCGGTTTGGTCTCGATACAGCTTCACGACTTCTGCAGTTCGCTTTCTGTCAGGGGTGCCGCGCCGACCGGTTTTCATTGGGTCCGACCCGGGGTGCTTCATGCTGGAATGTTCCACTGAGTTTTACCGTCGTGAACAGGAATGCAAGCTATTCCTTCATACGCGCTATTCACACACTCAGCACGATACACCTTTTTATTTTAAACCCGAATCTCTAATGTAATACAGCGCACAATTACCCTTAAATTTAATTGAAATTTAGACAAGCGCCAAACGTGTGTGTCACGCCTAATGTGACGCATTCTCACCTATTAACCTTAATAGAAAATTGCCAAAATCGCCAGTCGTAATAGTTAGAATCAGACTTTATAGTTATCAAACATTTAATTTCGTCACTAAAAAATTAGAGGTAGATCGGATATGCAGTATATAGAAACTGTCTTAGACGGCGAAAGCTTGGTCACTCCAGATGCAATTGCCGCAGAGGTTTTTTCGCCAAAAGGCAAGAAAATTGATGATCGTGAGCGGGTTTTAGCGGAATCCGAATTGGCCCTGGCGCTCAACATTGCCTATCAGCAATTTGAGCACGGTAGAGATCCCGCTGCTATCATTGCAATGATGGCTGGAGCGCTTCATAAACTCCGCAATAAGGTTTCTCCTGTCTTGTGGCAGTCATTGATACCAATGGCGCAAAATCATAAAGTATCTAAGTATTTTCTTGAGGATCCTTTCACGCGCTGGTCTTGCGTGAAGCCACGCGGCTATTCAGGGGATGCACAATTACTTGATTTTATTTACGGTCATGAGAGCGTTGCAAATGAAATTGCAGCTGCTTCGCCTCTTGGGCTGGCGCTGTATGATTACACCAAGGATGCGTCGTCATCTGTCGCCGTACGGGAGCGCCGCGATCTCCTGACCCAGCATGTCGATGAAATTGCCACGTCACGCGGACCGGATGCTGAAATTCTGACGATTGCCGCAGGACATCTGCGCGAAGCCAATCGTTCGGTCGCTCTGAAAGAGGGTAGAATCAAGCGCTGGATCGCGCTCGATCAAGACCCTTTGAGTGTCGGTTCCATTCGCCGGGATTTTGCAGACACCTGCATTGAGCCTATTGACGGATCGGTCCGTAGCCTCCTGACCAATGAGCATGACCTTGGAACTTTCGATTTCGTCTATGCGTCGGGCCTTTATGATTACCTTAATGATAAGGTAGCCGTAAAGCTGACGAAGAAGTGCCTTTCCATGCTGAAGCCGAATGGCGTCTTTATGTTCGCCAACTTTGCGGAAGATATTGTCGTTGATGGCTATATGGAAACCTTCATGAACTGGGCCCTTTTGCTGCGGAGTGAGCAGGACATGTGGCGCGTTATTCATGCAAGCACACCGGAAGGCGACATCGATGCTCATGTCCGTTTCGGCGCCAACCGTAATATTGTCTACGGCTTTATCCGCAAGATCGGCTAGGGTTAACTAGAGATTTACTGTGTAAGGCCCTGGGTTTATTATATTTGCGGCTCTGTACAGAATTTACGAGACATTACACGAG
This sequence comes from Agrobacterium vitis, assembly GCF_037039395.1. Lineage (NCBI taxonomy): Bacteria > Pseudomonadati > Pseudomonadota > Alphaproteobacteria > Hyphomicrobiales > Rhizobiaceae > Gillisella > Gillisella vitis. The sequence goes on along the minus strand of NZ_CP146242.1, from coordinate 304,203 downwards.
CCTGCGTCTTGTATTTTGGATGCGTGGGTCTCTAAAAAATCGATTTCATTTATTTTGCAACCAGCATACTTCCCAAATGACTGGTTGCTGACATCAAAACCCAGAATTCTGCGGAATTCTGGGTTTTGTTTTGCTTGAAAACAATTATTCACGATGCTATAACCATAGATAAATTCAGGCTTTTTGACGGTTACTGCATAATTCCTTAAATCGGAATCGATTTAAGGAATTATGCAGCGGATTTAAAGTGTTACAGCGTCCTTTGTGCGTTTTATAAAGCGCACGGCGCTGTAATGTCATCACTTGGCTTTAATCACTTCTGCTCCATATGGAACAAAGGCTATGCAAGCGCGTTCTGAGTATTGAACCGTGCTCAATACGTAAGCCGGAAGAGTTTTTTGCCTGGCTGCGCCTTTCGGAACCGCGTTTCTGCGTGGCTGTCTCTCGGCATGATAATGAGATGCTTCGAGCCCTACTAAGAAGGCGATGACCGTGGACCAAGAGCGCGAACTGGCGAGACTGAACAGCCTACGCAACCTGAAAATACTCGATACCCTGCCAAGCGAAAGCTTCGACCGGATTACCCGAATCGTATCGGAATTTTTCGGATTGCCGGTCGCGGCGGTGTCGCTGACCGATGTCGATCGCCAGTGGTTCAAGTCGAAAGTGGGAATCGATCATAACCATATTCCACGGTTCAAGGCGCCCTGTGCTGAAGTCGCGGAAACCTGTCGGCCGCTGATCGTCAACGATTTTCACAATGACGCCTTTTATGTCGATAGTCCCCTCGGTCAGGCCGGCGTTCGCTTCTATGCCGGTGTGCCGCTGATGACGACGGATGGTTATTCGCTGGGCGCGCTCTGCGTTCTTGACAATGAACCGCACACGGTCGGCGACAGGGAAATGGCTGTGTTGTCGGATATGGCGGCCATGGTGATGGCGCAGATAGAAATGCAGCATGCCGTTGGCCGGATTGAAGCCGCCAGCGGCCTGCCCAACCGTTTCCAATTGTTGAGCGACCTTGCCGATATTGGCAGGCATGGCGGTGGCAAGGAACGGTTGATTGGCGTTCTCGATCTCGCGCGCACCATGCAGTTCGACCGGTTGTCGCGTGTCATGGGCCCATCGCATCTGGATGGTGTCATCCGCTCCGTGGCGCAGTTCCTGCAGAGGTCGATGGGCGATCATATCGCCTCCTATCATATTGGCGCGATGCAGTTTGCCTTGATCCCGCCGGAGGACGCCACGTCCGAAAGCCTGCTTCCTATGCTGGAACGCTTGCTGTCCGATGTCGGTGAGGTGGCCAATCTTCGTTTGACGATGACGCCCTCGCTTGGGGTGACCTGGTTCAATCCCGGCGCAATGGAGCCGGAAAACGTGCTGCGCTCGCTGCAAAGTGCGGTTCAAGATGCGCGTGACAGCGAAACCGGCATTGCCTTTTTCTCCGACGATCATGACCTGCTGCATCGTCGTAACTTCCGACTTTTGCAGGATTTTCCTGTCGCTCTGGCGTCTCAGGATCAATTGCATCTGGTTTTCCAGCCGCGGCTGTCTCTGAAAACCGGTCAGGCGGAATGCGCGGAAGCACTGCTGCGCTGGAACCACCCTGAACTGGGGTCGATTTCACCAGCCGAATTCGTGCCGGTTATCGAAGCCTCCGATCTGGTGCGCGCCATGAGCGCCTGGGTGATCGACAAGGCGCTGTCCCATCTGGCCGTTCTGCGGGGTCAAGGCATCGATATGCGATTGTCGATCAATATTTCGGCTCTGAATTTGAATGAGCCAGAATTTCTGGAACTGCTGAAGGAAAAACTGGCGAAATACGATGTCTTGCCAGGTCAGATCGAATTTGAACTGACGGAGACGGCGATGATGGGAGAGACCGAAAAGTCACTCGACCTTCTTCACGCGCTGAGCGCCCATGGTGTCCGGCTGGCGATCGACGATTTCGGCACTGGCTATAGCAGCCTGGCCTATATGCAGAAATTGCCGGCTGATGTTGTGAAGATCGACCGTTCTTTCGTCGCGGATATGGCAAAAGGCAATCGCGAGCGTGTGTTGGTGCAATCGATGATCAACCTCTCGCACAGTCTGGGTTATGAAGTGGTGGCGGAAGGCGTCGAAACGCTGGAAGCCGCCGATCTCCTGCAATCGATGGGTTGCGATGAGATCCAGGGCTTCTGGCTGTCGCGTCCCATGGCGGCGGACGTCCTGCCGGAATGGCTATCCCATCGCCGCGAGGCTGCCGATCAGGCGGCTCGGGTCGCTTGATCCATTCGTCCAAGTCCCGAAGATGATAACGAATCCTCCTCTTGAGGAGGATGCAAAGGAATACGAAGAGTGAGCTTCGGTTTACTCTTCGACGCCGCTCTCTGGCTCATAGCGGGTCCAGCCCTGGCTGAGCAGATGTTCCTGCGGCAGGAAGCGGATTTTATATCCCATTTTACGCGAGCCGTTCACCCAGTAGCCAAGATAGACATGGGGTAGGCCCATCTCGTTGGCGCGGCGAATATGGTCGAGAACCATGAAGGTGCCGAGAGACCGTTTTTCCATTGCCGGATTGAAGAAGGAATAAACCATCGACAATCCGTCACTGAGAATATCGGATAGGGCCACGGCTACCAGCTCGCCTGGGCGGTCGCTGTCGTCGTCCACTTTCGGCAGGCGATATTCAATCACCTTGGTTTTCACATGGCTGTCTTCCACCATGATCGCAAAGTCGAGCGCCGACATGTCCGACATGCCACCCTGCTGGTGGCGATGATCGAGATAGGTGCGAAACAGGGAAAATTGTTCGGTCGAAGGCTGGGCTGCAAATACGCTGCTGGTGAGATCGGTATTGACGCCTGCTACGCGGCGCATGGTTCGGTTCGGCTGGAATTCCCGGGCAACGATCCGCACCGATATGCAGGCGCGGCAGGTTTCGCAGGCCGGACGGTAGGCGATATTCTGCGACCGGCGAAAGCCGCCCTGTGTCAGAAGATCGTTCATTTCCGGCGCGCGTGGTCCAACAAGATGCGTAAAGACCTTCCGCTCCATTTCCCCCGCCAGGTAAGGGCAGGGCGCGGGCGCTGTCAGATAAAACTGCGGAGACGTAGCGGCCTGCGTGTTCATGCTTTGTCTATGCGTCCTCTCAGGCACCCGGAAAAGCGCGCTGGCTTCTTTGGCCGGGAATGCACATTACACCAAGACATCGAAGGTGCTAACGCATCCTCACCTTGCAGGAATGTCGAATATCTCAAATGCATCAAGCGGTTGAGCTATCCAAAAGTGCAATACCAAAAGCCACTTTCAATGATTCCCGGTATTGCTCATGACCTTCAAGTTCATGTCTAGCATGGCTCAAGATTTCAAAAGGTCAACTATTTCATTTCACGATTCGGTTGTTCAACGTGAAATTGTGAGCGCTCCCTTCGTGACTACCAATTTTTGGTCGGCATTGCGTCTCACTCAGCCAGCGCGAAGCGCAGCGGTGCCGAGCAACAAGTCATGGACCAGTCGGGAGCGATCGGTAAACAGTCCCGCCAGCAGGATCAGTGGCGTCAACACGGAATTGAGGATCCAGAACAGCGCCAGATGGGCAATGGCCGTGACGAAATCGATCTTGCTGCCATCCAGGCGAATCATGGCAATTCCCATGGCGCGCATGCCAGGCGTCGCCTGAGAGCGGCCAGCCAGCGACAGACCGAAGTAAAGGCCCGCGACGATGAAAAACAGAATGGGATACAGGAGCCAGCCGAGGCCAAGCGTGATGACGCCGAGGAAGAACACCACGACGGCGGCGGGAACCCAGAGTAACCCGACCAGGACGTAATCGATGATGAAGGCAAAGACCCGGCGCGACAGCACGCCGCTATAGGCGCGCCAGTCGGTGGGAGCCACGGTGGTTATATTCGGATCGAAGCTCATGATCGTCTCCTTGGTCGATGACGATGATATGGGAAGCCCCGCTCCGAAATACAATCGCCTGGCACTTTGTTATGGCAGGCCGAAAACACTCAGCTTCTGGCAAGCCGCTTTGCCGCGTCCACGGCGAAATAACTGAGAATACCGTCGCATCCGGCCCGTTTGAAGCAGAGCAGCGTTTCCATCATCACCCGCTCCTCGTCGATCCAACCATTCAGACCGGCTGCTTTGATCTGCGCATATTCGCCTGACACCTGATAGGCGAAGACCGGCAGGCTGAACGCTTCCTTGAGACGCCAGCAGATATCCAGATAGGGCAGGCCGGGCTTGACCATCAGCATATCCGCCCCTTCCTCGACATCCATGGCGGCATCCCGCACTGCTTCGGTGCCATTGGCCGGGCTGATGTAATAGCTGTTCTTGTCGCCCTTCAGCAGACCTGCGGTGGAAATCGCTTCGCGATAGGGACCGTAATAGCCGGAGGAGAATTTCGTCGCATAGGACATGATGCCGACCGACTGGTGACCGGCGGCGTCGAGCCCGCGGCGGATGGCGCCGATTCGCCCATCCATCATTTCGGAAGGGGCGATAATGTCGGAGCCGGCATCGGCCTGCAGGATGGCGGCCTTGACGACCTGATCGACCGTTTCGTCATTGACGATATCATCGCCGCGCAAAATACCGTCATGCCCATGGCTGGTGAACGGGTCCAGCGCCACATCGGTAATCACGCCGATGTTGGCGACGGCTTTCTTGATGGCGGCTGTCGCCTGGTTGAGCAGGTTATTGGCTTCCAGGATATGGGAACCCGTCTGGTCGCGCAGGTTCATCTCGATATTCGGAAAGGTGGCAATGGCGGGAATGCCGAGATCGGCGGCTTCTTTCACCGCTTCGACGGCCTTGTCGACACTCATCCTGTTGACGCCAGGCATGGCGGCGATCGGCTCGATGATGCCGCTGCCGGGTACGAGGAAGATCGGCCAGATCAGGTCGTCCACCGTCAGCCGGCTTTCCTGTACCAGCCTGCGCGTCCAGTCCGCCTTGCGGTTGCGGCGCATGCGCCGGTGGCCGGTAATGTCGTCGACGAGGTGGGTCTTGTTGGTCATCGCGGTCTCCAGTCTTCAGGCCTGCTCTCTTATGATGCCATTTATCATGCACCGGGATGTTTGCCCACTGCGGCAACCTGACCGCCCCCACTCCCATCCCCGGGCCCCACCTCCTGGCCCCATCCCCGGGCATAGCGATGCTCGGATAAAACCGTCTGCGGATTGTTTGTCTCCCCATAAATTTCACCTGTCGCCGATACCGGTCCAGTCAATTATGCGATATCGTCGCAGGATGATTGATGATGTCGTCCATACGCCAAAGCCCAGCCTGGTAGACCTGTTGTTCGTGCTCTTCCTGCGCGTCGTTGCGCTTGCCTGCCTTTGGCTAGGCCTGCAATTCTGGGGGCTTCTGGTGGGCTTTGCAGGTGACGGCCTTGGGCGGTTCGATCTGATGAATGTGCCTTGGCGCATTGCCAGCTGCGGGCTGGCCGTGATGCTGCCGGTGGCAGGGGTTGGGTTGTGGATGACGGTCTCCTGGGGGCCGGTCATCTGGGTGATTGCCGCCAGTGGTCAGATCCTGATGCATGCCGTGTGGCCGGGCATTTTCGGGCGCGATCCGCTGATCGTCGCATTCCATCTGATTGTCGCTGTCGTCTATATCGCTTTTCGTCTGGCGATCCTGCTGCAAAAGCGCCGGCGCGTCACGGCATAAGGAATGGTTTACCCTGATACAGTCAGGCTGAATGGTAAGCCTCTGTTAAGCCTGCGTTTTAAATAGAATTTTATCTGCATTCGATATTGTCACTCACAAGGCGGTTGGAAACCAACAAGGCCGCCACCCAAACAGTGAGGCAGACGATATGACCACGACAAAGATCAAACCGCAGGTGTCCGCTATCGATCACGAAGAGCAGACCATCCGTTCCCTCTATCTTGATTCCCTGCATCTGGTGGAGCGCCTGCACCGCCGCCTGCTCGACGTCATCAAGGACGAATTCGACCGTCAGGGCCGCAACGACGTCAATGCAGTTCAGGCTTTGCTGCTGTTTAACATCGGCAATTCCGAGCTGACCGCCGGTGAATTGCGGTCTCGCGGTTATTACCTCGGCTCCAACGTTTCCTATAACGTCAAGAAGCTGGTCGACCTTGGTTTCATCAATCATTCCCGCTCGCGTGTCGATCGCCGTTCGGTTCGTATTTCCCTGACGCCGGAAGGCCAGGATATTGCCGAAACCGTCGCCAAGCTCTATGAGCGTCACGTCGGCTCCATCCAGAAGGTCGGCGGCATCGGTCCGGATGAATTCAACCAGATGAACAGGTTGTTGCAGCGTCTCGATCGCTTCTGGAACGATACGATCGCCTATCGGATGTAGTCCAACCGGCTGCAATGTCTGGCTTTGCTGCCTTGATGGACCGGTAACGGTCATTCAATCCTGGCAGGCCGATATCGCCTCGCTTTGTTTTGATGCGCACACGCTTATTCAACACAGTGTTGTGAGCGCATCGGGCCTGACAAGCTTTGGCCATATTGATATGGGACCGCCAGACTGTGGAATAAGCTGGTTGTTCGACCCGCGCTGAAGCCTCGCCTTCGCCCGGTTTCAAAAGAATTCTGTAGGGCAGAGGGCTTTTGGAACAAGCGATAGCGGCAAACGTTTCCTGCGGTGAAAACAATGATTGCGGAACGCCTCCGGCTTTATTAAGCACAAGGCCTTCATGGGACCTGATCGTCTCCCATGGGCTAAAGCGTTTCGGGATCGGTGGATCGGTAGGGAAATAGAAGACTATGGCGGAAAAGATTAAACTGGTTTCGGTCTCTCGCAGAGCATTGCTGAGAGGCGCGGCATTGGTGGGTGCATCCACGCTGGCCGGGACCGCCATGGCGCAATCCGCCGTCGACGAACTGATCAATGCCCGGTCGCGGGGCAATTGGGACGACCAGTTCGATGCCCAGACGTCACGCGCGGTCGCTTCGGTGACATCCAATTCGCCGATGTTGAGCGCTACCAACCTGCCGAACCTGCAATTGGCCATTGCCGCCTATCAGCAGATCGTTGCCCAGGGCGGTTGGCCGCAGGTCAATCCCTCGGTGAAATTGAAACTCGGGTCCGTTGATCCGACCGTGCAGCTGCTGCGCCAACGCCTGATGATCTCAGGCGATCTTGGCCAGGAAGCGGGCATGTCCAATTCCTTCGATACCTATGTCGATGGTGCGGTGAAGCGTTTTCAGGCCCGGCATGGTCTACCCACCGATGGCGCGCTTGGCGAATACACGCTGAAAGCCATGAATATCTCTGCCGACGTGCGCCTCAACCAGCTCAATACCAATCTGGTTCGCCTGCAGGCGATGTCCGGTGATCTGGGTAGCCGGTATGTCATGGTCAACATTCCCTCGATGTCTATCGAGGCCGTCGAAAATGATCGCGTCGCGTTGCGCACCAATGCCGTCGTTGGCCGTATCGACCGCCCGACCCATTCCATCAATTCCAAGATCTATGAAGTCATCCTGAACCCTTACTGGACTGCGCCGCGCTCGATCGTCGAAAAGGACATCGTGCCGCTGATGCGCAAGGACCCGACCTATCTGACGCGCAACAATATCCGCCTCTTCGATGGCAAAGGCCAGGAGGTAGCCCCGGAAACTGTGGATTGGAATGCCCCCAAGGCACCGAACCTGATGTTCCGTCAGGATCCTGGCAAGATCAACGCCATGGCGTCGACGAAGATCAACTTTCACAATCCGAACAATGAATATCTGCACGATACGCCGCAGCAGGGCCTGTTCAACAAGCTGATGCGCTTTGAATCCTCCGGCTGTATGCGCGTCCAGAACGTTCGCGATCTGATTACGTGGTTGCTGAGGGATACGCCCGGCTGGAACCGTCAGGAAATCGAGCGGGTGATTTCGACGCGCCAGAACAACGTGATCAAGCTTTCGCAGGAAGTGCCTGTCTATATCGTTTACATCACGGCGTGGTCGGCCAAGGACAATGTCGTGCAGTTCCGTGACGATATTTACAAGCGGGATGGCGATGCCCAGTTGGCGCTGCAAACCAATATTGGCGTTGAGCAGAACCCGGGCAATATCGAAGACGATGCGCTTCCCCGGTAATCCACTGCCGCAAGGACTTTTTAACGACAAGGGCCGGGATCAATCCGGCCCTTGTCTGATTCAGGGGATTTTTTAAACCACGCGTGACGATCCCGGAAATGTCCGGGGAGTTCGAGCTGCAAATGTCGCTTCCGCGTCTTGCCCTCCGGCGCGCGGAACGTTAAGACGCGCAGGCATCAACGCTTTCAGGAGACTGCGATCATGGCCAATACCGATGCTTTCTTTTCCCGTCCGCTTGCCGAGTCCGACCCGGATATTTTTGGTGCGATTGAGAAGGAGCTCGGTCGTCAACGCCATGAAATCGAGCTGATCGCCTCCGAAAATATCGTCTCGCGCGCTGTGCTGGAAGCACAGGGCTCGATCATGACCAACAAATATGCCGAGGGCTATCCGGGCAAGCGCTATTATGGCGGCTGCCAGTTCGTCGATATTGCCGAGGAATTGGCGATCGAGCGTGCCAAGAAGCTGTTCGGCGTCAATTTTGCCAATGTTCAGCCCAATTCCGGTTCGCAGATGAACCAGGCCGTGTTCTTGGCTTTGTTGCAGCCCGGCGATACCTTCATGGGTCTCGATCTGAATTCCGGGGGCCATCTCACCCACGGTTCGCCGGTCAACATGTCCGGCAAGTGGTTCAATGTCGTTTCTTACGGCGTGCGCCAGGACGACAATCTGCTGGATATGGATGCGGTGGCCGAATCCGCCCGCAAGCATAAGCCCAAGCTGATCATCGCCGGTGGCACCGCCTATTCGCGGATCTGGGACTGGAAGCGCTTCCGCGAGATCGCAGACGAAGTCGGCGCCTATCTGATGGTCGATATGGCCCATATCGCCGGTCTGGTCGCTGGCAATCAGCATCCGTCGCCGTTCCCGCATTGCCACGTTGCCACCACCACGACCCACAAGTCGTTGCGTGGCCCGCGTGGCGGCATGATCCTCACCAATGACGAGGATCTGGCCAAGAAGTTCAATTCGGCTGTTTTCCCTGGCCTCCAGGGTGGCCCACTGATGCATGTGATCGCTGCCAAGGCGGTTGCTTTCGGCGAAGCCTTGCAGCCGGAATTCCAGGATTATGCCGCTCAGGTGGTAAAGAACGCCAAGGCCCTGTCCGAGACCCTGGTCAAGGGTGGCCTCGACATCGTCTCCGGCGGTACCGACAACCATTTGATGCTGGTCGACCTGCGCAAAAAGAACGCCACCGGCAAGCGCGCCGAGGCAGCACTTGGCCGCGCCTATGTCACCTGCAACAAGAACGGCATTCCCTTCGATCCTGAAAAGCCTTTCGTTACCTCGGGTGTTCGTCTCGGAACACCGGCTGGCACGACCCGTGGCTTCAAGGAGGCCGAATTCATCGAGATCGGCAATCTGATTGTTGAAGTTCTCGACGGTCTGAAAGCTGCCAATTCCGACGAGGGCAATAGCGCCGTCGAGGCAAGCGTGCGCGAGAAGGTCGTTGGCCTGACGGGCCGTTTCCCGATGTATCCTTACCTGTAAGGCGAATAGATGCGGTGCCCGTTTTGCGGTTCGGACGATACCCAGGTCAAGGATTCACGCCCGGCGGAGGACAATAGCGCCATCCGCCGGCGTCGGATCTGCCCGGATTGCGGCGGCCGCTTCACCACGTTCGAGCGCGTGCAACTGCGCGAGCTGACCGTGTTGAAAAAGACGGGCCGCAAGGCGCCTTTCGACCGCAACAAGCTGGTGCGGTCTTTCGAGATTGCCCTTCGCAAACGTCCCGTCGACCGGGACCGGATCGAAAGGGCAGTCTCGGGCATCGTCAGGCGGCTGGAAAGCTCCGGCGAGACGGAAATTTCCTCCGAACAGATCGGCTTGCAGGTGCTGGAAGCGCTGAAAAGTCTCGATGACGTGGCTTTCGTGCGTTACGCCTCGGTCTATCGCGATTTTTCCCATGCCGAGGATTTCGAGCAGGTCATTTCCGAAATTACCGCCAAGATTTCCCAGGATCACGAGCCGGGGTAAGTATGGTGCGCGAACAGCCCGATGATCAGCGGTTCATGGCGGCAGCGATCCGGCTCGGCCGCAGTCATCTTGGGCAAACGCTGACAAACCCATCAGTTGGCTGCGTTATCGTCGCCGATGGAAAAATCATAGGATCAGCCGTTACAGCCATTGGCGGACGCCCGCATGCGGAGCGTCAGGCCCTGGCGATTGCCGGTGAAAAAGCCCGGGGCGCGACGGCCTATGTGACGCTTGAACCCTGTTCCCATCATGGCAAGACCCCGCCTTGTGCCGACGCGCTGGTTGAGGCTGGCGTGGCACGGGTTGTCGTTGCCGTCACCGACCCGGACCCGCGTGTTTCAGGCCGCGGTCTGTCCATCCTGACGGACGCGGGGATTGAGGTGGTGACCGGCGTGCTGGAGCGCGAGGCGCGCTATGGTCTCGCCGGCTATTTGACCCGCCAGACGAAACAGCGCCCACATGTGACGCTGAAACTGGCCCTGTCGCGTGATGGCATGATTGGCCGGGCGGGCGAGGGGCAGGTGGCGATTACCGGGCCGCTGGCCCGTACCCAGGTGCAGTTGCTGCGCGCTGAAAGTGATGCCATTCTGGTCGGGATTGGCACGGCAAAGGCCGATGATCCGGAACTGACGGTGCGGCTGGCTGGACAGACCCATCTGTCGCCGATGCGCATCGTGCTCGACCGGCGGCTGGAACTGCCACTTGGCTCGAAACTGGTGAAAACGGCGGGTCAAATGCCAACGGTTTGCGCCTGCGGTGAGCCTTCCAGCTTTACCTGCATGGAAAGTTTCGAGGCGAGCCGCACGGCATTGCAGGCTGTGGGCGTTGATGTCTGGCCGGTCGCCGATCTTGACGATCTCCTGGGTCAACTGGCTGTGCAGGGCATGTCTTCCCTGCTGGTCGAAGGTGGGGCTGCTGCGGCAAAGGCCTTCCTGAACGCGGGCCTGGTGGATCGCATCCATCTTTACCAGGGACCGGATGAAATCGGCCGTAGTGGTCTTGCATCGCCGATCACGCCTGCCAATATACCGGAAAATTTTCGTCATCTGCGCAGTGTGACCTTCGGCGCGGATCGGTTTGATGAATATGAGCGGGATTTCTGATGTTTACAGGCATTGTCACCGATATAGGCACCGTGGAAGAAGTCGTGCCTCTGAAGGAAGGCGTAAAGCTGCGCATCGCCACATCCTATGATCCGGCAACGATCGACATGGGCGCGTCCATCGCGCATTCCGGGACCTGCCTGACAGTCACCGGTCTGCCTGAAACAGGCAGCAATGCGCGGTGGTTTGAAGTGGAAGCCTGGGAAGAAGCCCTGCGACTGACCACCATCGGCAGCTGGCAAAAAGGCACACGGATCAACCTGGAACGCTCGTTGAAAATCGGCGACGAACTTGGCGGCCATATCGTCTCGGGTCATGTCGATGACAAGGCCGAGATCCTGGCGATCAAAGCCGAAGGCGATGCGACCCGATTCACCCTGCGGGTACCCGAGCACCTGGCCCGTTTCGTCGCTCCGAAGGGTTCGGTTGCGCTGGACGGAACCTCGCTCACGGTCAATGGTGTCGAGGGCTGCGACTTTGACATCCTGCTGATCCGCCACACGCTGGAAGTGACCACCTGGGGCGACCGGGAAGTCGGCGATTTCGTCAATTTCGAAGTCGATACCATGGCGCGCTATGCGGCAAGGCTCGCGGAATTTCCAAAGGCGTAAAAACCTATGCGCTTTGTGAGAAAGGGCGGAAGGGCCGGGTAGCTCCTTCCGCACAGATCCGTCAGGCAGAGGCCGTAAACACCGAGATGCTGCCGTCATCGACTGTGACCATGCCAACAATGGTGGTGACATCGACGCCCTGGCCATCGAGCTGACGCATCAATTTCGGATTGGCAATAATAGCGGCCTGCAACTTGCGCGCCTGGGCGGAATGTGGGTCCTGGGCATCCAGCGCCTGGCGCATTGGGTCGGATGTCTGAAGGCCACGCAGCGGCACGACTGTCAGTCGGTTGCCGACAATTGCCTGTACTGACTGAGGATGACCATCTTCGGAGGCCACTTCAATAGCGGCCTGGGATGCGCCACCGAAAGAAATGGCGGCGACGGTAGAAGCACTGAGCATATGTCCGACACGGTTCATCGGTAATCTCCTGATCCAAATTATCCCCCGGCTTATCTCGTCCAAGACGCTTGCCGGTGATGATTGATGTGCGTCGCAACAAAGGCGATTTCCAGCCCTCAGACCGCCTTGATGGGTTACAAATCCGTCATCTTGATTTTCATCAAATCGCCATTTTTAGCGCGGGCGAAAGTGTCGCCGCTGGCCACTTATCAGTCCCGGTTTTCTGGCCCGGTTTTTTGCAGGATTACTGATATTTATCAGCGGGCTGACGAAGGGCGTCTTCTGTTGTGCCTGCCTCAGTGGCGCGCCTTCCAATGACCGATGAGTCAGTAAAATGTCTTCTGCAGGCGCAAAACCGGTATTTTGCGGGCTTGGTCACAATAATGTGCGAGAGTGCTGGAGGTGGGCGGCCAAGGGAGCAGGATTGCAAGGCTTTGGCGGCATTTCGGCGGGTTTTGCGGAAAAACACTTGCCATTCGGGGTAGGGCATGGTTTGACCCCGCATCCAATCATTGCCATTTTCTCCATCCGTTCCGGGGTGACCGCTTATGTCTGACCAGTATTCCGCACCGCACCTTCTTATTGTCGAGGCCCGTTTCTACGACGACATGGCCGATGCGCTTCTGGACGGCGCCAAGGCGGTGCTGGATGAGGCTGGCGCCAGCTATGACATCGTTACTGTCATGGGCGCGCTCGAAGTTCCCGCAGCGATTTCCATGGCGCTCGACGGCGCCGACAATGGCGGCGTGGTCTATGATGGCTATGTGGCTCTCGGCATGGTTATCAGGGGCGAGACCTATCACTTCGATATCGTCGCCAACGAATCCTCCCGCGCCCTGATGGATCTTTCCGTCTCAGAATCGCTTGCCATCGGCAACGGCATCCTGACGGTGGAGAATGACGAACAGGCCTGGGCCCGCGTCAAGCGGACGGACAAGGATAAGGGTGGCTTTGCCGCTCGCGCCGCCCTGACGATGATTGCCCTGAAGCAGAAATTTGGTGGTTGAACCGATGACGACCGAAAATAACAAACCACCGGTAAAGACCGCCAACCAGCGCGGCGCAGCACGGCTTGCCGCCGTGCAGGCGCTTTACCAGATGGATATCGGCGGCACCGGCGTTCTCGAAGTCGTTGCTGAATACGAGACCCATCGTCTCGGTCAGGAAATCGACGGCGAAACCTATCTGAAGGCCGATGCCTCCTGGTTTCGCTCCATCGTGGCCGGTGTGGTCCGCGACCAGACCAAGATCGACCCGCTGATCCGTCAGGCCTTGCAGGATGATTGGTCGCTGGCCCGGGTGGACAGCACCGTGCGGGCCATTCTGCGGGCTGGTACGTTTGAATTGCTGGAACGCAAGGATGTTCCTATTGCGGTGATCGTCACGGAATATGTCGAGATTGCCCACGCCTTTTTCCAGGAAGATGAGCCCAAGCTGGTCAATGCGGTGCTTGACCGGATTGCCAAGCAGGTCAGGGTTCCCGCAGTCAAGTAACGGCCCTTCGGGGGAAGGGCAGGGACATGGCAGTGGAAAGCAGCACTGGCCTTGAACATCAGTTGCGAGGCGCCAAGCGCACCGTTGCTATTCTGACCGCTGCTCAGGCGGTGCTGGGCTCTGTAGCGCCCCTGTCCTTTTCCCTGGGCGGGCTTGCCGGTTACCAAATGCTGGGTGCCGATAAATCGCTGGCGACAGCGCCGCTCACCGGCTTCAACATTGGCGTTGCGCTTGGTGCGGTGGCCATTGCCATTGCGTCCCGCTTGTTTGGCCGCAAGGCTGCCTTCATCATCGGGGCAGGCTCGGCGGCGATTGGCGGATTGGTCGCCACGCTGGCGCTGTTCAGGATCGATTTCTGGCTGTTTGCCTTTGGCCTGCTGCTGGTCGGTCTTTCCAGTGGCTTTACCCAGAAGATCCGTTTTGCCGCAGCCGACAGTTCGCCCAGCTATTTCAAGGGCGAGGCCATTTCCTGGATTCTCGCAGGCGGCATCGTTTCGGCTATTCTTGGCCCGCAATTGGCGATCTGGCTGAAAGATCTGTTCGAGCCGGTGTTGTTTGCCGGTGCATTTCTGGCGCTGGCGCCGCTGATGCTGCTGGCCATTGCGATTCTCAGCTTCGTTCATCTGGGGCAGCCGCTCGGCCACCACGATGACAGCGCCAAGCCTGCTCGCCCACTGCGCGAGATCGTGCTGACGCAACGCTTCATTACCGGGATGATCTGCGGCATCTGCACCTATGCATTGATGACCTTCATGATGACGGGTGCGCCGCTCGCCATGGTGATCGGCTGCGGCTTTACCTCCGATCAGGCAACACTCGGCATTCAATGGCATGTCATCGCCATGTTCGCGCCCAGCTTCTTCACCGGACGGCTGATCCGCCGGTTCGGAGCGGAAAAAGTTGTCGCCGCCGGTCTGTTGATCCTGATGGGCTGCGCCGTCGTCGCGCATATGGGCGTTGAACTCTGGAATTTCTGGGGCGCGCTGGTGCTGCTCGGCATCGGCTGGAATTTCGGCTTCATCGGCGCGACAGCCATTGTTGCCTCCTCCTATCGGCCACAGGAAGCCGATAAGGTTCAGGGTTTCCATGACATCATCCTGTTCAGCACGGTTGCCCTCTCGTCCTTTTCTTCCGGCAAGGTGTTTACCGCCTATGGCTGGTCGGTGATGAACCTGGTGATCTGGCCGGTAACCGTGCTTTGCCTCGTGCTGATTGCGCTGCAATTGCTTGCCGAGCGTCGCGCCAAGGCCTGACGGCTCCAGATACCCCCTCAACAAAGCTCTTTACGGCGGAACATTCCCGGCGGTTGTCGATTGCGTTCTGGCACGGCAGGACGCTTTGAAATCCGGTTGCACGCTCTTGACCTTTGCAGCGTGAGAAGCGCACTCTGCCTTAGAAACAGGCAACGTCCTTTGAGGAGAGGGCGGTGTACAACAGGGAGGCGTTGGAATGGCAGTTCTGTTAGGCATAATTCTATGTGGCTTGATTTCGGTGGCCTATGCGGTCTGGGCAACGCAGGCGGTGCTGGCCGCTGACCAGGGCACGCCGCGCATGCAGGAAATCGCCGGCTATATCCGCGAGGGCGCGCAGGCCTATCTGGCCCGCCAATATCTGACCATCGCTATCGTTGGCGCCGTGGTGTTTGCAGGCGTCTGGTATCTGTTGTCGGGTGAGGCTGCCATTGGCTTCCTGATCGGCGCGGTTCTCTCTGGTGCGGCGGGCTTTATCGGCATGCATGTTTCGGTGCGCGCCAATGTCCGCACCGCGCAGGCCTCGGCCCAGAGCCTGGCCGCCGGTCTCGACATCGCCTTCAAATCCGGGGCCATTACCGGCATGCTGGTGGCAGGTCTCGCTCTTCTCGGAGTCTCCGTTTATTATCTCATTCTGACCTATGGTCTTGGCCATGCCAACGGCTCGCGCGATGTCATCGATGCGTTGGTGGCGCTCGGCTTCGGCGCTTCGCTGATCTCGATCTTCGCCCGGCTTGGCGGCGGTATCTTCACCAAGGGCGCCGATGTCGGCGGCGATCTCGTCGGCAAGGTCGAGGCGGGCATTCCCGAGGACGATCCACGCAACCCCGCCACCATTGCCGATAATGTCGGTGATAATGTCGGCGATTGCGCCGGCATGGCCGCCGACCTGTTTGAGACCTATGCGGTCTCCGTGGTCGCCACCATGGTGCTGGCGGCGATTTTCTTTGCGGGAAGCGCGATACTGGAAAGCGCGATGATCTATCCGCTGGCGATTTGCGGCACCTGCATCCTGACCTCGATTGCCGGTACGTTTTTCGTCAAGCTCGGCGTCAATGGCTCGATCATGGGCGCGCTCTACAAAGGCCTGGTCGTCACTGGCCTGCTTTCGATCATCGGTCTGGCCGTGGCAACCCAGTTCACCATCGGTTGGGGTGCGATTGGCAGCGTTGCAGGTCAGGCTATCACCGGCGTCAATCTGTTTATTTGCGGCATTCTCGGTCTGGTCGTGACCGCGCTGATCGTTGTCATCACCGAATACTATACCGGAACCAACAAACGCCCGGTCAATTCCATCGCCCAGGCGTCGGTGACCGGCCACGGCACCAACGTTATCCAGGGGCTGGCGGTTTCCCTTGAGTCAACCGCGCTGCCAGCGCTGGTGATCATCGGTGGCATCATCTCCACCTATCAACTCGCCGGTCTGTTTGGCACAGCCATCGCCGTCACCACCATGCTGGGGCTGGCCGGTATGATCGTGACGCTCGACGCTTTCGGTCCTGTGACCGACAATGCTGGCGGCATCGCCGAAATGGCGCATCTGCCGCCGGAGGTGCGTAAGGTTACCGACGCGCTGGACGCGGTTGGCAATACGACAAAGGCCGTTACCAAGGGCTATGCCATCGGTTCGGCAGGGCTGGGCGCGCTTGTGCTGTTTGCCGCCTATTCCAACGATCTGCAATATTTCGCCGCCAATGGGGATCAATACCCCTATTTCGCCGGGATCGGCGACATTTCCTTCAGCCTCTCCAATCCTTATGTGGTGGCCGGGCTGATCTTTGGTGGTCTCATCCCCTATCTGTTCGGCGGTATCGCCATGACGGCGGTGGGACGGGCCGCTGGCTCTATCGTCGAGGAAGTGCGCCGCCAGTTCCGCGAAAAGCCCGGCATCATGCAGGGCACCGAGAAGCCGGATTATGGCCGCGCTGTGGATATCCTCACCAGGGCGGCAATCCGCGAAATGATCGTGCCGTCATTGCTGCCGGTGCTGGCGCCCATCGTCGTCTATTTCGGCGTGCTGCTGGTCTCCGGCTCCAAGGCCTCGGCCTTTGCGGCACTGGGGGCCTCCTTGTTGGGTGTCATCGTCAACGGCCTGTTCGTGGCAATTTCCATGACCTCGGGCGGGGGCGCCTGGGACAATGCCAAGAAAAGCTTCGAGGACGGCTTTGTTGACAAGGACGGCACAAGGCATCTCAAAGGGTCAGACGCCCATAAGGCGTCGGTGACAGGCGATACGGTTGGCGATCCCTACAAGGATACGGCAGGTCCTGCCGTCAATCCGGCCATCAAGATCACCAATATCGTTGCCCTGTTGCTGCTGGCAATTCTCGCTGGCTGAGGGCGAATCATAGAGCGCAAACACAGAAAAACCCGCGACCGTGAGGCCGCGGGTTTTGTTTTGGTATTGAGGCTCGGCTTATTGGAAGCCGAGCATGTTCTTGATGCTGTTGGTAGCGCCGTTGCCGCCCGACAGGATCTGTTGCAGGAAGCTGAGGTCCTTGCCGCCGGTTGGCGTGGTGCGCGAGACCATGTCGAAGACCTTGCCGTCCTTCATGCTGTAATTGGCGCGCCGGGCCACAGTGCCGTTCTTGTCGAAGTAAATCGCCAGAACCTGCTGATCGACCAGCTGCTGCTTCATGAAGGCCACAGGGCGCTTGCGGGTCTGGGAGATATAATAGAATACCTCGCCATCGAAGGTCGCCGTGGTCGACGGCGTGCCGAGCGATAGCAGGACCTGTTCGCGGCTGGCACCAACCGGCACCAGATCCAGCGCCTTCGGGTCTACAATATAGCCGTTATGGAAAACTTCGCCGGTCGTGCAGCCGGTCAAGCCGCCGGTTGCGATCAGCAAGGTCATCGCGGCCAGGCCGATTGCCTTGGCGTCGGGCCGGAAATACCGTCTCTTCAATGATGCATCTCCCATCATGCTCTCTTCTGCCCGCCTGCAGGCCAGGTTCGTTCTTGCGCCAGCCATTTCTTGCGCCAGTTGCTTCTTGTACTTATCCGCTTGCGTCTTGCCCATATCATTGTGGCCTTTCCGGGGAAACTGAAAAGACTGAGCAACGATATGTTTCAAACCAGAACCCGCTTTGGCCGATGCGATTGCCATCGGCAGGGCCTGTCCGGTAAAACGGCATTGCAATTCATCACTGCTTCGGTAAACCAGCTTTAGTCATCATGCAACATCGGTCGGGCCGTCGCGCCTCTTTCTCCAGGGATCGGACGAATAGCCGGCAACACGTAAAATAGGCGCTGCCATGATTTTCACCCTGTTCAAGACCCGCCGCAACAACCGCCAGATTATCGACCGTCAATATGCCGTGCTGATGGAAACCGCCCGCGTACCGCTGTTTTATGAGGCGCTCAACGTGCCGGATACCGTGATGGGCCGTTTCGAAATGCTGTCGCTGGTGCTGATTCTCTATCTGCGCCGCACGGCGAAATCTGAGCGCAGCGGTCAGGAAGTGGCGCAGGAAATCATCGATGCATTTTTTCAGGATGTCGATCATTCCATCCGGGAATTGGGGGTCGGCGACCAGACTGTGCCCAAACGAATGAAAAAATTGGCGGGAATGTTCTATGGACGCCTTGAATCCTACGGCAAGGCACTCGATTTGAAGGATGAGAGTGCGCTTGCCGCCGGCTTTCGGCGCAATATCCATCCAGACGTGCCGGAAGCCGCGCTTCCGGCCATGACGGATCTGGCCCATTGGGCCATCACAGCGGAAACATATCTTTTACAAACGACGGAAGAGGCCGTGATCACCGGATCGCTGGCATTTCCTCTTCCAGAGCAGCAGGTTCATCGATGAAATCGCAAGGCCAAACCCTGGCAAACACGCCTTTTTCCTATCACGTCAAGGTCGGACATGTCTCCGCCAATGCCGTACGGGTGCGCCTTGAGGCCAATGACGCCGAGCGCCAAGGCCTGGCGCAGCTTTGGAAAGTGCTGGCTGTCCGTTCCCTGAAGGCTGAACTTCAGATCAGCCGCTGGAAGCGCGACGGTGTGCGAATCAAGGGCGTGGTGGAAGGCGAGATCGAGCAGGCCTGCGTCGTGACGTTGGAGCCGGTGCTGACGCAGATTAGCGAACAGGTGGAGCAGGTCTTCGTGCCTGAAGGCTCCAAGCTTGCCCGCATTGTGCTGGACGGCCAGGGCGAAATGGTGCTGGACCCGGACGGACCGGACGCGCCGGAACCCTTCGTCGGCGACACGATCGATGCGGGCGCGCTGGTCGCCGAGTTTGCCGCCATGGCAATCGACCCCTATCCGCGCAAGCCGGGCGTTGAATTTTCAGGCCATAACGAGGATACAGGCGCGCAGATTATTCGCCCATCGCCCTTTGCTGCGCTTAAAGACTGGAAAAAGGACTAGATTGACAGTCGCGCCTTGACGATGAACCACAAATAAGTTGTACGCCAGACCAAAACCGGTATTTTGGCCGAAAATTTCACCTGGGGGTGAAAAAGAAGGGATTAAGACGCGTGGTCAAAATTTCTCTCGACGTCATGGGGGGCGATTTCGGTCCCGAAGTCGTTATTCCGGGCGCCGCCCGGGCGCTGGAGCGCCATCCGGAGATTACATTCATCCTGTTTGGCCAGCGGGAAAAGTGCGAGCCTTTTCTTGCCAAATATCCAAAACTGAAAGCAAAATCCGTCTTCCATGATTGCGAAGTGGCAATCGCCATGGACGAAAAGCCAAGCCAGGCGCTGCGGCGTGGCCGCTATGTCTCCAGCATGTGGCGCTCGATCGAGGCCGTCAAAACAGGCGAGGCGGATGTTGTCGTGTCTGCCGGTAATACCGGCGCCTTGATGGCGATGGCCAAGTTCTGCCTGCGCACCATGGCCAATGTCGAGCGTCCGGCGATTGCCGGGATCTGGCCAACCCTGAAGGGGGAAAGCATCGTGCTCGATATCGGCGCCACCATTGGTGCCGATGCGCAACAATTGCTGGATTTCGCCGTGATGGGCGGCGCTATGGCCCGGGCTTTATTCCAGATTGATCGTCCTTCGATTGGCTTGTTGAATGTCGGCGTCGAGGAAATCAAGGGTCAGGAAGAAGTGCGCGAAGCGGGCCGCATGTTGCGTGAGGCGGGTCTGGACACCCTAAACTATGCCGGTTTCGTCGAGGGAGACGATCTCGGCAAGGGCACAGTCGATGTCGTCGTCACGGAAGGCTTCACCGGTAATATCGCCCTGAAGGCTGCCGAAGGCACGGCGCGCCAGATCGCCACCTATCTGAGGGCGGCGATGTCGCGCAGCCTGATGTCGAAGATCGGCTATTTCTTCGCCAAGGGGGCGTTCGATGCGCTGAAGGACAAGATGGACCCGCGTAAGGTGAATGGCGGCGTCTTCCTCGGTTTGAACGGCATCGTCATCAAAAGTCATGGCGGCACGGACGCGGAAGGTTTCGGTTCAGCCATCGAGGTTGGCTATGACATGGCGCGCAACGGTTTGACCAAGAAAATTGAAAATGATTTGAAACTTTATCACACTCGCTTTCCATCGACGTCCAGGGCTGGCTCCTCCAGCGCCGGGCCGGAAGCAGCGTGAAGGACAGGATAAATATAAAATGATTCGTTCAGTTGTTCGCGGTGTTGGCTCGGCTTTGCCCAAGCGGCTATTGAGTAACCGCGAAATGGAAACGCTTGTCGACACGTCGGACGACTGGATCGTTCAACGCACCGGCATCAAGCAGCGCTATATTGCCGGCGAGGGGGAGACCACTGCCTCGCTTGGCGCTGAGGCTGCCTTGAAGGCGCTGGAGGCCGCTGGCCTCGCGCCTGCCGATATCGACATGATCATCTGCGCCACATCGACGCCCGACAATACCTTTCCGTCGGCTGCGGTGAATATCCAGAACCGGCTTGGCATGACCCACGGCTTTGCCTTTGACGTTCAGGCCGTCTGCACCGGGTTCGTCTATGCGATGACGACGGCGGATGCCTATATTCGCGGCGGATTGGCAAAGCGGGTGCTGGTTATCGGTGCCGAGACCTTTTCGCGCATTCTCGACTGGCAGGACCGCACTACCTGCGTGCTGTTTGGCGACGGCGCTGGCGCTCTGGTGCTGGAAGCGGTCGAAGGGCAAGGAACCATTGCCGATCGCGGCGTGCTGACGGCGCATCTGCGTTCGGACGGCTCGCACAAGGACAAGCTTTATGTGGATGGCGGCCCATCCACGACAGGCACTGTCGGCCATTTGCGCATGGAAGGCCGTGAAGTCTTCAAACATGCAGTCGGCATGATCGCCGATGTGATCGAGCAATCCTTTGCGGCGTCGGGCCTGACGGCTGAGGATGTCGATTGGCTGGTGCCGCATCAGGCCAATCGTCGCATTATCGACGGTGCTGCGAAAAAACTGGATATTCCCCTGGAAAAAGTTGTGATCACCGTCGATCAGCACGGCAATACATCTGCCGCCTCGATTCCGTTGGCGATTTCGGTTGCGGTCGCCGATGGCCGGATCAAGCAAGGCGACCTGGTGCTGCTGGAAGCCATGGGCGGCGGATTTACCTGGGGCGCGCTGCTGCTGCGCTGGTAGTTGCCGCAAAAACAAGTTGTTAACGGCGCTTGACCGATTGCGTTCATATCAATAGTCTCTGAGTATAACGAACAGAACTGATAAATGGACGGGATGCTATGGCTGGCAAAACGGTAACACGCGCGGATTTGGCTGAATCGGTCTTCCGCAAGGTTGGTCTTTCCCGGACGGAATCCGCCGAACTTGTCGAAACGGTTATCGATGAGATTTGCAATGCCATCGTGCGTGGCGAAATGGTCAAGCTTTCTTCTTTCGCCACCTTCCAGGTGCGCGCCAAGAACGAGCGGATCGGCCGCAACCCGAAGACCGGCGAAGAAGTGCCGATTTCGCCCCGCAAGGTGATGACGTTCAAAGCCTCCAACGTCTTGAAACAGCGTATCCTGCGCTCGCATCTGGCCCGCAAAGCCAAGCAGAAACCGGCCAATCCGGCTGCTTAACGGCCTTGCGGCCAAGGCCGCGCCGCCGGCAAGTTATGAGCTTGATTGTGTCGGTCTCTGTTCGTTGCGGGCGACGTTTTCGAGCAGCTATCTGGATGGATGGCTTGCCGACGAGTCTTCAAAGCACTGGCCGAAAGACAAGATAATACAGCCTCAGTTTCTGATGAGAGACATGCTGTCGTTGAGAGTGACATGATGGAGCCCGTCTTGGATAAGAGCCCTGATGCCTTCCGTACGATCAGCGAAGTGGCGGACGATCTCGATTTGCCGCAGCATGTGCTGCGATTCTGGGAAACCAGGTTTCCGCAGATCAAGCCGCTGAAACGCGGCGGCGGACGGCGCTACTACCGTCCTGACGATATCGAATTGCTGAAGGGCATTCGGCATCTGCTCTATGATCACGGCTACACGATCAAAGGTGTGCAGAAGCTTCTGAAAACCAATGGCAATAAATTCGTCATGGCTGTCGCTTCCGGCGACCTGGCGACGATGGAAGCCCTGGTTGCCGCTGGCCAATCCAGCAATGACGATCCCAAACTCGGCAGCGACGACGACCAGGTCGTCGGTCATGCAAAGTCGCGTACCAGCAGCCGATTCTTTAACTTTGGCGGTGGCGACGATAGCGCTCTCGACATTTCCGCTGGCCGCGGTTCGGTCGGCAAAGAAGACCGGGCGCTGCTTCAGGAAACCCTGTTCGATCTGCTGGAATGCAAGCGGCTACTGGATCAGGTCCGCTAAGGGCTGTCAGGTTCAGTTTTTCTTTTCGGGAAAACCTGGATCTACTTCCCTAAGGAAAACTCTAAAAACACCGACCTCACGCCGCCAGAGTGTGATCAGGCGCAATCGCCACATTACCGCGATGCGCGGCAATGATCAGCGCGCGCCGTGCATAGGTGGCGGAACGCCGTCCTTCCAGGGCGGCTGCGCAGGCAGACAGGGCCTTGCGAAAATATTCGCAGGAAAAATCCGGCCATTGATCGGCGAGCAGCCAGGCTGCTTCACGAATCGATCTTACCATGTGGGTGGTTCCGGCAATTACCAAGGCGACCGGCCGCTGAAAGTCTCTGTCTACTGTCATGTCATGTTCTCCGCGGCTCATAACGCCACGGTTAACCATTGGTTCCGCAGAAAGATTCCGATGTGAATAATAAATTCAGGGCTAGTATCGCGGGCGGTGGAGGCGGGTCTGATGTGTATTTCGGCAAGACGAAAAGAGTGCCAAAAAGGAATATTTTCTTAAATTTTGGAACAAATCGAGATGGTGTGCGTTATGCTTGGTGAAGAATAGCGTCATGCGGTGCGCCTCCTTCCGATCAGTGTGCTGGGCAACACGAAGTCATAGCAAAACCCGCCGATCGGATCAGGAATGACGTTTATGAAATCAGCTGCGGCTGGAGCCCTTCTGCTTGCGCTTTTGGGCACGCCAGCGCTAGCCGCCTGCAATATTTCCGATGCAAGGCTTGAAGAAGCCATTCTGGAAAAGCCTGAATTTCGGGATCCTCAAAACCGCTATCTCGTGCATGACCTGCGTAAATTGCGCGATGCGGCCTTTCTTCTTTGGAATTACGGGCTGGAAAAAGATTGCGAGCGGTTGCTGGGCAATATTCGGGAATTGATCGCATCCCCGTTCATGGCGCGGTTGGGTACGAATGACGAAGACGCGACCGACCAGCAATTGGCCGCTGGCGAACCGCAATGGCATAGGCTGGGCCAGGTCAAGGGAAGCCGTGGCGCGGCCAATGAGGGGGCATTGATCAGCATTAATGATCTCGATCCTGGCTTGCTGGTCAATGAAATCGTCGGCGCCGAAGTTCGGACCGCCGATGACAAGATCGTTGGCGAAGTTCGCAATGTGGTCATCGGCACCAAGGACCGGCAGGACTATGCAATCGTTGCGGCTGGCGGGTTCTTCGTGCCGGGCAAGGATAGCCTCGTTGTTCCGCTTCGCTACCTGCTTGTCGATCGGGAGAGGAAGAGCTTCTTTCTGCGGATTTCGAATGCACAGGTGAAGGCCGTCCCTTTGATGCCGGACCAGGATTATCAATGGTTAACCGACGAGACATGGCGCAGGACAAACGACGCAATTTTCGAGAGTTTGATTGCAGGCCCCGGGCCTGATCAACCCACGAAAACCTCGAGAGACAGTGCCACCAAATAAGCGGTTAGCCAGAGCATGCTCTGACGGACGAGGACAAGCCGCCAGTTGCCATGCTTGACGTTTCAATCGTCCAACACGAACATTCATTAAAAACGATGTTTGCTACTCCACGGATCTCTATCCCAAGCCATTGATGCTTTGGTATGTTTGGACCGTGGTATAGCTCACCTATTTCACGCGCGGCATAGCCGCACCTGGAAACAGCCTATCTCATCTTAGAAAAGCGACGCCCCTTGACCAATCTTCTGCTCAACGAAATCCTGCCTCAGGACATTATCGATACCTCCCGTGACGCAGTGCTGATTCTGAGCCAGGATCTGACTGTCCTTGCCGCCAATCAAGCCTTTTACGCCAACTTTCAGATCGCTTCGGAGCAGACGCTGGGGCGGCAACTCTACGATCTGAAGGGCGGCCATTGGAATATTCCAGGGCTTCGATTGCTTTTGGAGCAGATCGTTCCGCAGGACACGGTCGTCAATGCTCATGAAGTTGATGTGGTTTTCCCGGATCTGGGCCATAGGATCATGATGGTCAATGTTCGTCGGGTTCAACGCGCGAGTGATGCCGCAAATCTTTTTTTGATGTCAATTGACGATGTCACGCAAGCGCGCCTTGCCAGTGCGGAGGCCGAGCGGAGCTGGATTCTTGCGCAGAATATTGTCGATACGGTCCGCGATCCACTGCTGGTACTGGAGCACGACATGAGCATTGTGTTTGCCAGCCGTTCTTTTCTAAAGCTCTTCGGTGTGCAATCCACCGAGGTGATCGGTCAACAGTTGAAAACGCTGGGGGACGGCCAGTGGAATGTGGCTGCGCTCAACGATCTTCTGGAGCGCGTTCTGCCTCGCGATGAACATGTCGATGGCTTGCTGCTGGAAGACGAGTTTCCCGGCCTGGGCCGGCGTGTGTTCAAGATCAATGCCAGGAAAATATTTAGGCCCGGCAATCATGTCACCCGGATGCTCGTCGTGTTCGAGGACGCGACGGAGGCCGTGATGCTCGACAGGCATAGGGATATATTGGCCGCGGAACTGGCTCATCGTATCAAAAACAGCCTGCAGATCATTTCCTCTTTTGTCTCTCACGAGATTCGCCGCGCCGCAGAGCCCTGCGCTGAAGGATATAAGGCCATGCAGGCGCGGATCAGGGCCGTTGCCGAGTTGTATGACGTCATTGCTCAATCCAGCGCGTTTGGCCCCGTCAACATGGAAACCTATCTGAGAGGCATCACCACCACGATTCGTAAGAGCCTTTTGAGCCCGAATTCGAACATCACCATCAGTACGAAAACCGAGCCGTTGAGCATTCAACCCGATTATGCCGTATCGATCGGCTTGATCGTCAATGAACTCGCCACCAATGCCGTGAAATATGCCTTTCCATCGGGGCAGGGCGAGGTTGTTCTCGGCTTTCAGCGCCGGGAGGGTGAAGTCGCGTTGACCGTTAGCGATAACGGAATCGGTCTCAGCGGCAAATCGGAGGGGTCGGGACTTGGCACCCAGTTCGTCAAAGCTTTCGTCAAGCAGCTCGGGGGCTCCCTGGCCAGCGCGACAAGCTCCAACGGCACGACCTATACCGTCAGGCTTCCCCCATCGATCTTGGCGGAATGAGCTTTGCGGTGTGTTTTGCGCGTTTTTGATCTGTTCGGGCAAAATTCCGCTTGCGCCCGAAAGTCAAAAACTCTAAGTGAACCTTGCTCTTAGGAGCGGGTCGGGGCGTAGCGCAGCCCGGTAGCGCACTTGACTGGGGGTCAAGGGGTCGCAGGTTCAAATCCTGCCGTCCCGACCATTTATTTCAATCACTCCCCCCAGTTTGGGTGATTGCCTCTCTTCAAAGCAGATGCCTGTTTTCAGCGTTACAGCACCTTGCACTCAGGTTCGCTGAAGCCGTTTTATCCTGGCGAAGAGGCGGCGGCTTTGTGCTTGCGTAATCCCTTCGGGGCGTAAGCTAATCTCAAGAATTTTATGTTTATAATGTATAACGCTTTTTTTGCGGTGCACATAATAAACAGATTTTTTCTGTAACCATCTATATTCTAAGGGCTATTCTCGGATTTTCTGGGCTTTGAAGAGACTGGACAGGATGCAAAAGCGCCGAATGGTGCAGCTCTGGTATCGATAAAGTCCGGTCTCTGCCTTATATTGGGTGCAGTGCAGCAATATGCCGTGTCGTTGGTCCTCATAACCTTCGAGATCAGCATGAGACGATATTCACCATGAGTTTTTGAGGGCCAGAAGTATTGGCGGCTTGTGAAGCAGACGAGAGAATGCAGCCGTCAGGAAGGCAGATGCGATGCGATTGAATGTTCCAAAATCGGTGGCCGCCATGGTTCGCCGCCAAAAAAAGTTACAAAAGGCATTTGTGGATCTGGTTGAGAGCGCCACACCTCGTGAAAAGGTCGCGCCGAAACCGAGAAAGCCCGCCCAGCCACGCCTTGTTGAAAACACCAGCTTCGGCAGCAATCCCGGACATTTGCGGATGATGACCTATGTGCCACCCGGCTTGCCGCCGAGCGCGCCGCTGGTGGTCGTGCTGCACGGCTGTGGGCAGACGGCCAAGGATTTCGATGATGGCAGCGGCTGGAGCCGTCTGGCGCGTCAGCATGGTTTCGCGCTGCTTTATCCCGAACAGCGCAGCTCCAACAATCCGAATGGCTGCTTCAACTGGTTTCGTCCGAGTGCTGTGGCGCGCGACCGTGGCGAGACTGGCTCGATACGCCAGATGATTGACACCATGGTCGAGGCCCATGGCCTCAGCACCGAAAATGTTTTCATTATGGGCCTATCGGCTGGTGGCGCGTTGGCCGCTGCGGCTCTCGCCGCCTATCCCGATATATTCAAGGCGGGCGCCGTGGTTGCCGGCCTGCCGGTTGGTGGTGCGCGGGATGCGATGAATGCCTTGAACATCATGCATAACGGTGTGGCCAAAGCCCCGGATGAATGGGCGCAACTGGTCTATCAAGCCGCGCCCGAAGGTCGGGACTGGCCAAGGATTTCGATCTGGCAGGGCAGGGATGACAATGTCGTCCATCAGAAGAACGCCGATGCGCTGGTCATCCAATGGCTTGCCGTGCATGGCTTGCTGGACGGCAAGGCAAAGCCCGTGGCCTATGGCCGGAGCGACGGCTATGTCTGGCATGACGAAGACGGTGCGATCAAGGTGGAATATGCCGTAATGGATGGCCTGGGGCATGGCCTGCCGATCAAGGCAGGTGAGGGGCAGGCAATGCCCTATATGCTGCCTGGCGACCTGCATCTGCCATCCCTACTGGTGGAAAGCTGGGGTCTCAATGTGGCGGAAGGCAAACGCAAGGTCGCGTGATCCGCCCAAACTTGAAATGATGCTGCAGATATAAAGTATTACAGCTCCATGCGGATTAACGCATGGAGCTGTAAGAAAAGTTCTATTGTTTGCCTTAGGAAAAGTGGGTTGCGTTTTCCTAAGAAGACAAACGAAAAAAGAGAAGTCAGAACCTGTCTGGTTCAATTTGAACGTGACGGGCTCCAATCGGCTGGAGATTATTTCTGTTCGACGGCGACGCCGTCTTTACCAATGCTGAGCTCAACGCCCTTGGGCTTGGTTTCCTCGTGATATGCATAGGCCCCGAGGCCAACCACGACGACGACCAATGCGCCGATGATCAAATAAAGACCGTTTGTGCGGTTCATGCTGTCCCTCTTCTATCCGTCCGCCAACTGTTTCGGCTGAACGCGCTAAAAACGCGACAGACGGAAAAATGTTCCATGATGCGCCGTGGGTTTTATAAAAACGCACGACAGACTGTCTCGTTTTTGTTTGAGTTCGTCTGTTCGGGAAAACCGGTGCCCACTTTTCCCTGACGAACTCTAAGAACGCCGCAACACTTTAAATAACGCAGGAATGTGGAATGATTCTCGATCGACGGGGATTAGACCACGATGCGCTTGGCAAGCAGCAGGGTCCGCTGCTCGTCGTCTGCCACGTGCTCGGCCCGAGCCTCTGGGGTTAACAGCGAGCTTGGCGTGGTTTGGGGAAGAAGGTTTCGGTAGATCGCCAGTGTCTCTGCCACCATTTTTTCAAGCCGGTAGTTGTTACGGCGGCCCAAGGCGCCAGCCGTAAGCTGTGCCCGCGTCAGGGGGTCGCGAAAGGCGGCCATGGCGTCTGCAAGCGGCTTGATCGCATCGCTATTGGGAACGGCAAAGCCGTTGACGCCATTCTCCAGTACGACGCTCGTTCCGCCCACCGCTGTCAAAACGAGGGGAAGTCCACCGGCTGCGGCTTCCAGCATTGCATAGGACATCGCCTCGTAGCGGCTCGGTGCAACCAGGATGTCAAAGGCTTGGATGGCGTCATGTCCGCTCATGTCGCTGCGGATCTGGGCCTTGCCATCAAGGCCAAGGGTTTGAATCATGACGCGCAGTTCCGCTTCCCGCTCGCCGCTGCCGATCATCACCAGCCGGGCCTGGGGCATCAGGTCTGCAATACTGGCAAAGGCGCGGATCAGCCGCTCTGGGGCTTTCTGGGCCACGAGCCTGCCAATAAAACCGAAAACCAGATGCTCATGGGCAATGCCGAAATGCGCGCGTGTCTCCGAGCGGGCGTCGCCGGGCGGATATTTCACACCATTGGCGACAATGCGGAGGGTGCGTGCTGGAATGCCCAGCGCCACGGCGTGATGATATTCATCCGGTGAAACGCAAATCACCCGGTCGCTGAAAAATCGTCCAAGCAGCCGTTCCACGCCGCCATAAACCAGGCGGCCTTTGGAGCCGAGCGTCGGGTCCATGGTGCGGAAGGCGTGAGGCGTGTAAAGCACCGGTGGATTGCGCCCGGGCAGGGTTGCCAGCCGGGTCAGCGCGCCTGCCTTGGAACTGTGGCCATGCACGATGTCGAATGGGCCTTTGTCGCGGATCAGCCGCCGCAGCGCCCTATAGGAGGCGATATCCCAGGGGCCGACCGCACGGTGCATGTCCAGCGCAATGATCTCGTGCAGCGGCAGCGCCAGCAATTCGGCAACGAACCGGCTTTCGGCTCTTAACGGTGAATAGACCGCGGTCACCGTCTGTCCGCAGGCGGCGAGGCCTGCGCAAAGATCGATGAAATGACGGCCGGAGCCACCGCCGCTCGGCTCCAAGACCTGCAAGATTCGCAGATTCTGCCCATCGGCAATTCCCTGGCCATCCATCACGTTTCCCTGCGCCAAACGAGTCCCCTGATGTTCAGTTATGTCTTTGCCAATTGATTTCCAGTGCTCTGCATCCCCAAAGGATTCCAAACAGCAGGTACACATGTCGCCAATGATCGATATCGATGACATTGCCGATCAGGGCATGGCCGATCAGCACGATCCAGGCAATCATCAGATAGGGTTGCCAAGGGCGGTCATAGAGCAGACATTTGAAGCCGAAGCAAACGCTCCAGACCAGCATGGTGATAAAGCAGACGAAGCCGAGCCACCCATAGGATGTCAGGGTTTTCAGCCAGATATTGTGCTCGTCCTCCGGAAAGATCTTGCTGAACACCATCGGGCCGATCCCGAGCGGCTTTTCCATCGACATCAGAAAGCCGATCTTGTGACGCTCGAAGCGACCGAGATGGCCACCATCATAGTCCTGCACAAGCTGGGTGCGGCTGGAAAACAGGTCACGCACCTGCTGGAATTGCAGGGCGACGGTCAGCGCCACAACGAGAGCGATGGCCGCTGTCAGTGCCAGCAGCACGATCTTCAGGCGGAAGGCACTGCTGCGTTCCTTGATCAGCAGGATGAGCACCATGGCGATGGCGCAAAACAGGAACAGCGCCCAGGCCGCCCGTGAAAACGACAGGAACACACCAAGGGCGAGGATCAGCAGGCAAAAAATCTTCCACGGCGCGTCCAGCAACCGACCAGTCAAAAGCCCATGGATGAGATAGAGCGACGGAGCAATCAGAAACGGACCAAACACATTGGGGTCCTGAAAAGCCCCCATGGCCCGGTCATAGCGTGTAAACATTTCAGCGCCGGGAAACGCATGGAAATAGCCCAGAATACCCAGAAGGGCGGTGGCAACTGCGGCCAGAACCCAGGCATTGAAGATCAACCGCAGCCTTTCATGCCGTTCCTCGATGATGGCCGCATAAAAAACCGAGGTCACGGCGAGGAAGGTCGAGACGGCAACATAGAGCGGGCCTTGATCGAGGTCCGTCATTGTCGTCAGCGAGATCATGCCGCCGACATTGAAGATGAGCATAAGCGCCAGAAGCGGAGCGACGCTGCGGGAAATCTTCAGGCCGAGCAGGAACCACAGGGGGATCTGCGCCGCCATGAACAATTCGTACGGGGCAGGCTCCATGAACACGAAGCCGAGCAGGAATACACCAAAGCCGACCAGCGCCGATCCCGTCAGGGTTATGGCCGCCAAGCCTGGCCGAAACGGCGGGCTACTATGGTGGGTGACCGCGCTCAATAAGCGTTTTCCGTGTTGAAAAGGCTGATCGGCGTCATCACCAGGATTTTCAGGTCAAACAGCAGCGACCAGTTTTCGATATAATAGAGGTCATGGGCGGTTCTGCCCTTGATCTTGTCATCGCTATCAATCTCACCACGCCAGCCCTTGATCTGCGCCCAGCCGGTGACGCCGGGCTTGACGCGGTGGCGGGCAAAATAGCTCTCGACGATTTCGCTGTAATGGCGGTCGCGGGTTTGCGCCATGACCGCATGCGGGCGTGGCCCGACCAGCGAAAGATCGCCGCGCAACACATTGAATAATTGCGGCAATTCATCCATCGAGGATTTGCGCAGCCAGCGGCCGACGGTTGTGACGCGTGGATCGTTCTTGGTGACGGCCAGCTTGGCGGTCGGGTCGCTCATCTCCGTATACATCGAGCGGAATTTCAGGACCTTGATGACCTCATTGTTGAAGCCATGGCGCTTCTGCACGAACAGCACCGGCCCTTTCGACGTGGATTTGATAGCGATGGCGGCGAGCGCCATGACCGGCCAGAACACGGCCAAGGCCACCAGGCTGAAAATGATGTCGAAGGCCCGTTTGGCAACCTGGTCCCAGTCGCGGATCGGTTTGTCGACCAGATCCAGCATCGGCAGGTCGCCGACATGGGAATAGGCGCGGGGTCTGAATCTCAGGCTGTTGGAATGGGCCGCCAGCCGAATATCCACCGGCAGGATCCAAAGCAGTTTCAACAGTTCCATGATACGCGCTTCCGCGGTAATCGGCAGGGCGATGATCAGCATGTCGATGCGGGTTTCGCGTGCAAAGGCCACCAGTTCGGCAACAGTGCCGAGCTTGGGATAGCCCGCGACGATGTTGGGCGACCGGTCGCCTTGTCGATCGTCAAAAATACCACAGATACGGATATCGTTATCCGGCTGGCTTTCCAGCGTGCGGATCAATTGTTTGGCAGGCTCTCCACCGCCAACCACCACGGCGCGTCGCTCAATGATGCCGTTACGGGTCCAGCTGCGAATGGCCAGTGCCATGCCATAGCGTTCAAGGATGAGAAACAGGGCAGAGGTTGCCGCCCAGGTCACCAGCCAGGACACAGTAAACAGCTGGGCATTCAAGAAGACGTGGATGCCGACCATCAAGGCGACAACCAGAAACCAACTGGTCAGGGCTCGCTTCACCGAGCGGAACGGACGGCGCAGTGTGTGTATCTGGTAGCCATCGGCAAATTGCGTGAACAGGACAAAAACGATCGCACCAAATGCGCCGAAGGCACCAATGTGCAGGAGCG
The DNA here is from genome assembly GCF_037039395.1 of Agrobacterium vitis. Lineage (NCBI taxonomy): Bacteria > Pseudomonadati > Pseudomonadota > Alphaproteobacteria > Hyphomicrobiales > Rhizobiaceae > Gillisella > Gillisella vitis. Next base: position 272,452 of record NZ_CP146242.1, on the reverse strand, counting down.
TGTCAACCGATCCGCCCATCGTCAGCCAGCCGGAAAGCAGGCTGGTGGCGATCAGCCAGGAAAACTCCAGCAGACCGAATTGCCCCAGCATGATGCTGGGCGAGCGATTGGCACGGCGCAATTGATCGGCCACCCGGCTGGCGAGTGGTGACAATTCGACTGTCGGAGACGATGAAAAGCCGCTTGCGCCGGTCTGTTCAGCCTCTTCCTTCAGTTTTTGACGGAGCTTTGCTACATCCAAAGTCTCTAGCGCCTTCATCGCGGCAATTCATTTTGCAACGTTGGATTACCGCAAATGTGCTAAAAAACCTTTAGCTTTGGCAGGACCCGTCCCACGATGAGGCAGGTCGCGACTGCTCTCAAACCGAATGATCGCGGTAAAGCGTCAGCATTTTCTCAGCCATGGCAGAGGCTGAAAATCGGGCATGGAAAAGGGTCGGGTCCGGCATGACCGTCTGTTTCCAGTCCGGCTGGGTCAGGGCCTTTACCATGGTAGCGGCCAGTTCCTCAACATTGTCGGGCGCAACAAGTGCAGCGCTGGTCTTGCCCAGGGCTTCCGGAATGCCGCCGACGGCGCTGGCAATCACCGATTTTCCGGCGGCAATCGCTTCCAGGACGATATAGGGCATGGATTCGGCCCTTGAGGGAACGACGACAATATTGCTGAAGGTGAAGGCTTCCGAGACCCGCATGGCAGGCAGCAATTGCATGCGAAGGCCAAGGCCGCGCTGGTGGATCTGCCGCTCATAGGTGTCACGGTCCGGCCCGTCGCCGATAACCGCGGCGGTCAAGGGACGCCCCAGCAGCCGTTCAGCTTCCAGCACGGCGTTGATGAAGACGTCAGGGCCTTTCAGATCCCGCAACATGCCGATGAAGACGAAATCCACGGCTTCGTCACGCAGTGGCACAGGCCGAAACTCGCTTTCGCTGATCCCGTTCAAAATCAGGCGGGAGTCGCAGCCTGGTTTTCCCACCTTTTGCCCGTAGGACCATTGCTCGAAGCCGCAGACAAAGGCGATGGCTTCGGTCTGGCGTTCCAGCAGCTTTTCCAATGCAAAGATCAGTCTGCCAACCGGCCTGCTGCGGCGATAATGCAGGCTGCCGCCATGTGGCGAATAGATGCGGACTACCTTTGATCCCTGCATGCGAAGGGCCGTGCCAATGATGCGGGCGAGCGCGCCGCCCTTGGCGCCGTGACCATGCAGCACATCGGGTTTCAGGCTCTTGATATGCCGGTAGCAGGAGCGCACCGCGCTGATATCGTCAAATCCGATGGCACGCCGGATCGGCTGGCGAATAAGGCCGAGCTTCAGGCGGGGCAGCAGTTCCGCAAACAGGGCGGCCTCATGGTCGCCGCCGGTGCTGCTGTCGCAGATGATGCCGACGGAATGGCCAAGCGCATCGTGATGCTCGACCAGATCGCGCACATGCCGGAAAATGCCGCCAATTGGCGAGCGGAAGCAATGAATGATCCGCAGCCTATGTTCATCCGGCATCAGAACAGCCGTTCGCGCACATAAACCGTGTCACCGGCAATGATCGGGTCGGTGATCGGCACCCGGCCGGTGGCGATCGTGCCGTTGACCTTGCGGGTCACATCTACGTCGCGCTCATTGGCGCGGCTGGTGAAGCCGCCAGCAACGGCAATGGCATTTTGCACCGTCATGCCCGGCACATAGGAATACTGCCCCGGCTGGCCGACTTCGCCCATGACGAAGATCGAGCGGTAGCGGTCGATCTCGATGCTGACATCGGGATCGCGCAGATAGCCCTTGCGCAGCCGCTGGGCAATAGTGCCTTCCAGCTGCGGCATGGTGGTGCCGCGCGCCGCGACCTGGCCGATCAGCGGAAAGGCGATATAGCCGGCCTGGTCTACGGTATAGGTATTGCTCAGATTGGCCTGGTCGAACACGGTGATGCGCAGCCGGTCGCCGCTGTCCAGCCGGTAAGGCTGGATCGTCGCTTCCTGGAAGACTTTCGAAGCCGGTTTATAGTTGGCGCAACTGGACAGCGCCGCCAGCAGGGTGACGGCAACAGCCAGCAAGATCTGTTTGGCGGTGACCATGCGCACGCTCCCATAGAAGATAATCATGTTCTTATCGGCCAGTATGGTTAAGGGAGTGTAAAGATCGCAGCGCAAGTCCGGCGAGCTTATCTTGCAATCGCCGCAATGACCACAGGCGGTTAACGCTTGAGTTACTATGTTCGTTTACGCTCCGGACAGATTTGAAGGAGGGATGGAATGTCGGGTCAACCGGTCGCCGCCCATCAGGACGTGGATATCGATCTCTTGCAGCTGTTTCGCGCCGTCTGGCAGCGAAAGGGCAGGGTATTGCTCGTCACTTGCCTTGCGGCTGGCGTGGCCTTCGCCGGGGCCAGCATGATCCGTCCAACCTACCGCGCCGAAACCACGGTGCTGATCGAGCCGCGCGCGCCCAATTACGATGCGGAAAACGCCAAGTCGGCGGCCTCGGAACCGGTGCTGGACGAGCTGAATATTGCCAGCCAAGTGCAGCTGTTCCGCTCGGTGGATCTGATCCGCCAGGTGGTCAAGGATCTCAAGCTCTACGAACTGACGGAATTCGATCCCGATCTGCATCCCTCCGCCCTGTCGGATCTGATGGTGATGCTGCATCTGAAAAAGAACCCGCTCGATCTGGCGCCCGAAGACCGGGTGATCCGTACCTTCCTGGAAAAGCTCCAAGTCTATCAGGTGGAGAAGTCGCGGGTTATCGGCATCGAGTTTTCCTCCAAGGATGCAAGGCTTGCTGCCGCCATTCCCAATGAAATGGTCAAGGTCTATCTGGCGCTCCAGAGCGGCGCCAAGCTTGATAGCAATGAGGATGCGGCCCGCTGGCTGGAGCCGGAAATCGCCAACCTGCGTCAGAAGGTGTCCGACGCGGAAAAGAAAGTCGCAGATTATCGCCGCAATGCCGATCTGCTGTCGACCGGCGAGAGCGGTACATTCGCCTCCAAGCAGCTCAACGATATATCGACGGAATTGGCGCGGGTGCGCACCGACCGGGCCAGTGCGCAGGCACGGGCCGAAAATGCCAAGGCCTCGCTGAAGGCCGGGCGGTCGACCGACAATCTAGATATCGTCATGGCCTCTCCTGCCGTGCAACAGTTGAAACAGGCGGAAGCTGCCGTACAGGCACAAATCTCCGACCTCTCCACCAGTCTTCTGGACGGACACCCGCGCATCAAGGCGCTGCGGGCCCAATTGGCCAACCTGCGCCAGCAATTGGCCGAAGAGACCAGAAAAGTTGTGTCCAGCCTGGAAACCGAGGCCAATGTGGCGCGGATGCGCGAAGCGGAGCTTGACCGGCAGCTGACCACCCTCAAGGCACAAAGCGCCAAGGCTGGGGACAGCCAGGTCGGGCTTGCCGCATTGGAGCGCGAAGCGAGCGCACAGCGGCAATTGCTGGAAACCTATCTTGCCCGCTACCGCGAAGCCACCAGCCGGCTGGACAGCAATGCCACGCCCGCCGATGCCCGGGTGATTTCCCGCGCCTCCGAGCCGAGTGAACCGAATTTCCCCAAGGTCCTGCCGATCACGGTTGTGGCCGCCATGGCGGCTCTGGTGTTGAGCGTGATCGTCATCATGTTGGCGGAACTGTTCAGTGGCCGGGCGCTGAAGCCTGTCGGCCCGATCGATCCAGACCGCAGCGGGCGGTTTGCCCAGGAATATCCCCGCCGCCGGACCGGTGAGCCTGCCTTTGACGAACCAGCAGCCGCGCCTGCAAAGCAGAAGCCAAGACTGGATGCGGCGGCTGCCGCGATCGCAGCGACGGCAGCCGCCGAACGGATCGGAAAGGACACCCCGGCCATCGCATCGGCAGATCCTGAAAGTGAAAGCGACCAACATCGCGCGGCCCTTACCGATGCCGATCATGAGTTTTCAATCGCGTCGGTGGCGCGTTACCTGACACGGCACGGCATTTCCAAAGCAGTGGTCATCTCGCCTTCCGGCGATGACGGATCGGCGGCAACGGTGCTTTTGGCACGCGCTGTGGCCAAAGCCGACCGCACGGTGATCCTGATCGACATGACCGGCTCCGGCTATCCGACGGCGCTGATGGCCGAGCGAAACGATCTGCCCGGCGTGACCGATCTGCTCTGCGGCGACGTTGCCTTTGGCGAGACCATTCATTCCGACCGATTGTCAAACGCCCATATCGTGCCGAAGGGCAATAGCGATATTCGTCAGGCGCTGCGGGGCATCGAGCGCCTGTCCATGGTGGTCGAGGCCCTTGCCGACGTTTACGATCTGGTCTTGATCGAATGCGGCCCGGCCAGCGCCACCAATGTCGTCGATCTGTGCAAGGCCCAGGACCATGAAGTCATTCTCTCCGCGCCCAATCCGGACCGCAAGCAATTGGCGCAAATCATGACCGCCTTCGAAGCTGTGGGCTATAGTGATCTGGTGCTGATGAGCGACGACAATGCGGTGCCACCGGATGATGGTGGCCAGCGGGTGGCTTGAAATTTGTCAGGGGAACGTGGAAACCGAGTTTTCTCGGACAGTTAAACGACAACAAGAAGATCTAAAGTGTGTGTGGTTCAATTGTCGAGGTACACGACGCAAACATCCTCTCGGCTGCGCACCCCCTCATCCCCCTGCCGGGACCTTCTCCCCGCTGGGGAGAAGAAGCAAAAGCGACAGCACTGAATCTCAGTTTGATGTTGAAAAAAGATTATACCTTTTTCACGGTGTCGGTGAATGATCAGGAAGGCGGCTCGCACTTCTTCTCCCCATCGGGGAGAAGGTGGCGGCAGAGGCAAGAGGGGGCCGCGCACCCGAAAACTTTTGCGTTCTGTACTATGGTTCAATCTTAACCTAACAAACTCAAGCCTCTAATCCTTGCCCGGATCATCTGCCTGCGCATTGCTACGGGCGCGGAGTTTTTGCAGGGCGCTGTAAAGGTGTGGGTGGCCCTTGATGAACGCCTTGGAGCGGGTCAGGCTGCGCTCGGCTGTGGCGGCGAGGTGGCCGAGAGGGGTCACAGGCAGCAAAATATCGTGTTGCACGGTTTCCATAGGGCACCAGCTTCGCTTGTAGATCTGGTCGCCGAGGCCGAAGTCGAACAGGGCCGCCCCCTCGGCGCAGCATTGTTCAATCATCAGCCAGAACAGCAATTCGCCGGGGCTGGTTTCCGGGGCAATGCTTTCGTCTATCGAGCCAAACTGGCAGATAACGTGATCGCCCTTGCGTGACAGGCCGGCAATGGCGGCAATCTTGCCGTCTTGATGACTGCCCGATGACCGCAGCGCATGCAGCTCCAGCGGCACGTTCAATCCGCCTGACTCGCTTTGCAGCAGCAACTGGAAGAATGCCTGCGTCTCCGGCTCCTGAAACACGTCCGGCAGGCCGAGGGTTTCGAAGCGGATCGCTTTTTGCCGGAAGAACAGATCCAGCAGCTGGGCTTTCTGCTCCTCGCTGGAGGCGATAATATGTTCGAAACCGCCGCTCGCTTCCAGCTTGCGGACCTGGTTACGGTATTTTTTGCGACGGCGCTTGGCGTTGATCTGGGAGAGCGTCTGTTCGAAGTCGCCTAGAAGCGGCAATTGGAAGGCATGGTTCTGGTGCTCGACAGCCGGTAGACCGGCCAGGGGATGAGACAATCCACGCCAGGAGAGCGGAATATTGCCGAGGTGAACGAGATCGGCATGCCCCGTCATTGCCTGGACAATCTGCTTTCCCAACTGTTTGGCCGTGTCCAGCTCGATTTGCTGGAGAAAAGCCGGGGCGAACAGGCCGGTATTGATATTGGTGAAGCGGGTGGCAATGAAGCTTGCCTTGCGGATCATGGCGTGACGGGTAATTTCCAGCGGCAGGATGAACAGGCAGCGTCCGTTGCTGCGGCCATGCAGGATGGCCAGCGGATTGCCATGGGTTTTTACCCAGGCGCGGCACCAGTCGTAACCTTGATGTAGCGACAGATGGTTGTTGCGCTCCAGACAGCGCCAGTCGGATTCGAGCGGCTCCATCGCGGGCAGAATGTCCACGGCGATATCTGCCGCGGAGATTTGACCGCTGGCGGTTTCAGTCAGCCGTTTCGGATCGATCATCGCCACGCTGCATTCTCCGGTCCTGTCGATGCAACACCAGCTTACCCGGTTTGTATTTAAGGATCATGCAACACGGCGAATTATTTGCGAACCGGACCCGCCATCCATTTGATGATTGCCATGGCCGGCAGGATCCAGACCACGCCCGACAGCAGGAAATAGGTGAGATGCACCCACCAGGGTGACTGTGCTAAAGTCAATGTGGCAATGGTGGTGGCCAGCACTGCGTAAAGCATGACAAGCACGACGATCAAAATCGTCCCGACGAATTTGCGCAGTCTGACCGGCATGCTATGACCCTGATTGCAGGACGCGACGCGATGTCGCAAACCTTCCGCCCTTGTTTTGCACCGGGTCCTGATGCAAATCAACCGGAATGCACCAGTTCCGCCTGCAACAAAGCGTTCGGACCGGGATTATGCCGTAGAATGGAGAGATTGGACCGATGACCATCGCCAGCACCGCTTCACCCGTCCCGACAGCAGCCGTCCTCGACCGGCAGAGCCGCAACCGCCGCGCCCTGCGCATCTGGCTCGGCCTGGTGATTCTCGCGCTGTTTGCCCTGGTTCTTGTCGGTGGGGCGACCCGGCTGACCAATTCTGGCCTGTCGATTACCCAATGGAAGCCGATCCACGGTGTCATCCCACCGTTGAGCGCGGCGGAGTGGGAGGAAGAGTTCAAACTCTACCAGCAGATCCCGCAATATGAGCTGGTCAACAAGGGCATGACGGTCGAAGCGTTCAAGACGATTTTCTGGTGGGAATGGGCGCATCGCTTCCTGGCCCGCAGCATCGGCGTGATCTTTGCTTTGCCGCTGGCGTTTTTCTGGGTCACCGGAAGGATCGAGAAGCGTTTGCGCTGGCCGCTGGTCGGCATACTCGCGCTCGGCGGCTTTCAGGGCTTTATCGGCTGGTGGATGGTGTCATCAGGGCTTTCGGAGCGCACCGAGGTCAGTCAATATCGGCTGGCCACCCATCTGGTCATGGCCTGTCTGATCTTCTCATCCTGTGTCTGGGTGATGCGTGGCCTTGCCCGCCATAGTGCCGATCCAGCCCCGACCGCGCATTCGCGGCATTGGGCAATTGCGCTTCTCTGCCTCGTGCTGTTCCAGATCTATCTGGGTGCACTGGTGGCAGGGCTGGATGCCGGCATGTCCTACAATACCTGGCCGCTGATGGATGGCGCGCTGATCCCCGGTGATCTGCTGGTCCAGCATCCCGTCTGGCTGAATTTCTTCGAAAACCCGAAGACGGTGCAGTTCGTGCATCGCATCGGTGCCTATACCGTGTTTCTGGTGGCGCTCTATCACATGGTCTCGTCGCTGCGGGCGGCACCGGGAACGACCCATGCGCGCCGTAGCGTCGTGCTGTTTGTCATCGTCTGCTGTCAGGCGGTGCTGGGGATTTCCGCGCTGCTCATGCAGGTGCCGCTGCATGCGGCGCTCGCCCATCAGGGCGGCGCGCTGATCCTGCTCGGCTTTACGGTCGCGCATCTGCGTGGCTTCTACGGCGCCTATCCTTTACCCAAACCGGTAGCCTGAATAGGCCTTGCCAATCGCATGGCCGCTGAAGACCCGTCTTCCGCCGTCGTGGCCCGCAGCCCCTGCGGCCACGAACAGCGGCACAAGATGGTCATGGTCTGGGACATGGCAGGCAAGCGCATCCGGGTTTTGATCCCAAAGGCTGAGCGTCGCGGCACGGGCATCCGGGTCGGGCATTTCCACCGCTGCCGTCAGCCAGTCATCGAACCGTTTGGCAACGGCCTCATGGTCGGCATCGCGGCGGCGAAACATCGGCATATTATGGTAGCTCATGCCGGATGCGATGATCAGCACATTGTCATCGCGCAGGGACTGCAAGGCCTTGCCGATTTCCAGATGGCTTTCCGCATCCAGCGTGTTCTTCAGCGACAGCATCACGACAGGCACATCCGCATCCGGATAGGCAACCATCAGCGGAATGAACACACCATGGTCGAAGCCGCGCGAATCGTCCCCCGCTGAAGCGATGCCTGCCTGTTGCAGCAGCTCGCGTACATGGGCGGCCAGCGCCGGATCGCCCTTGGCGGGATAGGTTATCTCATAGGTATGGGCGGGAAAGCCGTAATAATCATAGAGCATGCCGGGGGCCGCTGCCGTGCTGACGGTGACCTGCGGTTCCTTTTCCCAATGGCCGGAGACGATGAGAATGGCTTTCGGCGTGACGCCGAGATCGACAGGCAGGCCTTGCAGAAAGGCCGCAAGATCGTCCCAGGGGCCTTTGCCCTGGTCGTCTTTCGGGAAGTCCATGAATGGCCAGGGCCCGCCGCCATGAGGGATGAAATAAACGGGAAGACGGCTGTCGGTCATGGGTGGCTCCTGAACATATGGCTCAATTATACGCCGCAGGAGCAACCAGCACGAGAGACGGATCAGTCGACAAACTGTTCAGCAAGTATGGACCGTGCCAGCCGGGCAAAGCCAAGCCGCTCGGCAAGATTGGTATTGCCGGATGCGGTCAGTGGGTGGCTCAGCGTCCACGCGCAGGAGAGACCCGCATGGGCTGCCGCATAGCTGAGGATTTTACGCGGTGAACAGCCCAGCGCCACCGAAAACCGCTGGCTGAGGTCCATCGCGCGCCGGGGATCGAGAACCAGATCCGGGGCGTGGAGCGGATTGCCGAACACATTGGCGACATCATAGGCCGGCTCGCCCAGAAGGCCCTGCGGATCGATCGCCAGCCAATTGCCACTGTCATCGCCGATGACATTATCGTGGTGCAGGTCGCCATGCAGCGGCTTGATATCCTGTTGCTCGGCAAGCAGGCTGCGGGCCAGTGCTGCCGTCCAATGGATGATCTCGGCGATGGCCGGGTCGGACATGGTTTTCTCGAGCGCAAACAGCGCGCTGAAATGGGCCTTTAGGGGCGTCAGCGCATCGGGAGCAGGCACGGGCGATGGCGCATGCAGGCGCGCCAGCACATTGACGATGATCTCCGTTGCTGTCGGATCTCCGACCTTGCCAAGATGATGGCGCAGCAGCAAACCGCCCGCATCGTCCAGCAGGGCGATATCGCCAGCCTGATCGATGAGCCGGATTGCACCATTGCCATCCCGCCAGCGCAGAAAATCCAGGCCCGGTCGTTCGCCGCTGCCTTCGGGCTTCAGAGCTTTGACAATGACGGGGAGCTCGTCCTGCGTGGCCCGGTAAACGTGGCTGCTAGGGGTATTGGCGATCAGCCTGAGATGCGAAAGCCCCCATGTCTCCATCAGAGATGGAGGAAAGACGGGGGCTTTCAAAGGGCTGCTCAAACGATCACGCCGACAGCATCAGGTCCATGTTCTGGACGGCTGCGCCGGACGCCCCCTTGCCGAGATTATCCAGCACGGCCACGAGATTGACATGGCCGGTGCCCGGATTGCCGAACACGAAGAGTTTCATCGTGTCCTGGCCCACCAGTTCCTCGGCATCGACCCGACCGAGCTTGGCGCTGTCTTCGAGAGCGACGACATTGACGATGTTCTGCCCGGCGTAATGGGCGGAAAGCGCAGCGTGGATGCTTTCCACGGTCGCGCCATCCGCCAGATCCTCCAGGAACAGCGGAACCTGCACGATCATGCCCTGCGGGAACCGGCCGACCGAAGGCGAAAACAGCGGAGCGCGATCCAGCAGGCCATGGGCCTTCATTTCCGGCACATGCTTGTGCTTGAGGTTCAGGCCATAGACATAGTTGTTGACGGTCAGATGCTCGGGATGGCTCTCGTCTTCCATCTGGGCGATCAACTGCTTGCCGCCGCCGCTATAGCCGGACACGGCATTGACGGACACCGGGTAGCCGTCCGGCAGGATGCCCGCAGCGCGAAGCGGCCGGATCAGCGCGATAGCGCCGGTCGGGTAGCAGCCGGGATTGGCAACGCAGCGCGCCGAGCGGATCTTGTCGCCCTGGTCCTTGTCCATTTCGGCAAAACCATAGGTCCAGTCCTTGGCAACGCGGAAGGCGGTGGAGGTGTCGATGATCCGCACACTGTTGTTGCCAGCCAGCATCGACACGGCCTCTTTCGAGGCGTCGTCGGGCAGGCACAGAATGGCGATATCGGCGCTGTTGAGCATGTCCTCGCGCAGGGCGGCATTGCGGCGCTGCTCTTGCGGGATCGACAGCAATTCCACATCGCGGCGGTCGGCCATGCGGCTGCGGATTTGCAGGCCGGTGGTGCCGTGTTCGCCGTCAATGAAGATTTTCGCTGTCATTTTACCCTCTCTTTTCAGGAGATTGCCCGCTTTTGCGGATTCAAATCCTGAATTGCTTGAATCATTTTATCAACCAGATCGCGCCAGTCGTTCAGCGCGCAGCCCCAGCATATACATTGCCACCGTTGCCCCTGCAATGGCGGTTATATCGGCATGGTCATAGGCGGGCGCCACCTCGACTATATCGGCTCCTCTTATGTCGAGCGGATGAAGGTTTTGCAGAACCGAGAGGATTTTTGCGCTGGATGGTCCACCTGCCACCGGCGTGCCGGTGCCGGGCGCAAAGGCAGGGTCGAGGCAATCGATGTCGAAGGTGAGATAGGCGGGTTGGCCCGCCGTATGGTCGAGGATCAGCGCAGCGATCTCGGCAGCGCGCATCTCCTCCACCTGATGACCGTAGAGCATGCGGATGCCGCAATCGTCAGGCGCATGGGTGCGGATGCCAATCTGGATCGAACGGGACGGGACGATCAGGCCTTCGCGCACCGCCCGCCCGACAAAGGAACCGTGGTCTATCCGGTTTCCATCGTCGAACCAGATATCCTGATGGGCATCGAACTGCACCAGCGCCAGCGGGCCATGTTTGGCGACATGAGCCTTCAGCAGCGGCCAGGTGATGAAATGGTCGCCGCCCAGCGTCAGCAGGAAGTTTGCCTTTGAGAGAATATGGGCGGCTTCCTTTTCAATCGTGGCCGGTGTTTCCCAATGATTGCCATAGTCCAGGCGGCAATCGCCGTAATCCACGGTGGGCATGGCCGCGAACAGGTCGCGCTCGAACGGATATTGCGGATCATTGTCGAAAATGGCCGAGGCGCGGCGAATGGCCTGCGGCCCGAACCGGGCGCCGGGCCGGTTGGAGGTGGCGGCATCGAAGGGAATGCCCCAAATGGCCGTGTCCACCCCATCCAGCAGTTTGGTATAGCGTCTGCGCATGAAGGAGAGCACACCGGCATAGGTCGGGTCAGTAGCTGCCGATGTGAGATCGTTTGCCGTGAAGGCGTGGTCTATGGATTTATCTGCCAAGGTATTTGATCCGCATCAGCTGTTCTAGAGTCTGTCAGGTTCATATTGAACCAGACAAACTCTAGATTCTCTTGTGTTCGTTTGTCTTTTCGGGAAAACCGGGTTCCACTTTTCCCAGACAAACTCTATGCAGCAATCCTATAGAGGCCTCCGCCTGTGTCAAAGCAGCATTTGCGTGAAGACCGTCTGCGGATAGGGCGTGATAGCGGCGCGGGCGATGGCGCGCTGCTTTGCAAGCCTTTCGGGATCGCGCACCAGCTTTTCGGTGACATCAATCAACTCGCCATAGGGTGCGGCCACGATGCCCTGGGTAAATCGCTCCTCGATCTGCGTCGCCTGTCCGTTGACCTCGCCAACAACAGGCACGCCATTGCTGAGCAGATAGAAGACCCGCACGACCTCGAAAATCTGCGCGTCGAAAAAATGCATGTTCAATACGGTTTTGGAACGGCCGATCCAAATGTCACGGTCGCGTCCATAGGCGTTGAACAGGCGCTTGACGGCAAGGCCCCGGTCACGCAGGCCATCGATGATGGCGGAACGCCGCTCATTCATCGAGCCATAGAACAGCACGTCGATATCCTGGTGCGGCGCAGGAGTAATGCGATCCAGTTCATTCTGGAAGCCCAATTGCAGATATTTCGCCGGCCGTCCGCCGATCTGGCTCAGGATCTCGATATTGGCCCGGCTGTAATCCCAGATTTCCAGGCCGGTCTGAAGCCATGTGAGAATGCGCTCCCGCACTGGTGCGTCAATCGCCGAGAGCGGTTCGGCATTGACGATGATCGTGTTCGGTTTGAGATCGGCGATATCTTGCGGCGTCAGCAGATGGGCGCCGAAAATGATGTTGATGGCGTCATGCGCGAAGGCATTGAAATTCACCATCGACTGATGCCCCAGCGCTCTTAGCGAATAGCCCAGCGCCTCAGCGACCTCCACGAAAGCCATGGAGTGTATGAAGCCATCAGGCCTCACGATGCAGATATTATATTTTTCAGAACTCATGTCGCCGACCAGTCGTTACGAGGCCGTCATCCACGCGCGGTGCATGACGGTAAGGGCTGTAACCATCACGTATCAGGCTTTCGCAAAGCTGTAGGCCGTCCATCTCTACCATCAGACATCAAATAAGCTGTTGGGTGAAGGTCACTTGCGGATGGCGCTTGATGGCGTCGCGGGCAAGCGCTCGCTGTTTTTCGAGCCGGGCAGCATCGCGCACCAACTGTTCCGTGACGTCGATCAAATCACCATAGGGTGCGGCGACGATGCCCTGCGCAAACCGATCATCAATCAGCGTTTCCGGCCCGTTGACCTCGCCGACGACGGCCACGCCATTGATGAGCAGATAGAACACGCGCACGACTTCGAAAATCTGCGATTCCAGCAGATGCATGTTCAAAACCACTTTGGACCTGGCGATCCAGGCGTCGCGCTCGCGTCCATACACATCGAACAGATGCTCAATGATCAGCCCCCGGGCTTGCAAGCCGTAGAGAATCTCTGCGCGACGTTCATTCATAGAGCCATAGAAAAGCACGTCGATATCCCGGACCGGGGCGGGCGCTATGCGGTCCAGTTCTTTCTGGAAACCCAATTGCAGATATTTGGCTGGCCGCCCACCGATTCGGTTGAGGATCTCGATATTGGCGAGGCTGTAGTCCCAAATTTCCAAACCGGCGTTGAGGCAGATGAGAACCCGGTCACGTGTCCGTTCTGAGGTTGCCGACAGCGGTTCGGCATTGACGATAATCGTGCCTGGATCAAGATCGTGAAGATCCTGCAAGGGGAGCAGATGTGCGCCGAAGATGATGTTAACGGCGTCGCCGGTCACTCTGTTGACCGAAAGGGCGGTTGGATACCCCAATTCTTTCAAGGAATAGTCGAGAGCTTCAGCGACTTCCTCGAAGGCTTTTGAGTGACCGAAGCCTTTCGGCTCGACGATGCAAATATTGTAAGGCCGTTTGATCATTTTCAATTCCGAGGTTCCGTCCGCTGCATCGGTCAAAATGAAGCCGATGGCACCACGCAATCCTTGCTTTGTCAGGCTTTCGCAAAGCTGTAGGATCGCTCCACTTTTGCCACGCGCACCTCATAGCGGCTGTACCATTCCGCACGGCCCTTATTTTGCGCCGCCAGATGATCCACGACCTTTTTCCAGGCGCGGATCGAGGCTTCGTCGCTCCAGTAGGAATTGGTTATGCCGAATCCGGTGGCGTCGCGGGCGGATTCCACGCCGAGAAAGCCTGGCTGCTGGCTGGCAAGCGTGACCATGGCCTCGGCCATGTCATCGTAGCCATTATCGGTTTCGGTTCTGACCGAGGAAAAACAGACGACGTAATAAGGGGGAGAAGGCAGCTTGGCAAAACGGGACATCGCTTGCGGCTTTCGGCTGGACTGAGGAACGGCGTGCCGCCAGTGTGCTCTTTCAGTCTAAATAGACCAATTCAAATTTTTGATCGGCCAAATAGAAAAAGCGGAGCCGAAGCCCCGCTTTTCCAATGTAAAATTCCAGAAGCGAGATTAACGCTTGGAGAACTGGAAGGACCGGCGAGCTTTTGCCTTGCCGTACTTCTTACGTTCAACAACGCGGCTATCGCGGGTCAGGAAGCCACCCTTCTTCAGAACAGAGCGCAGGCCCGGTTCGAAGTAGGTGAGGGCCTTGGAAATGCCGTGACGCACAGCGCCAGCCTGGCCGGACAGACCACCACCGGTAACGGTGGCGATAACGTCGAACTGACCGGTACGGGCAGCAGCGACGACAGGCTGCTGCAGGATCATCTGCAGAACCGGACGGGCGAAGTAAACCGGGAAGTCGCGGCCATTGACCGTGATCTTGCCAGTGCCGGGCTTGACCCAAACGCGGGCGATTGCGTTCTTGCGCTTGCCGGTCGCGTAGGCGCGGCCTTGAGCGTCGACCTTACGGACGTGAACGGGAGCCGAAGCTTCCTGCGCAGTGCCGAGATCCTTCAGGGAAGAGAGGTCAGCCATACTTAGGCGCTCCTTACGTTCTTGCTGTTCAGCTTGGCCACGTCGAGAGCGACAGGCTGCTGGGCTTCGTGGGGGTGGGCGGAACCGGCGTAAACGCGCAGGTTCTTCATCTGGCGACGGCCAAGCGGACCGCGGGGAATCATGCGCTCGACAGCCTTTTCAAGAACGCGCTCCGGAAAGCGACCTTCGATGATCTGGCGCGCCGTGCGTTCCTTGATGCCACCCGGATAGCCGGTGTGCCAGTAATAGGTCTTGTCGGTGTATTTCTTGCCGGTCAGGACGACCTTTTCGGCATTGATGACGATGACATTGTCGCCATCATCGACGTGGGGAGTATAAGTGACCTTGTGCTTGCCACGCAGATAGGTGGCGATCACGGTGGCGAGGCGACCAACAACGAGCCCTTCGGCGTCGATGATGATCCACTTCTTCTCCACCTCTGCAGGCTTCTGAACGAAGGTAGACATGAGGTTCAACTTTCTTTTGGACCCTTTCAGCCTTTAAGGGCCGGTCGGGCGTTTCTTGTTGCTTGTCTTGCGCGCTTTGACACGCACAAAAAGAATGCGGTCCATAAGGGCCGCAAGCTGGCGGCTTTATAGTCGCGGTGCCGGGTTCGGTCAAGGATGGCAGATTGGTAGGCGGGTTCGAAAAACCAATAGAAAACAGTTGATTAGCTGTGTGGTATTATTTTACCGCAAAATACTTTGCCGTCTTGTCTGAATTTCGGCCTTTTCATTGGCGCAATCGGCGGGCGGTCACGCTGAACCTGCCAGGTTTGCGACGAGAACACTCATCCACGGCACCCGGTTTGAGATCATGGTGGCAGAGAAGCCTGCATTTGGGAGCGCATCGCCAGATGCTTTCTAACGCTGAGACGCTCTTATCTTTTCCTCCCGGACGAGTACGGAGATGTGTATGTGCGATACCTAATAATTCCTGAAGGCCGCATGAGGTGGATGCTTCGTTTTGGGACAAATCGCCACGCTATTCCGGTTTGTTTCGGGATGGCGAAAATACAATCAGAGGTAGTGCAAATTTGTTTCTGACATACGTAACCCGAAGCTCATCCGTCAATGCAGGCTTACGTAACGGGGGGTATCGGCAATCAAATCGATTTAAATTCTGGTGCGCCTAGCGGCATTTCAAGTGAAATAATTTTTGCCTAAAACTACTTGTAATCATTAGGGAATTCAATGTTTGAGGGTGCTAAAATGTACGTGAACAAAAGAAGAATATTAAGTGAACATAAAGGCATTGATCCCTAAGAATGTGATGTTGGTCACAGCAAGCTTGAAAATTCCCTTAAAAAGAGCACGCTAATGATAGCGATAACATGACGACCGCTTCCATATCTCCTGAGAAGGTGGAGAGGGTATTGCTGCGGCATTATCTCTTAGGTTGTGTTGGCTATGTCGTTTCTGGGTCGGCAGAGGTATGGTTGTGCAAAAAAAGGTTACTTAATCGAGGAAATGACGGCGCGGATGGCAGCGCACAATGTGTCATTGCGGGATTTGTGTCTTGGCAAACCGTTAAGCCAAATTTGCTATCCTATCCTGGGAGCTAGAGCATTTCAGATTGGCAAAATCTGCTCCCCATGATTGGGAGATGCTTGTCAGCATCGGACCGAAACGTGGGAACCGGTTTTCTGCACGATGCTATAGAGGCGGATTGTCTGAGGAAACGGCTGTGAAGCCGGGAAGGATAAGCCATGAACCACGACCATTATTCCGATGACTATCTCTGCAAGATACTGGCGCGCTCCCACACAGTCGCTCTAGTTGGCGCATCTGCACGCGACGACCGGCCCAGCCATTGGGTGCTCGGTTTTCTGCTCGGCAAGGGCTATCAGGTCTTTCCCGTTAATCCGGCGCTTGCTGGCGCCACGATTCTTGGTCGCCCTGTGCATGCACGCCTTGCCGATATAGGGGTGCCGATCGATCTCATCGATGTGTTCCGCCGCTCGGAAGCCCTTAGTGAGGTGGTGGATGAAGCCCTGGCGCTGGAGAGACGACCAAAAGCGATTTGGGGTCAATTGGGTGTCCGCGACGATGAAGCGGCGGCAAAAGCCGAGGCGGCAGGCATCGATGTCGTGATGAACCGAGCGCTGGTCGCTGAATATCCACTGGTCTATCAGGCCAGTCATATTGCTCATCGCTCCCCCACCGCCGCCTGATACCAAGCGATACCAGCGATAATCGCGCTGCCTTGCGCGGTTATTCGCGGTTCTGCTTTTCGCTCAGAGCGAATAATGCGGGACGAAGCGGATAAAGCCGTCCTGCAGGTTTTCCACCGGTTTGCAGTTCAGCACCGGGCAGGCAGGGTTGTCGCGTGTCGGTACTGTGGCGCGTTCGGCATACTCGCCTGGCGAACAGGAATTGGTGTTGCGAACGTAGCGATCGTAAAGCGCCATGCCCGGTACCCGCTTGGATGGATAGCGCAGAACGGCAGCCCCCTGGTCTCGTAGGATTTGCCGAACATTTTCGCAGGCAAGCGTGGTCGAATTGTAGCGCTCGATCGCTAGCGCACTGCTGCCCCATAAGGAAATGGCAACGCAAAAGCTCAACCGTATCATCGGGTTCATTGGAACATCTCCATCAAAAGCATTCGCCAATACCTATAGCATGTCCTTTTCCCAAGCCCTGCGCACACTTTCGGGTGACATGCTGTATATCTCTTCTTAACTGGGGCGGTTGCGCTTACGATCAAGACAGGGTGCAATTCCAAAGGATCACAGCAGCGTGCTTGGGAGAATGACATGCAGCATGATGTTTATGAGAGCGCTTATCTCAAGACCATTCTGGAAACGGTCAAGACCATTGCCCTGACCGGGGCCTCGCCCAATCCGGCGCGGCCAAGCCATGGGGTCATGCATTTTCTGCTGAACCAAGGCTACCGCGTTATTCCGGTCAATCCGGGGCAGGCGGGGAAGGACATTCTGGGGCAGACTGTTTTTGCTTCGCTTGGGGACATTCCCGAGCCTGTGGACATGATCGATGTATTCCGCGCCTCTGAATACCTGCCCGCAGTGGTGGATGAAGCCTTGGGGCTCACGCATGTGCCGAAAGTGATCTGGGCTCAACTTGGTGTGCGCGACGACCAGGCCGCCGCCCGCGCCGAGGCAGCCGGGATCAAGGTGGTGATGAACCGCTGCCCGGCCATCGAATATCCCAGATTTTTTCAAGCGAAACTGGAGCCGGACAGTCACTAGGCCGATCGGGTAAGAGATCTATAGCCATCAAAAGTCTGTGCAATTCTCCAAAAAAGCCCGGACTTTCAAACAGGGCATGAGATAGCGTTTCATCGGCATCGGTGTAATGCTCTGCCGCACTATTTCAGGGAGGATAACCATGGCAAACAACAATCCGGGCTTTGCGACACTGGCGGTGCATGCTGGTGCTCAGCCGGACCCGACGACCGGCGCACGCACGACGCCAATTTACCAGACGACGGCCTTTGTGTTCGAAAATGCCGATCACGCCGCCGCCTTGTTTGGCCTCAAGCAATTCGGCAATATCTATACAAGGATCATGAACCCGACCCAGGGCGTGCTGGAAGAGCGAGTCGCTGCTTTGGAAGGCGGCACGGCGGCATTGGCGGTGGCGTCGGGACATGCCGCGCAGATGTTGGTCTTTCATACCCTGATGCAGCCGGGTGATAATTTCGTTGCCGCCAAAAAGCTCTATGGCGGGTCGATCAACCAGTTCGGTCACGCCTTCCAGAATTTCGGCTGGCAGGTGCGCTGGGCCGATACCGACAATCCGGCAAGCTTTGAGGCGCAAATCGACGAGCGAACCAAGGCGATCTTCATCGAAAGCCTTGCCAATCCCGGTGGTACATTCGTCGATATTGCCACTATTGCCGATGTTGCGCGCCGCCACGGACTGCCGCTGATCGTCGATAATACCATGGCCAGCCCTTATCTGGTCCGGCCTCTGGAATACGGTGCCGATATCGTCGTGCATTCCGCCACCAAATTTCTCGGCGGCCATGGCAATTCCATGGGCGGCGTGATCGTCGATGGTGGAACGTTCGACTGGTCGCAATCGGACAAGTTTCCGAGCCTGTCACAGCCGCGCAGCGAATATGGCAATGTGGTTCTGCATGACGCCTTCGGCAATATGGCGTTTGCCATTGCCTGCCGGGTGCTCGGGCTACGCGACCTCGGACCGGCGATTGCGCCGATGAATGCCTTCCTCATCCTGACAGGCATCGAAACCTTGCCGCTGCGCATGCAGCGTCACTGCGACAACGCCCTGAAGGTCGCCCACTGGTTGAAGGCCCATGCCAAAGTCTCTTGGGTGCATTATGCGGGCCTGCCGGATGATCCGAACCACGCGCTGCAACAGCGCTATGCGCCGAAAGGGGCTGGCGCCGTTTTCACCTTCGGGCTGAAAGGCGGCTATGAGGCGGGCAAGACGCTGGTGGAAGGATTGCAGCTGTTTTCCCATCTTGCCAATATCGGCGATACCCGCTCGCTGGTCATTCATCCCGCCTCGACCACCCATGCCCAATTGACCCCGGAGCAGCAGGTGGCGGCCGGTGCCGGGCCGGAGGTTGTGCGTCTGTCCATCGGGATCGAGGACCCCGACGATATCATTGCTGATCTTCAACAGGCTTTATCGAAGCTTTGATTGGGGCTTGCTGACTGCGTTTGGGGTGAGAGCATTCAGCGTTTCCATGGAAACGCTGAAATCCACTAGATCCCGCTGGGCGTCTTCGCTCTCAGGGTAAACCTTGTCAGTTCTGATGGTACGCCGAGCCTCAGCGCAAAGCCGGGCCAGAGTGCCGTCCCATTGTTCACATAGAGCGTCATGCCGCCAATGATATAGCGGCCCGAAACAAAGCCGTTATTGGCACGGGCGACTAGCCGGTCAAGGCCCAGAACCATGCCACCATGCGTATGACCCGACAGTTGAAGCGCAACCCCTGACGCCGCCGCCTTGGCTGCCGACATCGGCTGATGGTCGAGGAGAATGATTGGCGCATCTGCAGGTGCTCCCTGGAGTGCCGCTGCAAGGTCCGGGGCGGGTGCTCCGTGCGCGGCGGCGGAGCGATCCGTCACGCCTGCCAGCACGATTTTTGTATCGCCTTTTGTGATCACAGCATGGGCATTGGAGAGCATGTTCATCTTCAAAGTCGCGAGATGGGCCATCCAGCCCTGGAAATTGAAGAAGTATTCGTGGTTGCCAGGAATGGCATAGACGCCGTCGCGTGCCTGCAAGTTTGCAAGCGATGCGACATCATCCCGCCGGCTCGCAACGTCACCGTCGATAAAGTCTCCGGTGATGACGATCAGGTCGGCATCGAGTTCGTTGGTTTTCGATACGACTTCCTCGGTCCAGCGGGCAGGGAACAGGCGGCTGATGTGGAGATCGGTCAATTGCACGAGGCGGTAGCCGTCAAACGCCGGTGGTAGGCCTGCAATTGGAATTTCGATGTCTTTTAACGGCGGCACCCTGATCGCTTGGCTGACCGCGTATGCGGAAAGGCACAGCGCCACGCCTCCAAGGGCATAGCGCAGACTGGCCGGAATCGATGGAAAATTGCCTTTGAACAGCATGATCGCAAGGGAAATAACGTCCAGCACGATCTGGAACACGGCGAGCAGGATGATCGCACCAAACAGGAGATTGAACGCGATGATCAGCGGACGGGGAAACTCGGGCGAAAACACCGAACCGGACGAGAGGCGGCTGAAGAAATGATATTGCGAGGCGATCAACAGGAGAACCGCCAGCGCCACCTTCGCCGACCAGATCCAGGGCAAGGGCTGGATGAAGCGGATGGCGACGATCAGCCAGGGAAGTCCAAATATCAGATGAAACATCAATTCTATTCTTTCGGGGTGTAGACGGGCAACACGACCAGTTCCGTGCTGTTGTTTCCGGCTTCTTCACTGTCACGATCGGGTGTCGCAGTATAAAGCGACTTGATTTGGTCAGGGTCTAGAATGTTGTTCGCACCAGTCCGTTAGACAAGAGCGCATCCACTACAACGGTGGAAACGCCAATCTGGATCTGTGGTGCTGCTGCATGATTCTTTAAACGGTCTACGGCTGAAAAAGAAAATCATGCAGCTTGCTGCCGTACAGATGCGGAAGTCGCTGTCTTGGTGGAGACATTTGGCGCAGCAGAGTCTATTCTCCAATTAAATCAACCCTGCCGACAATCTATGGCGTTGGCGAACACATCATTTGATGAATGCGCGAGACAGAGATCATGATCACATCGCTTCGCTTCGATTTGTCCGCCGTTCAGCCGGAAGAGGGCGCTCCCGCGCCGGACCGGCTGGTCGCCGGAGATCCGCGCTTTCTCACCTGGAGTATCGATGAGCCCGGTCAAGGGCTCTATGCCGGGGTCTGGCAATCCACACCCGGCACGTGGCGAATCGTCTATGACGAATGGGAATATTTTTCCGTTTTGGAAGGCTATTCCATCGTCACGGAAGACGGTGGCGAGCCAATGCATCTGCGCAAGGGCGACAGGATGATTCTTCGTCCCGGCTTCACGGGCCTTTGGGAAGTGGTGGAAACCACGACGAAGGACTACGTCGTTCGGTTTTGAGGCGGCTGCCGCTACCAGACGAGATCGAGCTTTTCCAACCCATGGAAATGATAGAGATCCTTGACTTTTGGGGTGCCTGCCAGCGCCAGACCTGGCAGGCGCTGGAACAGCAGCGGCATCACCAGTGACAGTTCCAGCCTTGCAAGCGGCGCACCGATGCAGAAATGGATGCCGGCGCCGAAAGAAAGGTTGGCGCCCTCATTGCGCTGTGGCTTGAAGGTCAGAGGATCTGGAAATTTGCGTGGGTCGAGATTGGCCGCGGCCAGGATCAGGCCGACCTTATCGCCTTGGCTGAAGGAGACGCCGTCGATCTCGCAGGGCTCCAGGCAATAGCGCTGGAAAATATGCACCGGCGCGCAAATCCGCAGACATTCCTCGACCGTTCGCTCGGTAGCGGCTGTATCGCCAAACAACCCTGTTGGGTCGAGCCCGCTTTCGAGAATGATCCGCACTGCATTGCCGATCTGGTGCACGGTTGCTTCATGTCCGGCGTTGAGCAGCACCACGGTCGTCGAGATCAACTCGTCATCGGTGAGATACTGGCCCTTATGCTCGGTATGGATCATGTGGCTGAGCAGGTCGTCACGCGGCTCGATGCGGCGCTCGGCAATGACACCACGCAGATAATCGGAAAATTCCCGGGCCGCGCGGTCTGCGGCATCCTCATGGGCGCGGGTGCGGTTGAACACATACATGCCGACATAATCATGGCTCCAGGCCAGCAATTGCGGCCCCATCTCGTCGGGAATACCGATCATCCGGGCAATCATCGTCACCGGAATGATTTCGGCGAAGGAGGACAGCAATTCTGTTTTGCCTTGCGCTTCGAAATCATCGATCAACGTATTGGCGAGCGCGAGAATATCCGGCGTCATTTTCTCGACATGGCGGGACACGAACGCACGGTTAACCAGCGTCCGCAGCCGTGTATGCTCCGGCGGCTCCAGTTCCAGCAGCGACCAGGCCTCTGCGGCATCGAAGGCTCTCGTATGGGCGGCAGGCTCCGGCCAGCCAAGTTCTTCGCGGCTGGCGATCTGCAGGATCTGCCGGCCGAACCGCTTGTCGCGCAGCAAACCATTGACCAGATCGTAACCGGTGAAAAACCATTGCTGCTGCTCACGCCAAAAAAATGTCGGCGCCTGCGCATGTAGCATGGCATAGACCGCATTCGGGGCTTCGAAAAAGCCGGGATGGCCAGTGTCGAGACTGACCGATCTCTGGTGGGGATCGAGGGAAAAAAACGAGGAATGCGGCATGATCGGTTCGCGGATTCTTTCTTGACGAGGCTGAAAGAGCCTCCTTACTCGAGATGTTGCTGTGTCGAACGCTGGCTGAGACGGCGCAGGGCTGCGACCTGACGGTCTGCCTCATTGTCGATTGCCGCCGGTGTGCCTCGCTCCTCGTTGGGCGTCAGGCAAAAAACGCTTTCGCCACGCGCCACGGCAGTTCTGTTACGGCCATCGGCCTTGGCTGTATAGAGGCCATGATCGGCCTGGCGCATGGCGGTATCGAAGTCGAAGGCCTCGACGGAGACCGCCGACAGGCCAATGCTGGTGGTCAGCCTGACAACGCCCTGTTCTGTCGTGATCGGGGTTGAGGCGATCATGTAGCGGATCCGCTCGGCAACGCCGGCAGCTTGGCGCAGATCCGCAACAGGCATGACGGCGCAGAACTCCTCGCCGCCGGAGCGGGCGAAAATCGCGCCATTACCAAGCGCGCCGCCCGTCATCTGTGCAAAGCAGGACAACACCGTATCGCCAGCCTGATGACCGAATGTATCATTGATATGTTTGAAATAATCGAGATCGAACACAAGCAGCGCCAGAAGCCGGTCTCTGGCGACGGTGTGTTTCAGCTCACCTACGGTTTCGATCAGGCCACGCCGGTTCAGTACGCCGGTGAGGGGATCGGTGCGCGACAATTGCTTCAGTTCCCGTTCGTTTCGGTCCATGACGATCCGGGCCATAAGCACCATGGCCGATACCAGGCAGACGATGACGAACAGGCCGATATAGTCGCTGAGGGCAACCTCATGCTGGCCTTCCGGCATGCCGATCAGGCTGGCTGAACCGATCACCGCACATGACAGCGCTTGCAGGGTCCACAAGGCCGCAAGCATCCGACGATATTTCCGTGCCGTCATGCGCGATGTCATGGCCGTGACCGCGAGCATCACGAAGCAAAGCATGCTGGCAAATTGATGGGTCGCCAGACGATAGGCGTAGGTATCACGTATGACCGGATGAATCAGGACGAGGCCCCAGAGCAGCAGCGGCGCCGCGATCCACCAGCCAGGTTTGCGCCCGTCAAACAGCCGCAGCGCACAGATCCAGAAACAGAAGCCGCACAGCACAATGGCGTTGCCGCCGTAAATTGCCACAGGCGGCGGCAGATCGTTGCGAAGCGCGATCAGCATAGCGCCGATGCCGTGACAGGCAAACCCGATGGCCATGTAACCATAATAGCGATGCTGTGGCGCGCGCAGCCATATGGTGATCAGCAGGACCGCCAGCGTGATCGCCTGGGTCCCCCACATCAAAAAGGCTGTCTTGATGTCGAGCAAGGCGGTCGGCCCTCGTCAGTCTCTGGTTTTATGCTTCCGAACGAAAGCCGGGATGGTCTGGCGGCGATCATAATCGATTTTTCCTTTTGGTTGCAAATTCCGATTGGACCTATCACGCCCTATTCACCATGTTATCGATTTTCTGTGCACGGCCAGACAGGGTATGCCACCGCCCAAGGGGGCACTTTCGGAAAAACAGCGAGAATGCGAGAACCAATCCATGCAAGCGATTAAGGATATCGCGTGCTCGCGTCTTGAAGTGTTGGGGGCGAACACTCTATGTAGGGATTGACAGCATTTGAATTGATTCCCTCAGCCCGGATCGGCATCGGGCCTGACAGGCTTCGGGAATGGGTTGAAAAGGACGGACATGAGAAATCCAGTTGATACCGCCATGGCTCTGGTGCCTATGGTTGTGGAGCAGACCAATCGCGGCGAACGGTCCTACGACATCTACTCGCGTCTGTTGAAGGAGCGCATCATTTTCCTGACCGGACCGGTCGAGGATCATATGGCGTCGCTTGTCTGCGCCCAGCTGCTGTTTCTGGAAGCGGAAAATCCGAAGAAGGAAATCGCGATCTACATCAATTCTCCCGGCGGCGTCGTGACTGCCGGCATGGCGATCTACGATACGATGCAGTTCATCCGTCCGGCCGTCTCGACGCTGTGCGTCGGCCAGGCCGCCTCGATGGGATCGCTGCTTCTGGCCGCTGGCGAAAAGGGCATGCGCTTTGCGACCCCCAATGCCCGCATCATGGTGCATCAGCCTTCCGGCGGCTTCCAGGGCCAGGCTTCCGACATCGAACGTCATGCCCGCGACATCATCAAGATGAAGCGTCGTTTGAACGAGGTTTATGTCAAGCACACTGGCCGTACGCTGGAAGAAGTCGAGCACACGCTTGACCGCGACCACTTCATGGAATCCACGGAAGCCAAGGACTGGGGTCTTATCGACAAGATCCTTACGACGCGCTCCGAAATCGAAGGGGTAACGCCTTCTTGATGTCTTTTGGCGGTGGGCTTTCGATGGAAACGCAAGGCCGGATCCATCCAGGGGGTTTAAACTGCCGCCGAAAGCGCTAATAGTTATTAAGGCTATGTTGAGCTTTTATGACATAGCCTGAATATTCTCAGAGGTTCTCGTTGCCGTCAGCTCATGAATGTGACTTTTGAGAGCTGAATAGTACCTCTGAACCGAATGTCGCCCGGATGGCCGGGCGTGCGGTATCGGGCGACATGACTAGACCGCGAGCCGGTAAATGGCGGTGCGGCGTGCTGGAAGGAAAAAGTTATGAGCAAGGTCAGCGGAAGCAACGGCGGTGACTCGAAGAATACCCTGTATTGTTCGTTCTGCGGCAAGAGCCAGCACGAGGTCCGGAAACTGATTGCCGGCCCGACGGTTTTCATCTGCGATGAATGCGTCGAACTCTGCATGGATATCATCCGCGAGGAAAACAAGAGTTCGATGGTCAAGTCGCGCGATGGCGTGCCGACACCGCAGGACATCATCAAGATCCTCGACGAATATGTGATCGGCCAGAGACAGGCCAAGAAGATCCTGTCCGTCGCCGTACACAATCATTACAAGCGCCTGTCGCATGCCTCCAAGGGTGGCGATGTGGAGCTGGCGAAGTCAAACATCCTGCTGGTCGGGCCAACCGGTTGCGGCAAGACCTATCTTGCCCAGACCCTGGCGCGCATCATTGATGTGCCTTTCACCATGGCGGATGCGACAACGCTGACAGAAGCCGGCTATGTCGGTGAAGACGTTGAAAACATCATCCTGAAGCTGCTGCAATCGGCCGATTACAATGTCGAGCGCGCCCAGCGCGGTATCGTCTATATCGACGAAGTCGACAAGATCAGCCGCAAGTCCGACAATCCGTCGATTACCCGCGACGTGTCTGGCGAAGGCGTGCAGCAGGCGCTGTTGAAGATCATGGAAGGCACTGTGGCTTCGGTTCCTCCCCAGGGCGGTCGCAAGCATCCGCAGCAGGAATTCCTGCAGGTGGATACGACCAATATCCTGTTCATCTGCGGCGGTGCTTTTGCCGGTCTCGACAAGATCATCTCGGCTCGTGGCGAAAAAACCTCGATCGGCTTCGGCGCGACCGTTGTGTCGCCGGAAGATCGCCGCGTCGGCGAAGTGCTGCGCGAACTGGAGCCGGAAGATCTGGTCAAGTTCGGCCTGATCCCGGAATTCATCGGTCGTCTGCCGGTTCTGGCAACGCTGGAAGACCTGGATGAGGATGCGCTGATCCAGATCCTGTCCGAGCCGAAGAACGCGCTGGTCAAGCAGTATCAGCGCCTGTTCGAAATGGAGGACGTCGAATTGTCCTTCCACGAGGACGCGCTGCGCGAAATCGCCCGCAAGGCGATTACCCGCAAGACCGGCGCTCGTGGCCTGCGCTCGATCATGGAAAAGATCCTGCTCGACACGATGTTCGAACTGCCTGAGCTTGAAGGCGTGCGCGAAGTGGTGATTTCCGATGAAGTGGTGCGCGGTGCCGCTCGTCCGCTTTACATCTATGCGGATCGCCAGGAAGAAAAAGCCAACGCTTCGGCGTGAACCTCCGCAAATCTCTGAACAGCTTTGAAGCCCGCCGCGTGCGGGCTTCGGCGTTTCTACGGGGTAGGGCCGTATCAGTGCTTGGATCTCTGTTTCTCGTCGTTTGAGCGATGCAGGTCCGCAACCTTCTTGTTGTCGTTTGTCTTTTCGGGGAAACCGGGTCCCACTTTTCCCTGCCAGACTCTAAGTCGTTTGCAGGGCGTTTTTGAATAGTTTATGACTATCTCCAGGTGCTTCGCGCGATGTGACAGATTCGGTCGAAGGCAGGTTTGCCCCAGGCGAGTATTTGATCTCTTCGAATGCTGGAATGCCTGGCGCGCGCATCAGAGTAGGGTGGCTTCGGTCGCCGTGGTTGGGCCGCGCCGGTGCGTTTGTTGTTGCTTGCTGTCGCGTCAATCAACCATTTGTAGTGTGTTTCAGCATGATGGGCTCGACCCGGATGGGTCTGAGCCGGAATCATGTAACAGGCCCCAAGCTGTTGCGCCACGGTGGTGGCACAGGGCACAAAGGCTTGAATTTTAGCTCTTGGGTCTCCACTTTAACCGGTGAGACAGGACCATGTCCCCCGCGGCTTTTGAGCGCGGATTTGGGTCCCGGCAACGGGACGATGAAAGGAACTGGAATGACTAAAGTGACCTCTGTCACCGGCGAAACCAATACCTATCCGGTATTGCCGCTGCGTGACATCGTGGTGTTCCCGCACATGATCGTGCCGCTCTTTGTAGGGCGCGAGAAGTCTATTCGTGCCCTCGAAGAAGTCATGGGCTCCGACAAGCAGATCATGCTGGCCACCCAGATCAATGCAAGCGATGACGACCCATCGTCGGATGCCATCTATGAGGTTGGCACCGTCGCGAATGTGTTGCAGCTGTTGAAATTGCCTGACGGCACCGTCAAGGTGCTGATCGAAGGCAAGGCGCGCGCCCGGATCTCTGGTTATACCGGACGTGAGGACTTCTATGAGGCCCATGCCGATCTGTTGCCCGAACCCGCCGAAGATCCGGTTGAAGTCGAGGCTCTGAGCCGCTCGGTGGTGTCGGAGTTTGAAAACTACGTCAAGCTGAACAAGAAGATCTCGCCGGAAGTGGTGGGTGCTGCCAGCCAGATCGAAGACTATTCGAAGCTGGCTGACACGGTTGCCTCGCATCTGTCGATCAAGATCACCGAAAAGCAGGAAATGCTTGAAACGGTGAGCATCAAGACCCGGCTTGAAAAGGCGCTCGGCTTCATGGAGGGCGAAATTTCCGTTCTCCAGGTGGAGAAGCGTATTCGCTCGCGCGTCAAGCGCCAGATGGAAAAGACCCAGCGCGAATATTACCTGAACGAGCAGATGAAGGCGATCCAGAAGGAACTCGGCGACGGCGAGGAAGGCCGCGACGAGATGGCCGAACTGGAAGAGCGCATCGCCAAGACCAAGCTGTCGAAGGAAGCCAAGGACAAGGCCGATGCGGAGCTTAAAAAGCTCAAGCATATGAGCCCGATGTCGGCGGAAGCCACCGTGGTGCGCAACTATCTCGACTGGTTGCTTGGTCTGCCCTGGAACAAGAAGTCCAAGGTCCGGATCGACCTCAATGCGGCTGAAAAAATCCTCGATGAGGATCATTTCGGCCTCGACAAGGTCAAGGAACGGATCGTCGAATATCTGGCTGTGCAGGCCCGTGCCACCAAGCTGAAAGGCCCGATCCTGTGCCTCGTTGGTCCTCCGGGTGTCGGCAAGACCTCGCTCGCCCGTTCGATTGCCAAGGCCACCGGACGTGAATATGTCCGCATGGCGCTGGGCGGCGTGCGTGATGAGGCCGAAATTCGCGGTCACCGCCGGACCTATATTGGCTCCATGCCCGGCAAGGTCGTGCAGTCGATGA
The DNA here is from genome assembly GCF_037039395.1 of Agrobacterium vitis. Classification (NCBI taxonomy): domain Bacteria; kingdom Pseudomonadati; phylum Pseudomonadota; class Alphaproteobacteria; order Hyphomicrobiales; family Rhizobiaceae; genus Gillisella; species Gillisella vitis. The sequence continues at coordinate 244,587 of NZ_CP146242.1, read as the reverse complement.
AGAAGGCCAAGCGGTCCAACCCGCTGTTCCTGCTCGACGAAATCGACAAGATGGGCCAGGATTTCCGTGGCGATCCGTCATCGGCTCTGCTTGAGGTGCTGGACCCCGAACAGAACTCGACGTTCATGGACCATTACCTGGAGGTCGAATACGATCTGTCCAACGTGATGTTCATTACGACCGCGAATACGCTGAATATTCCCGGCCCGCTGATGGACCGCATGGAAATCATTCGGATTGCCGGTTACACCGAGGATGAAAAGCTCCAGATCGCCAAGCGGCATCTTCTGCCCAAGGCGATCAAGGAACATGCGCTTCGCCCGGAAGAGTTCTCGCTGGCGGATGATGCGATCGTTTCGATCATCCAGCAATATACCCGCGAGGCCGGTGTGCGCAGTCTCGAGCGTGAATTGATGAAGGTCGCCCGCAAGGCTGTGACCGAAATCATCAAGGGCAAGTCGACCTCTGTGGCCGTCACGGCGGCCAGCATCAACGATTATCTCGGCGTGCCGCGTTATCGTCATGGTGAGGCCGAGGGCGAGGATCAGGTCGGTATCGTCACCGGTCTTGCCTGGACGGAAGTGGGCGGCGAATTGCTGACCATCGAAGGCGTGATGATGCCGGGCAAGGGCCGCATGACGGTGACCGGCAATCTGAAGGAAGTGATGAAGGAATCGATTTCGGCGGCGGCATCCTATGTCCGCTCGCGCGCCGTCGATTTCGGCATCGAACCACCGCGCTTCGACAAGTCGGACATTCACGTCCACGTGCCGGAAGGTGCGACGCCTAAGGACGGTCCGTCGGCTGGCGTGGCAATGGCAACCGCCATCGTCTCGATCATGACGGGCATTCCGGTCAACAAGGACGTGGCGATGACGGGTGAAATCACCCTGCGGGGTCGCGTCTTGCCGATTGGCGGGTTGAAGGAAAAGCTGCTGGCAGCGCTTCGCGGCGGCATCAAGAAGGTTCTGATCCCGGAAGAAAACGCCAAGGACCTGGCGGATATTCCAGACAATGTGAAGAACAATCTTGAGATCGTCCCGGTCGCCCGGATGGGTGAAGTGATTGCCCATGCGCTGGTGCGCATACCAGAGCCGATCGAGTGGGATGGCACGGTGGAAACGCCTGCGGTTGGCACTGTGGAAGGCGTCGACGATTCAGGCGCAACCGTGGCGCACTGAGCCGTCTTTGCCACGATCCTGCCCAATTGGCGGAAAAACTTCGAAAAGGCTGGCCTTCGGGCCAGCCTTTTTTGTGCAAACATCACCAGAAGCCTTGTTTTTCAGGCGATTGCGGTGCTTTTGGCTTGCGACGGGCATGGGCATGAGTATTGTCCGCCCGACTTGGAATTTTTGAGTCATGCCGGAGGCCATCGAAAATGGCGGTCGGTATTCCTTTGTGATCCTCTCGGGCGCCTGGCGCTTTGCGGTGGTCGCGGTTCCTCGATGCGGGGATGCGTTAGCATCTTCGCCGCTTTGATATTCATGTCATACAGAAAGGGTGGAAACATGAACAAGTCCGAACTCGTAAACGCAGTTGCCGATAAGGCCGGTCTCAGCAAGGCCGACGCAGCTTCCGCCGTGGACGCCGTCTTCGACACCGTCCAGGCGGAATTGAAGAATGGTGGCGACATTCGCCTCGCCGGTTTTGGCGCCTTCACGGTTTCCCATCGCGAAGCCTCGAAGGGCCGCAATCCTTCGACCGGCGCGGAAGTCGATATTCCGGCTCGTAACGTTCCGAAGTTCACGGCCGGCAAGGGCCTGAAGGACGCTGTTAACAGCTGATCCTGCTAGAGTTTGTCAGGGAAAAGTGGAAACCGGTTTTCCCGAAAAGACAAACGAAAACAAGAGTAGCTAGAGTCTGTCTGGTTCAATCTGAACCTGACAGACTCTAGCGGCAAACCTGCCAGTTCTACCGAAAACCCGGCTCTCAAGCCGGGTTTTTTGTGTTTTTGCAGGAAGGGGGCATCTCGTTGCCGTTTCACTGATCCAACATGGTCGCTGCTTCGAAATAGCATTGAGTTCAATACAAAATGGCTGCCGCAAACGAGCTGCCAATGGTCCATTAGAGAGGCGCCCGTGGTCACGAAGAAAGCCGACCTCCCGACCAAGCTCTGCATGACCTGTCAGAGGCCTTTCGCGTGGCGTAAAAAGTGGGCGCGCTGTTGGGAGGAGGTTCGCTTCTGTTCCGAGCGCTGCCGTAACCGCAGGGCATCGTTCCGAAAATTGGAGATGGCCCGTTCGAGAGTGTCGCACACCTCATGAAGCCGCTGTCGAACCTGACTTTGCTGTTTTATGCGCTTCCGGCCTTGCCTTTGGCAGCCATTGCGCTGCCGCTCTATATCATCGTTCCGTCCGTCTATGCCGGGCGGTTCGGAATTGCTCTGTCGGCCATTGGGGCCGCTTTGCTGGCTATTCGCTGCCTGGATGCGATCACCGATCCGCTGATCGGCTGGCTCGCGGACCGCATCCCCGGTCGGTATGGCCGCCGTCGCCTGTTCTTTCTGTTGTCGTTGCCGCTGACGGCGCTCTCCGCTTTCATGCTGTTCAGCCCGCCGGAAGGGGTTGGGCTTGCGCATCTGGTAGTTTGGGGCTGTCTTCTGTCGATTGGCAGTACCTGGACAAGTCTGCCTTATACCGCCTGGGGTGCCGAACTCGAGACCTCCTACGATGGCAGGGTCAGGCTTTCGGCCTGGCGTGAGGGTACGACACTGCTCGGCACGCTTCTCGCCATCTCGCTGCCTTTCCTGGGCCAGACATCCACCGCAGGCGCACAGCCGGACCTGAATGCGATTGCTGTTATGGTGGCATTGCTGCTGCCCGTCTTCGGTGCGGTCGCCGTGTGGCGCGTGGCGGAGCCGGTGGATTTTTCGAAGACCCGGCTTTCCCTACAGAAGGGTCTGGGCTTCCTGCTCGCCAATAGCGCTTTTCTACGGCTGGCCATGGCCTTCTTGATGAATTCGCTGGCCAATGCCATCCCCGCTTCGCTGTTTCTCTATTTCGTGGCGGCACGGTTGGAGGCGCCGGAGCTTCAGGGGCCTTTGCTGTTTGCTTATTTCTTATCGGCGGTCGCGGGCGTGCCGCTTGCGGTTTTCGTAGCGCGGCGGCTGGGCAAGCACCGGGCCTGGTGCTGGGCCATGTTGCTCAGTTGTGCAATATTTGCCTTGGCCGGTCTGCTGGGGCCGGGGGATGCCTGGCTTTTTCTCGGCATCTGCGTGGCGACCGGCGTCTTGCTCGGCTTCGATCTGGCGTTGCCGCCGGCCATTCAGGCCGATGTGATCGATCAGGACACATTGGCGTCGGGAGAACAGCGATCCGGGCTTTATTTCGCCGCCTGGAGTTTCGTCACCAAGCTGGCATTGGCGCTCTCTTCCGGCATTGTCTTTCCGCTACTGGCTTTGGCAGGCTTCCAGCCGGAAGGCGGCGCTCAAAGCGGGCAGGCGCTTTCGGCTCTGTCTGCGCTTTATGCTTTCTTGCCGATCCTGTTCAAGCTGCTCGCCATCGCTCTTATGTGGCGGTTTTCCATCGACAGCACGCACCAGCAAGCCACTCGACAGAAAATCGAGCAGCGCCAGAGGGATATAGCAAACCCATGATGATCAGGTCTGTGGTGTCGTGGATGGCTTGGGCAGGGCGCGACCGTCCTGATAGATGCGCCGCAGGAAAGACAGGAGACTGGGCAAGCTCATCTTTCGAAAACCGCTCGGTAAAACGGGCTTCATGGCCATGGCGAAGCTCTTTTGCCGCAGCCAGAACACGCTGGCCTTCCTCGGTCACGAAGAGTTCCTGTCGCCGGCGATCCACCTGGGAAGGCCGGCGCTCGACGGCGCCCCGGCCTTCGAGCTTGTTGATCAGCGCCATCATGGTCGCCTTGTCCATTCGCAGGCTTTGGGCAAAATCGATCTGGCTGGCCCCGGCATTGTTGTCGATCAATTCCAGTACGGCAAATTGCTTCGGGGTTAAGGCCAGCCCCGACATGGTCGCCTGAAAATCCTGAAACACCGCGACATTGGCCAATCGCAAATGAAAGCCAAGGACTTTTTCCAGGTCGCCGAAGGCCACCGTTCCGGAAAATTCCGGGGTTTCGAAATCGTCAGTCGCCTGTTCCGGTCCGTCCATGCGCTCAATCCATGTTCGATAATGCCTTCAAGATGAGGATGCGTAGCATCTTCACCCTGATGTGATACGGCTCGCTCAGGTGATAAACCCATAAGCCCAAAAGGCAAAGCGCCATATTGATCCGTGCATCGCGCAGATTTCACTTGTGCCTCCAGAAAGATAATATAATATGTAATACATACTAAATGGCCGTCGGGAGAACTGGCCAGGGAGGATATATGTCGCACTATGGTAGCGCAGGTTTGCGCGATTCGTCGTCGCTTGCCGGTATGGTCGCCGAGGATCCGGTCCGGTTCCGCGCCAGTAGCGGTCCAGATCGGCCAGCCGTATTGGAGCTGGCATCCGGGCAATCGCTAACATTTTCTGAGTTCGATGCGTTGATCGGGCGATGTGCCGCCGCTCTTGACGATGTGATTGCGAGCGCAGGGGCGGGGCAACAGGGCAGCCCAGCCCGTATTGCCTATCTCGGACGCAATTCCACAGCCCAATTCGCGGTTTGTTTCGCCTGCCAGCGGATCGGTGCGATCTTCGTGCCATTGAACTGGCGTCTGAGCGGCCGAGAAATCTCGCTGATCCTTGCCGACTGCGAACCGACGCTTTTGCTGTACGATGCAGAATTTGCCGAAACCGGCACAAGTTTCGAGGTCGAAAGCCTTGTTGTGACCGGCGAGGGCGGCTTTCTGGACAAGGCCTCGGCTTTGCAGCCGCTCACACCCCGCTATTCATCTGCCGACCGTACTTGCGTGATTCTCTACACATCCGGGACGACAGGCGTGCCAAAGGGCGTGCTGCTCAATGCCCGCAATCTATTTTTCTCCGCCTTGAATTTCGCTTTCGTCGGTGAGGTGACGCCGGAATCGGTTGTGCTCTGCGACCTGCCGTTTTTCCACACGATCGGGCTGGTGGCCCTGGCGCGCACCGCGATGGTAATGGGCGCCCGGCTGGTCATCTCTGACCGCTTCATTGCCGAAAGAACGATTGCCACCATGGCGGACCCACACATCGGTGTCAGCCATTATTGTGGTGTGCCGCAAATGGCCAGTACGTTGCGGAACTCGCCGAATTGGAGCCCGGCTGCATTGCAGGGTCTGAAGGCGATCTTCCTGGGGGGCGCGCCCTTGCCGCCGGTGCTGATCGAGCGTTTTCTCGATGACGGCATCGCGTTGGTCAATGGCTACGGGATGAGCGAAACCGGTACGGCCTATCATATGCCGCTTGATCGCCAACTCATAGCCCGCCATCCCGGCAGTATCGGTTTTGCCGCCCCACTGCTTGAAACCCGGGTTGTCGATTTCGATGGTGCTGATGTCACCGATGGTGGGATCGGTGAAATCTGGCTACGGGGACCGAGCGTCACCGAGGGCTATTGGAACCGTCCGGACCTGACCGAGGCTGCCTTCGCCGATGGCTGGTTTCGCAGCGGCGATATGGCGCGGGTCCAGGACGGCGTCGTCTATCTCGCAGACCGCCTGAAGGACATGTATATCAGCGGAGGTGAAAACGTTTATCCGGCTGAGGTCGAGGCGGCTATTGCCGCCCATCCCGGCGTTGCCGATGTCGCAGTTATGGGCCTTGCCCATGCCGAATGGGGCGAGGTCGGCCTGGCACTGGTCGTCGCTGGCGACGACGGCCTGCGTGATCACGATATCGTGCGTCATTGCGCGGATAGGCTCGCCAGCTTCAAACGGCCCAAGCACGTGGTGTTTGTTGATGCCATTCCCCGTTCCGCTTCCGGCAAGGTGCAGAAGCACATTTTGCGCCAAGCCTACACTCACCTTTCATCCAGTTCGACACCGGCGTCCGGACAGCCCGGCGCATAAGGAGACATACTATGACAGTTGCAGAAAAATCCGACGCAGACACCGTGCTGGTCGATATTGAAGACCGAATCGCTTTCGTGACCTTCAACCGGCCGGAAAAACGCAATGCGATGAACCCGGCGCTGAATATCCGCATGGCGGAAGTCCTTGATGAACTGGAAGCTGACGACCGCTGCGGTGTGCTGGTCCTGCGTGGTGCTGGCACCTCATGGTCTGCCGGCATGGATCTTCAGCAATATTTCCGTGACAATGACGACAAGCCCCGCCACGCAACCCTGAAAAGCCGCCGCCAGTCGGGCGGATGGTGGCAGCGCCTGACCTATTTCGACAAGCCGACCGTCGCCATGGTCAATGGCTGGTGCTTCGGTGGTGCCTTCAATCCGCTGGTGGCCTGCGATCTGGCGATTGCCGCCAATGAAGCGACCTTTGGCCTCTCTGAAATCAATTGGGGCATCCTGCCGGGTGGCAATGTGACCCGAGCTGTGGCCGAGGTGATGAATCACCGTGACTCGCTGTATTACATCATGACCGGTGAGCCCTTTGGCGGCGAAAAGGCCCGGGATATGGGCCTGGTCAACGAATCGGTGCCACTGGAAGAGCTGGAAACCCGCGTCCGCAAACTCTGCGCCAGCCTGCTCGAGAAAAATCCGGTAACGATGAAGGCCGCCAAGGACACGTTCAAGCGCGTCCGCAACATGCCCTGGGAACTGGCCGACGACTATATCTATGCTAAGCTGGAGCAAATGCTGCTGCTGGACAAGACCCGGGGCCGTGACGAGGGCCTGAAGCAGTTCCTGGATGACAAGACCTATCGCCCTGGGCTTGGCGCTTACAAACGGAAATAAACATCCGAAAGCATTGATAATTCTTAGGAATGAAAGACCCGCGGAATCACTTGCGGGTCTTTTTTTGCCAAGTTCGGCGAAACTCGTAGAGGTATTCAGAAATGGAAGCTCAATTCAGAAGGCCAACCGGGGTAGTCAAGTTGCTATAAACTGGCTTGCCGCAATCGCTCTCGTTTCAACTGTTATTGCATGGATATGATTGCGTCCTCATCTCAGGCTTGAATGGTCACGAATAGACGCAGGCTCAGGCAGGGCGATCGGGTTCTGCCTTAAATCGATTCCGATGTAAGGAATTGTGCAGTCATCACGTTTCTGGTTGTGTGGATGTCAGACTCTACCTTAAGATGATAAGCTAATTCAGTCTATTCATGAAGATAGTGCAGATCGGGGTCGAGGGATGAATACGGCTCATTTCAGCGTTAAAATCAACATGTAAGGTGAGGCTGCGCGAAGGATGGCCGGTATGGCATCGCATTCCATGTTTTGGGCCAAGACTCGACTTGGTATGCCCTTTTCAAATGCCTCTCATGCGCTCTACAAGCCGGTTGGCCATCACCTGTTGGATGTGGCAGCCGTAACAAATCGGTATTTGGCTCTCAATCCGGGGCGGTTGCGGCGCGAAAGTGCAATGACCGGGCTACTTCCCGATGCGCATGCACTGCTCTGTACGGCGCTTGCGGCGTTGCACGATCTCGGCAAGATTTCACCCTGGTTTCAGGCGCAGGCTCCGGATTTCTGGCCAGCAGACGCTCTGGGTGAGATGCCGCAATCAGCCAGGCAAATCAGCCATTGGCAGGCGACAGCTGTGCTGCTCGGTGATGCCCACATATGCAGGGTACTGGAGGCTAAACTGCCAGACTTCGTGGTTGGCGATCAGACCGTTGCCGCTGTCGCCGGGCATCATGGCAGACCACCGGGAGGTGATTACCTTGGTGGCAATGCCGGCTTTCACCGTGCGGCGATCGGTGAGCCTTGTATCGCTATCGCCCGCGAGCTTTGCGATGAGGTTCTTACCCTTTTATTGCCTGTGTCGATTGCTGCGCAACCTTCTGCGCCAAGCGATGCATTCTCCTTTAATCTCAATGGCCTGATCACGTTGGCCGACTGAGTCGGATCGGACGGCGACGTATTTGCGTTTGAAGATCCGCAGATGCCGCTGGCTGACTATTGGTCCCTGGCCGTGGAGCGTGCTGATGGAGCGCTGTACGGGAAGGGGTTGGTGCCGGCCAAGCCTAAGATGTCGGCTGTTCTTTCCGGCTTGTCGCCACGGGCGGGCAGGGCGCCAAGGCCGATGCAGGTGACGGCGAGCGAACTGCCGATCAGCGATCGGCCGCAACTGATCCTGATCGAAGATGGAACCGGATCCGGCAAGACCGAGGCCGCTCTTATTCTTGCGGCACGGATGATGGCGGCCGGACACGGTGAAGGGATTTACGTAGCGCTGCCCACCATGGCGACTGCCAACGCCATGCATGCGCGGCTGGATGCGGCGATGGGAGGATTGTTCGAGGACGCAGTTCAACGGCCGCTGTCGCTGGTTCTGGCCCATGGCAAGGCCAGCCTTGCCATGGCACTCGATAACCTTGTTCACGGTGGAGCGAACGGCGGTGTGGGCGGCGGCAGGCAGGAGGAAACGGTATCGCAGCGTTTCAACGCCTGGATCGGCGATAGTCGCAAGAAGGCCTTCTTTGCCGATGCCGGGGCCGGCACGATCGACCAGGCTTTTCTGGCGATCTTGCCAAAAAAACACTTGACGCTTCGCCAATACGCGCTCTGCGGGCGCATTCTGATCATCGATGAGGCCCATGCCTGCGATGCGTATATGGGCGAAGAGTTGAAGACGTTGATCGAGATGCATGCCCTGTTGGGTGGCTCTGTTGTCATCTTGTCGGCGACGCTGGGAGAAATGATGCGGCGCGACCTAATCCTCGCCTTCGCACGGGGGCGGGGGGTGAAGGGTCAGCCTGCCGGATCGCTGAAGCGTAAGGCTCTTTCGCAGTCCTATCCGCTGTTAACCCGTTATGCCGATGATAACGGAATAGAGGAAATGCCGGTTAAGACCTTGAGCACCCTGTCGCGCCGCGTCGATATCGCACGATTGGAAGATCGCGCGGCGAGCATTGCACTGGCACTTGATGCGGCAGGGCAGGGAGCTTCGGTCGCCATCATCTGCAATGCGGTCGATTCGGCGATTGCTGTCCATGCCGCCCTTGCTATGGCAGGCCATCGCACCGATCGGCTGACATTGTTTCACGCCCGTTTTGTCGTTGGTGATCGTATGGACATCGAGGAAAGGGTCTTGCGGCTCTTTGGCCCTGAGAGCGATCCAGAGGGGCGCGCCGGCCAGATCCTGGTGGCCACCCAGGTCGTGGAACAGAGTCTGGATCTTGATTTCGACGTCATGGTGTCCGATCTGGCGCCGGTGGATCTGCTGATCCAACGTGCTGGGCGCTTGTGGCGCCACAGCCGTGAGAGGCGACCGGTCAAATCACCCGTCCTGCACATCGTGTCGCCGGAATTCTCCACGGCAAGCGATGCCGATTGGTTGAAGGAAGCGCTTGGGCCAGCAGCCTATACGTACCGGTTGCCCGGTGTCCTGTGGCGTACGGCGCGTGATCTCTTTGGTCGTGGCCGCCTGGAAACCCCTGAGGATCTTCGCAGCCTGGTCGAGGCGGCCTATCGACCGGACGGTGACGACCTGCCGGAAGGCCTGGCCAAGGCACATCAGGAGTCCGCTGGCGTTGGCTATGCGGCAAGGCATCTCGGCCAGCACAATACGATTGACCCGCGAAACGGCTATGCCGGATTGCGCGATGTGTCTGCTGACGAGGAGATCGGCACGCGGCTGGGCGAAAAAAGCGTAACGTTGCGGCTGGCAAAACAGACCGGTTCGACGCTTGCACCGCTCATTTGCCGGCAGGGCGCTTCCGATACTGTGAATTGGGCGCTAAGCGAAATTTCCGTCCGATATCGCTGGCTTGCCGGCAAGGGCGCATCCGACCATTCGCCGCTGCCAACCGCAGCCTGTGCCAGCGTGATTGACGCTATGCGCACAGCCTGGCCCGAATGGGAGCGGACCATGCCGCTCTACGCGATTGACAAGGATGGCAGTCTGCTGACCACGGGAGAGCACGGATTGAACTATAGCAGCAAGGCAGGTTTACAGCGCCTGGATGGCGTAGCTGCGCAGGCGGCGGCGCTGCCTGGAGATGGATAAACTGTGCCTGTTGAATAGTCTTTGCAAGAGTGCGGGCACGAGAGAGATTCCGGGCTTTAAAAATTGGTGGACAAACCGACGGAGAAATTGTCAATAGAATTCATTGGCTTCCAGGAAGAGTGTTCCCCGCATACGCGGGGATGAACCGTTCGTGGTCGGTGAATTTTGCATCGCTTGCCGGTGTTCCCCGCATACGCGGGGATGAACCGGCGACGGAGGTGAGTGCGGCTTTCAGCCCCGAGTGTCCCCCGCATACGCGGGGATGAACCGGTTGGCGCGTCATCACCGGCAACTGGGGTCACGTGTTCCCCGCATACGCGGGGATGAACCGTGACGAGGCGCTGGCGGCGGGCGGGTTGCTACGTGTTCCCCGCATACGCGGGGATGAACCGGATCTGGGGTCGCCGCTGTGGTCGGCGACTTAGTGTTCCCCGCATACGCGGGGATGAACCGTTCTGCAGGAACACGAACATCACGATGAACACGTGTTCCCCGCATACGCGGGGATGAACCGGGCGCATGGGTGCCGCTGGAGCTTGTGAAACCGTGTTCCCCGCATACGCGGGGCCAAATCGTTTACGACGCTTAATTGTAAAATTTTGCGGTCCAGGGCAATACCCTTCTTGACGCGCCACAACTCAAGCGGATAATTTCAAAAAAATTCAATCAGAATTATTAAATACTATATCGGAACTGCGTACTTCGGGGGGAGTACATTCATGTCTGTTGACGGTGCGTTTAATCTTCTCACGGAGCCGTTTTTTCCGGTTGTGACTGTGTCTGGCGTGCGCCGTTGGGTGTCGTTTGAGGGGTTGCGGCAGGAGGAGGGAGATTATCCGGTTGCCTTCGACTGGCCGCGCAGCGATCTCAACATTGCCGCCTTCGAGTTTGCCGTCGGTGTGTTAACGCTTGCCTATCAGCCGGAAGATCACGGCGACTGGGTGGCGATCTGGCGCGGAAAAAGCGATGTCGCTCTTTCCGAGCGGCTGGCCGCACTCGCCTTTGCCTTCAATCTGGTGGGGAGTGCTAAGGGCAGTGGACCGTCCTTCCTGCAGGATTTCGACCTCATTAGCGGTGACGTCAATGACGTGGAAGCGTTGTTCATCGATACGCCCGGCGTGAATGGCCAGAAGAAAAATGCCGATCTTTTGACCCATCGCGGCCGCTTTCCGGCGCTGGGGCTGAAAGCGGCGGCAATCGCGCTTTATGCACTTCAGCAGTTCGCACCCTCCGGCGGCGCCGGCAACCGGACCTCGTTGCGCGGCGGTGGGCCGATGACAACGCTCGTGTGGCCGCAACGGTCGGGTTCTTTCGCGGCTGTGCCGCTCTGGCGGGTCTTGCTGGCCAACCTGCCGCATTCGGTCTCGGGTTCCGACTATCTCGAGGATTTAGAATTGTCGAGGGCGCTGCCCTGGCTTGCCCCAACCCTGACATCTGAGGGCAAACCGCCTCTCGAGATTAGCCAGACAGACCCCCGCACCCATCCGTTACAAGCGTTCTTCGGCATGCCTCGCCGTATCCGGCTGGTGGTTGGAGGCGAGGGCATCTGCCCGCTGACGGGGGAGGTTGGGCCGCTGGTGACCGGTTTCCTGCAAAAACCCTGGGGCGTTAACTATGGCGCGTGGCGTCACCCGTTGACTCCATACCGTCAGGCGAAGGAAACCGAGCTTCCCTATACCGTGAAGCCGAAATCCAGCCGTTTCGGTTACCGGGACTGGGTGGGCGCCGTGATCGCCCGGAAAAAGGTGCATGCCTCGTCTCCGGCACAGCCCGTCACGTTACTGACCAACCGTGCTGACGTGTTGCGGCGCGACGGATTTGCGTCCTGTCGGCTTCTGGCCGCCGGTCTGGGCGATGAACAACATGGAGGCCGGCACTTTCCTGCACTCCGCGCAACCGCTTCATCTGGCCCAGAATGCCGAAGAGGCCGAGGAGCTTGCCCGGCGCGCCATCACGTTTGCCGATGCTGGTGATGCGGCGGCGAGCATTCTGCGCGGCAATCTGAAAATTGCGCTGTTTGGCGACGGTGCCAAGACCTCAACCGACAGCGGCGCGTTCGAAGAGGCGACCGACGCCTTTTTCGAACGCACCGAGGATGCCTTCCATGCGGCACTCGAAGCCATGGTTTCGGACGATGCGCCATCTGGCCAGGCCGATGACCAGGCCAGCGCCAGGCGCTGGCTCAGTCTGATCCGGCATACGGCACTCGATCTGTTCGACCTGCATGCCACGGTCCTTTTGTCAGAGGCCGCCGACACCAAGGTGGCGATGCGCGTGACCGAGGCTTATCGACGCCTGAGCACGGCGCTTGGCGAGGTGGGCAAGGTTGCAGCAGCCCTTGGGATTGAGCAGCCGATTGCGGCGGAAAAACTCAAAAAATCCCGCAGGGTTACCGAGGAGGCAGGCGCATGAGCAATACGCATGATCCGGGTCTTGAGGTGCAGGCTATCATGACCTGGTGGCGGTCGCTTTATCCCGATGACCAAACGAAACGGCGGGGCAATGCCGGTGCGCGCGCTGCCCTGCGCCGGGCCGATAGTCCGTTCCAGGCGCTGCTTTTGCCAGCCTGCCACGATCTTTTCAGGCTGCTGCGTGACAGGGGCGTGTCTCCGGGCCGGCTGAGCGATGCACATCTGAAGCGTATTGCCATGGCTGCGGCCCTCATCTGTGAATGCCCTGGCACCGTGACAGGGCCGAAATCCTTTGCAAGCGCGATGGGCAATGCGTCGGAAGGCGAACGGGCACGTTTGTCGCCGCTCCGGTTCCAAGGATTGATGGCCACGATGGACCGTGCGGATGGCGCCGAGCAGATGACGGCGCTGCGCCGGGCGCTGGCACATGTGAAGGACGCTCCCTTTAACGTGCGCGGACTGGTCAGGGATATGCTTTGGTTTTCCAATCAGACCCGCATCGACTGGACCTTCGATTATTACGGCACACGCCGCGACGCACCGTCCGCCGCCATTTCAGAAAACGAGGAGACCCCGGCATGAGCCGTTTCCTGCAATTGCACATCCTCACCGAATATCCGGTGTCCAACCCCAACCGCGACGACCTGGGACGACCGAAATCGGCAATGATCGGCGGCGTGCCGCGTCAACGCATCTCCAGCCAGGCCTTGAAGCGGGCGATCCGCATCCACCCGGCTTTCGAGGCGGCCCTTACCGGTCATACCGGCAAACGCACCCAGCGGATGGGCGAGGAGATTATTGCACATCTCGAAAGCCTGGGCGCCGACCATGCGCGCGCCGTGGCCATTGCCAAGGAGATCGTGCCGGTGTTCGGCGCAATCGAGGACAAGAAGGATGTCGACAAAGCACGCACCAAGCAACTAGCCTTCGTTTCTCCCGATGAGCGGGCGGCGGCCTTTGCGCTTGCGGAGAAAGCGCTTTCTGGCGATGATCTCGCCAAGGACAAAAAGGATCTGGTCAAACAGGTTCTGCGTTCTGCCGATGGTGCTGTCGATATTGCCATGTTTGGCCGTATGCTGGCTGACAATGCCGATTTGAACCGCGACGCCGCCGTGCAGGTCGCTCATGCGATCACCGTCAACCGCGTCACCATCGAAGACGATTTCTACACCGCCGTCGATGATCTGAAGAAACCATCGGAGGATGCTGGCGCCGGTTTTGTCGGCGAGGCAGGGTTCGGTTCCGGCGTATACTATCTCTATGTCTGCGTCGATCGCGCGCTTCTGGTACGCAATCTGGCTGGCGACAAGGCGCTGGCGGCGCGTGGGCTCGCTGCCCTGGTGCAGGCGGTGGCGACGGCGGTGCCAGGCGGCAAGATCAATTCCTATGCCAACCACACACGCGCCAAGTTCATCCTGGCGGAAAAAGGGGACGGCCAGCCACTCAACCTCTTTGGTGCCTTCACGAGGCCAATGGCAGGCCCGGAATTCGTTGTTCAGGCCGTTCGTGCGCTGGAAAAAGAGCGCAGGGATTTTGCTGCGACCTACGGACAGACCTGGGCAGAGGACATCACCCTTGAGGTCGGGCGCAACGATGCGGCGACGCTCGACGAAGTCGCAGCCTTTGCCTCGGCTGGGTTGTGACGTCATGCAGGACTGGCTGGTCATCTGCCTTCGGGCGCCGCTTGCAAGCTTCGGCGGCAATGCCGGTAATGCGGAACGCGACACCTCAGATCTGCCGACCCGCTCGGCGCTGATTGGCCTGGCGGCGGCCGCGCTTGGCATCGAACGCGAGGATGGAGAAGGCCAGGCGCAACTGGCGCGCGGACTGGTAACAGCGGCTGCACTGTACGACCGCGGCCATCCGCTGACAGATTTCCACACTTTTCAGTCGCTGCATCAGGCGGCACGCGGCGCGGCGACCCGTGCCGAGGCGCTCGGCAAGACGGCGCATCTGGAAACCTCGATTTCGCGGCGCCATTACCGGGCCGACGGCCTGTGGCAAGGGGCCTATTGTCTGTCAGGCCTCAGCGAAGGCCAGATGACACTGGAAATCCTTAAGGAGGCTTTCGAGGCACCGCATTTCACCCTTTACCTTGGGCGCAAGTCCTGCCCGCTGTCACATCCACTGGCGCCGCGCATTCGGGCGAACCTGAAGCTCGATGCGGTCATAGATGCGATAACCGGCCTTAAAGTCGCCGAAGATGATCGGGAAGGCGTTCGCGGCAACATCGGGCATATCGAGAAGTTCGACCACCGGACGGCCAAGGATGGTTTCGGGCTGGCCTGCCTGATAGGACGGTTGCCACAGATAATTGCCGTTGCCGTCCTTCAGAGTGCGGATGACGGCGAGCGTGGTGCCGTTCATGGCCCACGTTCCGCGATTGCGGTAAACGCCCGGCAGCGAATACATAAGCTTGATAAGCGCGTCGGCGTTCAGGTTGGTGGCATGGCCGTTCAGGCTGTTGGTGATGCCGGCTTCGGCCATGAAGCCCTTCGGCTCAAGGGCGGCGCTGCCGTTGACGAATGCGAGGCCTTCCTTCGCGCCAAAGTCTTCGGCCAGCGCGAGGCGGATTTCCTGTTCGACGTCATGGCTGGCATCTTCAATGAGCCAATTGCCAACATCGACGTGCGTCGTCATTTCCTTGACGGAAAATTCCATCTGGTCGAACGTCGGTTCGGATGCCTCAGACGCAACTGCTTCGCCCTTCCACTTTGCGTTCGTGACCGTCAAGCGCTTTGGTAGAATGACGGTGTGCGAACCGGTCGAACGAACATCAGCGATGCCGCGCACCGGTGAGAACTCGACGAGGTTGCGAATGAATTCGCTGCTGGTTTCTTCCGGGGCCAGAATGTAGCCGGGCGCATCGCTCGACACGGTGAGCGCCTTCTTCACCATATCCGGTGCGTCTTGGTAGCCGGTGCGGAGGAAATCGCCAAACACCTTGCGCGCGTTGTCGTTTTCGCCGTTGGGCTGGTTATTATTTGAAGCAAGCGGGCGGTTTGCCTTTGCCTCTAGCTTGTCCATGCGGGCCTTGATGGCCTTCAGTTCCTGCGGGGTAACAACTGGATCGGCCTTAGCCTCCATTGCATTTTCGATTTCGTTTTCCATATTTTCCTCAATCTGGGATTTGATGACGGTGACGCGGGCGCCTGGATGGACCGGGCGACGGCAAAGGCTGATTTCGTTGATGGTGATGGACTTGAAGACGCGGCCACCGACGCCATGCGGTTCAAAGCCGGTGTGACGGAAGCCAATGGATAAGCCGCCGATCTTCCCGGCCTTCAATTGCCGGTGTGCATCGCGGGCGGGTTCGATGCCTTCCACAAACAAATGGCCCTTCACCTCCAGGCCCTTGTCGGTTTCGGTGTAGGTTTCCCAAACGCCGACAACCTTCTTCTGGTCGTGTTCCATGACCATTGGCACTGAATTGGCGAATGAGATGGTGCCTTTCTCGATAACGTCACCGACGCTATCCGGCGATCCGAAAGGCCATGCGATGCCGGTGACGGTGCCGGTGTCGTCAATCGAGACATCGGCCTTGATTTCGAGACTTTGAGGTTCGATCATTCGCCAGCCTCTTCCGGCTTTCCGCTCCATCGAGCATCAAGAATGTCGAATGCAAGAGGCAGCACCTCCATGATAGGGCGTGGCTTTGCATAGGTATCGACAAGAGCCTGCGCTTCCGCTGGCGACGACCCGCCACCGACTAGGCCGGTGCGGATGATTTCAACGATGTCGGCAAAGTGGAAATCTTGCCGCATGAAGCGGGCATAGAGTGCGCCGACGCCAACGCCGGTCTTGCGTTGCAGTTCGTCAATCATTGGTGACGTGAGGGTGAAGGTCTTCTCTCCGTCACCAAAATAGGCGGTATGGGAAATCATGCTGCTTCCTTCGGCGACTGGCGATTTGTAGGGCCGCTCGCGTTTGTCGTGGTGTAGGGATTTGCAAGTTCATCACCGCCCGGTAGTGCCGGCAGATTCATTGCGGCGCGGACCTCGTTCGGGGTCATCGCGCGCATAGCGACCAGCTTGCCGAAGATTTCGGCGCGACCTGCGGCATCGGCGCGCTGAAGATCATCAATGACGAATTCAAAATAACGATCGTCGCGCTCTTCGTCGGTGAGAAGCACGGTCGCATAGGCATCCTGCCATTTGTCCAGCCAAGGCCGAAGGCAGAGCTGGAGAAAGCTTGCCGCCATCTGTTCCGCGTTGCTCCAGGTCGCCCTTTCCAGTTGGTAGAGCATGGAAGGTGGAACACCGAAAATGCGAGCGATCTCGTTGATCTGCTCCAGGCGGTTTTCGATGAACTGCGCGTCGGTGCTGGTCAGAGCGATTTGCTGATATTTCCAACCGGCGTCTAAAATGAGTGGGGTTGTTTGCTTACTGCCGCTGAAAGCGGTGCGCCACGACTTGAAAATATTGCCGATGGTCTTCGCGCCGTTGTCTTCGCCGACGAGCGCCTTGCCTTCATTGTAGATCATCGCAGCCGGGCGTGCTCCGCTGCCAAACAATTGCGCTGCATGTTTTTCAAGCAGCGAGGCGATGCCAATGGCCTCGCGGCCTAGTTTGACCGGCGAGAGGCCACCGAAGGCAGGGATATAGAGAACGTCACGATAGGAAAGCCGCACCTGTCCGCGTTCGGACGAAATCAGATAGAAGGGTTCGCCGTCGTCCTCCCACTTTTGCTGCACATTCGACGGGTCAAGGCGGTGAAGCTCGAGGGGGCGACCATCAGACGCGCGTGCTACCTTCGCATAACCAGCACCGTGAAGCAGGGCGTCAACAGTTAGGTCGACACGAAGCTGCCCGGCACTGGTCCATTCGTTTGCGCGGCTATGGGTGATCTTATGGGCGTTGTGATCCTTCGCGGCTTCCTTACTTTCTTCGGCTTCTTGATAAAGCTTGCAAGGAAGAGAACCGATAGTTTCGGAGATCAACCGAACCGCGTGAAGCACTGCGGGAACATGTAACGCTGAGAATCCAGTAACGGAAACACCAGAAGCGGTTGGAACCATGCCAACAATGGCATGAATTCCGGCATCAGAAAAGGAATACGCCTTCTGTTCTTGCCGAAGCCCGACGGCTTTCACAACTTTACCAATTGCCGACGTGAGCTTCATCAAATGTTCCCGGAAATTCAATCTGGGAACATTGTCTCACGCCTGGAATCTTGAGTGAAGCCTTTTAATGAAAATAATCCTAAATAATAGGTATTATTTCATATTCAGGCTGCTCACGTCGATTGGAACGATTCTATCCATTGCCAGCGCGAGGCCGGGAAGCATCACATCACTACGGCCATATTGATGATGTGGACACCCCCACCACTACCGCCGAGAATATCGGCAGGGACCAATCAAACGTTGGAAAGGAAACGGGATGTCCAGGCTGACAATCGGAATCGACCTTGCAAAGAATGTCTTCCAGGTTCACGGCATTGATGACAGCAGTCGTGTCGTGATCGCTCAGAAACTCCGGCGCACACACCTTCTTGCATTCTTTGCCAAGCTGGAGCCGAGTCTGATCGGCATGGAGGCGTGCGGCTCCGCGCATCACTGGGCTCGCGAACTGACAGGCATGGGCCATGAGGTCAAGCTGATGGCGCCGGCTTATGTGAAGCCGTACGTGAAGCGGGGGAAGAACGACATGGTGGATGCCGAGGCGATCTGCGAGGCTGTGACCCGGCCGACCATGCGGTTCGTTCCAATCAAAACCGCGTCGCAGCAGTCGATCCTGATGGTGCACAAGTCGCGTGCTCTCCTCATCCGGCAGAGGACCATGCTGGTGAACGCCTTACGAGGCCATCTCACCGAGATCGGCATCGTGGCGCCGGTCGGGATCGAAAGAACGGCAGAGCTCGTCGAGCGGGTGCTCGCACACGAGCCGACAGAGCTGGACGTTCCGCCGCTCGTGACTGACATTGTCGTATCCTTGGCCAGGCAAATCGACTCCCTGACCGCCGAGGTCAGGACACTTGAAGCCAAGATACGCGAATGGCAACGAACGAGCGAAGCAGGCCGCAGGCTTGCGACGATCCCGGGCGTCGGCGTCATCACTGCCACAGCACTGGCGGCGACGGTGCCTGATGCGTCAGTCTTCAGGTCGGGGCGAGAATTTGCCGCATGGCTCGGGCTGACGCCACGATCGAATTCGTCTGGAGGAAAAGAGCGCCTCGGCAGGATCACGAAGGCCGGGAACCGATATCTGCGAACGCTGCTGATCGTCGGCGCGACAGCCGTCCTCAGGCATGTCAGGCATAAGATGCACGGGCCGCTCATCGAGTGGGTCAGGAAATTGTTGTTAACGAAGCCCCCGCGCCTGACGACCGTGGCGCTGGCGAACAAGATGGCGCGGATCGCATGGGCCGTGATGACTCGGCAGACGGTATACACAAACGCCATCGCATAGAAACCGACGCACCAGCGTCACCGAGTTCGGAGGGCCTGCCAGACGATCGTGATGAATACCGGTTCCGCCGGGGATCAGGACAACCCGTTCGCGAGACTGCATCTGCAGAATGCGCTTTTTTGATTGGGACCATGATCCGCGGATTTCATCAAGGCCCGCGGCCGTTCGGCCGATCATCAGAGAGGCCGGACATATGCGAGCAGCCAGCCGGGTTCAAAAAGATCAGAAGAAAGGCTTGACCGAGGGGGTGTCCACATATGCTCTTGCGATCCACCGTCTGTTCTTCCCGTGATGTAGTTTCGCGCATCTTCGGGCATATGATCGCGACGGCATAGGTCTTCGAATAGGTGACGCCAACCATGGTTCGGAGAGAGTTCCGGGCGTTTGTCGAAGGAAATGAAGCCGCGAACCCATGTGCTGATACGAGGTTGGATAAGAACGGCGTCCTTGGTGCCTCCCTTAAACAGCCGGCCCGGCTTCGCGGCGTTCACGAAATCAATCAAGCCTTCATCTAACAGCGCCATGTGGACCGGGATGCGGCGCTCACTGCTAGCTGTCTTCAGAGAACGAGCGCCGACGGTCGTCACTTTCCAAAACCATCGGCCTCCGACCTCAAAGAAGTCTTCCTTGCGAAGGTTTCCGGCTTCGCTAACGCGCATTCCAGAATATGCGCAAAGCCAGGGTATCCAACGGAACATTGCCTTTTCCTCCTTCCGCGCGACGGCAAGCACAAGCTTGGCCTCATCCATCGTGAAGGCACGGAGATAAGAGGGTAGGGTGGTGTAGTCGGGGGCTTTGATGCCGTTAAGCGGATTGCCAGCAGGAAAGAAGCTTGTTGGGTCGTTCTGCCTTCCCCAATTCATGACGGTGCGGACATTCTGAAGCATAGCTTTGACGGTGCGGTTGCCGAGTTCACCCGCGTCTTGCAATGATTCGATCCAGCTCTTCCCTTCGGCTGCCGTCACGGTGAGGGCATTCTTGTTCTTTCGCCACCTGGAGAATGCGGCACAATGGTCGCGATATTTCTTCACCGTTCGATCCGGCAATGGCTTTGCATTCTTGCCACGCGCCCGGCGCTTCACCTCGTCGTCTATTATATTGTCGAAGGTGACAGGAGTCGCCTCATCTTCTATTGCCGAAACATCCGTTAGTAGGGGGTGAGTCGGATTTCCAGTGAAATCCCCATCGTTACGTTCCACTTCGCGCCCCATGGCCTCGTAGAACGCAACGCAGAGAGCTTGCGCTAATATACGCCACTCGCTGGTGCCTTTGATGGCATCGGTATTCCCGGCGAGCCTTGCACCCTCGATTCTATGGCCGACCAACTGCTCTAACTGGTCGTCTGAAAGCAGCCCTGCAAAGCCGTGGCGAAACATGCGGGCATCATCTGGGTCAGGATCAAACTGAGCATAGCGGTGATCGTGCTGCCGTATCTCAGAATCGAAATCAATCTGGCTTTGATACTCCCGCAAAGCAATCTGCTGGGCCGTAAGGGGATAAGGTGCTGCTTTAGGCTGGCGACCGGTTGTTGCCTCATGCTTCTGGCGAGCGATGCCGATTTGCCGCTGGATGGAAGCGACCGCTGCGGCATGATTGCGAAGGGCTGTCCGCCGATCACCGCCAAGCTGAATTTCGAGTTCTGCTCGATTGTCGAGATATGGTCGAAGTTGGGGAGGGATGACGACTCGGGCCGAATACCTGCCGTTACGTTCTTTCCAGTGCTGCGGCTTGCCAGCCATTAGAAAACCCATTTTGTGACGCGATTTGTGACGTCAATATGGGACAAACACCTTACTGCGCAAGGTCTTCCAATGATTTCAATGGGGAAGAATGGTGGGCGATGAGAGACTCGAACTCCCGACATCCTCGGTGTAAACGAGGCGCTCTACCAACTGAGCTAATCGCCCTTCGCGTCATCGGGTCGTGCCCGCCGCGTCGGTGGCTGTGATCTATTCGGTCGCTGAAAAAACCGCAAGAGGGTTTTTTGATTTTTTTTCTTTTTTTGCGACGGCAAGATGACGGCTGGATAAAAAATCCCGCAGTTCCGGGCTTAAGGGGTCTCTGTTATCAACAGGTCAGGATTTTCCGGGGGGCTTCCTGTTTGGCTTGATGTCTGGATTGGGGCTGAGAAGGACTGTTAAGGGCGCGACTGTCTGTATGTCGCAGGGGTGGGGCAGGCGGTGGATAAGTGCAGCGCGGTTCGGCCTGCGGGTTCTTCCTGCTTATGTCGACCGATGTGCCGGTGCGCAATCGCCGGTGTTTTCTACCCATCAACAAGGAAAAATCACTCTGTCACGATTTTGTTTTCAATGCTGCTTGACACCCACCGACGAACAACTTAGTTAGCCGCTCATCGAACGGCACATGACGCTCGATAAGCGGGGAAGCAAGCTTCCCACCAGGAAATTGCGGGTGTAGCTCAGTTGGTTAGAGTGCCGGCCTGTCACGCCGGAGGTCGCGGGTTCGAGCCCCGTCACTCGCGCCATCCTGGTACTAAAAGTGAATGGCTTTCCATTCAGATGCCTTTGACACGGCATCGTCAATGCGCGGGTGTAGCTCAGTCGGTTAGAGTGCCGGCCTGTCACGCCGGAGGTCGCGGGTTCGAGCCCCGTCACTCGCGCCATTTCTCTTCTTTCCAAGCCGTTATTTTGTGTGAATTGAGAAGCGCTCTATACCGGCCTTCGCTCTTGGTGTTAAAGTCTTTGTGTGCATGTGCGAAATGCGGGAAGCGCACTTGCGCACGGGCGCTGGCTGCGCTAACCAACGGCTCGTTGCAACAGTCTTTTTGGCTTGTCGGCTCATCGCCGTGGACGTCGCTCGGCGTTTTGACAAGCAAGGATGGATACGATGACTGAACTCCTCAGTTCCTACCTTCCGATCGTGGTTTTCGTCGGAATAGCGATGGTTATCGGCATCGCCCTTCTGGTGACGCCGTTTGCCGTGGCATTCAAGGCGCCCGACTCGGAAAAGCTTTCGGCCTATGAATGCGGCTTCAACGCCTTTGATGATGCCCGCATCAAGTTCGATATCCGATTCTACCTCGTTTCGATTCTCTTCATCATCTTCGATCTAGAAGTTGCCTTCCTGTTTCCGTGGGCGATTTCCTTCGGTGCAATCGGCTGGTTCGGTTTCTGGTCGATGATGGTGTTTCTCGGCGTGTTGACCATCGGATTTATCTATGAATGGAAGAAGGGAGCCCTGGAATGGGAGTGAGCCAAAGCGATCACCAGACCCTGGTTGCGCCGCAGCCGAAGGGTATTCTGGACCCTGCCACCGGCAAACCGGTTGGCAATGACAGCACGTTTTTCGGCGAGATCAATGATGAGCTGGCCGACAAGGGTTTCCTGGTCACCTCAACCCAGGCTCTGATCACCTGGGCGCGTACCGGCTCCTTGATGTGGATGCAGTTCGGTTTGGCCTGCTGCGCCGTTGAAGGTCTGATGCAGGCGTCCGGCCCGCGTTACGACATGGAACGCTTCGGCGTCGCGCCGCGCGCATCTCCGCGCCAGTCGGACGTGATGATTGTCGCTGGAACCCTGACGAACAAGATGGCGCCTGCCTTGCGTAAGGTCTATGACCAGATGCCGGAGCCGCGCTATGTGATCTCCATGGGCTCCTGTGCCAATGGCGGCGGCTACTATCACTATTCCTACTCCGTGGTTCGGGGTTGTGACCGGGTCGTGCCTGTCGACATCTATGTGCCGGGCTGTCCCCCCACGGCAGAGGCGCTGCTCTATGGCGTCCTGCTGCTTCAGAAGAAAATCCGCCGCACCGGCACGATCGAGCGCTAAGGCGAGGGACCGACAAGATGAGTGAAGCCCTGCAAGTGCTGGCATCCCACATCACCGAAAACAGCGGTGGTCTCGCTTTGTCGAGCACCGTTGCCTTTGGTGAACTGACGGTCACCACGACCGTCGAAAATATTTACGCGCTGGTGACTTTCCTGCGTGACGACGCCCGTTGCGGCTTCATCAATATCATCGACATCTGCGGTGTGGATTATCCCGAGCGCGTCGAGCGTTTCGAGGTTGTTTATCACTTCCTGGCGCCGAAGCAGAACCAGCGCATCCGCGTCAAGCTTTCCACCAGCGAAGACAAGCCGGTTCCGTCGATCTGTCCGCTGTTTCCGGGTGCCGACTGGTTTGAGCGCGAGGCCTGGGATCTCTATGGCGTGATGTTTACCGGCCATCCGGATCTGCGTCGCCTGCTGACCGATTACGGCTTTGAAGGTCATCCGCTGCGCAAGGATTTTCCGCTGACAGGCTTTGTTGAAGTCCGCTATGATGACACAGTCAAGCGGGTGGTTTATGAACCGGTTGAGTTGAAGCAGGAATTCCGTAATTTCGACTTTCTCTCGCCTTGGGAAGGCACGGATTACGTGCTGCCCGGCGATGAAAAAGCCGCGAAGTAAGGGAACGGAAGGCGAGACCATGACTGAACATTCCGTCCGTAACTTCACGATCAATTTCGGCCCCGAACATCCTTCCGCGCACGGCGTTTTGCGTCTCGTGTTGGAGCTGGACGGCGAAATCGTCGAGCGTGTCGATCCGCATATCGGCCTCTTGCACCGTGGCACCGAAAAGCTGATCGAAGCCAAGACCTATTTGCAGGCATTGCCCTATTTCGACCGGCTGGACTATGTCGCGCCGATGAACCAGGAGCACGCCTATTGCCTGGCGGTCGAAAAGCTTCTCGGCCTGGAAATTCCGATCCGCGGCCAGTTGATCCGGGTGCTCTATTCCGAAATTGGCCGTATCCTGTCGCATATCATGAACGTCACCACGCAGGCGATGGACGTCGGTGCGATGACGCCACCGGTCTGGGGCTTCGAAGAGCGCGAAAAATTGATGGTGTTCTATGAGCGGGCCTCTGGCGCGCGCATGCATGCCGCCTATTTCCGTCCCGGTGGCATTCATCAGGATATTCCGGCCCAGTTGGTCGAGGATATCGGTGCCTGGTGTGATCCGTTCCTCAAAGTTCTCGATGACATCGAAGGTCTGTTGACCGAGAACCGGATTTTCAAGCAGCGCAATGTCGATATCGGCGTCGTTAGCCTGGAAGATGCCTGGAAATGGGGCTTCTCCGGCGTGATGGTTCGCGGTTCGGGTGCTGCCTGGGATTTGCGCCGCTCGCAGCCTTACGAATGCTATTCCGATATGGAATTCGACATTCCGGTTGGTAAGAATGGCGACTGCTACGACCGCTATCTGATCCGCATGATGGAAATGCGCGAATCGGTGAAGATCATGAAGCAATGCGTCAATCGCCTGCTCGGCGATGCGCGCGTTGGTCCGGTTTCATCTGTCGATGGCAAGGTCGTACCGCCGAAACGGGGTGAAATGAAGCGGTCGATGGAGGCGCTCATCCATCACTTCAAGCTTTATACTGAAGGCTTCCACGTTCCCGCTGGCGAAGTCTATGCGGCCGTCGAAGCGCCGAAGGGCGAATTCGGGGTCTATCTGGTGGCGGACGGCACAAACAAGCCGTATCGCTGCAAGATCCGCGCTCCTGGGTTCGTGCATTTGCAGGCCATGGACTTCATGTCGCGCGGTCATCAGCTTGCTGACGTTACAGCGGTGCTGGGGTCTCTCGACATCGTGTTTGGTGAGGTGGATCGTTGATGCAGCTTATCCTTTCGGATCGGCAGTGTGGTGCTCCTCTTGCAACGTCGGTTGCAGGTTGGCGCTACGCATTGCAGTCCGTTGGGACCGACCGGCACTGTCCCGCCAGGCCGTCTGCTCTGCAGGCGGCAATCGGGCTTTCTGCCGCATTGCTCGTCAGCGTCCGCGAGAAGGACAATCTGAACGCAGGCCGGGATGTCGTCATGGCGACGCATCAAGGTCTTCTGTTCAAAAACTGAGATAAGGCGTGAGGAAGTATGTCCGTTCGTCGTTTAGCCGAAGATCAATTCCAGCCCGCATCCTTCGCTTTTAGCGAGGCGAATGCCGTTTGGGCCGAAGCCACCATCCGCAAATATCCGGAGGGTCGTCAGCAATCCGCTGTCATCCCGCTGTTGATGCGGGCGCAGGAGCAGGACGGCTGGGTTACCAAGGCGACGATCGAATTCGTCGCGGACAAGCTCGACATGCCCTATATCCGCGTGCTCGAAGTGGCGACCTTCTATACCCAGTTCCAGTTGAAGCCGGTCGGCACCAAAGCCCATATCCAGGTCTGCGGTACTACACCCTGCATGCTGCGCGGCTCGGAAGAGCTGATGAAAATCTGCAAGAAAAAGATCCATCCGGAGCCTCTGGAGCGTAATGCGACAGGGACGCTGTCCTGGGAAGAAGTCGAGTGTCAGGGTGCCTGCGTCAACGCGCCGATGGTGATCATTTTCAAGGATGCCTATGAGGATCTGACGCCCGAGCGTCTTGAGGACATCATCGATGCTTTCGAAGCCGGCAAGGGTGCCGAAGTCAAGACTGGCCCGCAGATCGACCGGGTGTTTTCCGCTCCTGAAGGCGGATTGACCAGCCTGACGGAAGAGATCACTCCGGTCCGCTGGGGCGAGGGGCAATCTGGCGAGGATGCGGCAACGGTTCCGCCGTCCAACGCGGCCCGCGCGACCACCGATACGCCGGTCACCGATCCGAAGCTGAAGACGCCCGCCACCGACAAACCGGCAGCGAGCGAGAATGCGAAAGTCTCCGGCGACAATGCCGACAAGGCCAAGGGGTGAGAGATGTTACAGGATAAGGACCGCATTTTCACCAATATCTACGGCCTCAAGGACAAGTCCCTGAAAGGCGCGATGAGCCGCGGCCACTGGGACGGGACCAAGCAGATCCTGGAAAAGGGACGCGACTGGATCATCAATGAGATGAAGGCCTCCGGTCTTCGCGGGCGCGGTGGCGCAGGCTTCCCGACGGGTCTGAAGTGGTCCTTCATGCCGAAGGAAAGCGACGGCCGCCCGCATTATCTGGTCGTCAATGCCGATGAATCCGAGCCCGGCACCTGCAAGGACCGGGAAATCATGCGCCATGACCCGCATACGCTGCTGGAAGGCTGCGTCATCGCTGGTTTCGCCATGGGTGCCCACGCTGCCTATATTTATGTGCGCGGCGAATATATGCGCGAACGCGAAGCGCTTCAGGCGGCAATCGACGAGTGCTACGAATACGGATTGCTGGGCAAAAACAACAAGCTCGGCTGGGATTATGACATTTACGTTCATCATGGCGCAGGGGCCTATATCTGCGGCGAGGAAACGGCTTTGCTGGAAAGCCTTGAAGGCAAGAAGGGCCAGCCACGCCTGAAACCGCCGTTCCCGGCCAATATGGGTCTCTATGGCTGCCCGACGACGGTCAACAACGTCGAGTCGATTGCGGTCGCACCGACCATCCTGCGTCGTGGCGCTGGCTGGTTCTCGTCCTTTGGCCGCCCGAACAATGTCGGCACCAAGCTGTTCATGATCTCCGGTCATGTGAACAAGCCCTGCACGGTTGAAGAAACCATGGGGATCACGTTCCGCGAACTGATCGAGCGGCATGCTGGCGGCATTCGCGGCGGTTGGGACAATCTTCTGGCCGTCATTCCCGGCGGCGCGTCCTGTCCAGTGGTCAAGGCGGAAGATATTATTGACGTCCCCATGGATTTCGATGGGCTGCGTGATGTGAAATCCTCGTTCGGTACGGCAGCGATTATCGTCATGGACAAGTCCACCGATATCATCAAGGCGATTGCACGGTTGTCGCAGTTCTTCAAGCATGAGAGCTGTGGCCAATGCACGCCGTGCCGTGAAGGGACCGGCTGGATGTGGCGGGTGATGGAGCGCATGGTGAAGGGCAATGCCCAGAAGCGTGAAATCGACATGCTGTTCCAGGTCACCAAGCAGATCGAAGGTCATACGATCTGCGCGCTTGGCGATGCGGCTGCTTGGCCGATCCAGGGTCTGATCCGTAATTTCCGGCCTGAGATCGAGGCCAGGATCGATGAATATACCCGCAAGGCCATGGACCATGGCGCGGTCATGGAAGCGGCTGAGTAACGAAGGCTCCGGTTATAATGGTGCCGAGTAACAAAGGTGATGCAATGGTTGAGGCTTCAAAACGGACGGGAACGGATGCATCGGCAAAGCCGGCTGACACCAGCCGCGGCGCTGAGATGGCCGGATCGTCATTGCATGCCTTGATGGCCAATCCGATGGCTGCCTTTGCGGCTGCCACGGTGCTGGGTTTCGGTTTTGCCACCCAGATGACCGGTGTGATGCTCGGTTCCATGCAGACGATGATGGACAAGCCTGCTCGTCGGACGAAGGAAGATGTGCTGGAAGATAAGCCTGAGGCTGTTCCCGCATCTGGTGCATCTGAGGTCAGCCTGAAGCCTGAAACGCAGGCGCCGAAATCAGTCGAGGCTCCGGTTTCGGATGCTGTGGCACTGCCCAAAGTGGCACCTGCGCGCCGTCCCGTTGCAAAAGCAAAGAGCAAGCCGCAGGCTGCTAAGCCGGTAAAAAGCCCGGCAGTGCGTTCGGCAAAAAAACCGATAGCCGCGCCTGTGACGCCTGTAGCGGAACCCGAAGTGAAGGCCGCGTCTGTTGCCGTCAAGCCTACCCGGCGGCGCGGCAAGAAGGTTGATCTGAAGGCAATCGGCGGTGTCGGGCCGAAGGTTCAGGAAATGCTCAGTAAACTGGGTGTTCATGGCCTTGATGATATCGCCACCTGGACGCCTGAAGATGCGGCACGGATTGATGCGGAGCTTGGTCTCGACGGTCGCATCCTGCGTGATGACTGGATCGGACAGGCCCGCAAGCTGACCGGTGCTTGATTAGGCGGATGTACCGGCGTCGGTTTAGGAATTGTGATTGAGATAGAATGTGTTACGACGTGTTTTGTGTCTCATGTATGAAGCACGGCACGGAAAAGATAGGCGAAGGCCTATTGGATGAATTGAGGGCGCTCTGCCGCCATGCATCCCATTTTGAATGATGGGATACAAAGCAGGCGAGCGGTCGAGAACTGAGACATGCGTAGCGGAAAATCCTGTGCGATTTTCCTGGCCGGACTGAACAAGCGGCGGCTGCGATGGACGTGAGACAGGAAGGCGAATATGGCAAAGCTGAAAGTCGACGGTAAGGAGATCGAGGTTCCCGATCATTTCACGCTGCTTCAGGCGTGCGAGGAAGCGGGTGCCGAAGTTCCGCGTTTTTGTTTCCACGAGCGGCTTTCGGTAGCCGGCAATTGCCGTATGTGCCTTGTCGAGGTGAAGGGCGGTCCGCCAAAGCCGGCAGCCTCATGCGCCATGGGCGTGCGCGATATCCGCGGTGGCCCGAATGGCGAGCTGCCGGAAGTCTATACCAATACGCCGATGGTCAAGAAGGCGCGCGAAGGGGTGATGGAGTTCCTCCTCATCAACCATCCGCTCGATTGTCCGATCTGCGACCAGGGCGGCGAATGCGACTTGCAGGACCAGGCCATGGCCTTCGGTATCGACAGTTCCCGCTATGGCGAGGACAAGCGTGCCGTCGAGGACAAATATATCGGACCGCTGGTCAAGACAGTGATGAACCGTTGCATCCACTGCACGCGCTGTGTCCGCTTCACCACCGAAGTGGCTGGCATTGCCGAACTTGGCCTGATCGGTCGCGGTGAAGATGCCGAAATCACCACCTATCTCGAACAGGCGATGACCTCGGAATTGCAGGGCAATGTTGTTGATCTCTGCCCGGTCGGCGCGCTGACGTCCAAGCCCTTCGCCTTCACGGCCCGTCCGTGGGAATTGGGCAAGACCGAATCGGTCGATGTGATGGATGCGCTCGGTTCGGCGATCCGCGTCGATACGCGCGGTCGTGAAGTGATGCGTGTCATGCCGCGCGTCAATGACAGCATCAATGAAGAGTGGATTTCCGATAAGAGCCGCTTCATCTGGGACGGATTGAAGACCCAGCGTCTGGACCGGCCTTATGTGCGGCGCAATGGACGTCTCCAGCCTGCAACCTGGCCGGAAGCCTTCGCCGAAATCAAGACAGCCGTTTCGGCCACCAATGGCTCGAAGATTGGCGCGATTGCTGGCGATCTGGCCTCGGTCGAGGAAATGTATGCGCTGAAGGAACTGCTGACCTCACTCGGTTCGACCAGCTACGATTGTCGCCAGGACGGCACGGCGCTCGATCCGGTTCTCGGACGTTCGTCCTATATCCTCAACTCGACCATCGAGGGCATCGAGGACGCCGACGCGCTGCTGTTGATCGGTTGCAATCCGCGCCTTGAAGCGGCGGTCATGAATGCGCGTATCCGCAAGCGGTGGCGCCGTGGTGGCTTCCCGATTGGCGTAATCGGCGAGAACGCCGACCTGCGCTATGACTATAGCTATCTGGGTGCGGGCACCGATACGCTTGCCGATCTGGCTTCTGGCAAGAACAGCTTCTTCGACGCATTGAAGACGGCGGCCAAGCCCTTGATCATCATCGGCCAGGGCGCCTTGATCCGTGGCGACAGCGCTGCCGTGCTGGCTCAGGTCGCAGCGCTTGCTGTTGCCGTCGGTGCTGTCAGCGAAGGCTGGAATGGCTTCGGTGTTCTGCATACCGCAGCCTCACGCGTCGGTGGCCTCGATCTCGGCTTTGTGCCGGGGCAGGGGGGCAAGACGGCTGCTGAAATGCCTGGTGCAATGGATGTTCTCTTCCTGCTTGGTGCCGATGAACTGGATCTGTCGGCCAAGACGGCCAAACTGACGATCTATATCGGTTCGCATGGCGATAACGGCGCCCAGAATGCCGATGTTATCTTGCCGGCTGCCGCCTATACGGAAAAGTCGGGCACCTGGGTGAATACGGAAGGTCGCGTCCAGCTTGGCAATCGCGCTGGTTTCGCGCCGGGCGAAGCCCGCGAGGACTGGGCTGTGCTGCGCGCGCTTTCGGACGTGCTCGGCAAGAAGCTGCCGTTCGATTCGCTGTCGCAACTGCGCCAGAAGCTCTATCAGGCCTATCCACATTTTGCCGCGCTGGACGAGATTGCCGTAGGCAATCCGGCGGAAATCGACGCCTTGGCGAAAAAAGGCGGGAACATGACCCAATCCGGGTTTGCGTCTCCGATCAAAGACTTCTATTTGACAAACCCGATTGCACGCGCGTCTGCGGTGATGGCCGAGTGTTCGGCATTGGCCCGCAATAATTTCAAGGCTGCGGCAGAGTAAGGGCAAGGGACCATGGACAGTTTCGTTTCTACCTATGTGTGGCCGGCGGCCATCATGATCGGCCAGTCCCTGCTGCTGCTGGTCTGCCTGCTGGTGTTCATTGCTTATATCCTGTTGGCAGACCGCAAGATCTGGGCAGCGGTGCAATTGCGCCGTGGTCCGAATGTGGTGGGCCCCTGGGGGCTTTTCCAGTCCTTCGCCGACCTTTTGAAATTCGTGTTCAAGGAGCCGATCATTCCGGCCGGCGCCAATAAGGGCGTTTTCCTGCTGGCGCCGCTTGTCGCCGTGACGCTGGCGCTGGCGACCTGGGCGGTTATTCCGCTCAACCAGGGCTGGGTGATTGCCAATATCAATGTCGGCATTCTCTATGTGTTTGCGATTTCCTCGTTGGAAGTCTACGGCATCATCATGGGGGGCTGGGCGTCCAACTCGAAATACCCATTCCTCGGTGCTCTGCGCTCGGCGGCGCAGATGGTCTCCTACGAAGTGTCGATCGGCTTTGTCATCGTCACTGTGCTGCTGTGTGCGGGATCTCTGAACCTCACCGACATCGTCAATTCCCAGAACCATGGTCTCGGCACGATGATGGGCATGCCGTCCTCGCTGCTGGACTGGCATTGGTTGTCGCTGTTTCCGATGTTCGTGATCTTCTTCATCTCGGCCCTGGCGGAAACCAATCGCCCCCCGTTCGACCTGCCGGAAGCGGAATCCGAACTGGTTGCCGGCTTCATGGTGGAATATGGATCGACCCCTTACATGATGTTCATGCTGGGCGAGTATGCGGCCATCGTGCTGATGTGCGCGCTGACCACCATCCTGTTTCTGGGTGGCTGGTTGCCGCCGCTCGACATTGCCGTACTCAACTGGGTGCCGGGCATTATCTGGTTCATCCTCAAGGCGACGCTGGTGTTCTTCATGTTCGGCATCACCAAGGCGATCGTTCCACGCTACCGTTATGACCAGTTGATGCGCCTGGGCTGGAAAGTGTTCCTGCCGCTGTCGCTGGCCATGGTGGTTATTGTTGCATTCGTGTTGAAACTGGGGGGCTGGGCATGAGCCTTCACCCCGCAGATTTCGGCAGAATTGGAGTTTGAAGATGGCAAGTGTTTCCCAGGCTGTCCGCTCGCTGTTTCTGAAAGAGTTCGTCAACGCATTTTTCCTGTCGATGCGTTACTTTTTCAAGCAGAAGGCGACCGTGAACTATCCGTTTGAGAAAGGCCCTGTCAGCCCGCGCTTTCGCGGCGAGCATGCGTTGCGCCGTTATCCAAATGGGGAAGAGCGTTGCATTGCCTGCAAATTATGCGAGGCGATCTGTCCGGCCCAGGCGATCACCATCGAAGCCGGCCCGCGCCGCAACGATGGCACGCGCCGCACGGTTCGTTACGATATCGACATGGTAAAATGCATCTATTGCGGCTTCTGCCAGGAAGCCTGCCCGGTCGATGCGATCGTCGAAGGTCCGAATTTCGAATTCTCGACGGAATCACGCGAAGAACTCTATTTCGACAAGGCCAAGCTTCTGGCCAATGGAGATCGGTGGGAACGGGAAATTGCGCGCAATCTTGCGCAGGATGCTCCCTACCGCTGAGATCGTCTTTTGAGGAAACCGATGGCGGTTGGGCAAGATCCTGTCCGTCCCGGTTTGAAATTGAAACGAAATGCATGGCTGGCCCGGCCCGGGCCACTGGCATTTCATGGGACACGGCCGCGCCGCGCTCCTGAGGAAGATGAAAAGGCACCATCATGGGTCTTCAGGCAATCTTTTTCTACCTTTTCGCCTTTGTCGCGATTGCGTCGGCGTTCATGGTTATTTCGTCACGCAATCCGGTTCATTCGGTTTTGTTCCTCATCCTCACCTTCGTCAACGCGGCTGGTCTGTTCATGCTGACGGGCGCCGAGTTCCTGGCGATGATCCTGCTGGTCGTCTATGTCGGCGCGGTTGCGGTGCTCTTCCTGTTCGTGGTGATGATGCTGGACATCGACTTCACGGAATTGAGGGCAGGGGCTTCGAAATACGGTCCGCTAGCGGCCTTGATCGGCGCCATCGTTGCAGCTGAACTGATCTTCGTGATCGGCGGCTCAGTGATTTCGCCTGCGGCCAAGCAGGCGATCACCATGCCGATCCCGGCGCTGGCGGACCGTCAGAACACGGCGGCACTCGGCGATGTGCTCTATACCAATTATGTCTTCTTCTTCCAAATTGCCGGCCTTGTGCTGCTGGTGGCCATGATCGGCGCGATTGTGCTGACGCTGCGCCACCGCCAGCACATCAAGCGGCAGAATATTGCACACCAGGTTGCACGTGGACCGGCGACCGCCATCAAGGTGGTCAAGGTCAAGCCCGGCCAGGGCATCTGAGCTGAAGGCAAGGGATCTCAAGGAAACGAACAATGGAAATCGGACTTTCCCATTATCTCACCGTCAGCGCGATCCTGTTCATGCTGGGCGTCTTCGGTATCTTCCTCAACCGAAAGAACATCATCGTTATCCTGATGTCGGTGGAACTCATTCTTCTGGCGGTAAACGTCAACATGGTGGCCTTCTCGTCATTCCTCAATGACATCGTCGGCCAGGTTTTCGCGCTGTTTATCCTGACCGTCGCGGCTGCGGAAGCCGCGATCGGCCTTGCTATCCTCGTTGTCTTCTACCGCAACCGCGGATCGATCGCCGTTGAAGACGTCAACATGATGAAGGGCTGATACGGCTATGCTATTGTATAAGACAATCGTCTTTCTTCCGCTGCTTGGCGCGCTCATCGCCGGCCTGTTCGGTCGCCAGATCGGCGCCAAGGCATCGGAATTCATCACCACCGGCTTCATGGTGCTGACTGCTGCCCTGTCCTGGTACGTGTTCATTTCGGTCGGTTTCGGTCATTCGGAATTGATCAAGGTCCCTGTGCTGCGCTGGATCCAGGTCGGTGGCATCGACGTCGAATGGGCGTTGAGGATCGACACGCTGACAGCGGTCATGCTGGTCGTCATCAACAGCGTCTCGACGCTGGTTCATCTCTATTCCATCGGCTACATGCATCACGATCCGCATCGTCCGCGCTTCTTCAGCTATCTGTCGTTGTTTACCTTCGCAATGTTGATGCTGGTCACCTCAGACAATCTGCTGCAGATGTTCTTCGGCTGGGAAGGCGTCGGTCTGGCCTCTTATCTGCTGATCGGTTTCTGGTTCAAGAAACCTTCGGCAACGGCTGCGGCCATGAAAGCCTTCATCGTCAACCGTGTCGGCGACTTCGGCTTTATTCTCGGCATCGCCACGCTGTTCGTGCTGTTTGGCTCGATCAATTTCGAGACGATCTTCGCTTCGGCCCAGACATATCTGCCAGCCGAAGGCGCACCTGCCGGTGACGCTGTCATCAATCTGTTCGGTATGCATCTCGACAAGGGCCATGCGGTAACCGCAGCCTGCCTGCTGCTGTTCATGGGCGCCATGGGTAAGTCGGCACAGTTCCTGCTGCATACCTGGCTGCCGGATGCGATGGAGGGGCCGACACCGGTTTCGGCTCTGATCCACGCGGCAACCATGGTCACCGCTGGTGTCTTCCTCGTCGCCCGCATGTCGCCGGTCTTCGAATTGTCGCCGGATGCCCTGACGGTCGTCACCATCGTCGGTGCGATCACGGCCTTCTTTGCTGCAACTGTCGGTCTCGTGCAGAACGACATCAAGCGGGTGATTGCCTATTCGACCTGCTCGCAGCTTGGCTACATGTTCGTGGCGCTTGGCGTCGGTGCCTATGGCGCGGCCATTTTCCACCTGTTCACGCACGCTTTTTTCAAGGCCC
The DNA here is from genome assembly GCF_037039395.1 of Agrobacterium vitis. NCBI lineage: Bacteria > Pseudomonadati > Pseudomonadota > Alphaproteobacteria > Hyphomicrobiales > Rhizobiaceae > Gillisella > Gillisella vitis. The sequence continues at coordinate 210,849 of NZ_CP146242.1, read as the reverse complement.
TGTTGTTCCTTGGTGCCGGTTCGGTCATCCATGCCGTGGATGGCGAACAGGACATGCGTCACATGGGTGGCTTGCGCAAGCATATCCCAGTGACCTTCTGGGCGATGACCATCGGCAATCTGGCGCTGACAGGTGTCGGCATTCCGGGAACGATGATCGGTACGGCAGGCTTCTTCTCGAAGGATGCGATTATCGAATCCTCTTTTGCCGCGGGCACAGGCGTTTCAACCTTTGCCTTCGTGCTTCTGGTCATTGCCGCCCTGTTCACCAGCTTCTATTCCTGGCGCCTGGCGTTCATGACCTTCTTCGGCAAGCCGCGCGCCTCGCACGAAGTCATGCATCATGTGCATGAATCGCCTCAGGTCATGCTGGTGCCGCTTTACCTTCTGACCGCAGGAGCCTTGTTCGCAGGCTTTATCTTCCATGACTATTTCTTCGGCGAAGCTTATGCCGAGTTCTGGAAGGGCGCGCTGTTTACCGGTGCGCATAATGAAGTCCTCCACGAGGTCCATCACGTTCCGACCTGGGTGAAGCTCAGCCCGTTCGTTGCCATGCTCGTTGGTCTGGTCACGGCCTGGTACATGTATATCAAGTCGCCGGAAACACCGAAGAAGCTGGCGCAAAGCCAGTGGCTTCTCTACCAATTCCTGCTCAACAAGTGGTATTTCGACGAGCTCTATGACTTTCTCTTCGTACGCTCGGCCAAGGCTCTTGGACGGTTCCTGTGGAAGAAGGGCGATGTTGCCACCATTGATGCCTACGGCCCGAACGGCGTTGCCGCCGGGGTCGCAGGTCTGACGCAGCGGGTTGTCCGGCTGCAATCCGGCTATCTCTACCACTATGCGTTCGCAATGCTGCTTGGAATTGCAGCGCTTATTACCTGGATGATGCTCGGGAGTTCGATCTGATGACCGATTGGCCAATTCTTTCAACGGTCACCTTTCTGCCGCTAGTCGGGGTTGCCCTGCTGCTGCTGATGAATGGCGACACCCCATCCGGACGCCGGAACGTTCTCAACATTTCGTTGTTGACGACGGTCGCGACCTTCATTGTTTCGCTGTTCATCTGGATCGGCTTCGATAACGCCAATCCAGGCTTCCAGATGGTGGAAAATCATCCCTGGCTCGGCACCGGCATCGCCTATCACCTCGGCGTCGATGGCATTTCGATGCTGTTCGTGGTGTTGACGGCGTTTCTCATGCCATTCTGCGTGCTCGCCAGTTGGACCTCGGTCCAGAAGCGGATCAAGGAATACATGATCGCCTTCCTCATCCTTGAAGTGATGATGGTCGGCGTGTTCGTGTCGCTCGATATCGTGCTGTTCTACGTGTTCTTCGAAGCTGGCCTGATCCCGATGTTCATCATCATCGGTGTCTGGGGTGGCAAGGATCGCGTCTACGCTTCCTATAAGTTCTTCCTCTATACGCTGCTCGGCTCCGTGCTGATGATGCTGGCGATCATGGCGATGTACTGGGATGCCGGCACGACCGATATCGCAGCGCTTCTGGCTCATAAATTCCCGCCGCATCTGCAGATGGTGCTATGGCTGGCCTTCTTCGCCTCGTTTGCGGTGAAGATGCCGATGTGGCCTGTCCACACCTGGCTTCCCGACGCGCACGTCCAGGCGCCGACCGCTGGTTCGGTCATTCTTGCGGGCATCATGCTAAAGCTCGGTGGTTATGGGTTCATCCGCTTTTCGCTGGCGATGTTCCCGCTTGCCTCCGACTATTTCGCACCGGCGGTCTTTGCGCTCTCCGTTATTGCTATCATCTACACCTCGCTTGTGGCGCTGATGCAGGAGGATATGAAGAAGCTGATTGCCTATTCCTCCATTGCTCACATGGGCTATGTGACGATGGGTATCTTTGCTGCCAATACCCAAGGCTTGCAGGGTGCGGTTTTCCAGATGATCAGCCACGGCTTTGTCTCAAGCGCCCTGTTTCTCTGCGTCGGCGTGATCTATGACCGCATGCATACCCGCGAAATCGCCGCCTATGGCGGTCTCGCCAACAATATGCCGAAATACGCGCTGGCCTTCATGATTTTCACCATGGCCAATGTCGGCCTGCCTGGCACCTCGGGCTTTATCGGCGAATTCCTGACGCTGATCGGTGCATTCCGGGCCAATAGCTGGGTGGCATTGTTTGCCGCCACCGGCGTTATCCTGTCGGCGGCCTACGCGCTCTGGCTCTATCGCCGGGTCGTTTTCGGGGCGCTGGACAAGGAGAGCCTGAAAGCGCTTCTCGATCTGTCCTTCCGCGAAAAGGTCACGCTTTATCCGTTGATCGCGCTCACCATCCTGTTCGGCGTCTATCCGGCCCCGATCTTCGACGTGACAACGGCCTCGGTGGATGCGCTTTTGAATAACTACACCGCTGCTCTGCAGGCTGCGCAAAATGTTGCGCTCCTGGTGAACTGACGACAGGATCATTGGACATGAATGCTGAAACTCTCCTTGCAAGCCTGCATCTCGCCACGCCGGAGCTTCTGCTTGCGGTTGGCGCGCTGGTATTGCTGATGATCGGCGTGTTCACCAACAAGACCTCGTTGGTGACGGGCCTGGCGGTGGCGCTTCTCGCCGTTGCCTGCGCGTGGATCCTGTTGATGCCCGCCGATGGCGTCGCCTTCGGCGGTGCCTATATCTCCGACGGCTATGGCCGTTTCATGAAGGTCCTGGCCCTGATCGGTTCCATCACCACCATGGTGATGGCGTTCGGTCAGGCACGAGCCAACGATCTCGACAAGTTCGAGTTTCCGGTCTTGCTGGTGCTGGCGACCCTCGGCATTCTCTTGATGATCTCGGCCAATAGCCTGATCTCTCTTTATATGTCGCTGGAACTCCAGTCTCTGGCGCTCTACGTCATCGCCGCCATGAACCGCGACAGCGCGCGGTCTTCGGAAGCTGGCCTGAAATATTTCGTGCTTGGTGCCCTGTCGTCGGGCATGTTGCTCTACGGCATGTCTCTGGTCTACGGCTTTACCGGCAATGTCGAGTTCGACAAGATCGCTGCCGTCCTGGCCGCTGGTCACACCAATCTCGGACTTATTTTCGGTCTGGTCTTCGTGCTGGCCGGTCTTGCTTTCAAAATTTCTGCCGTGCCATTTCACATGTGGACACCGGATGTTTATGAAGGTGCGCCGACCCCCGTCACGGCCTTTCTTGCTGCCGCCCCAAAGGTGGGCGCCATGGCGATCCTGGTGCGCATCGTTATCGACGCCTTCCAGCCGATCACCGCCGAATGGCAGCAGATCGTCGTGTTCATCGCGATTGCCTCGATGGTTCTGGGCTCGGTTGCCGCCATCGGCCAGCGCAATATCAAGCGCCTGATGGCCTATTCCTCCATTGGTCATATGGGTTACGCTCTGGTCGGCCTGGCCGCTGGCTCCAAGCAGGGCATCGAGGGCGTTCTGCTCTATATGCTGATCTACCTGATCATGAATCTTGGTACTTTTGCCTGCATCATGGCTATGCGGACCAAGGAGGGCGAGGCGCTCGAAACAGTGGATGATCTGGCTGGTCTGTCGCAGACCCGTCCGTTCATGGCCTTCGTTCTGACGGCACTGATGTTTTCGTTGGCCGGCATTCCGCCGCTCGCTGGCTTCTTCGGGAAGTATTTCGTCTTCCTGGCCGCTATCGAGGCACATCTCTATGCCCTGGCGATCATCGGTGTTCTGGCCTCGGTTATCGGCGCCTACTACTACCTGCGCCTCGTCAAGGTCATGTGGTTCGACGATGCCAAGATCGAGTTTGCTGCGACGTCTGGCACGTTGCGGGTGGTCTTTGGCCTGTCCGGTCTGTTCGTCATTGCCTATGTGTTGATCGGCGGACCGATCGGCAGTGCGGCGTCGGCAGCGGCAGCGACCTTGTTCCGTTGAGCGACTATTCCACACATCGTCGGAAGGCGCTCGACGCCTTCCGACATATTGCACTGGACGAGGTGGATTCCACCAACCAGCAATGCCTGATCAGGGCCCGTGACGGTGATCCGGGAGATCTCTGGATCACGGCCAACCGCCAGACAGGCGGCCGAGGTCGTCGTGGCAGGCCTTGGGCCTCGGAGCCCGGCAATCTCTATAGTTCTCTTTTATTGATCGATCCGGCGCCTTTGGCCGATCTGGCTTCGCTGCCGCTGGCCGTGGCCGTGGCCGTGCATGATGCGATTGGCGTCGTGTTGCCGCCGGGTGCGCCGCCTTTGGAAATCAAATGGCCGAATGATGTGCTGATCGGTCGTGCCAAGACCTCCGGCATTCTGCTGGAAGCCGAGCGGACGCCGGATGGCCGCAACGCCCTGGTCATCGGTATCGGCATCAATCTTCGTTTCAAGCCCACTGAAACGCCGTATCCCACGGCTTCCCTCGCCGAGCATGGCGCAGCCGTTACACCTGATGAGCTTTTCACGCATCTTTTTGCCGCCATGGCCGATGCCCTGGCGCTTTGGGATCGGGGTCTCGGCGTCAAGGCAGTGATGCAGCGCTGGCGGCAGGTGGCGTGTGGGGTTGGTGAGAAAATCACCGTCAATCTCCCGGATCGGTCGATTTCCGGTGTGTTTTCAGGAATCGATGATAAAGGGATATTATTGCTCGACCGGGGCTCGCTAGGCATCACGCCAGTTGCGGCGGGAGATGTGTTTTTCGAGCCGAATGGGCCAAGGAAAGAATGACAAAGACAGACGAACTGGTATTTCTGCCGCTTGGCGGCGTAGGTGAAATTGGCATGAACCTGGCGCTTTACGGCTTTGGCCCGCCGAAGAACCGGGAATGGATCATGGTGGATTGCGGCGTGACCTTCCCTGGTCCCGATCTGCCGGGCGTGGATCTGGTTCTGCCTGACATCCGCTTCGTTCTCTCGCAGAAAAACAGGCTCAAGGCTATCTTCATCACCCACGCGCATGAAGATCATTATGGCGGATTGAACGATATCTGGCCGGGCCTGAATGTACCGGTCTATGCCTCGGGTTTTACCGCCGGCATGCTGGAAGCCAAGCGCAATTATGAGGGAACCCGGGCTGAAATTCCGGTAACGCCCTTCAAGCCAGGCGACAAGGTCCATGTCGGTCCTTTCGTTGTTGAGGCTTCGGATGTCAATCACTCGATTCCCGAGCCGATGTCGCTTGTTATTCGCACGCCGCTTGGCAATGTCATCCATACCGGTGACTGGAAGATCGATCATGCGCCGTCGCTTGGCCCGCTGACCGATGAGGCGCGGTTCCGCGCTCTTGGCGACGAGGGCGTGCTGGCGGTGATGTGCGATAGCACCAACGCGATGCGCGAGGGCGTTTCCCCCTCCGAGCAGGAAGTCTCGGAAGGATTGCGCAAGATCATCCAGACAGCGGAAGGGCGCGTCGCAATCACCACGTTTTCCTCCAATGTTGGACGTATCCGCTCGATTGCCAAGGCGGCCGAAGCTGCTGGGCGCGAAGTGCTGCTGCTGGGCAGTTCCTTGAAGCGGGTCGTGGGTGTGGCGCGCGATGTCGGGCTGATGGAAGGCGTACAGTCTTTTATCGCCGAGGACGAATATGGTTACATTCCCCGCGACAAGGTCGTGGTGATCCTGACTGGTAGCCAGGGTGAATCACGCGCGGCACTTGCCAAGCTGTCACGCGATGAAATGCGTAATGTGGCGCTGACCAAGGGCGACACGGTGGTTTTCTCGTCTCGCGCAATTCCGGGCAATGAAAAGCCGATCAACGATATCAAGAATGGTCTGATCGAGCAGGGCGTCACCATCGTTACCGATAGCGACGCGCTGGTACATGTCTCCGGTCATCCACGGCGCAACGAACTTTTGCAGATGTACCAATGGACGCGCCCGCAAATTCTTGTCCCTGTTCATGGTGAGGCGGCCCACCTGACGGCGCAGCAGAAACTGGCTCTGGAAGCCGGGATTGCGCAGGTGCCGAAAGTGCGCAATGGCGACATCCTGCGGCTGGCGCCAGGTCCTGCTGAAGTCATCGGTGAAGCGCCGTATGGCCGGGTCTTCAAGGATGGCAAACTGCTGGGCGATTTCGAGCAGATGGGCATTGGTGAGCGGCGTAAGCTGTCTTTTGCAGGCCATGTCTCGGTCAGCGTCCTCCTGGACGAACGCTTCGAGTTCCGCGACGATCCAGAAGTGGTTGCCCATGGCCTGCCAGCGGAAGATCTGGAAGGTGATGACATGGAGGACATTCTCTATGACGCCGTGCTGAGCGCCGTCGAGAGCATTCCGCGCACACGGCGCAAGGATCTTGGCGCCCTGCGTGAAAGTATTCGTCGCGCTGTGCGCTCTACGGCCAATGAATGCTGGGGCAAGAAGCCGGTCGTTACGGTTTTTGTGACCAAGGTCTGATTGCCGGAGCCGCTGGCAAGGGATATTTCTGGAGCCGGAATAGGTCAGTTATAAACAGACATGGAGCGCCATTCATCTCGTGATGATGGCGCTTTTTCTGCGCAGACATGGGAGAAGCGTATGCTGGGCCGGGTCAACCATATTGCCATCGCTGTGCCAGATCTTGGCTCTGCGGTGGAGACTTACGCTGACACGCTTGGCGCGACGGTTTCCGCTGCTCAAGCCTTGCCGGAGCATGGTGTGACGGTGGTTTTTGTCGAACTGCCAAATACCAAGGTCGAACTTCTGGAGCCGCTTGGCGATCATTCTCCGATCAAAGCCTTTCTGGAAAAATCACCCAATGGTGGCATGCACCATATTTGCTATGAGGTGGATGATATTTACGCCGCGCGAGACCGCCTGATTGCCAAAGGTGCCCGCGTTTTGGGAGATGGCGAGCCGAAAATCGGCGCGCATGGCAAGCCCGTGCTTTTTCTGCATCCCAAGGATTTTACTGGAACATTGATCGAACTCGAGCAACTTTAGCTCATCCCTGATCCCTTTGACTGTTCGGTTTCAATGAATTTTTGGAATACGGGCAATGACCTTTATTTCAAAATCGAAACCGGCAAGCCAGGTGACCCCAACAGCCGTCCAGTTCGGATAGGGTGCGCTGTGAAAGATCTCCTGCTTGACAGGCATTATGATTGGAAACTGGTGTTCGGGATCTGTGTGAAACGTCGTTACATCAACGATATCCTCTACGCCGCACCCCGCTGTACCCAAGACGGCCTTGAGATTTTCAAAAGCCAGTTGGACTTGACGCTTGAAATCGGGTTCAGGCGTTCCATCGTCACGGCTGCCGACCTGACCTGAGACAAACAACAGGTCGCCGGAGCGGATAGCGGCGGAATATCCGTGTTTTTCGTAAAGAGCATGTCGGTTGGCAGGAAAGATTGCTTCGTGTTCAGCCATTTTTCTCTCTTTTTTGGGGAGCGGATGACAATGCGAGTGGGTCCGCATGACATTTCAAAATGCAGCCGGTATTTCATATACGACTCGTATATAAAGTAACCATATGCGAGCCGTATGTCAAATTCACATACATCTCGTATATTAAGTGAGGTCTGAATGGCAAAGTCCAGACGAGAAACCATGGAGGAAAACCGCGTCAAATTGATTGCGGCTGGTCGAAAAGCCTTTGCTGAAAAGGGATATTCGGCTGCGTCCATGGACGAGTTGACCGCCGACGCGGGGCTGACGCGCGGTGCGCTGTATCATAACTTTGGCGACAAGCGTGGTCTGCTGGCGGCGGTTGTCGACCAGATCGATTCGGAAATGGCCGCGCGCGCCCAGCAAATCGGTTCTCATGCCGCGACGGACTGGCAGCGCCTGCTGGCTGAGGGCGTGGCCTATATCGAAATGGCAATGGAGCCGGAGGTGCAGCGTATCGTGTTGCTTGACGGCCCCGCAGTGTTGGGTGACCCCTCTAAATGGCCAAGCCAGAACACTTGTCTTCAGATAACCCGGCGGGCCTTGGAGAGCCTTATTGCTCAGGAAGTCCTAAAGCCTGTTGATGCGGAAGCCGCCGCACGGCTTCTGAGCGGGGCGGCCCTTGATGCGGCACTTTGGATTGCGGCCAGCGACGATCCGGAAAATGTCTTGCCAAAGGCGGTCGAGGCTTTCCGCGCCATGGCTGAAGGCCTGCTTCGCAATCCACTTTGATTGGTTTGCCAAAGCTGCCGGATTGTAGAATCACGGTGTGAAGGTGCTGCCGATAGGCTCGGGTTTTCCCCAGAACCGGTTTCCACTTTTTGGCCTGATGCTGTAGATTGCACGCTTGTTACTGCGTTCGGGTGCATTTCGGGGAGGAAGAGTGATGTCCTGGGTTACCGGTGGAGCGATTTATTTCATTCTCTGGTGGGTCACGCTGTTTGCTGTCCTGCCCTTTGGAGTGCGGACGCAGGACGAAGAAAGCGACATCGTTCCTGGCACTGTGGCCAGCGCCCCAGCAGGCTTCCGCTTCTGGCGGGTGATGGGCACCACGACGATTGTTGCCGCCGTCATCTTTTTTGGCTGGAATTTTGTGTCCGGCTATTTCGGTTTCAGTTTTTCCGATCTGCCGCACGTCATGCCCGATATTCGCTGAGTCTCGATATTCGCTAAGCCCGATATTCGCTAAGCATGGGTGTGTCCTGTAAGCGGACACACCATAAGGGCAAAAAAAAACAAGGCCCGAAGACCTTGTTATTGAAATGTCGCGTGACCTTTCACCAATTAAGGGGCTGCGAATGACCGCGCCTAAGATCTGATCCTCCCAAGACTTTAACCGCGAAATCGGCAGAAATTTAAGCTTTCTGCCTGTTTTGTGAGCGTAAACTAGCTCAACAAGGCAGACTTGTCATCAACTTTTTGCATTTTTGTTACAGCTTTCTAAAAAAAGAAATTGAGCTGGAAATTTTTGCTGATTTGTCAATATTTTGACATGGTTGGACCATGAGCGAATGCTCAGGCGTGAGTGATTTGCCCCGATTTTAGAGGTGGGTCTCGGTTCTTTTGCCCGGTGTCCAGTCATGAACCAGCCAGAACGCGCCTATCTTCAAGATGTCTCTGCATGAGGCAGATTTGGTCACGGACCATGTTATCCTTCGCCGCCGTGAACAAAAGGACGGGGCGGGTTTTCTTCCGCGTGCGAAACGGTTAGAAGGCTTCAAGAAAAACCAGATATATGGCTGATTCCGCACGAAATGCGGCTCGCCTCACCAATGGAAGTCGGTATGCGTCTCTCCCGTTATTTTTTGCCCATCCTGAAGGAAAATCCCAAGGAAGCGGAAATCGTTTCTCACCGGCTGATGCTGCGCACCGGCATGATCCGGCAGCAGTCGCAGGGCATCTATTCCTGGCTGCCGCTGGGTAAGCGCGTGCTGGACAAGGTCAATGCGATCATTCGTGCGGAGCAGAACCGGGCAGGGGCGGTTGAATTGCTGATGCCGACGCTGCAATCGGCTGAGCTTTGGCAGGAAAGCGGTCGCTACGACGACTATGGCAAGGAAATGCTGCGGATCAAGGATCGGCAGGACCGGCCCATGCTGTACGGTCCCACCAATGAGGAAATGGTCACGGACATCTTCCGGTCCTATGTGAAGTCCTACAAGAGCCTGCCGCTGAACCTCTATCACATACAATTGAAATTCCGTGATGAGATCAGGCCGCGCTTCGGCACGATGCGGTCGCGCGAATTTCTGATGAAAGACGCCTATTCCTTCGATTTGACGAAGGAAGCCGCCATTCACTCCTATAACAAGATGTTTGCCGCCTATCTTCGGACGTTCGACCGGCTTGGTCTGCGGGCCATTCCGATGCGCGCCGATACCGGCCCGATCGGCGGCAATCACAGCCATGAATTCATCATTCTCGCCGATACCGGTGAATCGGAAGTGTTCTGCCACAAGAGCTTCCTGGATCGAGCCATTCCGGCTGCCGATACCGATTTCGATGATGTTGCTGGCCTTCAGGCGATTTTCGACGACTGGACATCGCACTATGCCGCCACCTCTGAAATGCATGATGAGGCAGCTTACGGTGCCATGCCGGATGACGCGAAGATTTCCGCCCGTGGTATCGAGGTCGGTCATATCTTCTATTTCGGCACCAAATATTCCGAGCCGATGGGCGCCAAGGTGCAGGGACCTGACGGTAAGGAACATCTTGTCCACATGGGATCCTACGGTATAGGGCCGACCCGCCTTGTTCCGGCCATTATCGAAGCTTCCCATGATGAAAATGGCATTATCTGGCCGGCTTCCGTCGCGCCGTTCGATGCTATCATCATCAACATGAAGGCTGGGGATGCCGGTTGCGATGGCGCATGCGACACCGTGTACGGGGCGCTGACCAAGGCCGGCAAGGATGTTCTTCTCGACGATACCGATGATCGCGCCGGTGCGAAATTCGCACTCGCGGATCTGATCGGCGTTCCCTACCAGGTGATCGTCGGTCCGAGGTCGGTCGCCAATGGCGAAGTTGAGCTGAAGAACCGTAAAACCGGCGAGCGTGAAACCATGACCATCGAGGCCGCCATCAACCGTCTTGCCGGTTGAGCGACGCCAGGAGGCAAGATTGAGCAGTGAAACCGGAAGCTCTGCGGCAGGCGATACCGCAGTGCCGTCATCCGCAAAGCCGTTTTCCGCATTCGAGCGCATGGTGGCCTGGCGCTACCTGCGCGCCCGGCGCAAGGAGGCGGTAATTTCGGTTATTGCCGGCTTCTCCTTCGTCGGCATCATGCTGGGGGTTGCGACCCTGATCATCGTCATGGCTGTCATGAACGGTTTTCGGACCGAGTTGATTTCTCGCATCCTCGGCATAAACGGGCATATGATCGTTCAGCCGGTCGATAGTCCCTTCACCGACTTTGCCGATCTTGCCAAGAAATTCTCCGCCGTGCCCGGTGTCACTATGGCGCTGCCGCTGGTCGAAGGCCAGACGCTGGCTTCCGGCAAGGGCGGTGCTGGCACCGGTGCGCTGGTGCGCGGCATCCGTCCGGACGACCTGTTGAAGCTCAAGGAAGTGGCGGCAAATATCAAGACTGGCGACATGGTTGGTTTCACATCCGGCCAGGGCGTGCTGATCGGTTCGCGCATGGCCAACGATCTCGGCTTGCAGGCGGGCGATTCCATTACCCTGGTCTCGCCAGAGGGGGACGTGACCCCGATGGGTGTCAACCCGCGGGTCAAATCCTACAAGATTTCCGGCACGTTCGAGATCGGCATGTCGGAATATGATTCTTCGATCATCTATATGCCGCTTGAAGAATCGCAGCTCTATTTCAACGCGGAAGGCGTGGTGCAATCCATCGAATTGTTCGTCACCAATCCTGACGACATCGATGAGCTGCGCCCCAAGGTCGAGGCGGCCGCGGGCCGGCAGGTGTTCATCAGCGATTGGCGCCAGCGCAACCAGACCTTCTTCTCCGCCTTGCAGGTGGAGCGCAATGTGATGTTCATGATCCTGACATTGATCGTCATTGTCGCGGCGCTGAACATCATCTCCGGCCTGATCATGCTGGTGAAGGACAAGAGCAGCGATATCGCCATTCTGAAGACCATGGGCGCCAGTTCAAGCTCGATCCTTCGGATCTTCTTCATGACAGGTGCGGCCATCGGCATCGCTGGCACCTTCGCCGGCGTCGGACTGGGCGTGCTGGTCTGTCTGAACATCGAATCGATCCGGAATTTCTTCTCCTGGGTCTCCGGTACCGTGTTGTTTGATCCGCAACTCTATTTCCTCAGCAAATTGCCGGCGGATATGAGCTTTGGTGAAACGGTTTCGGTGATTATCATGTCGCTGACCTTGTCCTTTATCGCCACCATCTTTCCGGCATGGCGGGCAGCCCGGCTCGACCCCGTGCAAGCCCTGCGTTACGAATAAGGAACAGCGGATCCATGGCGAACAACCCTGTTCTTGAAATTTCGGAGGTCTCGCGCACCTATGGGGAGGGCGAAACCAAGCTTTCCATTCTGAAAGGCGCCGGGCTAAAATTATACGAAGGCGAAACCGTCGCTCTCGTTGCTCCGTCGGGCACGGGCAAGTCCACCCTGCTGCATATTGCCGGGCTGCTGGAACATCCGACGGAAGGCGACGTGCTGATTGGCGGCACCCGTTGCAATGAATTGTCCGAGGAAGGCCGCACGGCCATGCGCCGCACCAGCATTGGCTTCGTCTATCAGTTCCATCACCTGTTGCCGGAGTTCTCGGCGCTTGAAAACATCATGATGCCGCAGATGATCGCGGGCCTGAGCATTCCGGAAGCCAGCAAGCGCGCCAAGGCTCTGCTTGATTACATGCGCATCGGCCATCGCGGTGATCACCGTCCCGCCGAGCTTTCCGGCGGCGAACAGCAGCGCGTGGCCATTGCCCGTGCTGTCGCCAATGCGCCGCTGTTGTTGTTGGCGGACGAGCCGACCGGCAATCTCGATCCGGAAACTGCGGCTTACGTATTTTCCGCGTTGGAAGCGCTGGTGCGCCAGTCTGGCCTTGCGGCGTTGATCGCGACCCATAATCATGAACTCGCCCGGCGGATGGACCGCTGCGTCACGCTTCAGGACGGCAGAATCGTCGATTTCGATTTGTAATTGCCCACGGGTCTGGAAAGAAGTTTTTACATCAGAGATATCAAAGCCCGTCGATCACCTGATCGGCGGGCTTTTCGTATGGCGCATAGAGTTTGTCAGAGAAAAGGGAAGCCGATTTCGGCAGACAAATGATTGGAAAAATTTCTGTTGACGAACAAACAAAAGGAGAACAAAGTGAATACATAACCAGACAGGAGTGAGCTATGAGTGACATTCTGCATGACATCGCCGCATTCGCATCGCTGGCTGTTTTTATTGCCAGCTTGTCTGTTCTGGCGATGGCGTTTTGAAATGCCGGGCATCGTCCTGGCGCGATCTGACCTGGATGGGCCTGCCAAAGGCACACGTCGCTTTAAGGGGATAGGTGGCAGTGAGGCTGCATGCCTTCTGGACATGGCGGGCCAAACCTAGGACAATAACCTCCATACAGCGCCGTGCGTTTTGTTAAATGCACATCGGACGCGGTAACACTTTCATCTGCTGCATTGCTTTTTCCTTGGGCCGATTTCGGTTTAACGAGAAGTTTTATGGCGGCGGTCTTCAGTGTGTAGCGGCGACAAGCAAGCAGGATGGATGCAATGAGTGATATGGGCGCAAGCGGACAGGCTGTAGTGAAGGCGGGTCCAGGTTTCGTCCATCTGAGAGTGCATTCGGCCTATTCGCTGCTGGAAGGTGCGCTGCCGCTGAAGAAGATCCTAAGCAAGGTTGCGTCTGACCAGCAACCGGCCATTGCCATTACCGATACCAATAACCTGTTCATTGCGCTGGAGTTTTCCCAGAAGGCGCTCGGCGATGGCTTGCAGCCGATCATTGGTTGCCAATTGTCCATCGATATGGAAGACGCCAATGAGGAAAAGCGGGGCAATAGCTCACTTGCCAAATATCCCGCTATCGTGCTTCTGGCCGCCGATCCGGCCGGTTACGAGCGGCTGGTGGATCTGGTCAGCCGTGCCTATCTCCAGGGCGATAATAGTCAGTCTGTGCATATCACCGCCTCCTGGCTGGAAGAGATCGGCACGGATGGCCTGATCGCGCTGACGGGTGCATCAGGCGGTCCGGTCGATCTGTCGGTGAAGGACGGCCATCACGCCCAGGCGCTGTCGCGGCTTCAGACGCTCAAATCCCTGTTCGGGGATCGGCTTTATATCGAATTGCAGCGCCACCAAGGCTATGACCGTGTGCATGAAAGCCGGATGATCGCGCTCGCTTACGATCACGATATTCCATTGGTTGCCACCAATGAGGCCTTCTTTCCCAGCCGTGACGATTATGATGCCCATGACGCACTGATGGCGGTTGCCCATAATGCCATCGTATCCGACGACCGGCGGTTTCGCCTGACACCGGATCATTATCTGAAAAGCCGCAAGGAAATGCAGGTCTTGTTTAAGGATCTGCCGGAAGCGCTTGAAAACACGGTTGAGATTGCCAGCCGCTGTTCTTTTGTTCTCGATACTCGCAACCCTATATTGCCGCGATTCACTGGTGGTAGTGACGATCCGGAAGAGGCCGAGCGCGCCGAAGCCGGGGAATTGCGCCGTCAAGCCATTGAGGGATTGGACGACCGACTGGCGAAGCTTGGCATGGCACCCGGCTATGAGGAAAAGGAATATCGAGACCGGCTGGATTTCGAACTCGGCGTCATTGAGCGGATGAAATTTCCCGGTTACTTCCTGATCGTTGCCGACTTTATCAAATGGGCCAAGAGCCAGGATATTCCGGTCGGTCCCGGCCGTGGTTCCGGTGCGGGTTCGCTGGTTGCTTATGCCTTGACCATTACCGATGTCGATCCGCTGCGGTTCTCCCTGCTGTTCGAACGTTTTCTCAATCCTGAGCGCGTCTCGATGCCCGACTTCGACATCGACTTCTGTCAGGATCGCCGTGAAGAGGTGATCCGTTATGTGCAGCGCAAATATGGGCGCGAGCAGGTGGCGCAGATCATCACCTTCGGGTCGCTCCAGGCCCGTGCAGCCTTGCGCGACGTTGGCCGCGTGCTGGAAATGCCTTATGGGCAGGTCGACAGGATCTGCAAGCTGGTGCCGAACAATCCGGCCAATCCGACCCCTCTGTCCAAGGCCATCGAAGAAGAGCCAAAGTTTCAGGAAGAGGCAGAAAAGGAACCGGTCGTCGCCCGTCTGCTGGATATCGCCCAGAAGATCGAGGGACTTTATCGCCACGCCTCCACCCATGCTGCCGGTATTGTTATCGGTGACCGCCCGCTGTCCAAGCTGGTGCCGATGTATCGTGATCCGCGCTCGGATATGCCGGTTACCCAGTTCAATATGAAGTGGGTGGAGCAGGCCGGGCTGGTCAAGTTCGACTTTCTCGGATTGAAGACGCTGACGGTGCTGAAAACCGCGGTGGATTTCTGCCGGCTGCGCGATATCGAGATCGATCTGGCGACCATTCCGCTGGACGACGAAAAAACCTATCAAATGCTGTCACGCGGTGAGACCGTCGGGGTGTTCCAGGTGGAAAGTGCCGGCATGCGCAAGGCGCTGATCGGCATGCGGCCCGACTGTATCGAGGATATTATCGCGCTGGTGGCGCTTTATCGCCCTGGCCCGATGGAGAATATTCCGGTCTATAATGCCCGCAAGCATGGCGAGGAGGAGATCGAATCGATCCATCCGACCATCGATTACCTGCTGAAGGAAACCCAAGGGGTTATCGTCTATCAGGAGCAGGTCATGCAGGTGGCCCAGGTTCTGTCGGGCTATTCGCTCGGTGAAGCGGATCTTCTGCGCCGCGCCATGGGTAAGAAGATCAAGGAGGAAATGGACAAGCAGCGCGCCCGTTTCGTCGATGGCGCGGTGAAGAATGGCGTCTCAAAGCCCCAGGCCGACAATATTTTCGACCTATTGGCGAAGTTTGCCAATTACGGCTTCAACAAATCCCACGCCGCCGCCTATGCCATTGTCTCCTACCAGACGGCCTATATGAAGGCGCATTATCCGGTGGAGTTTCTGGCTGCGTCGATGACCCTCGATATGGCCAATACCGAAAAACTGGTGGATTTCCGCCAGGATGCCGGGCGTCTCGGTATCGAGGTCGTGCCGCCCTCGGTGCAGACGTCGTTCCGGCACTTCCAGACCGGTCCGAACAGGATTTACTATTCGCTGGCCGCCCTAAAGGGCGTTGGCGATGCAGCCGTCGAGCATATCGTGGCGGTCCGCGCCGATACGCCCTTTGCCGATCTCGAGGATTTTTGTCTGCGGATCGACCCGAAGCAGATCAATCGTCGGGTGTTTGAAAGCCTGATTTTTGCCGGTGCCTTCGATTGTTTTGGCCGCGACCGTCCCGAACTGTTGGCTGGCATGGACCGGATCATCGGCTATGCGCAGCGCGCCCAGGAAAATGCCGTCAGCGGCCAGTCGGATATGTTCGGCTCTGGCGGCGCCACAGGGCCGGAGCGGATTTCCTTTCCGACCTATACGCCCTGGCTGCCATCTGAAAAGCTGATGAGGGAGTTTCAGGTTCTGGGCTTCTATCTTTCGGCCCATCCGCTCGACACCTATAAACCGCTGCTGGAAAAGATGCGCGTGCAGAATTTCGCTGACTTTTCCGGCGCTGTGCGCCAGGGCGCCACGGCTGGCCGGCTGGCCGGCACGGTGATTTCAAAGCAGGAGCGCAAGACGCGAACCGGAAACAAAATGGGCATCGTCACGTTCTCGGATGCCACTGGCCAGTTCGAGGCGGTGCTGTTTTCAGAGGGCTTGAATCAGTATCGCGACCTGCTCGAATCTGGCAAGTCACTGGTGATCACGGTTGCTGCCGAAGAACGACCGGAAGGCATTGGTCTTCGTATCCAGACGGCGCAATCTCTGGAAGAAAAATCCTTGCAGATGCAAAAGACGCTGCGCGTCTATCTGCGCGATTCCGGCCCCTTGCGGGCGCTGGCCGCCCATCTCAATACCAAGGGCGATGGACTGGTTTCCTTCGTGGTGATCAAGGAGGATGGCCGCCGCGAAATCGAGGTCGAACTCAATCAACGTTTCCGCATCACGCCCGAAATCGCCGCCGCCATGCGGTCCGCGCCAGGCGTGGTGGATGTTGAATTGGTATAGCCACTCTTTGTGGCGTCGCTCTCGCAAAACTGCGGCACGTGCTCAGGCCACATGGATTATTTCGCTATTGCCGTTATCCCGGCAGGTAGGTGATGAAGTCAGTGCCGTCAACCGTATCCTGGCCTAGCCCATGGTCGGTAATCGTCATCACGGTGCCTGTCGTCATGGTCGTTTCAATACGCTCGCGGATGTCGTCCGGGATGTGAATGCGATTGAGAACCGTATCCAACCCATCGGGGGTGGTTGGCTGCCCCTTGCCAATGATGACAATCGACGAATTTGAGACTGCCGGAGCCGACTGAAGGCTGGTTACCTGCCAATGAGCCTTCCCATTGGCAATTTCCAGATTTGCCGCGAAAAAATGCGTGCCGAGTGGTTTTTGAGGCTGGTCGATGACAATAGGCGCGTCGAAGACCGGCTTGAATGCCTGGCGCACATAGATTTGGCCAGAGGGTGGCATCGGCTTGCCAGCGCTTTGATAGAGAGCGCTCAGGAATGTCGGCGTAATGAGCGGCCCCTTCAGGGGCAGGCCTTTCCAGCGTTTAAAGCCCTGGATGGCCGTGCGGGTCAGGGGACCGGCAAGACCATCATGACCGCCGGTCTCAAATCCCATGTCCTGCAAGAGAAGTTGGGCGTCATGGATGGTTTCGGTCTCACCCCGAAACGTGATCAACAGGCTCAAAGGTGGTTGGCTGGCAATTGCGGCCTGGGGTTTGGGGCGGGGCAGATCGGCCATCGCCACTTCCACCGGTTCTGTGCTGCTGGTGCCATCCGCACCGCGCAGGCGCGCGTCGGACAGGATCTGGGGGCCTTGCTGTTGTTGCGTCGGGCTGAACAGAAACGGATGCTCGATGGGAGCTGGCGCGACCGGGGCATCGCTGATCAGCACATGCGCACCCAGCCGGGTCATGCCATAGAGCTCACGTGCAAATTGGCCGGGCAGGCGCACGCAGCCATGTGAGGCTGGCCGGTTTGGCACGCTGCTTGATTCATGCAAGGCAACGCCGGACCAGGTGATGCGTTGCATCCAGGGCATGGGCGCATTCGAATAGAGGTTGGATTCGTGATATTTAGCCTTTTGGATGATCGAGAAGATGCCTGATGGCGTCGTATGACCTTCCTTGCCAGTTGAAACCTTCGAAGAGGCGACGATTCGGTCTCCATCATAGACCGTGAGAGATTGCGTCTGTTTCGACACGATGATTTGCAATGCGCTGCCGTCTCTGGCTGAGGCCTGCGATAGGGTCGCGCTCAACGCGAGCACGGAAGCGGACAGGAACATCGAACGAAACATGGTGCGGACCGTCATGGTGCCCTCATTATGTAAACCGGGAAAAACTGGGCCTTCAAAAGGTCGCCTGATCATGTGAGCAACGATGTGCCATGAAATCAGTTGGTAAACGCCTACAACGCCGTGCGTTTTATAAAACGCACAAAGGATGCAGTCGCGTGTGGGCCGAATCCTAAAATAAACGTTGATCTTTAACGATTGCTTACCCGGCAGGGCCGCTCACACAAAGTTGACGGGCAATGTTTTGATCGTTGCTATTTTTTATTGCTGCCGAAGGTGAAGCCGGTTTCGACCATGCCCTTGCCGAATTTCATCCGCAATTGGTCCATGGCGGCTTCCGCCTTGGCGCGGCGGGCGGCGTCCGGATCGACCAGATCCGGTGGGTCGGCCAGGCTTGGATCGGCAAAATCGCTGACGCCGATACCGATCAGCCGAAACTTTGTGCCATCGGCTTCCTTATCCAGCAATTGCAGGCCCGTGCGAAAGATCCGGTCGGCGAGCTGGGTGGGGTCGTCCAGCCGCCGATTGCGGGTGCGCAATTTGAAGTCGGCGCTTTTCAGCTTCAAGATAACGGTGTGTCCAGCCAGCTCCTGCTTTTTCAAGCGCCAGGCGACTTTTTCCGAGAGCTTGCGCAGATGGGGAACAAGGTCTTCCCGGCGGGAAATATCGTCAAAGAACGTGGTTTCGGCGGAGACGCTTTTGGCCGGGTCATTGGTATGGACATCCCGGTCGTCGATGCCTTTCGATAGCCGTGCCAGTCGTTGGCCCATGCTGCCATAGCGACGGATCAGGTCGCTTTCCTCCATGGTTTGCAATTGCCCGATGGTGCGAATGCCGTCTTTTTCCAAGGTGCTGGCGAAGGCTTTGCCGACGCCCCAGATGGTGGTGACAGGGCGGGGCGCCAGAAAATCCAGCGCTTCAGCCTCGCCGATGACAGAAAATCCCCGGGGTTTTTGCAGGTCGGACGCCACTTTCGCCAAAAATTTACAATAGGATAGACCAACGGAAACGGTGATGCCAATTTCACATTCGATACGCCGGGCAAGCCGTGCCAGCACAAGAGCGGGTGGCGCGTGGTGCAATGTTTCGGTGCCTTTCAATTCCAGAAAGGCCTCATCAATGGACAAGGGTTGCACCAGAGGGGTCAACTCCTCCATCATTGCCCGTACTTGCCGGCCGACGCGGGAATATTTTTCCATATTTGGTGGAATGACCACGGCGTCAGGGCAGGCTTCCAGCGCCTTGAACATCGGCATGGCCGAGCGCACACCATGGATGCGGGCCACGTAACAGGCGGTGGAAACCACGCCGCGCTTACCGCCGCCAATGATCAATGGTTTGTCGATCAGGTCTGGATTGTCGCGCTTTTCAACTGAGGCATAAAAGGCATCGCAATCGATATGGGCCAATGTCAGCTTAAACAGTTCAGGGTGATAGACGAGGCGAGGGCTGCCGCAAGCCGTACATCTCCGCTTGCCTTCCGCCTGTAGCGAAAGGCAATCACGACAAAAGCCGGAGCGGAGTGGCGGCGCAGCAGACATGGGCGAGAACATAAGTTGAACATCGCCACCATAAGCCGGGTTTTCAAGGCCTGCAAGGGGAACCCTTGCTAATCCCCAAGCCCCGAAAATGTAAAAGACGGGTGCGGATCAGATCCGCGCCTGGAAATGGCGGAGGACCCGCTCGCTGGCATCGTGCCAATCGTCGGCACGCAATACATGGGGGCCAGGCGGCGGCGCATGGCGATGAATTTCTGACTGCGGCCCGATTTGCACCAGCAGGCAGTCCGGCGCATGCTCTCCCACGGAATGGAGATTGTGGGCCATGTCATCCATGAAGGCGAAGGGCAGGGGCCGGTCGCGATGCAGGGCTTTGACGACAGGCCCCTTTGGGCTTTCCGTGGCCAGCAAGGGAAAATCCAGCCCCAGCCGATCCAGCAGACGGCGCCGCTGGGCGGTAAAGGCGGGGGGCATGGCGGTCAGAAAGACAATATCTGCAATCTTGCCAATCCGTTGTAGTACGGCCACGGCATCGCCAAACGGGGTCTGCCACTCTTCCTGTTTTTCGAAAAATGTCAGCAGGAGATTCGTGACGATCTGATCTTCCAGCGCAAGCTGATCCTTGGCTGACACGATGTTGCCATGCAGTCGGAAGGATTTCGGCAATAGACGATGGCCAAGGCTGTCGAGATAGGCCTCGAAGGGCACCAGGAATTCCAGCACGACGTCGTCGACATCGCTGATCAGCAATGGCCGGTCGGCCAGGCGAACATGGTTGAAGTCGACAATCTCGCCCATCAGATTTCACCGGAATCAAGTGCAGGCCGAACATAGACGTGATAGGCTGCAATAACATCTTCCGGTCGGGTCTGTGTGGCGGAGCAGAATTCCAGCAAGGTCGGTTCGTGCTGCATGAGAAACTCCAGAAGTCCGGCCAGAAATTCCGGGTCATTGACGGCCAGGCGCAGTTGCTGAGGCTCCAGGCCGGTCAGGGACAGAAAGCGTCCCAGCATGTCCGGCTCACTCGCCAGCCAACCCAGCACGGCAATCGCCGTTTGTTCGGCGCGCTCTGCTGAAACCGTCTTGATCGTCACTTTGTCTCGCACAGTCTAGGCCCATTTCAGTTTGTTTCGTCCGGCAGCTCGTTCTACCCGGCCAACTCGCTTAAACCGGTTGTTATTTTCGGTTTATCACGGTTAAATTGTCTTGGCTGACTTGTGTCGCAATGTGCCGGGGAATTACCTATTTCTCAACCAAATCGCGTTAAAATCTATTTCACAAAAGAATGAATCTTTATGTCTGTTACTCCTGTCATCCACCATGGAGGGCGGGAAAGCAAGGATTGAAAATGCCGAAAAAGGTCATGATCGTTGAAGATAACGAGCTGAACATGAAACTGTTTCGTGATCTGATCGAAGCGTCGGGCTATGCGACCATCCAGACCCGCAATGGCATGGAAGCGCTGGAACTGGCACGCAAACATCATCCCGATCTGATTCTGATGGACATACAGTTACCGGAGGTTTCCGGCCTGGAAGTGACCAAATGGCTGAAGCAGGATAGCGAGCTGCACGTCATTCCCGTGATCGCGGTGACTGCCTTTGCCATGAAGGGTGATGAAGAGCGTATTCGCCAAGGTGGGTGCGAGGCCTATGTGTCGAAGCCGATTTCCGTGCCGAAATTCCTGGAAACGATCAAGACCTATCTGGGAGACGCCTGAGGCGCAGGTGTCTTAAACCCATAGGTGATTGCCGATGAGACCTGGGCAAATGCCTGACGGACCGCGGCGCGCTGAATTCTATATAAAACGCCAGTCTGTCGGGTTGGCGCAATGTCCATGCAGAGCCGGTAGCGTGTGTGCGCCAGGCTTGCTTCAAGGGGTGATGGCTGATGACAGCCCGTATTCTGGTTGTTGATGATGTTCCTGCCAATGTGAAGCTGCTGGAAGCGCGGCTGCTGGCGGAATATTTCGAGGTATTGACGGCCGAAGACGGATTGAAGGCGCTGGACATCTGCGACCGCACCCAGGTGGACGTCGTTCTTCTCGATGTCATGATGCCAGGCATTGATGGTTTTGAAGTTTGCGAGCGGCTGAAATCCAACCCCCGCACCGCCCATATTCCTGTGGTCATGGTCACGGCGCTGGACCAGCCCTCAGACCGGGTGAGAGGATTGAAGGCTGGCGCTGACGATTTTCTGACCAAGCCGGTCAACGATCTGCAACTGATCTCCCGGGTCAAAAGCCTGGTGCGCCTGAAAACCCTCTCCGATGAGCTGCGCATTCGCGCCGAGACGGCGCAGAAAATCGGCATAGACAGCAACGTTTATCTTGGGGATGGACGTATGGACGAGGTCGGCCAGGTCTTGCTGGTCGATAGCCGCGCCAGTTCGCAGGAGCGTATCATCAAGGCGTTGAAGCCTGTGGCCGATGTCGTGGCGATGTCCGACGCTCAGGCCGCGCTGTTTGAGGCGGCGGAAAGCAATTTCGACCTGGTCATCGTCAACGGCACGCTGGAGGATTACGATCCGTTGCGCCTGTGTTCGCAATTGCGGTCGCTGGACCGTACCCGCTTCATTCCGATTTTGCTGATCGCCGAACCGGGAGAGGAATACTTGATCGTGCGGGCGTTGGATCTGGGCGTCAACGATTACATCGTGCGCCCCGTCGACACCAATGAGCTGCTGGCACGCACGCTGACCCAGCTTCGACGCAAGCGGTATAATGACAGGCTGCGCAACAGCGTGCAGCAAAGCATCGAACTGGCGGTGACGGACGATCTCACCGGACTTCACAATCGGCGCTATCTCGATACCCATATCAAAGTGTTGTTCGAGCGCTCCAGCCTGCGCAAGCAGCCGCTTTCGGTATGCCTGGTGGATATCGATCGGTTCAAGCTGGTCAATGACACCTACGGCCATGAGGCGGGCGATGACGTCCTGCGGGAGTTTGCCGCTCGTATTCGCGCCACCGTGCGCGGCGCCGATCTTGCCTGCCGCTATGGCGGTGAGGAATTCGTGGTCGTGATGCCCGATACGTCGCAGGAGATGGCCGGTACGGTCGCTGAGCGCTTGCGCGAGATGATAGAGAAAAAGCCGTTTCGCTTGCAATCCGGCGGCGAACTAAGTGTGACGGCGTCACTTGGCATCGCCACGGCAGGAATTGATATTGCCACTCCGGAACATTTGCTAAGACAGGCAGACCGCGCGCTCTATCAAGCCAAAACTGAAGGCCGCAACAGGGTCGTGTCGGCGGCGGCCTAAACTAATTTCAGCACAGATGCGCCTTTGTGTTTTGGTTCACGGGGAGCCCGCTCTCCCGCGTCTTCAAAAAATTCATCTGCCGTGATTTTCCGTTACATCCTTGCGCGCGCTCAAGGATACGGGTTGGCAAAAATTTGCTCCTGACAGGGAAGCCATGCTTGCCTGGATTTTTCCAAAAGCGTGTAGATGTGCTCGAAATATGCCTATATTCTTATAAAAAAAGAAAAAATATACCATAAATAGATAAGGGTATAATTTCATTTTTTTACTCTGATCTGGGTAGAAAAATTGGTTTAATAGAAAATTATGTTTTTCGAATTGTTGATAACAACGATTTTTCGTCGATATCCAGAGTTTTCCAGAGAAAATACTTGCCTCTCTGGAGCGTTAATTCTATTTCTTTTTAAGAAGTGAAAATGAATAGAATTTAACCATGCCGACATCGAAAAGATGCAACAGTTAAGAAAATGTTGATTTTTTCTTTCATATGCGCATAGTTGGTACAACTACGATACATCCATAGCACGCTGTGTTTGCGCGACCGCTATGGTTCTTCATAAGTGCCGTTTTTATAAGCTGCTTAAAGATATCCTCGATCCCTGTGGATCTAAGGAATTACGCAGTAAAAATTGACGAATAACAGGTTTAACCAATACCCCATGGTGCTCAGGTCCGCCGCATCTCCTGGGTCGTGGGGTTGGTCGGCAGGTGTGCGATTATCAAGCGGTTCCTCGTGCCGTTATTGCATGCCCGCCGACCCCCATTCTAACGCCGCTTCCTATCCAGGAGGCGGCGTTTTGCGTTTCACGGTCAGCATGGTTTCCGGCACTCTATCCCGCGCCCCTATGCGTGGGGTCACTGTCCTCGCGCCGCCCTACAACGTCCTTACGCCTATTGCCACAGGCAGGATCTGGCTCGGCTTTTAGAGTCGGTCTGGGTGGCGTGCTGGCCCATCCTCAAAAAGGTATAAAAAAAGCGCGCCGGATGGGGCGCGCTTTTCAATCTTCTCACGAAGAACCAGGATCACTTGATCTTGGTTTCCTTGAACTCGACATGCTTGCGAGCGATCGGGTCGTATTTCGTCTTCGTCATCTTGTCCGTCATCGTACGGCTGTTCTTGGTGGTGACGTAGAAGAAACCCGTATCGGCTGTCGACAGCAGCTTGATCTTGATGGTTGTAGCCTTGGCCATGGTCGTCCTGCCTTACATGAATAACACAAAGCCGTGACGACCTTCAGGGCCCACGGCAAATCTGGGCGGAAACTACAAATCGCCACCGAAAAGTCAACCCCGCGCACCCTTGAAAAACAATCGTGCGACGGAAAGAACCACATATAACGCAAAGAATCCGGCAATCGACCAGGCAAAACCGGCATTTCCGCCCATATCGATGGCTGCACCCACGACTTGTGGTCCGGCCACCGTGCCAACCGCATAACAGAAAACGAAGGCGGCATTGGCGGCGGCAAGGTCGGAGCCTGTGAGTCGGGAGCCGAGATGGCTGAGGCCGATAGTATAGAGCCCGGAGACGCAGCCGCCCCAGAACAGCAGGATGACGGCCATCGCCATCCAGCTATGGGAAATCAGCGGCAGCAGCAGCGATCCGATCAGTCCGACCGTCGCCAGGGCGCCGAGTAGCAAGCGACGATCCCTAAGCTTGTCAGAGAGCATGCCAAGCGGGATCTGGAACACCATGTTGCCAACCCCCATGACAGTGAGCAGCAGAAGCTGACTGAGCCTCTGTGAAGCCGATACGGGTGGCATAGACGGGCATCAGTGACAGTCCACCGACTTCCACCGCGCCGAACACGAAGACGGCGGCTGTGGCGGTTGGTACCAGGAAGATGTAGCGGAAGAAATGCATCTCCGGCTTTTCATCCAGCGCCGGACTTTCGTTGCGGGCAACGAAGATCGGCACCGCTGCCATCAGGATGGCAACCGCGCCGATGGCAAAGGGCAATACGCCCTCACTGCCGACAATTGAAAACAGCAGGGGACCAGCGGCAAAGCCGACCGACAGGACGGTGGCATAAATGCCGAGCACCAGCCCGCGCCGCGATGGCGGGGCGGCGGCATTGATCCAGAACTCCGACAGGATGAACAATGTCGTCGTGGCGCCGTGAAACACCAGCCGCAGGGGAAACCACATCCAGAAGGCTTCGGCGTAGTAGAAGCCGAGCGAACTGAGCGCCGCCAACAGCACCGCCCAGATCATCGTCTGCGCCACCCCGAAGCGGTGCGCAAGCCTGGTGGTGATCGGCGCGGCAATCATCGCCGCAACCCCTGCCATGGCTGAATTCAGCCCGATCAGGGTGGAGGGAATACCGCGTTTTTCCAGAATGATGCTGAGCAGCGGCAATCCCAGCCCGATGGCAATGCCAACAGCGGAAATCGACGAGACTGCGGCAATCAGCGATGGCCAGTGGATCTCTTCGCGGTGTCCGGTAACAGGGTCTCTGGTGTCAGACATGGAAGGTCCTCAGAAGAAAATGCACGCAATGCGCGGTGAAGGATAACGGCGCAAGGCGTCATGCCAGGGCAACAAAGGCCGATTACATTTCATAATATGCCAGCGATCCTCCGGGGCTTTACTCCATAACGGCAAAAATCGAAACCGGTTTAAGCCAACATGCAGAAAAACTACTTATTCGATTGTTGTAATACGTCGCCTGACCAGATTTGTCTTGGTCTGCTTTGATTGTTCTATCCGACATGGCGCGTTGAAACCGTCACTTTGGCGGATAGCGCTCGTCGTAGTCCTCAATCACCTCTGGTTCTTCCCCGAAGCCGTGCATGCGCAGCGCCCATTGCAGCCCCACCACGCCGCCCTTGATGGGCTGGATGATCAGCAGGGAGACGATGACGGCAATCGGCGTCCAGATTGCCAGATGCGCCCAGGTCGACAGCACGAAGACCAGATCGGTCATCATATAGCCCCCCAGCAGCACATGGCCGACAATCATGATGACGATATAGGGGGGCAGATCGTCGGCTCTCTGGTGGGAAAGATCCTCGCCGCAGGCCGCGCAGGTATCAACCGGTTTCAGGAAGGCCTTGAACAGGCGGCCGGAGCCGCAGGCCGGACAGGTACACATCAGGCCGCGCAGAATGGAGCGTCCAAGCGGGCGAGCCGCATCCTTGCCGCCGCCGAAGCGGGTCACGGGGGGAGATTGGCTGACAGACATGCAGTTCCTCCTGAACTTCTATCAAATCCTATAGGCTTTGATCAAAGATGGGGCATGAAAGTTGATATTTCATCGCGGCATTTGCGCACAAGTGCTTCGACTACAGCGCCGTGCGCCATATATGGCGCCCAAAGGTTCGCTGTAGCGATTTATATTTGCTGCATAATTTTCTCTTCAAACCGATTCCGGTTTAAAGAATTATGCAGTGTGCTTCATATACGAAGCCCAGATATACGAACGCGCCGCGCAGTTTCAACGCCTGCCGCGCGGTGGCCTGGTTCCCGGTGTCTTGCCGGGGCCGGGTCGTCCTCGCCGCGTCGCCTTGTGGAAGGAACGGATGCCAGTCGGCATTTTCTTGCCTTCGCTGAGAATCTCAAACCGCAAGGCACCGGCAAGCGGTACGGCTTCCACCAGCTTGACGCTGACGCTGTCGCCCAATTGATAGCCAAGCCCGGTCTTTTCGCCGGTCAGTGCCTGATGTGCCTCGTCATAGATGAAATAGTCGCGGCCAAGCGTTGAGACCGGAATGAAGCCATCGGCGCCATATTGCGGCAGTGAGATAAACAGGCCGGATTTGGTGACGCCGGAAACCTGCCCGTCGAATTCGTCGCCGATCCGTGTTGCCAGATGGTGAGCGATCAGCCGGTTGATCGTGTCGCGCTCGGCCGCCATGGCGCGGCGCTCGAAGGTGGAGATTTCGGCGGCGACATCAGCCAGCGCCGCTTCTTCATCGGTTGTAATGCCGCCTTCGCCAAGCCCCAGCGTGCCGACCAGCGCCCGATGCACGATCAGGTCGGCGTAGCGGCGGATGGGGGAGGTGAAATGCGCGTATTTCAGCAGGTTCAAGCCGAAATGGCCGATATTCTCGGGGCTATAGACCGCCTGGCTCTGCGAACGCAGCACCATTTCATTGACGATGGTCTGGTGCGGCGTGTCCTGCGCCTTGGCGAGGATGCCATTGAACGAATTGGAGCGCAGATTGCCGCCCTTGGCCAGCGAAAAGCCGATAGTGGCCAGGAACTCGCGCAGCACTTCCTGCTTGGCCAATGTCGGGGTGTCGTGGATGCGGTAGACCAGCGGCTGTTTTTTCTTTTCCAGCGTCTCGGCGGCGGCCACATTGGCCTGGATCATCATTTCCTCGATCAGCTTATGGGCGTCCAGCCGTTCGGGCACGAAGACCCGATCCACCGTGCCATCGGCTTTGAGGATGATTTTGCGCTCCGGCATGTCCAGTTCCAGCGGCTGACGGCGGTCGCGGCCACGCTTCAGGATCGCATAGGCGGCCCAGAGTGGCTTCAGGATCGGCTCCAGCAATGGTCCGGCCTTGTCGTCCGGGTTGCCGTCAATGGCGGCCTGCGCCTGCTGGTAGGACAATTTGGCGGCGCTCTTCATCATGATGCGATGAAAGGTATGGCCCGCCTTGCGACCTTCATGGGAAAAGACCATGCGCACGGCCAGTGCTGGCCGGTCAACACCCTCGCGCAGCGAGCAGAGATCGTTGGAAATCCGCTCTGGCAGCATCGGCACGACCCGGTCGGGGAAATAGACCGAATTGCCGCGCTTTAGCGCCTCACGGTCCAGCGCCGACTTACTGCGGATATAATAGGACACATCGGCAATCGCCACGGTGACGATCACGCCGCCCGGATTGTCGGGCGAGGGGTCCGGTTCGGCGTGGACTGCGTCGTCATGGTCCTTGGCGTCATGCGGGTCGATGGTGACCAGCGGCAAGCTGCGCCAATCCTCCCGATGCGCCATGCTGGCCGGTTTGGCGGCATCGGCCTCGTCCAGCACCGATTGCGGGAAGATATGCGGAATGCCATGGGCGTAGATGGCGATCATCGAGATCGCTTTTTCCGAGGCCACCGAGCCGATCACCGACAGCACCTTGGCGCGGGCAAGACCCAGACGGCTGGAGAGCCGCCCGACTTCGACCTCGACCAGATCGCCGTCACGGGCATCACCAACATCTGACGCTTCGATGACCATTTCCTCGCCGCGCCGCTCAATCGGCATCAGCCTGCCGCCGCCATCTCCGGCCATTTCGCGGTAAACGCCCAAAAGCGCGCCACGCCGCTTGTCGATCACCTTGATGATCCGGGCAGTATAGGCCGGACCGGCGCGGTCCTTGGATGGGAAAATCTTCGCCAAAACCCGGTCGCCAAGCCCGCCGACGGGCGTCTTGCCCTTGGCACGGTCCGCGCTGGATTGACGAATGGAGACCGCAGGCGCGGCGCCCAGTTCATCCGGCCATTCGGCGGGGCGCCCGATCAGGTCGCCGTCCTTGTCGCGGGTGGTGATGTCGAGAAGGGTCACGGGCGGCAGCGCACCGGGGCGGCTCAGCGACTTGCGGGTCTTGTTGACCAGTCCGTCTTCTTCCAGCGCCCGCAAGGCTTCCTTCAGCTCGACACGGGCCTCGCCTTTCAGGCCGAAAGCCTTGGCAATTTCACGCTTGGAGGCCCGGTCGGGATTATCGGTGATGAACTGCATCAGGATTTCGCGGGGCGGTACCGCCCCGTGAATGATGACAGTTTCGTTCTTATCCGCTGCCTTTTGCGCCGCAAGCTCCGCTTTCCGCGTTCTGTTGGTGAGGCTGCGGGTGTCGGGTCGCGGGGATTTGCTCAAGGTCAGGCTTTCTCTGTTTTTGTGGCGGGCTTTGCCTTGGGCTTCGTCGCCTTCGGCTTGGCAGCTGCTTTCTTTGGTTTGGCGTCGGCTGCGTCATCCGCATCGGCCTTGGCAGCTTTCGCAGCCGGTTTTTTTGCAGGCGCCTTCTTTGCGCTCGCGGATTTCGCGGCAGGTTTCGCCTTGGTCTTGCCGCTGCCTTCCTTGGCGGCGCGCTCGACGATCAGGGCAATCGCCTCTTCCATGGTTACGGCCTGCGGGTCCATGCCTTTGGGAATGGTCGCGTTGATCTTACCCCAATTCACGTAGGGACCATAGCGGCCATCGCGTACGGTGATTGCGCCGCCATCGGGATGATCGCCGATCTCTTTCAGGGCGGCAGGTGCTGCGCGGCCACGGCCACCGGGGTTGGCCTGCTTTTCAGCCAGAACGGTGACGGCACGGTTGAGGCCGATGGTCAGCACGTCCTCGATACCGTCGAGATTGGCATAGGTGCCATCATGCAGCACGAAAGGTCCGTATCGGCCAAGCCCTGCCGTGATCATCTTGCCGGTTTCCGGGTGAAGACCGACTTCACGCGGCAGTGACAGCAGTGACAGTGCCTTATCGAAATCCACGTCGGTCGGCGACCAGCCCTTGGGCAGGGACGAGCGCTTGGCTTCCTTGCCATCGCCGCGCTGGACGTAAGGGCCGAAACGGCCCGAACGCAGCGTGATTTGTTCACCGGTTGTCGGATCTTCACCCAGCGCTTTCGGCTCATTGCCGACGGCTTCCGCTTCCGTGCCACCATCGGCTGACAATTGGCGGGTGAAATTGCATTCCGGATAATTGGAGCAGCCGACGAAGGCACCGTATTTACCGAGCTTCAGCGATAGATTGCCGGTGCCGCAGACCTGGCAGATGCGCGGGTCCGAGCCATCTTCGCGCTTCGGGAACACCAGCGGTGCCAAGGCCTCGTTCAGGGCATCGAGCACGTTGGTGACGCGCAATTCCTTGGTGCCTTCGATCTGGGCAAAGAAATTCTGCCAGAACTCGCGCAGCACGTCTTTCCAGTTCAGTTCACCGGCAGAAATCTTGTCGAGCTTTTCTTCAAGATCGGCGGTGAAATCATATTCGACATAGCGGGTGAAGAAGCTTTCCAGGAATGCCGTCACCAATCGGCCCTTGGCTTCGGGGATCAGCTTGCGCTTGTCGATGGTCACATATTCGCGGTCGCTGAGCGTCTTCAGCGTTGCGGCATAGGTGGAAGGCCGGCCAATACCAAGCTCTTCCATCTTCTTGATCAGGGTCGCTTCTGAATAACGCGGTGGCGGCTCGGTGAAATGCTGGGTGGCATTGACCTTTTGCTTGGCCAGCGCCTCACGGGCGTTGATCTCCGGCAGGCGGCCATCTTCATCGTCGTCCTCGCTCTTTTCACCTTCTTCGCGGTGATCAGTATAGGCGGCGATAAAGCCGTCGAAGCGGATGACCGAGCCAACGGCGCGCAGGCCGGCCTTTTCACCGGCCTTGTCGGCGAGGATTTCAGCGGTGGTCCGCTCGATTTCGGCAGACGCCATCTGGCTGGCAATGCCGCGCTTCCAGACCAGATCGTAAAGGCGCAACTGGTCGGCGTCGAGATAACGGCGGACCTGATCCGGTGTCCGGTTGAAATCGGTCGGACGGATGGCTTCATGCGCTTCCTGGGCGTTTTTCGCCTTGGTGGAGTAGAAGCGCGGCTTTTCCGGCATGTAGCGCGGGCCGAATTGCTCGGTAATCGCGGCGCGGGCGGCCTCAATGGCTTCCGGGGCCATCTGCACGCCATCGGTACGCATATAGGTGATCAGACCGACGGTCTCGCCGCCAATATCAACACCTTCATAAAGCTTCTGGGCCACCTGCATGGTGCGCGATGCGGAAAAACCGAGCTTGGAGGAGGCGGCCTGTTGCAGCGTAGAGGTTGTAAAGGGTGGTGAGGGGTTGCGCTTGACGGGCTTTGCCTCAATCGATTCCACCACATAGTTTGCGCCGTCGAGCAGGTCTTTCAGCCGGTTGGCCATTTCGCCATTGCCGACGCTGCGTGCTTGCAGGCGCTTGCCATCGGCAGACACCAGACGGGCCAGGAATTCATCGCCGCGTGGGGTTTTCAGAAGCGCCGACAGGTTCCAGTATTCTTCCGAGACGAAGCGTTCGATCTCGTTTTCCCGGTCGCAAACCAGCCGCAGCGCAACCGATTGCACCCGGCCTGCCGAACGGGCACCGGGCAGCTTGCGCCACAGGACGGGCGACAGGTTGAAGCCAACCAGATAGTCCATGGCACGGCGCGCCAGATAGGCATCGACCAGATCGCCATCGATATCGCGCGGGGCGGCCATGGCGTCGAGCACGGCCTTCTTGGTGATGGCGTTGAAAACCACGCGCTTCACCGGCTTGTCGCCGATCACCTTCTTCTTTTTCAGGAGATCCAGCACATGCCAGGAAATCGCTTCACCCTCACGATCCGGGTCGGTTGCGAGAAACAGGGCGTCGGCCCCCTTCATCGCATCGGCAATGTCCTTCATGCGTTTGGCAGAGGCGGTGTCCACTTCCCATAGCATTTCGAAATCCTGATCCGGCAGGACCGAGCCGTCCTTGGCAGGCAGGTCGCGGACATGGCCGAAGGAGGCGAGCACCTTATATCCCGGTCCGAGATACTTGTTGATCGTCTTGGCTTTGGCAGGGGATTCGACAACGACTACATTCATTCTGTTTCTCTGAACATGGCCCCGTTTGTTGCATATGGCGTCGATTCTGGCGAGGGTTCAAGCATCGATGGTTCGACATGGACAGGGATTGCGCCGGGGTCAAGTCCCCTCATGCATTTTATCCATTACACGTTTACACAACCAAAAGTTTATGAAAATGGTATTGCAATCATAAATCATTTCTGTATCCTGTGTTGCATAGGTAGTAATTATACATATTCAGGTTGTATTTCCACGACGGGAACACGTAATGACGGGCAGTGGCGCAGCGGAACTTCATAGCCGGGAAAGCATAGCCTATGTGCGCCAGATGCTGGGCGAATTGCGGCTGGTTGCCGAAAAGGAGGGGGCACAGATGCTGTGCTACCTGATCGAGATGGCCTTTGAAGAGGCCGGCGACCTTCAACGCCGCCATAAAGCGCCAAGAATGATCTCAAACGCCAAAAGATCGCTTTGAAAATCGTTCAAGGCACGGATGTGTGAGCCTCGTCGAGTCTTCAGATTGACAGTCTGTCCGGTTTAGATTGAATCAGACAGGCCATCGCTTCTTTCGTTTTCACGCATTTCCAGACGCAAGATCGCTAGACGCTTTTGCCGAAAATGCGCGCAGACCAACTTTAATCCAGCGGCGCAATCGAAACCAGCCCCCCGGGATGACGGTGCAGGCGACCGGCGATATCCAGTTCCAGCATCACCAGATAGACGGCCGATGGCGGCAATTGCGTGTGGCGAATGATATCATCGACCTCGACCGGCGTTATGCCCAGCGCATCGATGATCCGGCTGCGATCCTGTTCGCCCGGCGGCTGGTTGAAGGTCTCGCTTTCTTCATAGACCGGCTCTTCCACCTGCGGCTGGGAAAACAAGTCAATACTGCTGAGTGGGGATAGAGCCTCGAGAATATCCCGGGCCTCGGTGGTGATCGTCGCACCGTTTTTCAACAGTCCATTGGTACCATGACAGCGCGGATCGAGCGGAGAGCCCGGCACGGCAAACACCAGCCGTCCGAAATCGGCGGCCAGCCGCGCGGTAATCAGTGAGCCGGAGCGGCTGGCGGCTTCGATGACCACAACCCCAAGTGACGTGCCGGCAATCAGCCGGTTGCGTCTTGGGAAGTCACGGGCGCGGGGCTCCCATCCAAACGGCATTTCGCTGATCGCCACACCCTTGCCATCCCAGATGTCTTTCAGCAGATCGACATTCTCAGGCGGATAGGGTCGGTCGAGCCCACCGGCCAGAGCTGCCATCGTGCCGGTGTCGAGGCTGGCCCGATGCGCGCCCGCATCGATGCCGCGCGCCAGGCCTGATGTGATGGTGTAGCCGGTTGTGCCGCAGTCGCGCGCCAGCAGTGCTGCCATTTTCACGCCACTGATCGAAGCATTACGTGAGCCGACGATGCCGATCGAGGGGCGGATGGCGGTGCTGCCCTGGCCTTTCATGGCCAGAAGCGGCGGTGCCGCGTCGATCTGGCGCAGCGCAGGGGGATAGTCCGGCTCGCCGATCCCGACGAATCGCGCGCCGAATTTGCGGGCAAATTCCAGCTCGCGTTCGGCCTCGGCAATCGTGGCGATGCGGATGGAGCGAGTGGCGCCGCCGCGCTGCGACAATTCCGGCAGCATGTCCAGGGCGCGTTCGGCGGTGCCGAAATTGTTGATCAGATCGCGAAAGGTGGCCGGGCCGACATTGTCGGAGCGGATTAACCTCAGCCAGGCGGTTCTTTGTTTTTCCGTCAGGGCGATCCCCGAGCGTCCAGAACCGCCTGCCGACATGGTGTACTATCCTTTTTTACCGATCTTGCTCTCGGTGCCTGAAATAAGTCTTTCAATATTCGCCTTGTGCTTGCCCCAGGTGATCACAGTCATTGCAGAGGTGATCATGGCAGCTTCCGGCTGACCGAGTATCCACAATGCAACCGGAATAACAAGAGTTGCAACCAGTGCTGATAGCGAGGAATAGCGGCTGAGGAAAGCAATCGATAGCCAGACGATGGCAAAGACCAGCACCATCAACGGGAAAATGCCGAGCAACGTGCCGATATAGGTCGCCACGCCCTTGCCGCCCTTGAAGCCCAGCCAAACCGGGAACAGATGGCCGATAAAGGCGGCAAAGCCACCAAGCAGGCCCGGCAAATGCACCGTATCAGAGCCGAACAGTTTCTGGGCGATCAGCGCCGCAGCCGTTGCCTTCAGCGCGTCGAGCAGCAGGGTGGCCGCTGCCAGCTTTTTATTGCCGGTGCGCAGAACATTGGTGGCGCCGATATTGCCGGAACCGATATTGCGCACGTCACCCAGGCCCGCCATCCGGGTCAGGATCAGTCCGAAAGGGATGGAGCCGAGCAGATAGCCGATCGCCAGCGAGGCGATAAGGGCGGTGATCGTCACCTGGCTGTAATCGAGGCTGGGCATGGCCGGCTCCTATATGTTCAAGACAGAGAAAACACCGGACGGCCTGCCACATAGGTGGCGACAGCGCGGCCGGAGAAGCGGGCGTCTTCAAAAGGTGTATTCTTGGAGCGCGATAACAGCGTCTCCTTGGCAACCAACCATGGCTCGTCCAGATCGATGAGCACGATATCGGCCTTTGCGCCGGGCTTCAATGTGCCAGCATCCAGCCCGAAAATTTCGGCAGGCCGGGTGGACATCGCATCGATCAGCCGCATCAGCGGCACCTGACCGGCATGATGCAGCCTGAGAGCCGCTGCCAGCAAGGTTTCCAGGCCGACCGCGCCATCGGCGGCATCGGCAAATGGCAGGCGCTTGGTATCGACATCCTGCGGATCATGGGCTGAAACGATGATGTCGATATCGCCGCTTGCCAAGGCCTCGACCATCGCCACCCGATCATCCTCGGCCCGCAGCGGCGGCGCCAGCTTGAAGAAAGTCCGGTATTCGCCGATATCGTTTTCGTTCAGCGACAGATTGTTGATGGAAATGCCGCAGGTGACGTTCGCGCCGCGTGAGCGGGCAAGCTTGATGGCCTCCACCGAGCCCGGCACCGAAATCTTGGCGGCATGATATTTTGCCCGCGTCAGCCCGGCGATGCGCAGATCGCGTTCCAGCGGAATGATTTCGGCTTCCTTCGGCACGCCGGACAAGCCCAGCCAACTGGCGAACAGGCCCTCGTTCATCACGCCATTGCCGAGGTATTTTTCGTGCAGTTCCAGCGAAATAACCGCGCCGAATTCCCGCGCATAGGTCATCGCCCGGCGCAGCACCAGCGTATCGTCCAGCCCATGGCGGCCATTGGTGAAGCAGACGGCGCCTGCCTGTTGCAACAGGCCGAATTCAGTCATTTCCTCGCCGCGCAACCGACGGGTCAGGGCCGCTGCCGGATAGATATTGACCGGCGATTTTTCCCGCGCCGCGTTCTTGATGAATTCCACCAGGGCAATGTCATCGATGACAGGATCGGTATCCGGCATCATCACGAAGGAGGTCACGCCGCCAGCCGCTGCGGCCTTGCCAGCGGAGGCCAGTGTTTCGCGGTGTTCACCGCCGGGTTCGCCGACAAACACCTGCGCATCCACCAGACCCGGTGCCGCGACCAGTCCTTTGCAGTCCCTGACCTCGGCACCCTCAGGTGCGCCCTGATTGCGGGCATCGGCACCGGCAGCCAGAATGCGGCCATCGGCACCGACAATAATGCTGCCAACCTCATCCAGCGAACGCGACGGGTCTAGAATGCGGGCATTGTTGAAGACAAGCGGCTTGTTCATGCGCCAACTCCTTCGCTACGCGGGCCGTTATTGTCAGAGATCAGCAGCGATTCCATCACGGCCATGCGCACGGCGACACCCATCTCGACCTGGCTTTCGATCACGCTTTGCGGCCCATCGGCCACATCGGAGGCGATTTCCACCCCCCGGTTCATCGGGCCGGGATGCATGACCAGGGCGTCTTCCTTGGCGGCTTTCAGCTTTTCGGCATCAAGCCCGTAGAAGTGGAAATATTCGCGGATTGAGGGGACAAACGACCCTGCCATGCGCTCCCGCTGCAAGCGCAGCATCATCACGACATCGGCATCCTTCAGGCCTTCCTTCATATCGTGGAAGACTTCGACGCTCATATCGGCAATGCCCGACGGCAGCAGCGTGGCGGGCGCCACGACCCTGACCCGCGCGCCCATGGCATTGAGCAGGAGAATATTGGAGCGTGCCACGCGCGAATGCAGGACGTCGCCGCAGATTGCGACGAGGATCCGCGACAGCTTGCCCTTGGCGCGCCGGATGGTCAGCGCGTCGAGCAGCGCCTGGGTTGGATGCTCATGCTGGCCGTCGCCGGCATTGATCACCGCGCAGGCGACCTTTTGTGACAGAAGGGCTGCGGCACCGGCCGAGGCATGGCGCACCACCAGCACGTCCGGATGCATGGCATTCAGCGTCATCGCCGTATCGATCAGCGTTTCGCCTTTCTTGACCGACGAGTTGCCGACCGACATATTCATCACATCGGCGCCCAGCCGCTTGCCCGCCAGCTCAAAGGATGACTGGGTGCGGGTGGAGGCCTCGAAAAACAGATTGATCTGGGTCAGACCGCGGAGGGTCGAGGTCTTTTTCTCGCGCTGGCGGCTGATTTTTACCGCTTCGTCAGCTTTATCGAGCAAATAGGTAATATCGGATTCGGTAAGGCCCTTGATGCCAATCAGATGGCGATGGGGAAAGAAGACCATGCGCATGTTCTCCTAGAGTTTGTCAGGGAAAAGTGGCAACCGGTTTTCCGAAAGACAAACGACAATAAAAGACTTCAGAATTTTTCGGTTTCACGATGAAACCAGGGACTCCGAAGGGATCGCGCGGTCTATAAAGACTGCGATGATCAGGAGCAAGCCTGCTTGAGACGTGCAAGCCTTTGTCCCCCGTTTTGGTCGGTTGGCCGGACCCATGCTGTCGCAAATCCGCGCAAACGTGTTAAAGACCATCGACAAAGATCGATTTGCGGCATTGCTGTAAGACTAAAGATAAAAATTGGAACGCGGATGAGCCGTACGGAAGACAAATTGCTGGAACTCAATCAGCCAAGGCCCTGGTCCGGCGTGAACGCCTTTCGCACCGATCCGCTGGTGGTCGATATTACCAATGGCCTCAGCCGTAACCTGCGCGATGAATATGATACGCTTGGCCGCTATGTGACCTCGCATGAGGCGCAGGAACTGGCCCGCATGGCCAACCACAATCCGCCGGAACTGCGCACCCACGGGCCACGCGGCGAGCGGCTTGATGTGGTGGAGTTTCATCCGGCCTGGCATGCGCTGATGCGCCGCTCCATGGCGACCGGCCTGCATTCCTCCGTCTGGGAAAATTTAGCGGATGCACGCGGCCAGGATCACAAGGCCCGCGCCGTGCGATTCTACCTCACCGCCCAGCTGGAATGCGGCCATCTCTGCCCGCTGACCATGACGAGTGCCTCGGTTGCCGCCCTGATGGGGTCGCCCCGGGTGCAGAAAGAATGGGCGCCGAAGATTCTTTCGCGTAAATATGACAGTTCAAACCGCCCCGCCATGCAGAAATCCGCCATTACCATTGGCATGGGCATGACGGAAAAGCAGGGCGGCACCGATGTGCGCGCCAATATCTCCACCGCCACACGGGTGGGTGAGGGGATCTACCGACTGTCTGGCCACAAATGGTTCATGTCTGCGCCGATGAGCGATGGTTTCGTCATGCTGGCGCAGATGCCTGAGGGCGTCGGCTGTTTCCTGGTGCCACGTCTATTGGAAGACGGTTCGGCCAACGGCTTGCAGTTCCAGCGGCTGAAGGACAAGATCGGCAATCGGTCCAATGCCTCGTCGGAGGTCGAATTTACCGATGCTTTCGGCTTCCTGCTGGGCGAGCAGGGCGGCGGCATTCGTACCATCCTGGAAATGGTAACGCTGACCCGGCTCGATTGCGCGCTGGCCTCTGCGGGTATCATGCGCGCTTCGATGGCAGAGGCTGTCCACCATGTGCGGGGCCGCTCCGTATTCGGCAAGAAGCTGGTGGACCAGCCGATCATGACCCGCGTTCTGGCCGATATGGCACTGGATGTGGCGGCGGCTACGGCGCTGTCGTTCCGGCTGGCCGAGGCCTTCGACCGTGCCCGTGACAATCCCGCCGATGCGGCTTACGCACGAGTAATGACGCCGGTGGTGAAATACTGGGTCTGCAAGATGGCACCGCCGCTGATCTATGAAGCGATGGAATGCATCGGCGGCAGTGGCTATGTGGAAGAACGCGCCATTGCCCGCCATTACCGCGAGGCCCCTGTTAACGCCATCTGGGAAGGCTCCGGCAATGTCATGGCGCTGGACGTGTTGCGCGTGCTGGCCCGTGGCAAAGACCTGTTCGAAATGGTGTTTGCCGAGCTGGAACGCGACCTCGGCCCATCAGGCCGCAAGACCGTCGAAGTGCTGCGCGCCGCCATGGCGCTCTGCGAACGCGACGAAGGTGCTGCCCGCCTGCTGGTCGAGCAAATGGCGCTCGCCGCCGCCGCCGCCGAGCTTTACCGCATGGGTGCAGGCAAGATTGCTGACGCCTTTCTTGAGACGCGCCTGACAGGCGGCTGGCGTAATACCTACGGCGTGCTGGATGCCCGATTCGACAGCCGGTATCTGATCGATTTGCTGTATCCGGCGGTGGATTGAGGGAAAATACAGAAACCCTCTACCGTGCCACTCTGAAAGAGGCCGCTGATGTCGATGCCCCGCATTGAGATTGTAGAAGAGGGCGTAACCTCGCAACAAAAGGCATCGATTCTCGATAAACTGCTGGTTTATAACAATGCTGCTGCCCGGCATGTCGTCTATATCGAATTCGCCATTCTTCTGCGTAGCGCGGAAAGCGATGAAATCATCGGCGGCCTATATGGCCGTACGGATCACGGATGGACCTTTGTGGAACTTCTCATCGTTCCCGAGGTCTGCCGCGGAAAGGGTTTGGGCCGCCGATTAATGGAAGAGGCCGAATTGATTGCCCGCCGCCACGAAAGCGAAGGACTCTGGCTGGAGACTTTCGATTTTCAGGCCCGTCCGTTCTATGAAAAACTTGGATTTAAGTTGTTCGGCGAGCTTGAGGCAGGCGAAAAAGCCCATGGGCAATATTTTCTGAAAAAGCGCTTTTGAGATTGGATTTTCGTCCGCAAGAAATCTATCCACAGCCCCACCTCCAAAAATTAACCTTAATAAAAGGTTTACGTTGTGCGGCATTCATTAACCGTTAACTCTGCTGGTGAATGCAACCAATAGGGGCGGGTAATGATGACTGGCCTTCGGAAATATGTGGCACTGGGCGTCATGATGGCGTTTTTTGCCGTTTTGGCATTGAATATTGCGGTGCCGGCATTGGTGCTGTCTGTCATGGCGGCGATCAATTGGCTGGTGCTGAAGGCGCCGGATGATCTTTTCGTCCATCTCCTGTCGCGTCAATCCGTCTCGGCCCACTCCCTCTCGGTCAAGGGGAGGCTGGCATGAAATACCTGCTGATTTTCTGGGCCGGGCCAATCCTGCTTTTGGGAAGCTGGTATTATCTGTCGCTCAACGACATGAGCTTCGGCTTTTTCATGCTGACCCGCCAGACCCATGATCTGGTCTTTACCATCTATGGCAATGTTCTGGGCATCGCGCCGGAAAGCATTCCGCCGCTGGTCATGCGTGCCATCGTCGTCGATAGCACTGTCCTGTTCAGCCTGGTGGCTTTTCGCCGCCGCAAGCAGATTGCCGCCTGGTGGAAAGCGCGCCAGCTTCAGAGCGGAGATGCAAGGCCGGACAGCCTGTCCAGCGCCCCTTGAAGAATGAAGCTGGCGGCGGCCGAATCAATCCGTTCGGCACGCTTGGCTCGCGACACGTCCATTTCCAGCAGCGCCCGCGTTGCCGCAACCGTCGATAGCCGCTCATCCCAGTATACGAAGGGAATGTCGGTTTTCTCGGCCATGGCGCGCACAAAGGCGCGGGTGGCCTGAACACGCGGCCCGGAAGAGCCATCCATGTTGATTGGCAGGCCGATGACGAAGGCGGCGACTTTTTCCTTCGCGGCAAAAGCCAGCAGAACCTCGGCATCTTTGGTAAATTTCGTCCGCTTGATCACCGTGCGCGGTGAGGCGAAGCGTCGCCCGAGATCCGACATGGCAAGGCCGATGGTCTTGGTGCCGAGATCAAGCCCCGCCACGGCTTGACCTGGTTGCAGGCTTTGCGCCAGTTCTTCGATGTCCAGGGTCGCCATAACTGTTTCTCAAACTGTGAATAGTGTGTTCATGCCAAATGATGCCGATGCGGACGCATCCGCACCATTTGGTCTTTTCTTGCGCTGCTTATGCCATATGTCTTGGCGGGCAAACCATTTTCATTCATCCATAGAGGATATTCCATGAAACTCACCTGGCTCGGCCATTCGGCTTTTCGTCTAGAAACCGCCAAGGCCACCATTCTGATCGACCCTTTCCTCACCCACAATGCCAGCTTTTCCGGGTTGGATATGAAGGATATGACCAAGGGCGTCACTCATATTCTTCTGACCCACGGTCATGGCGACCATGTCGGCGATACGGTGGCAATTGCCAAGGATACCGGCGCAACCGTGCTGGCCAATGCCGATCTGGCTGCCTGGCTTGGCGCCAAGGGTGTGTCCAAAATCGAAATGGGCAATACGGGCGGCACGATCGATCTCGGCGGCTTTACCGCGACCTTCACCAATGCGCTACATTCCTCCGCGCAGATCACCGAGGATGGCGTGTCGCATGCGCTCGGCAATGCCAATGGGTTGATGCTGCATTTCCAAGATGAAGCGTCCCTGCTGCATATGGGCGATACCGATATTTTCTCGGATATGGCGCTGATCAACGAATTGCATCAGCCCGATATCGGCATCGTACCGATTGGTGACCGATTTACCATGGGCGGTGCCGTTGCAGCACTCGCCTGCCAGCGATTCTTCAAATTCAAGACCGCTATCCCCGCCCATTACGGCACCTTCCCGATCATCGACCAGACCCCGGAGAAATTCGTGGCCGGCATGGAAGGCTCGAAAACCGAGGTCAAGGCACCCAGGCCGGGCGAAACGCTGTCGCTTTGAAATGATGCCCTGCTAAAAATTTCAGTCTTGCCCCTGGAACAGTATTCCAGGGGTGAAAATCCGGGTCAGAGGCGAAAATTCGAGGGTGGTAAAAACCTGCCCGTTGCGCAGGCGCGGTTCGGCGATTATAGCGGGTCTGATAATCGATCTGGAGAATGCCGATGTCCGTTGATCTCACCACCGTCAAGCGTGTCGCCAAGCTTGCCCGTATTGCTCTGCCCGAAGACGAGGCTGAACGGGTGATGGGGGAGTTGAATGGTATTCTGGGCTTTGTTGAGCAATTGTCGGAAGTGAATGTTGATGGCGTCGAGCCGATGACCTCTGTCATGCCGATGGCGATGCGCAAGCGCAAGGACGCCGTTACCGATGGCGGCAAGGCTGATGACATCGTTGCCAATGCGCCGGAAACCGACCGCCATTTCTTCCTGGTGCCGAAGGTTGTCGAATAAGCCCGCCCGGTTTTCCACCGAGCCATCGACGCCCTCGACGCAGCCGCGCCAACTATAAAGTGACCGTATTCATGAGCGAACTCACCAGCCTCACCATTGCCGAAGCCCGCGAAAAGCTGGTTTCCAAGGATATCACCGCCATCGAGTTGACCGATGCCTATCTGGGCGCCATCGAGGCTGCCAATGGTGCCATCAATGCCTATGTGACGGTGACGCCCGAGATCGCCCGCGACATGGCCAAGGCGTCGGATGCGCGGCTGGCCACCGGCAAGGCTGGTGCGCTGGAAGGCATTCCGCTCGGCGTCAAGGACCTATTCGCCACTCGCGACGTCCATACCCAGGCCTGCTCGAACATTCTCGACGGCTTCAAGCCGAAATACGAATCGACCGTTACCCAGAACCTCTGGAATGAGGGCGCTGTGATGTTGGGCAAGCTGAACATGGACGAATTCGCCATGGGCTCGTCCAATGAAAATTCCCATTATGGCCCGGTGGTCAATCCATGGCGCGCCACGGGATCTGAGGAAAAGTTGGTGCCGGGCGGCTCATCCGGTGGCTCGGCGGCAGCTGTCGCCGCACGGCTCTGCGCGGGTGCTACTGCCTCCGATACCGGCGGCTCCATCCGCCAGCCGGCTGCCTTCACTGGCACTGTCGGCATCAAGCCCACCTATGGCCGCTGCTCGCGTTGGGGCATTGTTGCCTATGCCTCGTCGCTCGATCAGGCCGGGCCAATTGCCCGCGATGTGCGCGATGCCGCGATCCTGCTCAAATCCATGGCCAGCATTGACGAGAAGGACACGACCTCGGTCGATCTGCTCGCTCCCAACTATGAGGCGGCCATCGGCCAGTCCGTCAAGGGCATGAAGATCGGCATTCCCCGGGAGTACCGCGTCGACGGCATGCCTGAGGAAATCGAGGCCCTCTGGCAGAAGGGCATGGCCTGGTTGAAAGAGGCCGGTGCCGAGATTGTCGACATTTCCCTGCCGCATACCAAATACGCATTGCCGGCCTATTACATTGTCGCCTCAGCCGAAGCCTCCTCCAACCTGGCGCGCTATGACGGCGTGCGCTACGGCTTGCGCGTTGACGGCAAGGACATTGCCGACATGTATGAAAAGAGCCGTGCGGCTGGCTTCGGCAAGGAAGTGCAGCGCCGTATCCTGATGGGCACCTATGTGCTTTCGGCTGGCTATTACGATGCCTATTACCTGCGTGCCCAGAAGGTCCGCACGCTGATCAAGCGCGATTTCGAACAGGTGTTTGCTGCTGGCGTCGATGCGATCCTGACGCCGATCACCCCATCCTCGGCCTTTGCCATTGGCGACAAGGATCTGGCCGCCGATCCGGTGAAAATGTATCTGAACGATATCTTCTCGGTGACGCTGAACATGGCGGGTCTACCGGGCCTTTCGGTTCCCGCTGGTCTCGACGCCAAGGGTCTGCCGCTCGGCCTGCAATTGATCGGCAAGCCCTTCGAGGAAGAAACTCTTTTCAAGACCGCTCATGTCATCGAACAGGCCGCCGGAAAGTTCACGCCCGCTCAATGGTGGTAAGTCATTGATCCTGAGGCCGATGGAGGAGGCTGACCGGCAGATGGTCGGCCACATCGGCTGGGACAGCTGGCGCTCCACCGGGCCGCTGGATCGCGCCATGACCGATCCGGCTATTGCGCAAAAGGTCAAGGAAGCGTTTTTGCGCTTCCCCTTCGGGCCTGCACTGGATGTCATTGTTGCCGAGATCGAAGGCGCGATTGCCGGTTGGGGGGCGCGTGAGGCGCAACAGGACGTGATTTCCGATATCTGGATCTCGCCTGACCGGCAGCGGCGTGGCATTGGCCGGTCGCTGGTGCTGCA
Source organism: Agrobacterium vitis (assembly GCF_037039395.1). Classification (NCBI taxonomy): domain Bacteria; kingdom Pseudomonadati; phylum Pseudomonadota; class Alphaproteobacteria; order Hyphomicrobiales; family Rhizobiaceae; genus Gillisella; species Gillisella vitis. Next base: position 168,427 of record NZ_CP146242.1, on the reverse strand, counting down.
TTTTTGCGAGACGATGCGACGCGAAGGCGTGAAGCAGGCCCGAATTTCCACCCATCAGAATAATTTTGCGGCCCAGGCCCTTTATAAAAGCTGCGGATTCGAGACCGTCTGGCAAGGCATGGAGCGCGACGCGGTCATGGAATTGGAAATTCCCAAGGTCCGGCTGCGGCGGCGGCTTTACTGAACCGCGTCCTCAGCAAAGTGTTCATAAAACCTTAACGCTACTGGCGCTGTTGCATTCCTGGTGATCTACTCAACCGATCATCCAGGTGAGGAGCCGATGTCGACGATTCGCAGCGCGCATTCCGACGAAGCAGGGGTTTTGGCCGATATCGGCTTTCGCGCCTGGGAGCAGGCGATGATTCCCGTCGGTGAAACCCGGACGATGGTTGATACTGCCCGCAGCGCATTCACCAATTTTGCCCGCTCGAACCTGATCACCATGTCCGTGGTCGAACATGCAGGTCACCCCGTCGGCTGGGCGGCGCGCGAAAATCTCGATGATAAGATTTCCGATTTCTGGATCGATCCCGATTACCAGCGGCGCGGCTATAGCAAGGCGCTGCTCGCTTCGATCGAGGAAGATATCGTTCACTTGGGTTTTGAGGAGGCACATCTGGAAACCCATGCCCGCAACCGTCAGGCCGTCGGTTTTTTCGAACACCATGGTTATAGCGTCCACTGGCTGTCGGTGGTCTATAATCCGAAGCTGGACCGGGATGTGGAAACGGTCGGCATGTCGAAGCGTCTCGTTGAAAAACGCAGCTTTACTTATGGCCCCGGCGGCGGGTTCGAGTAGGGGCGGGCAGCTTATGTCAACTGGTTGGTCAGGCAGCTGGCGGAAATCGCGTAGGCTTTCAGCTTGCGTCCCATGAGATAGCCATCCTTCGGCGTCAGATCCGCGACCGGATCGACCACCGCGCCGTGGCAAGTGACATTGGCTCCGGTCACATAAAGTACGGTTTCCGTGCCGAGCGCCGAGGTCAGCGGAAATTCCTGCTCATAATAATTGCGCGGAAAACCACCGGCAGTCCGGGCCTTGATGGCGAAAGGTTCGTCACGCAGCGTGTGAAACAGATCGGCAAGAATATCGCGGTTATCAGCGACGATGGTGGCGGTGCCGCTCCTCGCGGCTGTCGTGGCAATCGCCCAGCTCAAATCGGACCGTCCCAGATAACGCGCCAGCACCGGTTGGCCCTTCGGTGTCGTGACATCCTGAGGAAAGACTGCCAGCAGCGGAAAGGCGATGGCGACGATGCCGTTGATCGCCAGCGAGATTTTCAGCGCCCGAGGTGAGGCCTGGAGCAGATACCACACCGCCAGCATGGTCCCGGCTGCGTAAGCGGTGGCTGCCCAATTGGCATAGGCGCGCGACATCAACGCCTGGAAAACGATAGCGAGAATGATCGGCCAGGAGAGGATGAACAGATGTTTTTCGGTTTTGGAGGTTTGGCCCCGCAGCATCCGGTAAAATACGATCAGCAGCGCGGCAAACAGCACCGGTCCGACCACGCCGAATTGACTGCCGAGAAACTCTGCCGCCTTGCCGATATTGAAATTCAGCCCATGCCAATCGGCATTTTCCGAGGTGTGTTTCAGCGTAGCGCCGCCATGGGTGCTGTTCCACCAGATATTCGGAGCCATGACCACAGCGGCCGCGAAGATGGCAAGAACGGTGTCTCGCAGCGCGATGCGTGCCTTGGGCAGAGCGATGGCGGCAATGATCGCGGTCGCGGCGAAATACAGCATCGCGTATTTCGACAGGGTGCCGCAGCCAATGGCGATGCCCATCAGAACCGCATAGCCAGCCGAGCGGCGCTCGATCAGATGCGCATAACACAGCAGCGTCAGCGCCAGGAAGGGAAACAGGATCGTGTCGGTGGACATGAACACCGATGACAATGCGACGCCCGGCAGGGTCGCATAGCTCAGTCCTGTCCAAAGCCCGGCCTTTTCAGAGCCGGTCAACCTAGATGTCGCCGGAATCAGCAGCAGCGCCGTTGCCATATGGAATAGCGGGCTTGCCACACGGATCCAGAGAATATCCTGGCTGCCACCGATCAGCGTGAACAGATGGATCACCCAGGCGATCATCGGTGGCTTTGAGTAATAGCCGAAGTCGAGATGGGTCGACCACAGCCAGTATTGCGCCTCATCCACAAACAGGTCTGTGCCGTCGAAATGCAGCATCACGACCCGGTAGAGCGTGATGGCAAGAATGAGGAAGACGCTGGTGGTCAGAGTGATGCGCATCGGGGCCGCCGGTTTATGATTTGGATTCGGAGGGCAGATCGGTCTTGCGGCCCTGATGCAGCAGCATCAGGTTTCGGATATAGACGATGATGCCAAGCCCTTGGCCAAGCATGATGATCGGCTCGCCTCGGTGTATGCCATAGGCCAGCAGCATGATACCGCCGATCACCGAAAACCACCAGAAGGCGGCGGGAATGACCGAACGTTTCTGCTTTTCAGACACCAGCCACTGGATGATGAACCGTAGCGAAAACATCAACTGGGCAATCACCCCCAGCGCCAGCCAGATCAGATCGTTGGTGTCGTGGATTTTGAAATAGGCGAGAAGATCATTCATGAGATGACGGTCCGATATCCTGCGGGCGCACGGTCTTGCGGCGTTTGATCAGCCAGCTGACGCCGATCAGGTCATGAATGCCGACCAGCGCACGCTGAAGATTGTTGTAATTCGAAACACCAGCATGGCGGTGCCGGTGGCCGACATCCACATGCGCCACCCGCCAGCCATAGGCGGAAAACAGGGCCGGCAGATAGCGGTGCATGTGGTTGAAAAATGGCAGGTCCAGAAACGCATCGCGCCGAAAGGCTTTCAGCCCGCAGCCGGTGTCACGGGTCTTGTCCTGCAAGATGCTCTGGCGGATGCCATTGGCAAGACGCGAGGCGATCTTCTTCGACAAAGTGTCCTGCCGCTTGGCCCGCTGTCCGGCTACAAGGCCAAGGTCGCTATCGACACCTGTCGTGAGAAGCGGGGCGACTAGACGGGGAATTTCCGAGGGAGGGTTCTGGCCATCGCCATCCATGGTGCAGATGACAGGCGCCCGCGCCGCATTGACGCCCGAATGGATCGCTGCCGATTGACCGCCGGAGGTGGGATGATGCAGCACGCGCACCCATGGCTTGGCGCTCGCAGCCTGCTTCAGCCGGGCAAGTGTGGCATCGGTTGAGCCGTCATCCACGAAGATTGCTTCGAACTCCTCGCCCTGACAGGCGGTTTCGATCTCGCCGATCAGCAGGTCGATGTTATCCGCCTCATTCTTCATGGGGACGACAACGGCAAAGCGGGGCAATTGGGCGTTCATGTCTGTTTCCAAAGGCTGTTCTCCGCCGCCCCCATAGCCTGTTTTCCAAGGCGCGTCATCCGCCTTGAAAGGCTGTTGAGACTGCTTTGCCCCGCATTTTGCGAGCGACCGCTAATTTTGCCACGTCATCCGCTCTTTTCAGTGTCGTCAGGCCGTTCCTTGACAGGCGAGGGTGCTGCTCCGTCTTGCGCGTTCCGCGCATTTGTTCTAACCGGGAAGGTGAAAATCACCTGTCGGAGCATTGCTGTTTTTTCCAGATCGCCTCCCGCTCCGGCTTCTTTATGTTTGTGCAATTCCTCAGGCGAAATCTCTCGTGTTTTTGCCGGAATTGGTCTGAAAAAGAGCATGTCATGACCCTTGTCGATACGCGCACCCCCGACCCGAAACGCCTGATTCCCGGCGCCACCGGCGATTGGGAAATCGTTATCGGCATGGAAGTTCATGCCCAGGTGCTAAGTCAGTCGAAGCTGTTTTCCGGGGCTTCGACCACATTTGGCAATGCACCGAATGACAATGTGTCGCTGGTCGATGCGGCCATGCCCGGCATGTTGCCTGTTATCAACGAGGAATGCGTTCGCCAGGCGGTGCGCACCGGTCTTGGCCTGAAGGCGAAAATCAACAAGCGTTCGATTTTTGACCGTAAGAACTATTTCTATCCCGACCTGCCGCAGGGCTACCAGATCTCGCAGTTCAAGGACCCGATTGTCGGCGAAGGCAAGATCATCATTTCGCTCGGGCCCGATCGTCAGGGCAATTTCGAGGATATCGAAATCGGTATCGAGCGGCTGCATCTGGAGCAGGATGCCGGCAAGTCGATGCATGATCAGCACCCGACCATGTCCTATGTCGACCTGAACCGCTCCGGTGTTGCGCTGATGGAAATCGTGTCGAAGCCGGACATGCGCTCTTCCGACGAAGCCAAGGCCTATATGACCAAGCTGCGCTCTATCGTGCGCTATCTCGGCACCTGCGACGGCAATATGGACGAAGGCTCGATGCGCGCCGACGTCAATGTCTCGGTGCGCAAGCCGGGCGGCGAATTCGGCACGCGCTGCGAAATCAAGAACGTCAATTCCATTCGCTTCATCGGTCAGGCCATTGAGTATGAAGCTCGTCGCCAGATCGCTATTCTGGAGGATGGCGGCTCGATTGATCAGGAAACCCGGCTGTTTGATCCGGGCAAGGGCGAGACCCGCTCGATGCGCTCCAAGGAAGACGCGCATGATTATCGCTATTTCCCCGATCCCGACCTGCTGCCGTTGGAATTCGACGATGCCTTCGTGCAGGCCTTGAAAAAGGATCTGCCGGAATTGCCCGACGACAAGAAGGCACGTTTTGTCGCCTCCTTGGGTCTTTCCGTCTACGATGCCTCGGTGCTGGTGTCTGAAAAGGCGATTGCTGACTATTACGAAGCCGTGGCCGCCGGTCGCGATGGCAAAATTGCCGCCAACTGGGTGATCAACGACTTGCTGGGCGCCTTGAACAAAGCCGGTAAAGGCATTGAAGAGACTCCGGTTTCACCTGCCCAGCTCGGTGGTATCATCGATCTGATCAAGGCGGAGACCATTTCCGGCAAGATCGCCAAGGACCTGTTTGAAATCGTCTTCAACGAGGGCGGAGACCCCGCCGATATCGTTGAGAGTCGGGGCATGAAACAGGTGACTGACACAGGCGCCATCGAGAAGGCTGTGGATGAAATCATCGCCGCCAATCCCGATCAGGTCGCCAAGGTGCTGGCCAAGCCGACCCTGGCCGGTTGGTTTGTTGGTCAGGTGATGAAGGCGACCGGTGGCAAGGCCAATCCGCAGGCGGTGCAGGCGCTGGTCAAGGCCAAGCTGGGCCTGGAGGAGTAAAGTCCGATGTTCTTCATCCGCACCGCCAATGACCGGGATCTGGAAAAGGTGCGAGTGCTGCTGTCGGACACCTGGCATGCCACCTATGACGGTCTCTATGGCGTGGCCAAGGTGCAGAAGATTATCGATACCTGGCATTCGGCTGCCGCGTTGAAAGCCAGGCTGGCGAAAAAGGGCGGTGAATTTCTGGTGGCTGACGATGGCAAGCGCCTCGGCGGCATGGGTTTTGCCGCCATGGCGGACAATATGGTCAAGACCGCCATTCTGCATCAGCTTTACGTCCACCCCGGCTTTCACCGTCAGGGCATTGGCACCGACATTCTGGCCGAACTGGAAACCTGCTTCCCGGACGCCGAGATCCTGCGGCTGGACGTGGAGCCCAAAAATACCGGTGCTGTCGCTTTTTACACCAGCCACGGCTTCGTGGAGGTCGATCGCACCCAGAATTGCGGTGCAGCGGGCAGCAGCATCGAAGGCTTGGTCATGGAAAAGCCGCTGGCCAATGTTTTATCCGGGCCTTTCTAGGGCGTTTATAACCCTCAGCCCGAAACCTTCAGGATCATCATGTCCCCGTTGACCATTCGCCCGGCACAAGAAACGGATATTGTCGCGGTGGTGGCGCTGTTTGCCGCTGACGATCTCGGCGGTCATGGCGATACCACAGACCCCGATGCCCTGCCGGATTACCTTGCTGCTTTTCGCCGCATTGCCGCATCGAGCAATGAGATCCTGTATGTGGCGGAGCGTGATGGCACGGTGGTTGGCACCTTCCAGACCATGGTCACCACGACATTGACCGGGCGCGGGTCGTCTTCGATGATCGTCGAGGCCGTGCAGACACGGGCCGATTGCCGGGGGCAGGGGATCGGGGCGCAGATGATCGAATTTTGCCTTGAACAGGCACGGGAGCAGGGCTTGCGGCAGGTGCAGTTGACGTCAAACGCGGTGCGGCTCGACGCGCATCGGTTTTATGAGTGGCTGGGCTTTAAGAAGAGCCATTTCGGCTTCAAGTTCAAGCTGAAATGAACAGGGCTTTGACCCGAATCTCTGGACAAGCGCCCGTCAAGGCGTCATAAGCAGATTATCATTGAAAGCCGCCAGACCGTGGCGGAGCCGAGGAAAAGACATGAAGCAGCTTTTGTTGCAGATTTTCACCTGGTGGAGTGGCCAGACCGTCGGAACCCGTTTCTTCACCTGGCGTGAAGGCAAGCGCGTTGGCGAAGACGAGGCAGGCAATGTCTACTATGAAGGCGGCATGAGCAGCTTCGGCCTGCAACGCCGCTGGGTGATTTACAACGGCTATGCCGATGCCTCTGCCATTCCGCCCGGCTGGCATGGCTGGATGCATCACCGCACCGACGTACCGCCCACCAAGGACAATTACGTGCCACGGGAATGGGAAAAGCCGCATGAGGCAAACCTGACCGGCACCGCAAAAGCCTATCGTCCGCAGGGCTCTCTTGCCGCGACCGGTGCCCGTCCGCGCGTCACCGGCGACTACGACGCCTGGACGCCCGGCAATTAACAGAGACTTTGTGAGCGCATGACGGGTTACACGTTGTGCGCTCTTCCGGTTTTGGCCACAAATTTCCGGTACATGGGTTTGTCAGCGCTTTCCTGCTGACATTTGTTTTGCGCATAGGGCGGACGTGTCTGCACTTCGGATCGCCGGTCCGATTGCTGACGCATCTGAAAATTGGCCCATCTGAGCGACGACGGCCGGAAACGACAGGAATACGATCTGTGAAACAGACGAAAAGGGTGTTGAGAGCGGTTCTGGCAGCAACCAGCCTCACGGCAGCGTTCTCGATAACGGCCACTGTTCCAGCCGATGCCGCCCGCATTTCCAACGCCGTCGCGGTTTTTTCGGGATTGGACAAGATCACCGGGCGAATTACCGAATTTGACGTCTATATCAATGAGACAGTCCAGTTCGGCGCCTTGCAGGTGACACCCAAGGCCTGTTATTCCCGCGATGAAACCGAGGCCCAGCATGTCGACGCCTTCGTGCAGGTCGAGGAAATCACCCTGGACCGCCGCATCCGCCAGATCTTTTCAGGCTGGATGTTTGCCGATAGCCCGGCGCTGAACGCCATCGAGCACCCGATCTACGATGTCTGGCTGAAAGATTGCAAGCAGACCTCCGACGTGCCGAAGCCGGTAAAATAAGCCAAAAATCGGAATGTCGAAAACCAGCTATTCTGGACTGATTTCTTCCGGTAGTAGAAACGGCACATTGGCCATAGTGACGGCCTCTTCCAGCATTTTGCCGTACTCGTCTTTCGCCACATCTATCGCCCCGAAGGTCTTCAGATGCTCGGTGGTGAACTGGGTGTCGAGCAGCACGAAACCCTGTGCCCGCAGCCTTTCGACCAGATGCACAAGACAGATTTTCGATGCATTGGAACGGCGGGAAAACATGCTTTCGCCGAAGAACGCCGCCCCCAGAGACACGCCGTAAAGGCCGCCGACCAGTTCATCACCCTCAAAGGCTTCGACGCTATGGGCGTGGCCCATGTGAAACAGGGCAGTGTATAGATCGCGGATTGTCTGGTTGATCCAGGTGCTGGGCCGGTCCGGCGCGGGCTCGGCGCATTTGTCCAGAACCGCAGCAAAAGCCGTATCGAAGCGGATATCAAACGGCTTTTGCCGGATAATCTTGGCCAGGCTTTTGGAATAGTGAAAACTGTCGAGGGGAATAATGCCCCGCAGGTCAGGCTCGACCCAGAACAGCTCCGGGTCGTCACTGGATTCGGCCATGGGAAACAAGCCGATGGAATAGGCGCGCAACAGGATGTCGGGTGTGATGCTTCTATCCTTGCTGCGCCGACCCATTCTATGTCCTTATTTCGTGGACGTCTTGGCCAGATAGTGCTCCAGCCAATGGATGTCGTAATCGCCCTTGGCAATATCCGGATTGTTGATCAGATCCTGGAACAATGGCAGGGTCGTCTTGATCCCGTCAATGACGAATTCATCCAGAACCCGGCGCAGACGCATCATGCATTCTTCGCGGGTGCGGCCATGCACGATCAGCTTGCCGATCAGGCTATCATAGTAAGGCGGGATCTTGTAGCCGGCGTAAGCGCCGGAATCCACCCGCACCCCAAGGCCACCAGGAGCGTGGAAATGGGTGATGGTGCCAGGCGACGGCGTGAAGGTGCGCGGGTCCTCGGCATTGATGCGGCATTCGATGGCATGGCCACGGAATTCCACTTCTTCCTGCGTCACGGAAAGACCAGCGCCCGATGCAACGCGGATCTGTTCATAGACCAGATCGATGCCGGTAATGGCTTCCGTCACCGGATGCTCCACCTGCAAACGGGTGTTCATTTCGATGAAATAGAACTCGCCGTTTTCATAGAGGAACTCGATCGTACCAGCGCCGCGATATTTCAGCTTCTTCATGGCGTCGGCGCAGATCTGACCGATCTTCATCCGCTGTTCCTGGGTCAGGGCAGGGGAATTGGCCTCTTCCCAGACCTTCTGGTGGCGGCGCTGAAGCGAGCAATCGCGTTCGCCCAGGTGAATGGCATTGCCTTCACCATCGCCGAATACCTGGATTTCGATATGCCGGGGCGTACCGAGGTATTTTTCCATATAAACGGCGTCGTTACCGAAAGCAGCAGCGGCTTCCGAACGGGCCGTGGAAACGGCTTCTTCCAGCTCCGCTTCGGTGTTCGCGACTTTCATGCCGCGTCCGCCGCCGCCAGCCGTTGCCTTGATCAGCACTGGAAAGCCGATTTCGCGGGCGATTTCCAGCGCAGTTTCCGGCTTTACTTCGCCAGCGGAACCGGGAACCACGGGAATGCCGAGCGATTTTGCGGTTTCCTTGGCGGTAATCTTATCGCCCATAAGCCGGATATGGTCGGCGGTCGGTCCGATGAAGGTAATGCCGTGGGCATCGAGAATATCGGCAAACTTGGAATTTTCCGAGAGGAATCCATAGCCGGGATGGACGGCATCCGCCCCGGTGATTTCGCAGGCGGCAACGATCTGGTGGATGTTCAGATAGCTGTCACGCGAGGGCGGCGGGCCGATGCAGACGCTTTCGTCGGCGAGGCGCACATGCATGGCGTCGGCATCCGCTGTGGAATGCACGGCAACGGAGGCAATGCCAAGCTCCTTGCAGGCGCGCAGCACGCGAAGGGCGATTTCGCCGCGATTGGCGATGAGTATTTTTGAGATGACTGGCATCGGCTTACTCGATAATGACCATGGCTTCGCCATATTCGACCGGGCTTGCATCGTCGATGAGGATTTCGACGACCTTGCCGGAACGAGGCGAAGGGATCTGGTTCATTGTCTTCATGGCTTCGATGATCAGCAGCGTCTGGCCTTCCTTGACCGTCGAGCCAACTTCGATGAAGGGCTTGGAACCGGGGGCGGGGGACATATAGACCGTGCCGACCATGGGAGCCGTTACGGCTTTGGACAGATCGCGGGCAGCAGGAGCTGCGACCGCGACCGGAGCAGGTGCTGCGGCAGGTGCCGGGGCACCATAAGGCGCGCCATACTGCATCTGCGGCATTGCCATCATCTGCGGAGCCACCATTTGCGGCGCGGCGCGGGAAACGCGAATTCTCAGCGCATCCTGTTCCACTTCGATCTCGCTCAGATCGGTCTCGTTCAAGATATTCGCCAGCTCGCGGATAAGCGCCTGATCGATGCCGGTTTTCTTCTCTGCCATGGAGGTTGTCCCTGAATTTCTTGTTCTATCGTGTGAGGTTATCAAGCGCTTGCAGCGCCAGGAGGTAGGAATGCGGTCCGAAGCCGCAAATAACTCCCTTGGCGGCGGGCGCTATCATTGAGGTATGGCGGAATTCTTCCCGCGCGTGGACATTCGAAATATGAACTTCGATGACCGGAACAGTAATCGCCCGCATGGCGTCATGCAGTGCGATCGATGTATGCGTATAGGCACCGGCATTGAGCGCGACACCGACAGCCTTATCGCCCGCTTCATGCAGCCAATCGACCAGATCGCCCTCATGATTGCTCTGGCGGCAGTCCACGGCAATGCCGAGCTGCTCACCCAATCGAACGCAATCCGCTTCGATGTCGGCCAGTGTCTTGCCGCCGTAAATCCCGGGCTCCCGCTTGCCAAGCGCATTCAGATTGGGGCCGTTCAGCACGAAAATTGTTCTGCTCATTGCTGTTCCGTCGCGTTTTCGACCGCCTCCTATAAACCGGCATCCGTTGAAGGAAAAGCCCTTTGCGCTTTTCTCCCTATGGCTTCACTGTAAAATCAGCTGGATATCGCGACTATCTGGTGGATTCAGCAGGTTGATTTGCCGCAGGCGCGAACATTCGCCAGCTTCTCCTGAAGAGCATCGGCACCGATGGCACCGGAAACCAGTTCGTTGCCGATCACATAGGCGGGTGTGCCGTTAATGCCCAGGGCCTGGGCCAGTTGATAGACCTTTTTGACGGATGTGTCATTGGGGCTGTCGGTCATTTCCTTGCGAAGGGCTGCTTCGGAAACCCCCAGCGTCACACCGGCGTCAATGGCGCTTTCTTCCGTGGCGCGGCCTTCACTGCCCAGCAGGGCATGGTGGAAGTCGCTGTATTTTTCCGGCGCCAGCTTGCGAAAAGCGTCTGCAACCCGGTGTGCTGCCATCGAATCCGGCCCAAGAATCGGGAATTCCTTCAGGACGAACCGTACATTCTTGTCAGTCTTCAGAATGGTGTCCATGTCCGCCAGCGCATGGCGGCAATAGCCGCAATTATAGTCGAAGAACTCGACGATGGTCACATCGCCCTTCGGATTGCCAAGGACGATATCGTCCTTCGAATTGAAGATTTCCGCCTTGTTGCGTTCGATACCGCTGGAGGCCTGGCTGGCGCGGGCCGCTTCCTGTTTCTTTTGCAGGGCGTCCTGCACGTCGAGCATGATTTCCGGATGGGCGATCAGATATTCCTTGATGAAGGCGCCGATTTCTTGCTTCTGCTTGTCATCCAGCGCGTAGGCTGGTGCGCCGAGGCCGGTCGTGGCAATGAGCGTTGCCAGAACGGCGGTGCGAAAAAATCGTGTCTTCATGTCAATCCTCGTCTCTGGCCATTATCTTCGGCCATGATTTTCGGCGGTATGGATATCCGCCCTGCCGGTCTTAGGGCGTTGTGCCAGCCGCAGCGCCGGCGGTCCAGTCTATCCGGTTATTTTCGCGGTGAATCCACCTCGAATTGAAAATTCGACCGTAACGCATTCACTGGCCGGGAAAAGCGGGAAAACGCATTCCGGCATGGCTCTCGCCATTGTGATACGGTGCGCAATGCGGCAAATGTCGGGCGCATTTCTGTTTAAGCCTCCTATTGGACCGTCCTATCGAATAGAAAGAGATCCGTTTTGGTTATGCTTTCCACCCGCAGTGCCGTCGAACCGTTTCACGCCATGGACATTCTGGCCGAGGCCAACCGGTTGAAGGCCGCTGGCCATCCGGTGATTTCGCTTGCCGTTGGCCAGCCTGGCGCACCAGCGCCTGAGCGGGCGATCCGTGCGGCGGAACTGGCCTTGCGAGCGGGACAGATCGGTTATACCGACGCCCTTGGCCGCGCCGACCTGCGCCAGGGGCTTGCCGATTATTACCGCCGTCGTCACGGCACGGAGGTCGCGGCGGAGCGGATCATGGTGACGACGGGCTCGTCGGCGGGTTTCAACCTGGCATTCCTGGCGCTGTTTGAGGCAGGCGACGCGGTGGCCATCGCCCGGCCTGGCTATCCGGCCTATCGCAACATCCTGAAGGCGCTGGGATTGGTGGTGATTGAAGTGCCGGTTGGCCCCGAGACTGATTTCACCCTGACGCCGGACAGTCTGGAGCGTGCGGCGAAGGCAGCGGGTGTGCGGCTGAAAGGCGTGCTTTTGGCCAGCCCCGCCAATCCCACCGGCACGGTCACCGGCCGGGCTGCGTTACAGCGTCTGGCGTTGTGGTGCGACGACAATGGTGTCAGCTTCATCTCCGACGAGATCTATCACGGACTGACCTATGGCGTGGAGGAAGCGAGCGCGGTGGAGTTCGCGCCGAATGCCGTCGTCATCAATTCCTTCTCCAAATATTATCGGATGACCGGCTGGCGGATCGGCTGGATGGTCCTGCCTCCAGCATTGGTGCGTGGCGTGGAATGCGTGGCCCAGAGCCTCTATATTTCGGCGCCCGAGTTATCGCAGATTGCCGCCATGGCTGCGCTTGAAGCAGGCGATGCGCTGGAAGCGTACCGGGCCGGTTGCCGCGCCAATCGCGATTTTCTCCAGGCTCGGCTGCCGGCGCTGGGCATGCCACTACTGTCTCCCATGGACGGCGCCTTCTATGCCTATGTTGATGTCAGTCGCTTCACCAATGATAGTATGGAATTTGCCCGCAGATTGCTGGCACAAACTCATGTGGCGGCAACGCCTGGCCTGGATTTCGATCCGCTGGAAGGCCACCGGGCCCTGCGGATTTCCTATGCGGGGACACTGGCCGAATTGACCGATGCCACCGACCGCATTGCCAATTGGGTTGGCTGATTTTCAATAAGGATCAAGTGCTTAGAGTCGCATCCAGATTCAATGTGGCAAGCTCTTGAATCAATCTGTGAAAGGGTTGATTCTGTTTGTCAGGATCGCTCAAGACGCAGCAGGGGTGCCAAATGCAGGATGAGCCAATGTTGCCGCGCGTGCCTGTTCTTGAAACCGAAAGGCTGCGGTTGCGCGGTCATCGCCTCGAGGATTTCGAGGCATCGGCCCGGATGTGGGCGGATGAGAGAGTGGTGCGCTATATCAGCGGGAAGCCATCGAACCGATCCGACAGCTGGTCGCGGCTGCTGCGCTATATCGGCCATTGGCAGGCGCTATCCTTCGGCTATTGGGTTGTCGAAGACCGGATCAGCGGCGACTTTCTCGGCGAAGTCGGCTTTGCCAAGTACAAGCGCGATATCACCCCACCCTTGGACGAGGTGCCGGAAATTGGCTGGGTGCTGATTGCGGACGCCCATGGTCGGGGCATTGCCACCGAAGCCGTCACCGCCGCGCTTGGCTGGGCCGATCGGCATTTTGCCCATGCAGAAACAGTCTGCCTTTTCGACCCACAGCACCAGGCATCGATCCGGGTTGCGGAGAAAAGCGGCTATAGTCGTAAGGGCGAGGCGACCTATATGGGCAGACCGACGCTGGTCATGCAGCGCGTGAGGCCATTATCGGTGGCAGCGCCGGATTTCGGTTGATCACACCGTTTCACAGACCATAGGACGAACGAACGCTTGCTGTTCTCGTCCCCAAAACAAAAACGGCCACGCTGGAGCGTGGCCGTTTTTGAATGTTTAAGACGCAAGTCCCTCCTAGAGGAAGCCGCGCTTCTGCCACCATCCGCCCTTCTTGGGTTTCGGAGCTTCGTCGCCGTTGGTCACCGAGGTAACGACCGGTTCGGATGTGCTGACATTGGACGACCGATTGGCGCGCACCGGCTTTTCGGCACTGGCATCACTTACGGCCTCTGGCTCACTTGCCACTTCAGAAGCAGGCGCTTCGACCGCAGGCTCTGGAGCAGAGACGTCCTGAGCAGGTGCCTGTACTGACGTCTCTTCCGAGACGGGGGAGGCGGCGACAGGCTCGGCAGCAGCCGGTGCTTCGACAACCACAGCCTCAGGCACAGCAGCAGGTTCCACTACCGTTTCGACGCTTTCGGCGGCTTCGGTTTTGGCTGACGCTTTCGGCTTGCGAGCCCGGCGTGGCTTGGCAGCCACTGGCTCATCGGCTTTCACGGTCTCTGTCGCTGGGACATTGGCCTCGGCATCTACCTCAACACTGTCTGCGACGGCTTCGGACGGAGCCACAGCGACGGCGACAGCCTGATCGGTATCGGCTTGCGCCGACTCCTCAGCAGAATCGTCATCTTCGGCAGTGTCATTGCCTTCGGCATCGGCGCTCACGCCATTTTCATCGCGACCGCGACGTCCACCGCGTTTGCCGCGACGGCGGCGCTTGCGGCGCTGGCTTTCGCTATTGCCGTCTTCAGAAGCTTCAGAGGCCTCGACGCTATCATCGCGGTCTTCTGCCGTATCTTCGGCGTCGTCCTCGCCTTCGCTGTCATCGTCGCCTTCGTCTCCGCCGGCAGCGTTCTGTTGTCCATCGGCATGGCCATTGCCATTCTTGCCACGGCGGCGGCGGCGGCGCTTGCGCTTGCGATTACCGTCTTCGGCGGCGCTTGCTGCGGCATTGCCACTTGATGCGGTCTGCGCCTGAACAGGAGCCTCTACGACGTCCTCGTCATCCTCTTCCTCGATCTCGATGATCGGATCGTCTTCTTCCGGCTCGCTGATCAGCGGCAGCAAGGTTTCGATGCGGACCGGATTGGCAACCGGCTCACCCTTGTCGATGGCGAAATGCTGGTGGCCGACGCTGGCATCCGAGTCGATGATGATCGACACGCCGAAGCGGTTTTCATAATCGACAATCGAGCCGCGTTTGTGGTTGAGCAGGTACAGTGCCGTTTCCGGAAGGGTGCGCACGGTAATGTCGTGCGTGGTGCTTTTCAGCAGATATTCCTCGACGCCACGCAATACATGCAGGGCAACGGAGGATTGCGAGCGGATCAGGCCCGTGCCGGAGCAATGCTGGCAGACTTGGGTGGTCGATTCCAGCACGCTGGCGCGAATGCGCTGACGCGACATTTCCAGCAGGCCGAAATGCGAAATACGTCCGACCTGAATACGGGCGCGGTCGTTTTTCAGGCAATCCTTCAGCTTCTTCTCGACGGAGCGATTGTTGCGCTTCTCTTCCATGTCGATGAAGTCGATGACGATCAGACCGGCAAGGTCGCGCAGGCGCAACTGGCGGGCCACTTCTTCTGCTGCTTCCAGATTGGTTTGCAGGGCCGTGTCTTCGATCGAATATTCCCGCGTCGAACGACCCGAGTTCACGTCGATGGAAACCAGCGCTTCGGTCTGGTTGATGATGATATAACCACCGGACTTCAGCGTCACCTGCGGCTGCAACATCCGGTCCAGTTGCGCCTCGATGCCGGAGCGCGAGAAGATCGGGTGAATGTCGCGGTAGGGCTGAACCACCTTGGCATGGCTCGGCATCAGCATTTTCATGAAGTCTTTCGCTTCACGATAGCCTTCTTCGCCGGACACCACGATCTCGCTGATGTCCTTGTTGTACAGGTCGCGGATCGAGCGCTTGATCAGTGAGCCTTCCTCATAGACGAGGCAAGGTGCGGTGGAATTCAGCGTCAGGGTGCGAACGTTTTCCCAAAGGCGCATCAGATATTCGAAATCGCGCTTGACCTCGACCTTGGTGCGATTGGCGCCTGCGGTGCGCAGGATAACGCCCATGCCCAGCGGCACTTCCAGATCGCGGGCCACTTCCTTCAACCGCTTGCGGTCGGCAGGGTTGGTGATCTTGCGGGAAATGCCGCCGCCGCGCGCGGTATTCGGCATCAAAACAGAATAGCGGCCTGCCAGAGACAGGTAGGTGGTCAGCGCAGCACCCTTGTTGCCACGTTCTTCCTTGGCGACCTGCACCAGCAGGATCTGGCGGCGCTTGATGACTTCCTGGATGCGATATTGCTTGCGCGGCGTGCGGCGCACCCGGTCGGGAACCTCTTCCATGGCGTCTTCGGCGCCAACGGATTCGATCTCTTCCTTCTCGCCGTCATCATCATCGTCATGACGATGGCGGCTATCGGTTTCTTCCGAGATGGAGTCCGTGTCGACCATGGCGGCCATGCTGCCATTGCTCGATCCGTCGTCCGGTGTCTCGTCGCTTTCGATTGGGACGGGTTCTGCGGACGCTTCATCGGCGCTGGCTTCAACCTCGCCTGCCTTCTTGCGGGGCTTGCGCGGACGGCGGGCCTTAGGCTTGGCTGCGGCCTCAGGGGCTGCCTCGTCCGCCTGCGGCTCGGCCGGTACTGCGTCAGCCTTTGACACTTCGATCTGGGATGCCTCGGCTTGCGGCGCATCTGCCGGTTGCTCGGCAGCGGTTTGGGCGTGATCGTCATCGGCCTGGTTGACGGCGAGACCGGCCACTTCTTCGGCTTCATTGGCGAATTCGGCCGGATCGGCAATCACCGGCTGGTCGCGTTCGCCGGGATCTCTGCTGCGCACCGGCTCGAAATCGCCGTCGTCGTGACGGCCATGCTCTTCGGCTTCGGCCTTCAGCAGGGCCTGACGGTCGGCAAGCGGGATCTGGTAATAATCGGGATGGATTTCTGCAAAAGCCAGGAAGCCGTGGCGATTGCCGCCGTAATCGACGAAGGCGGCCTGCAAGGAAGGCTCGACCCGGGTGACTTTGGCCAGATAGATGTTGCCGCGGATCTGTTTCTTATGCTGGGATTCAAAATCGAATTCTTCGATCCTGTTACCGCGAACGACAACGACGCGCGTCTCTTCTTCGTGAGACGCATCGATTAGCATTTTGTCTGCCATGTAAGCTCTGCTCCTCGGCGCGACCGGTGGCGAGCAATGCCGC
The DNA here is from genome assembly GCF_037039395.1 of Agrobacterium vitis. Lineage (NCBI taxonomy): Bacteria > Pseudomonadati > Pseudomonadota > Alphaproteobacteria > Hyphomicrobiales > Rhizobiaceae > Gillisella > Gillisella vitis. The sequence goes on along the minus strand of NZ_CP146242.1, from coordinate 151,796 downwards.
AGGCCTGGTGCCAAGCGGGGCTGATCTCGTGAGCGATGCGCCGGATATCGGTGCTCTCGTCTGCGGTATTTTTCCTGGCAGCAGTCCGTCAGCGTTCAGGGCATCAAAGGCCCCAAGGCGGACAACATTGGACAAAGGCTGCTGCAACGACATCAAATACCAAAACAAAAGCGACAATGACAAAGGCCTCTTGATAAGGCCCAATGAATGCTCAAAAGAGCGTTTGGCGGTTTCCCGCCCTGTTATTTTGCCGGAGATTCCGGCTGGACGATTCAGTTTCGGGACAAAAATGCCTTGGCGGCGGATGAAAAATCAGACAAATGGCGCCAGGTCCGTTTTGGTTGGCAGCCGTCGGATGACTCTATCCCGTCGACAATTTTAACCCTTATTTCTGTTGTATGTCGTCTGTGTCACATTGGCAAGCGGCAAAGCCTGCCCGGCCATAATATTGATAAGACCGATAGATTAGAATTATTGCACTTGCGCGCGCCGATGAGGAATGATGAATAGCCGGCATGCGCGCTCTGGTTTATAACCAGGGTCGCGCCACACGCCTTCCTCTGGTTGCAATTTCCAGTCGCCCGGTTGCCAGTCGGTCCGGTCGGCTCGGGTAGGGTCGTTTGGGCAGGGTTGAAGGATGGGTGTGAATGATCGGGACTTTCAAAGCGTGAGCGGGATGGTGTTGCGGCATGGACGGATGGTGCGTTCAACGAGGGAAAGCATGAGGCAAGGCAAGCGGCCTGCCGTGGTGATCCTATGGCTATTGGCCTGTATTATCACGGGCTTGGCGCCTGCAACGGCCTTTTCTGCCGAGCGTCTTGCGGCTTTTGCGGCCCGCATCGCCGGTGACGATGCCCGCACCCGTATCGTCATGGATTTCGACCAGAAGCCGGAAGCAACCGTGCGCTATATCGGCAATCCTGATCGCATCGTCGTTGATCTGCCAGCCACGGTCTTTGCCTTTCCAGCCGAGGCGCTGGTGGCCCGTGGCCTGTTTCGGGATATCCGTTTCGGCTCCATCGACGCCACCCATTCGCGCATCGTGCTGACCACGGCGAGACCTGCCAAACTCGTCCTGACCGATATTCGCAAGAATGACGAAGGGCGCAAGGACGGTGAGGAGCCCAGGAGCGAGGCGGGGCAGGGATTTCGGCTGATTCTCGATGCGGAGATGACCGATAATGACACATTTTCCAAACTGGTCGCCTCCCAGGCCTGGGATGCCGATGCCTACAGCACTGGCAAGAGTCCGCGCATAGAACAGGCGGCGCCGGCGACGGATGGCGAGTTTCTGATTGCCGTCGATGCCGGTCATGGCGGTATCGATACCGGGGCCACGGGCAAGACCACCAATACGCCGGAAAAAACCGTGACGCTGGGTTTTGCCCGGGCGCTGGCTGCCGAGCTTAACCGGCAAAAGGGCGTCAAGGCCTTCCTGACCCGCGATGGCGATACTTTCCTGTCTCTGTCGCAGCGCGTGACGCTGGCACGGCAGAAGGGCGCAAACCTGTTTATTTCGCTGCATGCCGATATGCTGGGCCAGGCCAATATTCGCGGCGCGACCGTTTATACCATTTCCGACAAGGCATCCGACCATCTTGCCGAAGCGGCAGCGGCGCGTGAAAACCAGTCGGACGAGGTTGGCGGTGTCGATGCGAGCGCCGAACCGCAGGAGGTCTCCGACATCCTCGCCGATCTTACCCGGCGCGAGACCCAGGCCTTTTCCATCGCCATGGCCAAATCGGTGGTGACGTCGTTCGACGGACAGATCAACCTCATCAACAATCCGCATCGCTTTGCCGGCTTCCGGGTGTTGCAGGCCCAGGATGTGCCATCGGTGCTGCTCGAATTGGGGTTTCTGTCCAACAAGGATGACGAGAAGCTCTTGCTCGATCCTGCATGGCGCGGCAAAGTGGTGAAACTTATCGCCGAGGCAGTGAAGAAATATCGCCAGCCGCTTGTTGCCAAAGGTGGTTGACGCTCGGGACGCCAAACCGCGATACATTTTGCCTGGAAATGCTCTAAAGGCAAAGCCTCGGTATTTACTGTGAATGCCTCTGCGCGTGCCGATCTATCGAAGAATAATGCGGAAACATGAAAGTTGATCGCAATGGCTGTGTGTAACAGGGGCAAGGCCCTATTTTACGCACATTGTCACAACAACACCAGGAAACACCTGGGTGGTGGTGTTCAATGCGCCTCCCGACTTGTAATTGGTGGCGTCGTATGCAAAACGCCACGATATAAGCGATGCTTGACATACAGGCGTATGCGAACCGAAAGCGATTGCCGGTAGCTTCACGATGATAAGACTGATTGGATATCTCTTCGGATTGGCTTCCGTTGCCGCGCTTGCCGCGGCGGCCGCTGCTGCCATCTATCTGACGACCATTACCAAGGATCTGCCTGATTATGAGGTATTGAGCCGGTATGCGCCGCCCGTGATGACCCGCGTCCATGCCGGTAACGGCGCGCTGATTGCCGAATATGCCCATGAACGGCGGCTGTTCATGCCGATCCAGGCCATTCCGGATCGTGTGAAGGCGGCTTTCCTGTCGGCGGAAGACAAGAATTTCTACACCCACCCCGGTGTCGATATCTGGGGTCTTGGCCGCGCCATTCTGGTGAACTTGCAGAATTTTGGCTCCGGTCGCCGTCCCGTCGGCGCTTCGACCATCACCCAGCAGGTTGCCAAGAACTTTCTTCTGTCCTCCGACCAGACCATGGACCGCAAGATCAAGGAGGCCATTCTCTCCTTCCGCATCGAGCAAGCCTATTCCAAGGACAAGATCCTCGAGCTTTATCTGAACGAGATTTTCTTCGGTCTGAATTCCTATGGTATCGCTGCGGCTGCACTGACCTATTTCGACAAGCCGGTCACCGAGCTGACTATTGCCGAAACCGCTTATCTCGCCTCGCTGCCCAAGGGGCCGGCCAATTACCACCCCTACCGCCATACCCAGGCTGCTATCGAGCGCCGCAATTGGGTTATCGACCGGTTGGTGGAAAACGGGTTCGTCAGCCAGGCCGATGGCGACACCGCCAAGAAGGAAGACCTGGGCGTCAACCTGAGGCGCGGTGGCGGCAATGTGTTTGCCTCGGATTATTTTTCCGAAGAAGTGCGCCGTCAGATTATCGATAAATACGGCACCAAGTCCCTGTATGAAGGCGGGCTTTCCGTGCGCACCTCGCTCGATCCAGAGCTTCAGGTGGCTGCCCGTAAGGCGTTGCAGGATGGTTTGCTGAGCTATGACGAGCGGCGCGGCTATCGCGGCCCGATCACCCATATTGAAATGGGTTCCGACTGGGGTGTGCCGCTGGCCGATGTGGCAAGCCTTGCGGACGTGCCGGAATGGGAAGTCGCGGTCGTGCTCTCTACTTCCAAGACCGAGGTTCAGATCGGCTTGAAACCGGATCGTGACGGCGCTGGCAAAGTCGTGCAGGAGCGGTTGACCGGCACGATCAAGGCCGATGCCATGGACTGGGCCTATCGGTCGGGACGTGGCGACCGCAAGACGGCCAAATCGCCTGACGGTGTCTTGCAGCCCGGTGACGTTGTCTATGCTGAAAAGATCGGCGCCGATACCTCCACCAATTATCGCTTGCGGCAGCCGCCGAAAGTACAGGGTGGTTTCGTTGCCATGGACCCGCATACGGGCCGCGTTCTGGCGCTGGTTGGCGGCTTCTCCTACGCCCAGTCGGAATTCAACCGCGCGACACAGGCCATGCGTCAGCCGGGTTCGTCCTTCAAGCCGTTCGTTTATGCGGCGGCGCTCGATAGCGGCTATACGCCAGCCTCCGTCGTGCTCGATGCACCGGTGGAATTCGTGTCCGGTGGCGAGGTCTGGCGGCCGCAGAACGATGGCGGTGGCTCCATCGGTCCGGCAACGCTGCGCTTTGCCATCGAGCATTCGCGCAATCTGATGACGGTGCGCCTGGCCAATGACATGGGCATGAATCTGGTGGCCGAATATGCCGAACGCTTTGGCATTTACGATCACATGCAGCCCGTGCTGTCCATGTCGCTCGGGGCAGGGGAAACCACTGTCATGCGCATGGTCTCCGCCTATGCGGTGATTGCCAATGGTGGCAAGCAGATCAAGCCGACCCTGATCGACCGGATCCAGGACCGCTACGGCAAGACGATCTTCAAGCATGAAGAGCGGATCTGCGAAGGCTGCAATGCCGACGAATGGCACAATCAGGATGAGCCGGTTCTGGCCGATAACCGGTTGCAGGTGCTTGATCCGATGACTTCCTATCAGATCACCTCGATGATGCAGGGCGTCATTCAGCGCGGCACCGCCTATGGCAAGATCAAGCTGGACCGCGACGTGGCAGGCAAGACCGGGACCACTAATGACGCCAAGGATACCTGGTTCGTCGGCTTCACCCCGAATATCGTCGCCGGTGTTTATATCGGTTACGACAATCCCACCCCGATGGGCCGGGGTGCTACGGGTGGTTCGATGTCGGCACCGGTGTTCAATGAATTCATGCAGACCGCAGTGAAGGGCACACCGCCCAGCAAGTTCAAAGTGCCTGATGGCATGCAGATGATTGCCGTCAACCGCAAGACTGGCATGGCGGCGGTTGAGGGCGATCCGGATACGATTGTCGAGGCGTTCAAGCCCGGCACCGGCCCGGCCGACAGCCTCTCGGTCATCGGCATGGACAGCAATATGCAGCCGGATGAGATCATGAAAAGCTCGCCGCAGGTCAATCAGGCTGTTCAGTCCGGAACGCCCGGCCTGTTTTAACAGAACGATCAAGCTTGTAGTGATGCCCCGGACTTTACTTCCGGGGCATCGGCAATTATGGACCGGGCACGATATCGAAAAACCAGATTCCGAGAAAAGGACCCATGCGTAACGAAATCGAAAATGTCGTCGACGAAATCAAGCAGGCCATAAGCCTGCTGAGGAGGCATCTTTGACTGGGATCAGGCGGTAAGACGACTGGACTGGTTGAATAACAAGGCAGAGGACCCCAACCTCTGGAACGACGCGGCTGAGGCCCAGAAGCTGATGCGCGAACGCCAGCAGTTGGAAGACAGCATTGCCGGCGTACGCCGTCTTGAACAGCAGATGAAGGATAATATCGAGCTGATCGAGATGGGTGAGGAAGAGGGCGACGAAAGCATCGTCAAGGAGGCCGAGGAAGGCCTGAAAGCCCTCAAGGCCGAATCCGGTAAATTGCAGGTCGAAGCGATGCTTTCGGGTGAAGCCGATGGCAACGACACCTATGTCGAAGTGCATTCGGGTGCTGGCGGCACGGAAAGCCAGGACTGGGCCAACATGCTGTTGCGCATGTATACCCGCTGGGCTGAGCGCAATGGTTTCAAGGTGGAATTGCTGGAAGTGCATGACGGCGAAGAAGCCGGCATCAAGTCGGCAACCATCCTGGTCAAGGGGCATAATGCCTATGGCTGGATGAAGACCGAATCGGGCGTGCATCGCCTGGTGCGCATTTCCCCCTACGACAGCAATGCGCGACGCCATACCTCGTTTTCCTCCATCTGGGTCTACCCGGTGGTGGATGATTCGATCCAGATCGACATCAACGAAAGCGATTGCCGCATCGATACCTATCGCTCCTCCGGTGCGGGCGGCCAGCACGTCAACACCACCGACTCGGCAGTGCGTATCACCCATATCCCAAGCGGGATCGCGGTCTCGTGCCAGCAGGAACGGTCGCAGCATAAGAACAAGGCCAAGGCCTGGGACATGTTGCGCGCCCGTCTCTACGAAGTCGAGCTGAAGAAGCGCGAGGAAGCCGCGAATGCCGAGGCTGCCTCCAAAACGGATATCGGCTGGGGCCATCAGATTCGTTCCTATGTGTTGCAGCCCTATCAGCTGGTCAAGGATCTGCGCACCGGTGTTGAAAGCACGGCGCCTGACGATGTCCTGAACGGCGATATCAGCCCCTTCATGGAGGCCGCTCTCGCCCATCGCATCAGCGGTAGTGCTGATTCGGTTTCCGATATCGACTGATGTCGGGCCAGGTTTGGCGGATTTTGTACCGCGCCTCTTGCATGCAGTGAAATGCAAACCGTCTGAGCTTCTGTTCAGGCGGTTTTTTTGTATAATGATTGTCGGATCTTGAGCAAAAGGGGAAGCACCTCATGCCGACATGGACTGAAATCGTCAAAGCCAATGTCGAGCACTATAGCGATCTGGTCGCTGGAATTGACCCATCGCTTGGCGATGTTCCCGCACTCTTCGAGAATGGCGATGGCTGCTGGATCGAAGACTATGTGGAGTTTCTTCTCGATACGATCGAGGGGCATGTCGGCTTCGTCAAGTTCCAATCGGCTTATTTCGAGGCTTGCGGCATCAAAGGCTTGAAGGCTCTGTCTATGGACATGGCACGAGCGCGGGCGTCGGGCATTGGCGTTATCCTCGATGCAAAGCGCGGCGATATCGGCGCAACGGCGTCAGCCTATGCCAAAGCCTATCTGGTTCCCAGCGCTGAAGGGGGAAGCGGTGACTTCGAGGCGGATTGCCTGACCGTCAATCCGCTGATGGGGCCCGATACGCTTGCCCCCTTTGTCGAGGCAGCGCAGGCGCATGGCAAAGGCCTGTTCGTCCTCTGCCGCACCTCCAATCCGGGCGCAGGCTGGCTACAGGACAAGATGACGGGCAACCAGCTTATCTCGGACCGGCTGGCGGGGTTGATCGGCGGTTTTATGCCTGACACGATTAAGGACGGTGATCTCAGTGCCATTGGGGCGGTCATCGGCGCGACGGTTCCTGCGGAAGGCCGCCGCCTCAGACAATTTATGCCCCATTCGATTATTCTTGCACCGGGATTGGGTGCGCAAGGCGCTGATCCGCAGGCCATCCACTCTCTGCGTGGAACCGTGCCCGGTGACTTGCTGGTGCCCGTATCCCGCGGCCTGACGAAGGTTGAAGACAGAAGCCTTTCCCTGGGCGCGTATGCCGAGTTGATCCTCGGCAGGCTGCAAGGCTTCAAGCAGTCCATTGCCTATGACTACAGCCGGCCAAGGAGCAGAGCGGTCTGATTGCGCTCAGTGGCTTTCACGCTCGACCTGGATTTCGCCGAATTCATCGACCACCACCGTCCAGCTTTCCGGATCATTCGAGCGGGCGTCTTGCTTTAGATAGACGGTCGCCGAAAGGCCGAAACCGCGATTGACCCCGGAGGGGTCTTCGCTGCGAATATCGGTGACATAGGCATGCAGATCGGTGATTTCCTGCAATTCAACGGTGTCGACAATCTGTGACCCTTGATCGGCCACGGACATCTGGCTGAGGAAAACCTTGGCGGTGCGATCCGGCTGGCGCAGGGCGTAGAGCCGATAATAGCCGCGCCGCGTCCCGTCCTTGCTTGCGTCGATGACCGCGGGGCTTTTGACGATGCCGGTGCTGTTTACCGTGCCGGGATCCTCCCAATAGCCGCCGCTGATCAGGAATGTCACGGCGGGCGGCACCGTTTCGGCTTCCTGTGCCAAAGCAATGCGGTTCGTGAACGAAAAGGTGAGGGTGCAGACCATCAGTGCCACGGCAAAAGCGGTGGCGGATGCTGAAAAATCCAGGCGTCCCTTCATCTGCATAGGTTCACTCCGGCTTACGCCCGTTTTGCTGCACAAAATGTTTCAATTGGCAAATTGCTCGGCGAGGATTCGTTCCGACCAGGAATGATCGGGGTCCGACAATATCCGCGCCGTAATGTCCTTGGCCTGTTCGATCTGGACGGTGAGAACCGACTTGACCTCGATATTGTCGGCGACGGCATTCACCGGGCGCTTTCGTTCCTCGAGAATCTCGATCATCACCGTGACCCGGTCGGGAAGCAAGGCGCCACGCCAGCGCCGGGGCCGAAACGGGCAGACGGGGGTAAGCGCCAGAAGAGGCGCATCGAGCGGCAAAATCGGCCCATGGGCGGAAAGATTATAGGCGGTGGAGCCGACCGGGGTCGCGACCATCAACCCATCACAGATCAGCTCATCCAGGCGCTCCTGACCGTCGATCAATACCCTCAGTTTTGCCGCCTGATAGGATTGCCGCAGCAATGACACCTCGTTGATGGCAAGCGCGACGGTTTGCGTGCCGTCTTCGCTGAGGGCAGTCATTTTCAGAGGATGAAAATCATTCTCGGTGGCGATTGCGATTCGCTCCGGCAGATCGTCCACCCGGTAATCATTCATAAGAAAGCCGACGCTGCCCCGGTTCATGCCATAGATCAGTCGCCCGGAATTCATCGTGTCATGCAGGTTTTGCAGCATGAAGCCATCGCCGCCCAGTACAACCAGCACATCGGCCTCTTCGGGTGGTGTGTAGCCATAGGTTCGAATCAGCTCTTCACGGGATGCAAGCGCCTCCGGGGTGTTCGTTGCGACGAAAGAAAGCGACCGGAAGGAACGCGCCATGCGAAAAAACCTGTTGGAAAGGGCCTTCTTCGTACATGATAAGTCCGGCCCGTGCCAAGGGTTTTCCTGTTGCCGAAAGCTTCGGATATCCCGCTGTGTCTGGACAAAGCCATCGTTCTCCCGTCAATCAAGACCTATGCAGAACAAATGAATTTTGGCCACTGTCGCCCAAAGCTTTTTGACAATTGCCTCTTTACAGCGAACGAAAATCTGGTAGTCAGACGCCAATGCCCTTGTAGCTCAGTTGGTAGAGCACCTGATTTGTAATCAGGGGGTCGCGGGTTCGAATCCTGCCGGGGGCACCATTTTTTCACAAAGGTTTATCGCTTTTCCCGCCGATCCCATGGTCGGCGCATCATCGGCTTTCTTCAAAGCCCGCCGGGGGCGATAAACGCGAAATATGCCCAGGCGAGCGCGAAAGCCGCGACAACACAGAGTACGACCACCAGTTTGCGCACTCCCGGGCGCGGTTGTTTCGGCGGTACGGGTTTTCTGAATTTTATGACATTGTCGCTCATGGGTGCCTCCTCTCATGGGCTATGATAAAGCCATGCATGATCGGCGGCATTTATTTCACGCAAAGCTTGCGGCATGGTTACGATAAGCCAGAAAATCAGCGGACCAGGAATCGGTGGATGCAAAGTCGGCGACTGCCATGAACGGGATGGCATTGCCTCGCCACCGATACAAAAAAATATCCCCGCCGCTTCACGATGCGCCGGGGAGAGTATTCCAAGACAATTGTCAGGCCATTCCGGCAGGGTCGCCGATTGGCAGCAAAGGCGGGCTCGGCACCGGATCATTCGGATTTTTGGTGTCGCCCTGATCCTGAATTGGCGGTTTTACCGCGCCATCCTGCTTGCGATCGGGAATACCGGGCGTGCCCTGCGGGCCGCGCGGTGCGCCTTCTGGTCTCTCGGGAATTGTGGTTGGCATGGTTATCCTCCTTCTTCTGTTCAGAAGGACAACCATAGGGCTGGGCATTGGTTCCGAAGATTTTTACGTCTCGCCGAATGTGGACCCTACCGCGACGCTATCAGCAAGCAGTATTGGCGTAGGACCGGGCGGGAATGGTAAGCGATGCCTCAGAGGCACTATTCTCTGCGTTGCATTCCTGGAAGGCTTGGGAGATCGTCGGTTCCGAGGTCGGGGACATCGGAACCGACGCTCTGATGTCAGCTTTTGCGCAGCAGGAATTGGCGTGAAGCATACAAGGCGATAGCCGCCGCATTCGACACGTTCAGTGATTTGATCTCGCCGGGCATGTCGAGTCGGGCCAGTGAATTGACCGTATCGCGGGTTTTCTGGCGCAGGCCCTTGCCTTCGGAGCCCAGCACCAACGCCAGCTTGTCGCCACTGAATGTCTCTTCCAGCGGGCTTGGCCCTTCCGAATCGAGCCCGATGGAAACGAAACCAAGTTTGTGCAATTCGCCCAGCGCATCAGCGAGATTGGTGATCTGAATATAGGGAATGAATTCCAGCGCACCGGAGGCAGATTTCGCGAGTACGCCTGATTCGGTCGGGCTGTGGCGCATGGTGGTGATCACCGCGCCAGCGCCGAACGCGACGGCGGTACGCATGATCGCCCCAACGTTATGCGGATCGGTCACCTGGTCCAGCACCAGCAAAAGCGGGCTTTCCTTCAGCGCTTCAAGACGGCGAGGCGGCAGCGGCCGGGTTTCCAGCATGACGCCCTGGTGAATGGCTTCCGGTCCCAGATGCTTGTCGAGATCCTGCGGCGTGACGATTTCCACAGGAAAGGGCAGGGCATCGACCGGGCCGATTTCCAGCCGTACCAGCGCATTCTGGGTCAGCGACAGCTTGATCGGCTTGCGTTCGGGATTGTTGAGGGCAGCACGCACCGTATGCAGGCCATATAAAAATACCTGGTCGGGGGCGATTGGCGGCGGTGTCCAATCGGCGTTGGACTTGCGCCGCTTTTGCGGTTGCGGAGTGGGAATCTCGCCGCGCTCACGCTTTGCATCCCGCACCTGACGGCGCAAAGTTGCATAGTGGCTATCGCGGTCGGACGTGTCGTTTGGGTTATCTTTGCTCATGGCACCTTATAGCGGGCTTGTGTGCCAGGGGATAGAGACCCCCGGTTTGCCGGGAGGCCCGAACGAGGAAAAAACATGAAAATTTTCCTTCTAAGGCGTGTTGACATCTCCGTTTCGGGCCGTCATATAGCCGCCACGGAACGCGGTGAGCCAAGCTTGAAAGCGAAGTTCAACGCACCGGGATAGTAAGCTTGGTTGCTTGATCCGGTCGAAATACTGGAGGGATGCCCGAGTGGTTAAAGGGGACGGACTGTAAATCCGTTGGCTCAGCCTACGTTGGTTCAAATCCAACTCCCTCCACCATTTCGACACCTGGATCTAAAACCGCCGCGGGTATAGCTCAATGGTAGAGCAGCAGCCTTCCAAGCTGAATACGCGGGTTCGATTCCCGCTACCCGCTCCAGCTTTTCATAGTCTCTTTCAGTTTATCTTTCAGCCGCTTTCCGATGTGCGATCTGTGCCGTTTTCACGCGCATTTGCAGGAATTGCGCTGCTGGACACCCTCGCAAAGCACCCGCTTTGGGCCATGCGCATTTATGGCTTGCGCAATCGGACCGAAAGCCTTAAACGGCGGCACTAAACCGGTTCGCCGCGTCAACCTTTTACGTTCACAGGAAGCATTCAAATGGCAAAGAGTAAGTTTGAGCGCAACAAGCCGCACGTTAACATCGGCACGATCGGCCACGTTGACCACGGCAAGACATCGCTGACGGCAGCAATCACGAAGTATTTCGGCGAGTTCAAGGCGTATGACCAAATCGACGCCGCTCCGGAAGAAAAGGCACGTGGTATCACCATTTCGACGGCCCACGTTGAATATGAAACACCTGCTCGTCACTACGCTCACGTTGACTGCCCCGGCCACGCCGACTACGTCAAGAACATGATCACCGGTGCAGCGCAGATGGACGGCGCGATCCTGGTTTGCTCGGCTGCCGATGGCCCGATGCCGCAGACCCGCGAGCACATCCTGCTGGCCCGTCAGGTTGGCGTTCCCGCGATCGTCGTGTTCCTGAACAAGGTTGACCAGGTTGACGACGCCGAGCTTCTGGAACTGGTCGAACTGGAAGTGCGCGAACTTCTGTCGTCCTACGACTTCCCGGGCGACGACATTCCGGTTGTCAAGGGTTCGGCTTTGGCCGCTCTTGAAGATTCGGACAAGAAGATCGGCGAAGACGCGATCCGCGAACTGATGGCGGCTGTTGATGCCTACATCCCGACGCCTGAGCGTCCGATCGACCAGCCGTTCCTGATGCCAATCGAAGACGTGTTCTCGATCTCTGGCCGTGGTACGGTTGTGACGGGCCGCGTTGAGCGTGGTATCGTCAAGGTTGGCGAAGAAGTCGAAATCGTCGGCATCCGCGCGACCTCGAAGACGACGGTTACCGGCGTTGAAATGTTCCGCAAGCTGCTCGATCAGGGCCAGGCTGGCGACAACATCGGCGCCCTGGTTCGCGGTGTGAACCGTGACGGCGTTGAGCGTGGTCAGATCCTGTGCAAGCCCGGTTCGGTCAAGCCGCACAAGAAGTTCATGGCAGAAGCCTACATCCTGACGAAGGAAGAAGGCGGTCGTCATACACCGTTCTTCACCAACTACCGTCCGCAGTTCTACTTCCGCACGACGGATGTGACCGGTATTGTTTCTCTGCCTGAAGGCACGGAAATGGTTATGCCTGGTGACAACGTGACGGTTCAGGTTGAACTGATCGTTCCGATCGCGATGGAAGAAAAGCTGCGCTTCGCGATCCGCGAAGGCGGCCGTACCGTCGGCGCCGGCATCGTCGCTTCGATCATCGAGTAATGATCGACGGGTCGATGGTGAAAGCTGCCGACGCAGGCTAAGATGTTCGAACGGCGCGCCAGCGCGGTTCGAACGCGGCGCCGGCATCGTCGCTTCGATCATCGAATAATAATTTCTTCCCTTAGGGGGATGAGATGGAACCCCGCTGGCAACAGCGGGGTTTTTGCATTTAGGATGTGACGATTGAACTGTTTATGTTTCTGGGGAGCGGTCTTCCTCAAATTGGACGCTATTGCGATGGAGACCATGAGAAAATCTGCAAAGCGGCCAGCCGTACTGCAAATTCTTGGTGGCTAATGCAGTTAAGAGCTTGGTTCTCTTGTCCGCACCGGCCCCTATCCTTTAATAGAAAACAGACGTACAATTTCAGGAGTTGCGGTGTTGGACAACAAGCTTCAGATCTTCATTGGCTTCGATACAAAGGAAGTCGTGGCCTATCATGTGCTCGCCCAGAGCATTCTTGAACACTCGTCCATTCCCGTCGCCTTCACACCAATCGTCCTCGACAATCTGGCTGGGATTTTCACGCGCGAGCGCAATCCGCTGCAATCGACGGAGTTTTCCTTCTCCCGGTTTCTCGTGCCTTATTTGAGCGATTACCAGGGCTGGAGCATGTTCATGGATTGCGACATGCTGGCGCGTGCCGATCTGGCCGAACTCTGGGCGCTGCGCGACGACCGCTACGCCGTAATGTGCGTCAAACATGACTACCAGCCGAAAGTGGAAACCAAGTTTCTCGGTCAGACTCAGACCAAATACGAAAAGAAGAACTGGTCGAGCGTGATGCTGTTCAACAACGCCAAATGCACGGCATTGACCAAGGATTACGTCAACACCGCAACCGGTCTGCAACTGCATCAATTCAAATGGCTTGAAAGTGATGATCAGATCGGCGGCCTGCCGCTGCAGTGGAATTATCTGGTCAATGAATATGACCATGATCCGGCAGCCAAGATCGTCCATTTCACCGATGGCGGCCCTTATTTCGAACAGTACAAGAATGACGATTACGCTGAAGAGTGGTTTGCGGCTCGCGAACGCATGCTGCACGTCACGCAGAGCCTTTGATCATGACAGTCCAGAACGGCAGCGCGCGCCCCACGACCGCTAGCATCCAGGCCTTTACGGACTGGCAGGCGTTGCTCGGCCGTTTCACCCACATTGTCCTCGTCGCCAACAGCGAGGAGGCCAATGTGGACAGGCTGCGGCGCGAACTGCCGCAAACTGCCTTGTTCGTGTTTTTTAACAAGGTCTACAAGATCCTCGATGAGCCGTTCGATCGCCCGTCTCTACTGGTGGCGCGCAGTGGCTCGGTTGGCGCCAACATCGTTTACCGCAAGGAAGTCAAGAACGTGCTTGGCTATTTTCCGGGCGATGCATTTCTGGGCGTGATGAATGTCAGGGCCCATCCTGGCGAATTGTTCAGTGATGCCACAAAATTCGAAGGGGCTCCGGTCGGCCATCTGGATCTCTCCAGCCATTTTTCCAGTTTTTACCCCGACGATCATATTCCGACCAGCGGGTTTGCCCTGGCCTTGTGGCTGAGCGAGCACCTGCCCGAAAAGACCATCCTGTTGGATGGATTTTCAGCTCGGCGCAGTGAGAAATGGAAAGTCTTTCATCTGCATGACTGGACATTCGAACAAGTCGTGCTGCGATTGTTCATCCATTCCGGAAAACTGGTCGCCCCAGGGGCTGCTGAGAAAAATGCTTACGCTGCGCTGCTGCAGCGATTTCCTGATTTGAGCGAGGGGGCGGTGGCGTTGTCTGCCGCCGACGTGCTGGCCAGCCGCCTTGAAGGGTCGAACAAGGAAATCGATAAGCTGATTTCCGTGACCAAGGTCCTGCGCTGGTTCTATCAGCTCTCCAAAAAGCTGAAGCCGAAAACCAGAAAACAGCGATTGAACGCCAAGAAGGCGAACAACTGATCAAAGTCTCGTCATGCTGCAATGCAAAAATGTGATTTGCGGTCGAGAGAGCTGCTCGTTAATATAGCGATATAACTATCTACGCCGTCCCGTTTTGCCTGGGGCCGAGCCCACCCTGAACACATAAAGATGCATCTATGATTCGTCTGATGTGCGCGGTTGCGATTGCGCCTTTCTTGATTCTACCATTTTTCTGGGTTGGTCACGCTGCCGACTTTGGCCGCCCGCTGATCTGGAACGTCTCACGCAACGGCACGAGCGGCGTTGCCATTCAAACCGGCGTTCAGTTGCGCAATGCTTTTGAACCGAAAATAGGTGTCGATACTTCCATCATCGCCACCAAGAGCGGGCAGGTGGATCAATCCACGCTGCCGGTGCGGCTCTGGGGACGGGTGCGGCTGGAAGGCAATGACAAAACGAATGGGCCTGCGACCTATCTCAACACCAGTTTCACACCCGCAACGGGTGCCTCCAGCCTGTCGATGGAGCGTGCGTGGAACTGGACGTTGACGCCTGACTTCACGCTTGGCTCGACGCGCATTATCCAGGTGCGCCGGGTCAGTGGTGATGGCGCGGGGCTGTCGGCAAGCCAGCGGCTGGATTTGTCCATGCCGGATTGGTCGGCGTCGCTCTATAGCGAAGCGGGTATCGATCAACTGGATGCGACGACCACGGGATCTGTCGGTATTGAGAAAAAGGTTTTCGGCGATGTCGGTCTTTCCGCCGCTATGACCAATCTGCTCGATGCGCCTTCGACGACCTTCCGGGCGAGCTATAGCCGTCACTGGTAGGAAAACGGTATTTTGTTTTGAATGTGCAAAAAACCCTCTTGCCAATCGTCACCGACCGTCTTAAACGGAGCGCCAAGCAACGGACGGGATGGCCATCGGCACATCACTCGGACTTGCAGATAGGGGTATAGCTCAGTTGGTAGAGCGGCGGTCTCCAAAACCGCAGGTCGTAAGTTCGAGCCTTACTGCCCCTGCCATTTTTCACACACTGTTGGAATTGATTTTTTCGGCTTGTGGGTTTTGGCGTTGTAGAATTTGTTTAAATGTCGGTTTTGCCCTTGTTAAAGTGAGAATCGGCGTTTATGTAACACTCAAACAGACACGCGGTGCGTGGGGCTGATCTTTTCAGCTTTACGTGCCGTAAATGCGTGGGCATTAGATGGCATCGAAGACTAATCCATTTGCGTTTTTGCAGCAGGTTCGCTCCGAAACGTCCAAAGTCACCTGGCCGTCGCGCCGCGAGACTGTGATCTCGACGCTGATGGTGTTGGCCATGGTGATTTTTGCCTCGCTGTTTTTCTTTGCGGCGGATCAGGTTATTGGCTGGGTTTTGAGCCTTGTCCTGAATCTCGGCAATTAACAGGACGGGAACGAACATGGCTGCACGTTGGTATATCGTCCACGCATATTCTAATTTTGAAAAGAAAGTCGCGGAATCGATTGAAGAGAAGGCTCGCCAAAAGGGTCTTGAGCATCTCTTTGAGAAAATCCTCGTTCCGACTGAAAAAGTCGTCGAGGTTCGTCGCGGCCGCAAGGTGGACAGTGAACGCAAGTTCTTCCCCGGCTATGTGCTGGTGCGGGCGAATTTGACGGATGAGGTGTATCACCTGATCAAGAATACCCCGAAGGTTACGGGCTTCCTTGGTTCCGACAATAAGCCGGTTCCGATTCCTGATTATGAAGCTGATCGTATTCTTGGTCAGGTTCAGGAAGGTGTCGAGCGTCCCAAGTCGTCGCTGTCCTTCGAGATCGGTGAGCAGGTTCGCGTTTCCGATGGTCCTTTTGCATCCTTCAACGGTGTTGTTCAGGATGTCGATGAAGAGCGGTCGCGCCTTAAGGTCGAAGTGTCGATCTTTGGTCGTGCTACACCGGTCGAGCTTGAATACAGTCAGGTCGAAAAGGTCTGATTGCTGCGGGAGGGTAACCTCCCGTTTCGCGTGGGAGTGCGGCGGTCTCTTAAGCCGGACCGTTCATACGCACCACGCAACCGCAGCCGCCGGCATGTCCGGCATGAGTGGGCCGGGCAACCGGTCTGATAGAAAGGCAGAGAGAAATGGCTAAAAAAGTTGCAGGCCAGCTCAAGCTTCAGGTCAAGGCAGGATCGGCTAACCCGTCCCCGCCAATCGGTCCTGCGCTTGGTCAGCGTGGCGTAAATATCATGGAATTCTGCAAGGCGTTTAATGCCGCCACGCAGGAAATGGAAAAGGGCATGCCGATTCCGGTCGTCATCACCTATTACCAGGACAAGTCCTTCACCTTCATCATGAAGCAGCCGCCGGTTACCTACTGGCTGAAGAAGGAAGCGAAGATCCAGTCCGGCTCGAAGACTCCGGGCAAGGGCGCAAAGGTTGGTACCATCACCAAGGCTCAGGTTCGTACGATCGCTGAAGCCAAGATGAAGGATCTGAATGCTGCCGACGTTGACGGCGCTATGGCAATGGTTGAGGGTTCTGCCCGCTCCATGGGCCTGGAAGTGGTAGGTTAATCATGGCAAAGCTTGCAAAGCGTATTCAGAAGATCCGCGAAGGCGTTGATCCTACCAAGCTGGTTGCTCTGTCCGACGCCATTTCGATGGTCAAGGAACGTGCCGTTGCCAAGTTCGATGAAACCATCGAAATCGCCATGAACCTTGGCGTTGACCCACGTCACGCCGATCAGATGGTCCGTGGCGTTGTCAACCTGCCTAACGGGACCGGCCGCGACGTTCGCGTTGCCGTCTTCGCTCGTGGCGCCAAGGCTGATGAAGCCCGTGCAGCTGGCGCAGAAGTCGTTGGCGCTGAAGACCTGGTCGAAATCGTCCAGGGCGGCAAGATCGACTTCGACCGTTGCATCGCAACGCCTGACATGATGCCGCTGGTCGGACGCCTCGGTAAGGTTCTCGGCCCGCGTGGCATGATGCCGAACCCGAAGGTTGGCACTGTGACCATGGACGTCGCAGGCGCTGTCAAGGCATCCAAGGGTGGCGCCGTTGAGTTCCGCGTCGAAAAGGCTGGTATTATCCATGCCGGTATCGGCAAGGCCTCGTTTGAAGCCAAGGCTCTTGAAGAAAACATCAAGGCTTTCGCTGACGCCGTCATCAAGGCAAAGCCAGCTGGCGCCAAGGGTAACTACGTCAAGCGCGTAGCGATCTCCTCGACCATGGGTCCTGGCGTCAAGATCGACCCTTCGTCGGTCACAGCTTAAATTTCTCGGGGCGTTTTGCCCCGTATCCAAGAATTCCCGGTCCTTCGGGACCGGGAATGTCCGGTTTTATCACCGGATTTCCTGTCCGAGATTGTGGGCGGCCTTGCGGCCTTAATATCTGCCTGCATGAGACGGGTAAGACCCGAAATTCTTCACGGACGCCAAGGCGTTACGGAAGTGTCGGTTCGAGCCTTGTGTGCCTTGTGCCTGACGCCTTCGGGTGACAGTGCGGGGGGACAGGATCCTCAAGCGTCGCTTGGGATCTGACGAGTTTAGATCCCTTGAGGCAAAGGCAAACCCGATGGGGCCTGCAGGATTGCGGTCCCGTCTACTGGAGACAGACAGTGGAAAGAGCGGAAAAACGCGAATTCGTCACAGAACTGAACGAAGTCTTCAAGGCTTCTGGTTCGGTTGTTGTGGCCCACTATGCTGGTGTCACGGTTGCGCAGATGAACGACTTCCGTTCAAAAATGCGTGCTGCTGGCGGCACCGTCAAAGTCGCGAAGAACCGTCTGGCCAAGATCGCTCTTCAGGGCACGGAGTCGGAAGGGATGACAGATCTCTTCAAGGGCCAGACGCTGATTGCTTACAGCGTCGACCCGATCACGGCTCCGAAAGTCGTCATGGATTTTGCCAAGACCAACGACAAGCTCGTTGTTCTCGGTGGTTCCATGGGAACAACCACGCTCTCCGTGGATGCAGTCAAGTCGCTTGCGACCCTGCCTTCGCTGGACGAGCTGCGTGCAAAGCTGGTCGGCATGATTCAGACCCCGGCTACTCGCATCGCAGGCGTTGTTCAGGCACCGGCAGCTCAGCTTGCTCGCGTGTTTGCGGCTTATGCCAAGAAGGACGAAGCCGCGTAAGGCGGTTTTTCGCTGTTCATACCCAAAACCAGTTCGTTTCGAACCGAACACTGACAAAGGACTAGTAAAATGGCTGATCTCGCTAAGATCGTAGAAGACCTCTCCTCTTTGACCGTTCTGGAAGCTGCTGAGCTTTCCAAGCTGCTCGAAGAAAAGTGGGGCGTATCTGCAGCTGCTCCTGTGGCTGTTGCTGCTGCTGGTGGCGCTGCTGCTGCAGTTGTTGAAGAAGAAAAGACCGAATTCGACGTTATCCTGACGGATGCCGGCGCAAACAAGATCAACGTCATCAAGGAAGTTCGCGCGATCACAGGCCTCGGCCTGAAGGAAGCCAAGGACCTCGTTGAAGGCGCTCCTAAGGCTGTCAAGGAAGCCGTTTCCAAGGCTGAAGCTGCAGACCTGAAGAAGAAGCTTGAAGACGCTGGCGCCAAGGTTGACGTCAAGTAATTCAAACTTTCGGCTCCGGCGAGGGTGCAAACTCTCTCCGGAGCCGTTCTCCTGACGGAAATTATTACCCAAAAGCCGGTAAAACGGCTTTTGGGTAATGGGTTCTCAAGAGGATGGTTCCGATCAGGCGTTCAAGGCAAACCGGCCTTTCCGTCTGAACTGGAACGAGATTGATAATCCATGATTGACGGAGCCGCCTGGCCAGCGGTGTTCGTCTGTTGCAGGCCCGGGTGCAAACTGACAAGGAGCGACGATGGCTCAGACCCTTTCCTTTAACGGTCGCAGGCGCGTACGCAAGTTTTTCGGAAAAATTCCAGAAGTCGCAGAAATGCCGAACCTCATCGAGGTTCAGAAGGCATCTTACGATCAGTTCCTCATGGTTGACGAGCCTGAAGGCGGTCGTCCCGACGAGGGACTTCAAACCGTTTTCAAGTCCGTCTTCCCGATCACCGATTTTTCCGGTGCCTCGATGCTGGAATTCGTGTCCTACGAATTCGAGCCGCCGAAGTTCGATGTTGATGAATGCCGCCAGCGCGATCTGACCTATGCAGCACCGCTGAAGGTTACGTTGCGCCTGATCGTGTTCGATATTGATGAAGATACGGGCGCCCGCTCGATCAAGGACATCAAGGAACAGTCGGTCTACATGGGCGACATGCCCCTGATGACCAATAACGGCACGTTTATCGTCAACGGCACCGAGCGCGTTATCGTCTCGCAGATGCATCGTTCGCCGGGCGTGTTCTTCGACCACGACAAGGGCAAGAGCCATTCCTCGGGCAAGCTGCTGTTTGCAGCCCGCGTCATTCCTTATCGCGGTTCCTGGCTCGATATCGAATTCGACGCGAAGGACATCGTCCACGCCCGTATCGACCGCCGCCGCAAGATCCCCGTGACCTCGCTGCTGATGGCGCTTGGCATGGACGGCGAAGAGATCCTGTCGACCTTCTATTCGAAGTCCGACTACAAGCGCGATGGCAAGGGCTGGCGCGTGCCGTTCCAGGCGGAAACGCTGAAGGGCTCCAAGACGCTCGTCGACATGGTCGACGCCGATAGCGGCGAAGTCGTTGTCGAAGCCGGCAAGAAGCTCACCCCGCGTCTTCTGCGCCAGTTGCAGGACAAGGGTCTGAAGGCCCTTAAGGCGACCGACGAAGACCTCTACGGTAATTATCTGGCCGAAGACATCGTCAATTTCGCAACCGGCGAGATCTATCTCGAAGCTGGTGACGAAATCGACGAAAAGACCCTGCCGATCATTCTGGACGCAGGCTTCGAAGAAATCCCGGTTCTGGGCATCGACCATATCAATGTCGGCGCCTATATCCGCAACACGCTGGCTGCCGATAAAAACGAAAACCGTCAGGACGCGCTGTTCGATATCTACCGCGTCATGCGTCCGGGTGAACCGCCAACCATGGATTCGGCTGAAGCCATGTTCAACTCGCTGTTCTTCGACAGCGAGCGCTATGATCTGTCGGCCGTTGGCCGCGTCAAGATGAACATGCGCCTCGACCTCGATGTAGCCGACACCGTGCGCGTTCTGCGCAAGGAAGACATCCTGGCCGTGGTCAAGATGCTGGTCGAACTGCGCGACGGCAAGGGCGAAATCGACGACATCGACAACCTCGGCAACCGCCGTGTTCGTTCCGTCGGTGAATTGATGGAGAACCAGTATCGTCTGGGTCTGCTGCGCATGGAGCGCGCCATCAAGGAACGCATGTCGTCGATCGAAATCGACACGGTCATGCCGCAGGATCTGATCAATGCCAAGCCTGCTGCTGCTGCTGTGCGCGAATTCTTCGGTTCGTCCCAGCTCAGCCAGTTCATGGACCAGGTCAATCCGCTGTCGGAAATCACCCACAAGCGCCGTCTTTCGGCTCTTGGACCGGGTGGTCTGACCCGCGAGCGCGCCGGCTTTGAAGTGCGCGACGTGCATCCCACCCATTACGGCCGTATCTGCCCGATTGAGACGCCTGAAGGCCCGAATATCGGTCTGATCAACTCGCTTGCCACCTTCGCACGGGTCAACAAATACGGCTTCATCGAAAGCCCGTATCGTAAGATCATCGACGGTGTTGTGACCAAGGACGTAATCTACCTCTCCGCCATGGAAGAGGCCAAGTATTACGTCGCGCAGGCCAATGCCGAGCTGAACGCGGAAGGCCAATTCGTCGAAGAATTCGTCGTTTGCCGTCACGCTGGGGAAGTGATGCTGTCGCCGCGCGACACCATCAACCTGATGGACGTTTCGCCGAAGCAGCTCGTGTCCGTTGCCGCCGCTCTTATTCCGTTCCTGGAAAACGACGACGCCAACCGCGCGCTGATGGGCTCCAACATGCAGCGTCAGGCTGTTCCGTTGCTGCGAGCCGAAGCTCCGTTCGTTGGGACCGGCATGGAGCCGATCGTGGCGCGTGACTCCGGTGCGGCGATCGGCGCTCGCCGTGGCGGCGTGGTCGACCAGGTGGATGCGACCCGTATCGTTATCCGTGCCACGGAAGATCTCGATGCCGGCAAGTCCGGTGTTGATATCTACCGTCTGCAGAAGTTCCAGCGTTCCAACCAGAACACCTGCGTCAACCAGCGCCCGCTGGTCGCCGTCGGCGATATTCTGAACAAGGGCGATATCATCGCGGACGGTCCGTCGACCGACCTCGGCGACCTGGCGCTTGGCCGCAACGCGCTTGTCGCGTTCATGCCCTGGAACGGCTATAACTATGAGGACTCGATCCTCATGTCGGAGCGTATCGTTTCGGAAGACGTCTTCACCTCGATCCATATCGAGGAATTTGAAGTCATGGCCCGTGACACCAAGCTTGGACCCGAAGAAATCACCCGCGATATTCCGAACGTTTCGGAAGAAGCGCTGCGTAACCTCGATGAAGCCGGTATCGTCTACATCGGTGCGGAAGTGCAGCCGGGCGATATCCTGGTCGGCAAGATCACTCCGAAGGGCGAAAGCCCGATGACGCCGGAAGAAAAGCTTCTGCGCGCCATCTTCGGTGAAAAGGCTTCTGACGTCCGCGATACCTCGATGCGCATGCCTCCGGGCACGTTCGGGACCATTGTCGAAGTTCGTGTTTTCAACCGCCACGGCGTTGAAAAGGACGAGCGCGCCATGGCCATCGAGCGCGAAGAAATCGAACGTCTCGCCAAGGACCGTGACGATGAGCAGGCAATTCTGGACCGCAACGTCTATGGTCGTTTGCTCGACACGCTGCGCGGTCAGGTTTCTATTGCCGGTCCGAAGGGCTTCAAGAAGGGCGTCGAGCTGAACAACGCCGTCATTTCTGAATATCCGCGTTCGCAATGGTGGATGTTTGCCGTCGAAGACGAGAAGGTCCAAAGCGAGCTGGAAGCGCTTCGCGGCCAGTACGACGAATCCAAGTCGCGCCTTGAACAGCGCTTCATGGACAAGGTCGAAAAGGTCCAGCGCGGCGATGAAATGCCTCCGGGCGTCATGAAGATGGTCAAGGTCTTTGTCGCTGTGAAGCGCAAGATCCAGCCAGGCGACAAGATGGCTGGCCGTCACGGTAACAAGGGTGTCGTGTCGCGGATCGTTCCGGTCGAAGACATGCCGTTCCTGGAAGACGGTACGCATGTCGATATCGTTCTGAACCCGCTGGGCGTGCCATCGCGTATGAATGTCGGCCAGATTCTTGAAACCCACCTTGCCTGGGCTTGCGCCGGCATGGGTCGCAAGATCGGGCAGATGCTTGAGGATTACCAGAAGCATCTCGACATTACCGAGCTCAGGACCGAACTGGTCGATCTCTACGCCAGCGAGTCGCATGACGAAGTGGCCAGATTCGATGACGAATCGCTTCTGCGGTTGGCCGATCAGGCAAAGAGCGGACTTTCCATCGCAACGCCGGTTTTCGACGGTGCGCATGAAAGCGACGTTTCGGAAATGTTGACCCGCGCCGGTCTGCACACGTCTGGCCAGTCGGTTCTCTATGACGGACGTACGGGTGAAACCTTCGACCGTAAGGTCACCGTTGGTTACATGTACATGATCAAGCTCAACCACTTGGTTGACGACAAGATCCATGCACGCTCCATCGGCCCTTACTCGCTCGTCACCCAGCAGCCTTTGGGCGGCAAGGCCCAGTTCGGCGGTCAGCGCTTCGGGGAAATGGAAGTCTGGGCTCTGGAAGCTTACGGCGCCGCCTATACCCTGCAGGAAATGCTGACGGTGAAGTCGGACGACGTGGCCGGTCGTACCAAGGTCTACGAGGCGATCGTGCGTGGCGACGATACGTTCGAAGCCGGTATTCCGGAAAGCTTCAACGTTCTCGTCAAGGAAATGCGGTCGCTTGGTCTGTCGGTCGAGCTGGAGAATTCCAAGCTCGAAACGACCGATACCGTCAACCCATTGCCGGACGCTGCGGAATAACAGTGACAGTGGGGCGCGCGCGTTTCGATGCGCGCGCCGTCCTCTGCCAGTTGTAAACTTCAACCGGCGCGGGGACTTTTGCCGCATTCAGCGGTTATTGTCGTTTTAAGGCGCGGTGTGGCTTCCCGGGAAGGGCCACATTCGTCGCCAAGCTGAGGGCCTCAGGCCCCACAAGGAGATAGGCATGAACCAAGAGGTCATGAACCTTTTCAACCCGCAGGTCCCTGCGCAGCATTTCGATTCCATCCGGATTTCGATTGCCTCGCCGGAGAAGATCCTGTCCTGGTCGTATGGCGAAATCAAAAAGCCTGAAACCATCAACTACCGCACTTTCAAGCCGGAGCGCGACGGTCTGTTCTGCGCCCGTATCTTTGGCCCGATCAAAGATTACGAATGCCTGTGCGGCAAGTACAAGCGCATGAAGTACAAGGGCATCATCTGCGAAAAGTGCGGCGTCGAAGTGACGCTGTCGCGTGTTCGCCGTGAGCGCATGGGCCATATCGAGCTGGCCGCTCCCGTTGCCCATATCTGGTTCCTGAAGTCGCTGCCGTCGCGCATTTCTACCCTGCTCGACATGACGTTGAAGGATGTAGAGCGCGTTCTCTACTTCGAAAACTACATTGTCACGGAGCCGGGCCTCACCGCCCTGAAGCAGAACCAGCTTCTGTCCGAAGAAGAATACATGATGGCGGTTGATGAATATGGTGAAGACCAGTTCACCGCCATGATCGGCGCGGAAGCCATCTTTGAAATGCTGGCCTCGATGAATCTCGAGCGCATCGCTGGCGAATTGCGTCAGGATCTTGCCGACACCACGTCGGACCTGAAGCAGAAGAAGCTGATGAAGCGCCTGAAGATCGTTGAGAACTTCATGGAATCCGGCAATCGTCCTGAATGGATGATCATGAAGGTTGTTCCCGTGATCCCGCCGGACCTGCGTCCGCTGGTGCCGCTGGATGGTGGCCGCTTTGCGACCTCCGACCTGAACGATCTGTACCGCCGCGTGATCAACCGTAACAACCGTTTGAAGCGGTTGATCGAGCTGCGCGCGCCGGGCATCATCATCCGTAACGAAAAGCGCATGTTGCAGGAATCTGTCGATGCGCTGTTCGACAACGGTCGCCGTGGCCGCGTCATCACCGGTGCCAACAAGCGTCCGCTGAAGTCGCTGTCCGACATGCTCAAGGGCAAGCAGGGCCGTTTCCGTCAAAACCTGCTCGGCAAGCGCGTCGACTATTCCGGTCGTTCGGTTATCGTGACTGGCCCGGAACTGAAGCTGCACCAGTGCGGTCTGCCGAAGAAGATGGCGCTCGAGCTTTTCAAGCCGTTCATCTATGCCCGTCTCGACGCCAAGGGATATTCCTCGACCGTCAAGCAGGCCAAGAAGCTGGTTGAAAAGGAAAAGCCGGAAGTCTGGGATATCCTGGACGAGGTTATCCGCGAGCATCCGGTTCTTCTGAACCGCGCTCCGACGCTTCACCGCCTTGGCATTCAGGCGTTTGAGCCTATCCTGGTCGAAGGCAAGGCTATCCAGCTGCATCCGCTGGTCTGCACCGCCTTCAACGCCGACTTTGACGGCGACCAGATGGCTGTGCACGTGCCGCTGTCGCTTGAAGCCCAGCTTGAAGCCCGCGTGCTGATGATGTCGACCAACAACATCCTGCATCCGGCAAACGGCGCACCAATCATCGTTCCGTCACAGGACATGGTTCTCGGACTGTACTATCTGTCGATCATGAACCAGAACGAGCCTGGTGAAGGCATGGTGTTCTCGGACATCGGCGAACTGCATCACGCGCTTGAAAACAAGGTCGTGACGCTGCATTCGAAGATCCGTGGCCGGTTCAAGACCGTGGATGCTGAAGGCAAGCCTGTTTCGAAGATTTTCGAAACCACTCCTGGCCGTATGCTGATCGGCGAACTGTTGCCGAAGAATGTCAATGTTCCCTTCGACATCTGCAACCAGGAAATGACCAAGAAGAACATCTCCAAGATGATCGACACGGTCTACCGTCATTGCGGCCAGAAGGACACGGTGATTTTCTGCGACCGGATCATGCAGCTTGGTTTCCGCCATGCATGTAAGGCAGGTATTTCCTTCGGTAAGGATGACATGGTCATTCCGGACTCCAAGGTAAAGATCGTCGGCGACACCGAATCCTTGGTGAAGGAATACGAACAGCAGTATAACGACGGTCTGATCACCCAGGGTGAGAAGTATAACAAGGTCGTTGACGCTTGGGGCAAGGCGACTGACAAGGTTGCGGAAGACATGATGGCCCGTATTAAGGCTGTTGAGTTCGATCCGGAAACTGGCCGTCAAAAGCCGATGAACGCGATTTACATGATGTCTCACTCCGGTGCGCGTGGTTCTCCGAACCAGATGCGTCAGCTGGGTGGTATGCGTGGTCTTATGGCCAAGCCATCGGGCGAAATCATTGAAACGCCGATCATTTCGAACTTTAAGGAAGGTCTGACCGTTAACGAGTACTTCAACTCGACCCACGGTGCCCGTAAGGGTCTGGCAGACACGGCCTTGAAGACCGCGAACTCCGGTTACCTGACCCGTCGTCTGGTTGACGTTGCGCAGGATTGCATCGTCAATCTGGTCGATTGCGGTACCGACAAGGGCCTGACCATGACGGCGATTGTTGACGCCGGTCAGGTTGTGGCTTCGATTGGTGTACGGGTTCTCGGTCGTACGGCTCTCGACGACATCGATCATCCGGTCACGGGTGAGCGCATCGTTGATGCAGGCCGGATGATCCTTGAAGCCGATGTCATCGAAATCGAAAAGGCTGGCATTCAGTCGATCCGGATTCGTTCGGCTCTGACCTGCGAAGTTCAGACCGGTGTCTGCTCGATCTGCTACGGTCGTGACCTTGCCCGGGGTACACCTGTGAACATGGGTGAAGCAGTGGGTGTTATCGCAGCCCAGTCCATCGGTGAGCCTGGTACCCAGCTGACCATGCGTACGTTCCACTTGGGCGGTACGGCCAACGTGGTTGACCAATCGTTCCTGGAAGCATCGTATGAAGGCACGATCCTGATCAAGAACCGCAACATGTTGCGCAACTCGGACGGCATTTATGTCGCCATGGGCCGTAGCATCGCGTTGACGATTTTGGACGAACGCGGTGTCGAGCGCTCCTCGCAACGTGTCGCTTATGGTTCGAAGCTGTTCGTTGACGACGGCGACAAGGTCAAGCGCGGTCAGCGTTTGGCTGAGTGGGACCCATACACACGCCCAATGATGACTGAAGTGGAAGGTATCGTCCATTTCGAGGATCTGGTCGACGGCATCTCTGTTCTGGAAGCCACCGACGAGTCCACCGGTATCACCAAGCGTCAGGTTATCGACTGGCGTTCCACGCCACGTGGTGCCGATCTGAAGCCGGCAATCGTCATCAAGGACACCCAGGGCAATGTGCTCAAGGTTCCGCGTGGTGGTGAAGCCCGGTTCCAGCTGTCGGTCGATGCGATCCTGTCGGTTGAACCCGGCCAGCGCGTCTCCCAGGGTGACGTTCTTGCTCGTTCGCCAATGGAAAGCGCCAAGACCAAGGACATCACCGGTGGTCTGCCGCGTGTTGCCGAATTGTTCGAAGCCCGTCGTCCGAAGGATCACGCCATCATCGCTGAAATCGATGGTACGATCCGGCTGGGCCGCGACTACAAGAACAAGCGTCGCGTTATCATCGAGCCGGCGGAAGACGGTGTCGAGCCTGTCGAATACCTGATCCCGAAGGGCAAGCCCTTCCATCTTCAGGAAGGCGACTATATCGAAAAGGGTGACTATATCCTCGACGGTAATCCGGCTCCGCACGATATTCTGGCGATCAAGGGTGTCGAAGCGCTGGCAAGCTACCTGGTCAACGAAATCCAGGAAGTCTATCGCTTGCAGGGCGTTGTGATCAACGACAAGCACATCGAGGTGATCGTTCGCCAGATGCTGCAGAAGGTTGAGATCACCGACAGCGGCGACAGCCAGTATATCGTTGGCGACAATGTCGACCGTATCGAGCTGGATGAAGCCAACGAACGTCTGGTTGAAGAAGGCAAGAAGCCTGCCTTTGGCGATCCGGTATTGCTCGGTATCACCAAGGCCTCGCTGCAGACGCCGTCCTTCATCTCGGCTGCGTCCTTCCAGGAAACCACCAAGGTTCTCACGGAAGCGGCAATTGCCGGCAAGACCGATACACTGCAAGGCCTGAAGGAAAACGTCATCGTCGGTCGTCTGATCCCGGCCGGTACCGGTGGTACGATGACGCAGATCCGCCGTATCGCCACCTCGCGCGACGACCTCATTCTCGAGGAACGCCGCAAGGGAACCGGTGCGGATCTCGCAACCCCGATGCTGCGCGACATGGCAGGCGAGGGTGCTCCTGCCGCCGAGTAATCGGTGCAGAGCAATCGAAATAAAAAGCCGTCCGGAGCGATCCGGGCGGCTTTTCCGTTTTATGATGTTGCCTGCAGCGCTGTGCGCCATATGCGGCGCACAAAGCTTCGCTACAGCTCTCTATATCTGTTGCATAATTCTTTAAGCTGATTTCGGTTTAAAGAATATGCAACAACGAAGGTCGGAGTTTTTCGAGGTGATCCGTGGAATACGCATTCCGGTGCTTGGCTCAGTAACAACCTGACGGATATCTAAGGGAGGAGGGGCAGGGCGGCGCCATGCTCGTAGCCTAGCCGCTGGCTTGCCTCATCCAGGGTTATCCAGAAGAAGGAAAAACGCACTGGAGCACCTCCGCCGTGGGGTTTTGTTTCGCTGTGAATCCAGCCCTGCGGATAGAGAGTGTGACGTAAAGGTAGGTGGAAGAAGTGACGCCTGTGGTGGATGGAAACTCCATCTCTAACATCTCGATAACAGACACACGTCAGAACGCGGGGAGACGAGGGACAGGCAATGCCCGTCTCCTCTTCAAATTCCCGACAAGCCGCAGCGCCGGGGCTTTCACCGTGCTCAACAGTGCCGCCAGGCACCTGCGGTAGAATGTGCGGAAAATCCGGCTCATCGAAAACCAGGAGCCGGTCGCGGTGCGTAGCATAGACAAGGACCTTTTCAATGACATGTCCTGTCATTCATGGCTCGCTCAGTTGAATCGGATGATCGCCACTTCACCTTCGAGTGCGCCCTGATAAGCTGAGGCATGCGGCTCGTCGGAAGGTGGTTCGGTCACCATGCCGATCTGGTCCAGGTCGGCTTCCAGGAAACCTTCCTCGGCCAGTGCATTCAAAGCCTCGCGCACGGCGGAGTCGTCATCGGGCGCACTCAGCAAAATATGCAGGTCGATCCCTTCTGTACCCGTTTCTTCATAGGCCTTGGCAATGATGATGAAGACCATTGGTCCGTCCGAATTATTGTCATTGTCAGGGGTCGAAATCATCAGTCGGTCCTTATGACGGGTCGCCTTTCTTATAGCTCGAGACAAGCGAGCCGCCAGGTGACCGCGATAGCAACGGTTAGAAAGTCTTGTAGACGGGAATCGCCTCGGCACAATAACCTAATCGATAATTTCATCGTTATAGAGCCATCCGCCGTCGTCAAGCTGAAGGCTGGTTGCAAATTCCAAATCGCTCAGCTTCATGTGCAAAACCCTCCGTTTGGCAGGCATGAAAACGATTCTTCTATCGCAGGCTGAAAATCGGTATGAGCAAGGTCGGAATTGGCCGATGACAATTGCATAATCCATCGAAACCCGTCATAAAGGCAAATAGGCCGGGACCAAAGCGGCCACAGGGCTTTGGAGAGCTATTAATTTTGCGCCATGGCTTGACGGAACGGGGTGAAAACAGTAGTACGCCCCGCATCGGAGCCAATGCACGGTTATGATTTTCAGGACATATTGTTCTGAAGTTTGCCCCAGGCTTAGGATCCAAACGCACTTTGAAGACATGAATGCTGCACGCATGACGCATTCGCATGCGTCCTCTGCTTTTTGTGGTCCATCCGGAAGCCCGGATCGGGCCACATTTCGCGCATGGCGAAAATTGTGCGAGCGCCGCCGGAAACGGCACAAACGGGCCTGAAAAGGCTCAAGTGACAAGAATTATAAGGGATGGTTCTATGCCTACCGTAAATCAGCTGATCCGCAAGCCGCGTCAGGCGCAGGTAAAGCGCAACAAGGTTCCTGCCTTGCAGGAAAATCCACAGAAGCGCGGCGTTTGCACCCGCGTTTATACCACGACCCCGAAGAAGCCGAACTCGGCTCTGCGTAAGGTTGCCAAGATCCGTTTGACCAATGGCTTCGAAGTCATCGGCTACATTCCGGGTGAAGGCCACAACCTGCAGGAACACTCTGTCGTCATGATCCGTGGCGGCCGCGTAAAGGACTTGCCGGGCGTTCGTTACCACATCATCCGTGGTGTTCTCGATACCCAGGGTGTCAAGAACCGTAAGCAGCGCCGTTCCAAGTATGGTGCAAAGCGTCCGAAGTAAGTCGGAAGCCTTCTTTGAAATTCAGCGCTGCGCGAGGTTCTCCGCGTGATAAAGCGTTCTAACCGTTGAGAGACGAAGTAAAATGTCCCGTCGCCATAAAGCCGAAAAGCGTGAGATCAACCCGGACCCAAAGTTCGGCGATCTGGTCGTCACCAAGTTCATGAACGCCATCATGTTGCACGGCAAGAAGTCCGTTGCTGAAAGCATCGTCTACGGTGCCTTCGATGTCGTTGAAGCAAAGTCCAAGGCAGAGCCGATCGCAATCTTCCATCAGGCGCTTGAAAATGTCGCCCCGCATGTTGAAGTTCGTTCGCGCCGCGTTGGTGGTGCAACATACCAGGTTCCCGTCGACGTCCGTCCGGAGCGCCGCCAGGCGCTCGCCATTCGCTGGCTGATCATCGCCGCCCGCAAGCGCAACGAGACCACCATGGTCGATCGCCTGTCCGGCGAATTGCTTGACGCTTCCAACAATCGCGGCAGCGCTGTCAAGAAGCGTGAAGACACGCATAAGATGGCCGACGCCAACCGCGCCTTCTCGCATTACCGCTGGTAATCTTAGACGATCGAATATCGAAAGGCAGTCCACTATGGCTCGCGAATATAAAATCGAAGACTACCGCAATTTCGGGATCATGGCGCATATCGACGCCGGCAAGACCACGACGACTGAGCGGATTCTCTACTACACCGGCAAGTCGCACAAGATCGGCGAAGTTCATGATGGCGCAGCCACGATGGACTGGATGGAGCAGGAGCAGGAGCGTGGTATCACCATCACCTCTGCTGCGACCACGACCTACTGGAAGGGTCGCGATGGCAAGATGCGCCGTTTCAACATCATCGACACCCCCGGCCACGTCGATTTCACGATTGAAGTCGAACGTTCGCTCCGCGTGCTCGACGGTGCTATCGCACTTCTCGATGCCAACGCTGGTGTTGAACCGCAGACCGAAACCGTCTGGCGTCAGGCTGAGAAGTACAACGTTCCGCGGATGATCTTCTGCAACAAGATGGACAAGACCGGTGCTGACTTCTACCGTTCGGTAGAAATGATCAAGACCCGTCTCGGCGCCACCGCTGTTGTCATGCAGCTGCCAATCGGCGCTGAAACAGAGTTCAAGGGCGTTGTTGACCTGATTGAGATGAACGCTCTCGTCTGGCGTGATGAATCGCTGGGTGCTGCCTGGGACGTTGTGGAAATCCCCGACGACCTGAAGGAAAAGGCCGTTGAATATCGCGAAAAGCTGATCGAGACCGTTGTCGAGATCGACGAACAGGCGATGGAAGACTACCTGAACGGCATCATGCCTGATAATGACAAGATTCGCGCTCTCGTTCGTCAGGGCACGATTGAAGTCAAGTTCCATCCGATGTTCTGCGGTACGGCCTTTAAGAACAAGGGCGTTCAGCCTTTGCTCGACGCTGTTTGCGAATATCTGCCTTCGCCGCTCGATATCCCTGCCATCAAGGGTATCGACGTCAAGACCGACGCTGAAATCGAACGTCATCCTGATGATGCAGAGCCTTTGTCGATGCTGGCGTTCAAGATCATGAACGACCCCTTTGTTGGTTCGCTGACATTCTGCCGTATCTATTCTGGCAAGCTCGAAAAGGGCGCGTCGGTCATGAACACGGTGAAGGAAAAGCGCGAACGCGTTGGCCGTATGCTTCAGATGCATTCCAACAGCCGTGAAGACATCGAAGAAGCCTTTGCAGGCGACATCGTTGCTCTGGCTGGCCTGAAGGAAAGCACCACGGGCGATACGCTCTGCGATCCCCTGAACCAGGTTATTCTGGAGCGCATGGAATTCCCCGAGCCGGTCATTCAGATCGCCATTGAGCCGAAGACCAAGGGCGACCAGGAAAAGATGGGCCTTGCGCTCAATCGTCTGGCTGCTGAGGATCCGTCCTTCCGCGTCAAGACCGACCAGGAATCCGGCCAGACGATCATCGCCGGCATGGGTGAACTTCACCTGGACATCATCGTCGACCGTATGCGTCGTGAGTTCAAGGTAGAAGCAACCGTAGGTGCGCCGCAGGTTGCCTATCGCGAAACCATTACGCGTCAGCATGAAGAAGACTACACCCACAAGAAGCAGTCTGGTGGTACGGGTCAGTTCGCCCGCGTCAAGATCATCTTCGAACCCAATCCTGAAGGCGATGACTTCAAGTTTGATTCGAAGATCGTCGGTGGTTCGGTTCCCAAGGAATACATCCCCGGCGTTCAAAAGGGCATCGAAAGCGTTCTGTCTTCTGGTCCGCTGGCTGGCTTCCCGATGCTCGGCGTCAAGGCGACGCTGGTCGACGGTGCATACCACGATGTCGACTCGTCGGTTCTGGCCTTCGAAATCGCCTCGCGTGCCTGCTTCCGTGAAGCAGCCAAGAAGGCTGGCGCTCAGTTGCTCGAGCCGATGATGAAGGTGGAAGTCGTGACGCCGGAAGATTACGTCGGTGACGTGATCGGCGACCTGAACTCCCGCCGTGGTCAGATCCAAGGTCAGGAAAGCCGTGGTATCGCCGTTGTCATCAACGCGCATGTGCCGCTGGCCAACATGTTCAAATATGTCGACAACCTGCGCTCCATGAGCCAGGGTCGCGCTCAGTACTCGATGGTGTTCGATCACTATTCGCCCGTTCCGAGCAATGTCGCTGCCGAAATTCAGGCAAAGTACTCCGGTCAGAAATGATCGGGGTAGTCAGCCGGAACAGATAACAGGAATTTCCCCCTTCATGGGGATGAGATAATGGAGAGCCGAAAATGGCAAAGAGTAAGTTTGAGCGCAACAAGCCGCACGTTAACATCGGCACGATCGGCCACGTTGACCACGGCAAGACATCGCTGACGGCAGCAATCACGAAGTATTTCGGCGAGTTCAAGGCGTATGACCAAATCGACGCCGCTCCGGAAGAAAAGGCACGTGGTATCACCATTTCGACGGCCCACGTTGAATATGAAACACCTGCTCGTCACTACGCTCACGTTGACTGCCCCGGCCACGCCGACTACGTCAAGAACATGATCACCGGTGCAGCGCAGATGGACGGCGCGATCCTGGTTTGCTCGGCTGCCGATGGCCCGATGCCGCAGACCCGCGAGCACATCCTGCTGGCCCGTCAGGTTGGCGTTCCCGCGATCGTCGTGTTCCTGAACAAGGTTGACCAGGTTGACGACGCCGAGCTTCTGGAACTGGTCGAACTGGAAGTGCGCGAACTTCTGTCGTCCTACGACTTCCCGGGCGACGACATTCCGGTTGTCAAGGGTTCGGCTTTGGCCGCTCTTGAAGATTCGGACAAGAAGATCGGCGAAGACGCGATCCGCGAACTGATGGCGGCTGTTGATGCCTACATCCCGACGCCTGAGCGTCCGATCGACCAGCCGTTCCTGATGCCAATCGAAGACGTGTTCTCGATCTCTGGCCGTGGTACGGTTGTGACGGGCCGCGTTGAGCGTGGTATCGTCAAGGTTGGCGAAGAAGTCGAAATCGTCGGCATCCGCGCGACCTCGAAGACGACGGTTACCGGCGTTGAAATGTTCCGCAAGCTGCTCGATCAGGGCCAGGCTGGCGACAACATCGGCGCCTTGGTTCGCGGTGTGAACCGTGACGGCGTTGAGCGTGGTCAGATCCTGTGCAAGCCCGGTTCGGTCAAGCCGCACAAGAAGTTCATGGCAGAAGCCTACATCCTGACGAAGGAAGAAGGCGGTCGTCATACACCGTTCTTCACCAACTACCGTCCGCAGTTCTACTTCCGCACGACGGATGTGACCGGTATTGTTTCTCTGCCTGAAGGCACGGAAATGGTTATGCCTGGTGACAACGTGACGGTTCAGGTTGAACTGATCGTTCCGATCGCGATGGAAGAAAAGCTGCGCTTCGCGATCCGCGAAGGCGGCCGTACCGTCGGCGCCGGCATCGTCGCTTCGATCATCGAATAAGTCGTCTTAATACAGACGAAGAAGCGCGGCATTCAATGCCGCGCTTCTTTATTTCCGGGAATCAGTTGACGAATTGACGGGGACGTTGTATGCCCCCGCCACGAACAAGGAAGAGCGGCGTATCGCTCCTCTTTCCTCTGGCTCTGCTAAGTTTCGCGACCCGGTCTTGGGTTGCACTGGTAGGGTCCCTGATGCAGTAAGGTGACATGGACGTCGAACCGTCCTTGTGATTTTTGACAATACGGGGCCGGCCAGAAATTGGTAATTCACTGTCTTTGCGTGAGCGGAGACGTTTAAGAAAAACGAATAAGGACACGTCGAATGAACGGCCAGAATATCCGTATCCGCCTGAAGGCGTTTGATCACCGGGTTCTCGATGCCTCTACGCGGGAGATCGTTTCTACCGCCAAGCGCACCGGTGCAAGCGTCCGCGGCCCGGTTCCGCTTCCGACCCGTATTGAAAAATTCACCGTCAACCGTTCGCCCCACGTCGACAAGAAGAGCCGCGAACAGTTTGAAATGCGCACGCATAAGCGTCTGCTGGACATTGTTGATCCGACTCCGCAGACCGTCGACGCTTTGATGAAGCTCGACCTGGCTGCCGGCGTAGACGTCGAAATCAAGCTTTAAAAACCAATTCCGGCGAGAGCCGAAATAACAAGGAAGGTACGTGGCAAGACCTGCCAACGACTTCTCGAAACGGGAAACCTGAAAGTCTGGAAGGACTGGAATGGAATCCTTAAACAAAGAGGCGGGCAAGAGCCGTAAGGCGCTTGTTTTACTCTCAAGAGGAATGAACCGATGCGTTCAGGTGTGATTGCACAGAAAGTGGGAATGACCCGGGTCTATAATGACGCCGGCGAGCATGTCCCGGTAACAGTACTACGCTTGGATAACTGCCAGGTCCTGGCTCAGCGGACTGTCGATAAGCACGGCTACACTGCCGTTCAACTCGGCGCCGGTCAGGCCAAGGTCAAGAATACATCCAAGGCAATGCGCGGCAATTTTGCCGCTGCAAACGTCGAGCCGAAGGCCAAGCTCGTCGAATTTCGCGTTTCCGAAGACAACCTCATCGAGATCGGTGCTGAGTTGAAGGCTGGTCACTTTGCTGCTGGCCAGCTGGTTGACGTTACCGGCACCACGATCGGTAAGGGTTTTGCCGGTGCGATGAAGCGCCACAATTTCGGCGGTCTTCGTGCAACCCACGGCGTGTCCGTTTCGCACCGTTCGCATGGCTCGACTGGTTCCAATCAGGATCCGGGCAAGGTCTGGAAGGGCAAGCGTATGGCCGGTCACATGGGTCAGACCCGCGTCACCACCCAGAATCTGGAAGTCGTTTCGACCGATGAAGATCGCGGTCTTATCCTTGTGAAGGGCGCTGTGCCCGGTTCCAAGGGTTCCTGGATCATCGTGCGCGACGCCGTCAAGTCGGCAGCGAAGTAAGGGAGCCAAACCATGGAACTCAACGTCAAGACCCTCGAGGGGAAGGATGCCGGTACGGTTTCCCTGTCCGACGCCATTTTCGGCCTCGAACCCCGTGAAGATATCATTGCGCGCATGGTGCGTTGGCAGCTTGCCAAGAAGCAGCAGGGCACGCACAAGACCAAGACCCGTGCCGAAGTATCGCGCACCGGTGCCAAGATGTACAAGCAGAAGGGTACGGGCCGCGCTCGTCACCATTCTGCTCGCGCTCCGCAGTTCCGCGGCGGCGGCAAGGCCCACGGCCCGGTCGTTCGCAGCCACGAGCATGATCTTCCCAAGAAGGTTCGCGCTCTCGCCCTGCGTCACGCTCTGTCTGCCAAGTTCAAGGCTGATGAACTGATCATCGTCGATCAGCTGGTTGCTGCCGATGCCAAGACCAAGGCCGCCGTTGGCGTGTTCGAGGCTCTCGGGCTGAAGAACGCACTGGTGATTGGCGGCGTCGAACTCGACGTCAATTTCAAGCTCGCTGCCGCGAACATCCCGAATATCGATGTTCTGCCGGTTCAGGGCATCAACGTTTATGACATTCTGCGTCGCGGTAAGCTCGTGCTTTCCAAGGCTGCGGTTGAAGCTCTGGAGGAGCGGTTCAAATGACTGATCTTCGCCACTACGACGTGATCGTATCTCCATCGATCACTGAAAAGTCCACGCTGGTTTCCGATTTTAACCAGGTGGTCTTCAACGTCGCCCGGACTGCTTCCAAGCCTGAAATCAAGGCTGCCGTCGAAGCACTGTTCGGTGTCAAGGTCACAGCTGTGAATACGCTGCTCCGCAAGGGCAAGACTAAGCGTTTCCGCGGCTTCGCCGGTAAGCAGAAGGATGTGAAGAAGGCGATCGTTACGCTCGCCGAGGGTCAGTCCATCGACGTCTCCACCGGTCTCTGAGGAACAGAAAAATGGCATTGAAAAATTTCAATCCGACAACCCCGAGCCAGCGTCAGCTGGTCATCGTTGACCGGTCGGGCCTTTACAAGGGCAAGCCTGTCAAGTCGCTGACCGAGGGTCTGTCTTCGAAGGGCGGTCGCAACAATCTCGGTCGCATCACCGTTCGCTTTCAGGGCGGCGGTCACAAGCGCACCTATCGTCTGGTGGATTTCAAGCGTCGTAAGTTCGACGTAGAAGGCACTGTCGAGCGTCTGGAATACGACCCCAACCGTACGGCGTTCATTGCGCTTATCACCTATGCCGATGGCGAGCAGGCCTATATCCTGGCTCCGCAGCGTTTGGCAGCCGGTGACAAGGTGATCGCATCGGACAAGGCTGTCGACGTAAAGCCCGGCAACGCTATGCCGCTGCAATACGTCCCGGTCGGCTCCATCGTTCACAATGTCGAACTGAAGCCCGGCAAGGGCGGTCAGGTTGCCCGTTCTGCTGGTGCGTACGTTCAGTTGGTTGGCCGCGATGCCGGCATGGCTATCCTGCGCCTCAGCTCTGGCGAACAGCGCCTGGTGCATGGCACTTGCCTTGCAACGGTCGGCGCCGTGTCGAACTCCGACCACGGCAACATCAATGACGGCAAGGCTGGTCGTTCGCGTTGGCGCGGCAAGCGTCCGCACGTTCGCGGCGTCGTCATGAACCCAGTCGACCACCCGCACGGCGGTGGTGAAGGCCGCACCTCCGGTGGCCGTCATCCGGTTTCCCCTTGGGGCAAGCCGACCAAGGGCAAGCGTACGCGGTCGAACAAGTCAACGGACAAGTTCATCATGCGTTCCCGCCACCAGAAGAAGAAGTAAGAGAGGTAGTCAGAGATGGCTCGTTCAGTATGGAAAGGCCCCTTCGTTGACGGCTACCTTCTTAAGAAGGCTGAAAAAGTTCGCGAGAGCGGTCGTAGCGAAGTGATCAAGATGTGGACCCGTCGGTCTACGATCTTGCCCCAGTTTGTCGGTTTGACGTTCGGCGTCTATAACGGCAGCAAGCATATCCCGGTCAGCGTCAACGAAGACATGGTTGGCCATAAATTCGGTGAATTCGCTCCGACCCGGACCTATTACGGTCACGGTGCGGACAAGAAAGCGAAGAGGAAGTAACGATGGGCAAGGCAAAAGCCGAACGCCGGCTGAAGGATAACGAGGCGCAGGCCGTTGCGCGCACGCTCCGCGTAAGCCCTCAGAAGCTCAACCTGGTTGCAGCTTTGATCCGTGGCAAGAAGGTCGACCGCGCTCTGGCCGACCTGACATTCTCGCGCAAGCGCATTGCAGATACAGTGAAGAAGACACTGGAATCGGCCATTGCAAACGCCGAGAACAACCACGACCTCGACGTCGATCAGTTGATCGTCGCCGAAGCCTATGTTGGTAAATCGATCACCATGAAGCGTTTCCACGCTCGTGGCCGTGGCCGCGCATCGCGCATTGAAAAGCCATTCTCGCATCTGACGATTGTCGTGCGCGAAGTCGAAGCCAAAGGGGAGGCCGCATAATGGGTCAGAAAATCAATCCAATCGGTTTCCGCCTGGGCATTAACAGGACCTGGGATAGCCGTTGGTTCGCCGACAACGCCGAATATGGCAAACTTCTTCATGAAGACCTGAAGATCCGCGCCTATTTGATGGATGAGCTGAAGCAGGCCGGTATCGCCAAGGTGGTTATCGAGCGTCCGCACAAGAAGTGCCGCGTTACGATCCACTCGGCTCGTCCGGGTTTGATCATCGGCAAGAAGGGTGCAGACATCGAAAAGCTTCGCAAGAAGCTTTCCGAAATGACCAATTCCGAAACGCACCTCAACATTGTTGAAGTGCGCAAGCCGGAAGTCGATGCAACGCTGGTCGCTCAGTCGATCGCCCAGCAGCTCGAGCGCCGTATCGCGTTCCGTCGTGCCATGAAGCGCGCCGTACAGTCCGCCATGCGTCTGGGTGCCGAAGGCATCAAGATCACTTGCGCTGGCCGTCTCGGTGGTGCCGAAATCGCTCGTACGGAATGGTACCGCGAAGGTCGCGTGCCGCTTCATACGCTGCGTGCCGATATCGATTACGGTGTAGCTGAAGCTACGACCGCTTATGGTATTTGCGGCATCAAGGTCTGGATCTTCAAGGGCGAAATCCTTGAGCACGATCCAATGGCCTCCGAGCGCCGGGCGCTGGAAAGCGACGCCCAAGGCGGCAACAACAACAACCGTCGTCGCGAGAACGCCTGATTAGGCGCGCCCGGAGAAAAGTTCGGAGAATAGATAAATGTTGCAGCCAAAGCGTACCAAGTACCGCAAGCAGTTCAAGGGACGCATCAAGGGCGTTGCCAAGGGCGGTTTCGACCTGGCGTTCGGTGAATTCGGCCTGAAGGCTCTTGAGCCTAACCGCGTCAATGCACGCGAGATCGAAGCGGCTCGCCGCGCGATCACGCGTTACATGAAGCGCGCAGGTCGCGTGTGGATCCGGGTGTTCCCCGATGTGCCAGTCACGGCAAAGCCTACCGAAGTCCGTATGGGTAAGGGTAAGGGCTCTGTCGAATACTGGGCATGCAAGGTCAAGCCCGGCCGTATGATGTTCGAGATCGACGGTGTGTCCGAGGAAATCGCCCGCGAGGCGCTGCGTCTCGGTTCGGCCAAGCTCTCGGTGAAAACGCGCTTCGTACAGCGCATTGCAGAGTAAGGATCAAGCCATGAAAGCCGCAGACGCACGCGCCATGAGCGCTGATCAGTTGAAGGATGAGTTGGGCAACCTGAAGAAGGAGCAGTTCAACCTGCGCTTCCAGAAGGCAACTGGCCAGCTTGAAAAGTCCTCGCGCATCAACGAGGTCCGTAAGGACATCGCCCGCGTGAAAACCATTGCCCGCCAGAAGGCGGCAGAAGCCAAGGCCTAAAGGACCAGAAGAACAATGCCGAAACGCATTCTGCAGGGCGTCGTGGTCAGCGACAAGAACGAGAAGACCGTTGTAGTCCGGGTTGAGCGTCGATTCGCTCACCCACTGCTTCAGAAAACCGTTCGTCGCTCGAAGAAATACAAGGCTCACGACGAGAGCAATCAGTATAAGATTGGTGACGTGGTTTCCATCGAGGAATGCGCACCGATTTCCAAGGACAAGTGCTGGACGGTCGTTTCCGCCCAGGCTTAATTTGCAGAGAAATGGGGGAGGCCACTTGCGCCTTTCCCAAAAATCTGTAGAAGCACCGCAACGGCGCAAGAACGCTCCATCGAGAGCGTTCTTTTGCTTTGAGCGCAGGGAAGGTCCTTTTTAAGGAAACCACCTTGGCAAGATCCTCCTCCGCTCGAAAAGACATAAAGATCCATAAGCCGGAATAGGGGGCATCGCCCAACCGTTCCGGTATAACGAGAAGGCGACCTGACATGATTCAGATGCAGACTAACCTCGACGTTGCCGATAATTCCGGCGCGCGTCGTGTCATGTGCATCAAAGTGCTGGGCGGTTCTAAGCGCAAATACGCTTCGGTCGGCGATATTATCGTCGTTTCGATCAAGGAAGCTATTCCGCGCGGCCGCGTGAAAAAGGGTGATGTGATGAAAGCCGTGGTGGTTCGCACCGCCAAGGACATCCGTCGCGCCGACGGCAGCGTCATCCGCTTCGATAACAACGCAGCCGTTCTTATCGACAACAAGAAAGAGCCAATCGGCAGCCGTATCTTCGGACCGGTTCCGCGCGAACTTCGCGCCAAGAACCACATGAAGATCATCTCGCTGGCTCCTGAAGTTCTTTAAGGGGAGCCATTGACGATGCAAAAGATTCGTAAGGGCGACAAAGTCGTCGTACTCACCGGCAAGGACAAGGGTCGTTCTGGTGAAGTCATTCAAGTGATGCCGAAGGAAGACCGTGCGGTCGTTCAGGGGATCAACGTCGTAAAGCGCCACCAGCGCCAGACGCAGACCCAGGAAGCCGGTATCATCAACAAGGAAGCCTCTGTGCACCTTTCCAACCTTGCTATTGCAGACAAGGACGGCAGGCCGACTCGCGTTGGTTTCTCCGTTGTTGATGGCAAGAAGGTTCGCGTTGCCAAGCGTTCGGGGGAAGTGATCGATGGCTGAGACCAAGTATGAGCCACGGCTCAAGACAGAATATGTAAGCCGCATTCGTCAGGCACTTCGGGAGCAGTTCTCCTACGCCAACGAAATGCAGATCCCGAAGCTTGACAAGATCGTCATCAACATGGGCGTGGGTGAGGCAACTGCCGATTCCAAGAAGCCCACGGTTGCTGCTGCGGATCTGGCGGCTATTGCTGGTCAGAAGCCGGTCATTACTCGGGCCCGTAACTCTATCGCTGGTTTCAAGGTCCGCGAAGACATGCCGATTGGCGCAAAGGTTACCCTGCGCGGCGCTCGCATGTATGAGTTCATGGACCGTCTGATCAACATCGCGCTCCCGCGCGTTCGCGACTTCCGGGGTTTGAACCCGAAGAGCTTTGACGGCCGTGGCAACTTCGCCATGGGCATCAAGGAACACATTGTGTTCCCAGAGATCAACTACGATAAGGTTGATCAGATGTGGGGCATGGACATCATCGTTTGCACGACGGCTCCCACGGATGACGAAGCACGGGCTCTTCTAAAAGAGTTCAACTTCCCCTTCCGTCAATAACCGTAACGACGAGCGTAGAAGAGGAACTTCAATATGGCGAAGACAAGCGCAGTTGAAAAGAACAAGCGCCGCCGCAAGACAGTTGCCCAGCAATCCGGCAAGCGCGCCGAGCTGAAGGCAATCATCATGAACCAGTCCCTGTCGATCGAGGACCGTTTCAAGGCAACCCTGAAGCTGGCAGAAATGCCGCGTGATGGCTCCAAGACCCGCATCCGTAACCGTTGCGAAGTCACCGGTCGTCCGCGTGCATTTTATCGCAAGCTCAAGATGTCGCGTATCGCACTTCGTGAGCTTGGCAATTCCGGCAAGGTGCCGGGTATTGTAAAGTCGAGCTGGTAAGGAGACGGGCAAATGACGATGACTGATCCGTTGGGCGATATGCTCACCCGTATCCGGAATGGTGCTGCCCGCCGCAAGGCTTCGGTGGTTACTCCGGCTTCCAAGCTGCGTGCGCGCGTTCTGGATGTTCTTCAGGCTGAAGGCTACATTCGTGGCTATTCTGAAATCGACCATGGTAACGGCAAGGCCGAGATCACGATCGAACTGAAATATTATGAAGGCGCGTCGGTGATCCGTGAGATCGGCCGCGTGTCCAAGCCGGGCCGCCGAGTCTATGTCTCGGTTAAGTCCATTCCGCAGGTCGCGAACGGCCTCGGCATTACCATCCTTTCGACTCCGAAGGGCGTAATGGCCGATCACCAGGCTCGCGAACAGAATGTTGGTGGCGAGGTTCTCTGCTCTGTCTTCTAAGACAGCGCAGAGATCTCCCTAGCGAACAGACAGGATAATCACATGTCTCGTATCGGTAAAAAGCCCGTTCAGGTTCCTGCAGGGATCACGGCCTCGGTTGATGGCCAGAAAGTAACTGCCAAGGGCCCGAAGGGCGAACTCTTCTTCGTCGCAAATGACGAAATTTCGGTTGCGCTTGAAGACAATGCAATTGTCGTCAAGCCAGTCAACGACTCCAAGGATGCACGCTCAAAGTGGGGCATGTCCCGCACGATGATCGAAAACATCCTGAAGGGTGTCAAGGACGGCTACGAGCGCAAGCTCGAAATCAACGGCGTTGGTTACCGCGCATCTCTGCAGGGCAAGAACCTGCAACTGGCGCTCGGTTTCAGCCACGACGTTGTGTATGAGCCGCCGCAGGGCATCACTATCGCCGTTCCGAAGCCGACGGAAATCGTGGTTTCCGGGATCAACAAGCAGCAGGTCGGTCAGGTCGCTGCCGAGATCCGCGAATATCGCGGCCCCGAGCCCTACAAGGGCAAGGGCGTCAAGTATGCCGAAGAGCGGATCGTCCGCAAAGAAGGCAAGAAGAAGTAAGGAACGCGCGAAATGGCAAGCAGAAAAGAAGCACTTGTACGTCGTGCCAACCGCGTACGGCGTCAGATCAAGGCGGTGGCCAATGGCCGTCCGCGTCTGTCGGTACATCGCTCTTCGAAGAACATCTACGTCCAGGTTATCGACGACGTGGCCGGCCGCACGCTGGCTGCTGCATCGACCCTCGACGGCAGCCTGCGCTCTTCGCTGAAGACCGGCGCCGACACAGCAGCAGCAGCTGCTGTTGGCAAGCTGGTCGCCGAGCGTGCTGTTGCCGCCGGTGTGAAGGAAGTCGTGTTCGATCGCGGCGCCTTCATCTATCATGGCCGCATCAAGGCACTGGCAGAAGCCGCCCGCGAAGGTGGTCTGTCCTTCTAAG
This sequence comes from Agrobacterium vitis, assembly GCF_037039395.1. Lineage (NCBI taxonomy): Bacteria > Pseudomonadati > Pseudomonadota > Alphaproteobacteria > Hyphomicrobiales > Rhizobiaceae > Gillisella > Gillisella vitis. The sequence goes on along the minus strand of NZ_CP146242.1, from coordinate 109,646 downwards.
GAATAGCCGCCCGGATGCGCGTGTATCCGGGCGGTTTCGCGGCTTTGCCGCATATGCCGGAGGAGCCCAAACCTATAAGGGGAGGGCCGAATTCAAGATTGTAATCTGCCGATTGCACCCGGAAAAGAAAAAAGGAAAAGGACAATGGCACAAGAAAAGCGTGGTTCGCGGGACGACCGTCAGAACCGTGAAGAGCGCGATAGCGAATTTGTCGACAAGCTGGTCGCCATCAATCGCGTCGCTAAGGTCGTCAAGGGCGGCCGTCGTTTTGGTTTCGCTGCTCTCGTCGTCGTCGGCGACCAGAAGGGTCGCGTTGGCTTCGGTCATGGCAAGGCACGTGAAGTGCCGGAAGCCATCCGCAAGGCAACCGAATCCGCCAAGCGCGACCTGATTTTCGTACCGCTGCGTGATGGCCGTACGCTGCATCATGACGTTCATGGCCGTCACGGCGCCGGCAAGGTGCTGCTGCGGTCTGCCAAGGCTGGTACTGGTATCATTGCCGGTGGTCCAATGCGCGCCGTTTTCGAAACGCTCGGCATGCATGACGTTGTTGCCAAGTCGACCGGTTCGTCGAACCCTTACAACATGGTTCGTGCAACGTTTGACGCGCTGAAGCACCAGGTTCATCCGAAGGACGTTGCTGCACAGCGTGGTCTGAAGTATGCGACCTTGCAGGCTCGTCGTGCCGCGTCCGGCAACGGTTCTGAAGAATAAGGAGCTGGACAATGGCCAAGAACACTGAAGCCCAGAAGACGATCACGGTCGAGCAGATCGGTTCGCCTATTCGCCGCCCGGCTGTACAGCGCCAGACGCTTATCGGCCTGGGTCTCAACAAGATGCATCGGGTCCGCACGTTGGAAGATACGCCTTCGGTTCGTGGCATGATCCGTGCTGTCCAGCATCTCGTTCGCGTCGTCGACGAGAAGTGAGACGGAGGAAACTGTCATGAAACTGAATGAAATCAAAGACAACGAAGGCTCCAGCAAGGACCGTATCCGCGTAGGTCGCGGTATTGGTTCCGGCAAAGGCAAGACCGGTGGCCGTGGCGTCAAGGGTCAGAAGGCTCGTTCCGGCGTAGCCGTCAATGGCTTCGAAGGCGGCCAGATGCCGATCTATCGTCGCCTGCCGAAGCGTGGCTTCAACAACATCTTCGCTTCCGAATTCACGACCGTTTCGCTCGGCCGGATTCAGACAGCGATTGATGCTGGCAAGCTCGACGCTTCCGCCACGATCGATGCAGCAGCTCTCAAGGCTGCTGGCGTGATTCGCCGCCTCAAAGACGGCGTTCGCGTCCTCGGTGACGGTGAATTGACGACGAAGGTGACGATTGAAGTTGCCGGTGCTTCCAAGCCTGCGGTCGAAAAGATCGAAAAGGCGGGTGGCTCGATCAAGCAGCTCTCAGCAGCTGCGGAAAAGTCGGAATAATCGATTAATATTATCGCCCGGGGTGCTTCACACCGGGCGATTTTTCTACCATATGTGTGCCTCGCGACCCATGGGCGGCCCCTGTGTCGTTTTCTCTCCAAATCATCTTGGTTTGAGGAGAAAACGACATGGCACTTTTTGAGTGATAAAGCAGCTTTCGTGTGTTTGAAAAAATGCACGGCGCTTTATGTTCCGTCTTCCGGGAATTTCGGAAACAGAGGGAGAGGCATCTGGTTGCAATGCAATCGCTCCGCCCCCGGTTTTCTGCGAGAGAGAACGAACTTTACCTTCGGCAGGCTGACCATCATCAAGCCGCCGTATATGGTGACGCGGAGAATTTTATGGCTTCTGCAGCGGAACAATTGGCCTCGAACCTGAACTTTTCAACCTTTGCAAAGGCAGAGGATCTGAAAAAGCGCATCTGGTTCACGCTGGCCGCCCTTCTTGTCTATCGTCTAGGTACCCACATTCCGCTGCCTGGCCTCAACCCCGAGGCCTATGCGGCTGCCTTTAAAGGCCAGTCCGGTGGTATTCTCGGGCTATTCAACATGTTTTCCGGTGGCGCGGTTCAGCGCATGGCGATTTTCGCCCTCGGCATCATGCCCTATATTTCCGCTTCGATTATCGTCCAGCTGATGACCTCGGTCGTTCCATCGCTTGAGAACCTCAAGAAGGAAGGCGAGCAGGGGCGCAAGATCATCAATCAATATACGCGCTACGGCACGGTTCTGCTCGGGACGCTGCAAGCCTATGGTATTGCGGTGGGTCTGGAGCACGGCAACGGCTTGGTGACCGATCCTGGCTTGTTCTTCCGGCTGTCGACCGTCGTGACGCTGCTTGGCGGTACGATGTTCCTGATGTGGCTTGGCGAGCAGATTACGTCGCGCGGTATTGGTAACGGTATTTCGCTGATTATCTTCGCGGGTATTGCCGCAGGTCTCCCGACTGCACTTGCCGGTACTTTGGAGCTAGGCCGCACAGGGGCTTTGTCCACAGCCTTGATCCTGACGGTGATCCTGGTGGCAATCGGCGTGATTGCGCTGATCGTGTTCTTTGAGCGCGCCCAGCGCCGCTTGCTGATCCAGTATCCGAAGCGCCAGGTCGGCAACCGGATGTTCCAGGGTGATACCTCGCATCTGCCGCTAAAGCTGAACACCTCAGGTGTTATCCCCGCGATTTTCGCATCGTCGCTCTTGCTGCTTCCAGCGACAGCTGCTGGCTTCACTGGTGGCTCAACGCTGCCCGCCTGGGCGACCACCATCATCAGCGCGCTTGGCCATGGTCAACCGGCGTATATGGTGCTCTATGCTCTGCTGATCGGCTTCTTTGCATTCTTCTATACGGCCATCGTTTTCAATCCCAAGGACACGGCCGACAATCTGAAAAAGCATGGCGGCTTCATTCCAGGGATTCGTCCCGGTGAGCGAACCGCTGAATATATCGATTATGTGCTGACGCGAATCACAGTCGTTGGCGCCATCTACCTTGTCTTCGTCTGTATCCTTCCCGAAATTTTGGTTTCTCAGACCGGGGTGCCCTTATCCCTTGGTGGTACGTCGCTTTTGATTGTTGTCAGCGTTACCCTGGATACGGTAGCACAGGTACAGGGTCACCTGATTGCTCAGCAATATGAGGGGCTGATCAAGAAATCGAAGTTGCGTGGAGGAAAGAGGGGACGATGAGGTTAATTCTATTGGGGCCTCCGGGTGCGGGTAAAGGCACTCAGGCCCAGAGGATCGTCGACAAGTACGGTATTCCGCAATTGTCGACGGGGGATATGCTGCGGGCCGCTGTGTCGGCGCAGACTGAGGTCGGTAAGCGCGCCAAGGCGGTGATGGATGCCGGAAAACTGGTTTCGGACGATATCGTCATCGCCATCGTTTCCGAGCGGATCGATCAGGATGATTGCAGCAATGGCTTTATTCTCGATGGGTTTCCGCGGACGTTGATCCAGGCGGATGCTACGGAAAAGATGCTTGCAGTTAAGGGGCTTGATCTGTCCGCGGTGGTTGAAATCAGGGTCGAGGATGAAATTCTGGCGGATCGAATCGCTGGTCGTTATACCTGTGCCAATTGCGGGACGGGCTATCACGACGAGAATCTCAAGCCGAAAGTGGAGGGGGTCTGCGATAAATGCGGATCGACTCACTTCAAGCGCCGTCCCGATGACAATCGCGATACGGTAAAAACCCGTCTACAGGCCTATTATAAGGAGACTTCTCCCTTGATCGGCTATTACTATGCCAAGGGAAAACTCCATTCTGTCGACGGTATGGCCGAAATCGACCAGGTTACGGCGGAAATCGAGGCTGTGTTGTCCGGTCTCTGACCGGATATCCATGAATTTCTTTAGCGGAACAGTTGCTTTTCGTTACTGATTCCGCTAGATAGCGCGCCAACTCGCTAAAGATCAACGGTCGGCGCGTTCTTCCTACGGAGGAAGACGGGTTCGGTCGTTTTGACTTGTTGAGAACCCAAAAATCAATCGGCGGCCTTGTCACGGCTGTCAAACGACACACCACTTGCCGGATGGCAACTGGAACGCAAGGAGAATAGGCGTGGCACGTATCGCTGGCGTCAACATCCCAACGGCAAAGCGCGTAGTTATCGCGCTGACCTATATTCATGGGATTGGTCCGAAGTTCGCACAGGAAATCATGGAAAAGGTTGGTCTTGCCGCCGACCGCCGCGTTCATCAGCTGACAGATGCTGAAGTTCTGGCTATCCGTGAAACCATCGACCGCGATTACCAGGTCGAAGGTGACCTGCGTCGCGACACCGCAATGAACATCAAGCGCTTGATGGATCTGGGCTGCTACCGCGGTCTGCGCCATCGTCGCGGTCTGCCTGTTCGCGGTCAGCGTACCCATACCAATGCTCGTACTCGCAAGGGTCCGGCAAAGGCTATCGCTGGTAAGAAGAAGTAAGTTTCGCTGTATGGCGAGCTTGAGGCTGGCACGTCAGTGCCGGCCTTGTTGCAGTTTTGGAAAGGGCACGTTGTCCTTTCCGGTGGAGCCGCTGGTGTTACGGCGGTGTCGAGATCAATGAAAGGGAATTGAATGGCCAAGGAAGCCACACGCGTTCGCCGTAGAGAGCGCAAAAATATTTCGTCGGGTGTTGCGCATGTCAACTCGACATTCAACAACACGATGATCACCATCACCGATGCGCAGGGCAATGCAATTGCCTGGTCGTCGGCTGGTGCCAAGGGCTTCAAGGGTTCGCGTAAGTCGACCCCGTTTGCCGCTCAGATCGCTGCTGAAGATTGCGCCAAGAAGGCTCAGGAACACGGCATGAAGTCGCTTGAAGTCGAAGTTTGCGGTCCGGGTTCTGGCCGTGAATCGGCTCTGCGCGCTTTGCAGGCTGCGGGCTTCATGATCACCTCGATCCGCGATGTGACCCCGATCCCGCACAATGGCTGCCGTCCTCGCAAGAAGCGCCGCGTCTGATCATTCTTCGTCCGGCCGGGATATGCGCAGATGCGGTCCCGGTTCTTCTCATGCTCGGTCGTCACGATTGAATAGTGGCGACGAACGGAAGGTAAACATATGATTCAGAAGAATTGGCAGGAACTGATCAAGCCGAACAAGGTTGAGTTCTCCTCCAGCGGTCGCACCAAGGCAACCCTGGTTGCCGAACCGCTTGAGCGGGGCTTCGGTCTGACGCTCGGCAACGCGCTTCGTCGCGTTCTGCTGTCGTCGCTGCGCGGTGCTGCCGTTACGGCTGTCCAGATCGACGGTGTTCTGCATGAATTCTCGTCGATCCCGGGTGTTCGCGAAGATGTCACCGACATCGTTTTGAACATCAAGGAAATTGCCATCAAGATGGACGGCGACGATGCCAAGCGCATGGTCGTCCGCAAGCAGGGTCCAGGCGTCGTGACCGCTGGAGATATCCAGACGGTTGGCGATATCGAGATCCTCAATCCGAACCACGTCATCTGCACGCTGGATGAAGGTGCGGAAATCCGGATGGAATTCACGGTCAACAACGGCAAGGGCTATGTCCCCGCCGATCGTAACCGCGCAGAAGATGCACCGATTGGGCTTATCCCAGTCGACAGCCTCTATTCGCCGGTCAAGAAAGTGTCCTACAAGGTGGAAAACACCCGCGAAGGCCAGGTTCTTGACTACGACAAGCTGACCATGACGATCGAGACCGATGGGTCTGTTTCAGGTGAAGATGCGGTGGCTTTCGCTGCCCGTATTCTCCAGGACCAGCTGTCTGTCTTCGTCAACTTCGATGAGCCGCAGCGTGAAGCTGAAGAAGAAGCCGTTACCGAACTGGCTTTCAACCCGGCTCTGTTGAAGAAGGTCGACGAACTCGAGCTTTCGGTCCGTTCGGCCAACTGCCTGAAGAACGACAATATCGTATATATTGGCGATCTGATCCAGAAGACCGAAGCCGAAATGCTGCGCACGCCGAACTTTGGTCGCAAGTCGCTGAACGAGATCAAGGAAGTTTTGGCTTCTATGGGCCTGCATCTGGGTATGGAAGTTCCTGCCTGGCCGCCGGAAAACATCGAAGATCTCGCCAAGCGCTACGAAGACCAATATTAATCTTAGATAAGGCAGGTTGAACTCTGCCTTTCCAGTCAAACTGCGGATCTTGATCCGTATGTGTCAGGAAACGGCAGGGCCGCAACAAGCGCGGGAACCTGCATTGAAGGAGAATAGCCATGCGCCATCAGAAAGCCGGCCGCAAGCTGAACCGTACCGCAAGCCACCGTAAGGCAATGTTTGCCAATATGGCGGCTTCGCTCATCACCCATGAGCAAATTGTCACCACCCTGCCCAAGGCGAAGGAAATTCGCCCGATCGTCGAACGGCTTGTCACACTCGGCAAGCGTGGCGACCTGCACGCTCGTCGTCAGGCCATTTCGCAGATCAAGGATCAGGATGCTGTTCGCAAGCTGTTCGATGCGATTGCTACCCGTTACGCCAGCCGTAACGGCGGCTACCTCCGCATCATGAAGGCTGGCTTCCGTCAGGGCGACAATGCTCCTCTGGCCGTTATCGAGTTCGTTGAACGCGATGTCGACGCCAAGGGTGCAGCTGACAAGGCTCGCGTTGCCGCTGAAGCAGAAACCGCTGAAGCAGCATAAGCCATAAGCGACGTTATGTCGTTTGTTTCAGGGCCGGATGGGAAACCATCCGGCCCTTTTCCTTTTTCTGGCTCGCTGCTCCAAGTCTTGCCGGGAGAGTTGTGTTCAGGCGTCGCGCCGTTGTTGGTTAATCTTCAGGATCGCCTATGCCGCTGGTCTATGGTTTTGACCTGAAATTCTGTTCAAGCTAAGAAGGAGATCTCCTCCCTGCAATGCTGCCATTGCCCTTCGACAAAGAGACCTATCCCATGATGCCAAGTTTGCCTGCATTCGCTACAGCGATGATTGTCACTGCGTTGACGGTGGCGTCGAGCGCCATTGTCAGTCATGCCGCGTCCTCGGCTTCCAGCCGGGGAGTGAAAACAATTGCTCCGAAGGTTCTCGTTATCACCATGTTTGGCGAAGAGACCAAGCCGTGGCTGGCAGGGCGCAAACTGACGACGAAGGTTAAAGTGCCAGGCCTGTCGAGAGAGTATCCAGAGGTCGCTTGCGATCGTCAGGGCCTCTGCGTGATGACCACGGCAATGGGCTATGCCAATGCGGCGAGCTCGACCATGGCGGTCGCGTTCGACCGTCGGTTCGACCTGCGCAACACCTATGTGTTGATCGCAGGCATTGCCGGCGTCAATCCGAAGGAAGCAACTCTGGGGTCCGCACTCTGGGCTAGATATGTGGTGGATGGCGGATTGCGCCATGATATCGATGCCCGCCAGATCGACAAGGACTGGCCAGACGGGCAGGTGCCGCTGGGTGCGCCAAGTCCGACCGCCAAACCGACCTGGGCGGCGGGGACGGAGGTTTACGCGCTGAACGAGGCGCTGGTCCAGAAGGCCATGGCGCTGACCGGCTCCGTTGAACTGATGGACAGCGATGCCGCCAAGACCTATCGCGCCGCCTATGCCGCGCCGGCAGCCAAGGCGTCTCCTTCAGTGAAGATTTGCGATACGGTTTCTGGCGATACTTACTGGCACGGGGTCAAGGACGCTGAAGCCACGGAACGATTTGCGGCCTTGGTTACCGATGGAAAGGCCCGTTACTGCACCACCCAAATGGAGGATAATGCGACGCTGACAGCTTTGAAGCGGGCCTCGGAGGCCGGGCGCCTCGATTTCAACCGTATTCTGGTATTGCGCACAGCGTCCAATTTCGACCGCGAGCCGTTTGGCCGTACCGCTATTGAATCGCTGACTTCGAAGTCTGGTGGCTTCATGCCGTCCGTGACCAATGCCTATCGCGTGGGGAATCGTTTTGCCGATGCGATTATAGCGGACTGGAAGACATGGAAGGGTTGGGAAGGGACGAGATAACGTAGTCAAGTGGGGGGACTGAGAACCGGAAACCGGTTTCCAGTCCGCCGCCATGAATTTATGCCAAGAGGCTGGTGAGATTGAAGATTTCTGTATCGTTATTCGTATACAGTGTTTCGACAATATTGTTGCCGCCCAGGAAGAAATCCTCGATGACGATACCATCATTGATGTAGTTGTCGGCGGCATCGGCAGCGGTCAAGAGATAGAGATCATTGTCGATGTTGTAGTATACGAGGTCGGCCAGTTTGAAAGCGGTGAGGTGAACGGCGTCGTTTCCGCCTCCGTAGCCGGAATTTCCCGCTTCGCTTAGATCATCGTTGATTGTGTCTACACCGTCTCCTGAGCCGTGATAATAATGATCATTACCGTCTTTGCCCCATAAAGTGTCATCCCCCGCGTTGCCATAAAGGCGGTCGTTCCCAGCCCCTCCGCTAAGGAAGTCCTCCCCGTTTCCGCCGTATAGGGTGTCATTCCCATTCTGGCCGATCAAGCCGTCATCGCCATTAAATCCGTATAGGAAGTCGTCTCCGTTCCCGCCTTGGAGGAGGTCATAATAGGCGCTGCCATAAATCGTATCATTGCCGCCCAGTCCTGAGGAGCCGTGCGCCGTTTCCGGTAAGACGGGCGCCGACCAGCCACGCAGGTCGATAACGTCGTTTGCCTCTGTGCCATCTTTAACAGCCATAGTAGTTTCCTCCTTAATATCCATTTGGAAATGACAGTTTTGACAAAGCCGCCCCATTGGAATGGGAACACCCTGAAAAGTGTGTTGATCTCAACAGTCGCGTCTTTGGCGTGCTGATAATTCCTCGGAATAACTTTAAATTGTAATAAAAACAAATGCGCTAAAAAATTGTTTTATAAAAAACCGCGCTTTAGAGATAAAGCGCGGCATAAGTATTCCTGCTATTCTGTATAATTATTTTAGATAAAAACGGAAATTACCTTCCTATTCCGTAATCTCGACCTATCAATTCTATGTGGTCTTGTTCGGATAGAGGCTCCACCAATTCCTGCCAGGTCTCAACCGGGGAAAAGCCAAACTGCTGGTAGAGTTGCAGGGCACGGGGATGGTCGAGTGTATTTGTCATCACCGAAATTTTGGTTGGTGCGGTCGACCAGGCGGCATAGAGCGCCTGGAGCAGGAACCATTTGCCGATACCAAGTCCCAGTGCATGTTCAAACAGGCCGAAATAGGAAAGCTCGACGGTATTGTCCTGTTGCTGGGTCAGCTCGAAAAAGCCCGCTGGCGCGCCGTTGACATAGAGCACACAGATTGACACATCCGGGCTATGGATGGCCGCCTTCAGCTCGGTATCGGTCATCTGCAGGCGCTTGTACCAGTGCCAGCGGGAGCCGACCTGGCGATAGAGGAAGCGGTAATAGGGCAGGGGCATTTCAGTGGCGCGGATGATCGCCGTCTGGATATTGATCGGCACTGGCAAGCTGGACTTCGGGGGCGCGGTCATTTCCAGCTTGGTGACATGGGCGGTCAGAAGTGTAGGTAACTTGCCCTCAATCGCGTCTGCCGGTCCGGTCACGACAGGAGTGTCCTTGCGGGAGCCCCATTCAGACCAGGAGCCGTCATAGAGCGTATTATCGTGATGGCCGAGCGATTGCAGCGCCAGCGTCACCGCCGCAGCTGTAACGCCGGAGCCGCAGCTGGTAACGATCGGACGGGTCAGGTCGATGCCCGCCTCGGTGAAAATCTTTCGCAATGTCGAGAGGTCTTTCAACCGGCCATTCTCGCCAAGGATAGAGGCAGGAACAGAACGAGCACCGGGCATATGGCCGGAGCGCATTCCAGCCCGAGGCTCCTGTTCTTCACCCGTGAAGCGGCCGACAGGGCGCGCATCGGCGATCTGGCGACTGGCGCTCTCGACAATGTCCTGCATATCCTGGAACGGGGTGATCAGGCTTTCCTTGAAATTGGTGGAAAAAGTCGCAGGCGCCGGTTCAGGCAGGTCGGTCTCAAGCGACCGTCCTTCCTGTTTCCAACCGTCCAACCCGCCATCCAGCAGGAACACATTCGGCGCGCCCATTACCCGGAACATCCACCAGACACGCGGCGCGGAAAACAGGCCGGGGCCATCATATACGACAATCGTGTCGGTGTCTGAAATGCCAAGCTTGCCGACTGCTTCGGCAAAGGATTCCGGGGAGGGTACTGTGTGGGGCAAAGAGGTGGAGCGGTCGGCGATCTGGTCTTGATCGAAAAACACTGCACCGGAAATGTGACCGGCAGCATATTCTTCCGCGCCATTGCGGTTATGAGCCGGCAAATACCAGGATGCATCGACCACCTTGAATTGAGGTGCGCCCAGTTGCTTCTGTACCCACTCGGCCGATACGACGAAACGGCTTTTCTCCGCAGACATGCTTCTCTCCATGCTTGTCAGGCAGAGGGTTCCAGCGTACCGAAGCGAATACGGAAGCGCCGGTTCTCCTTGCCCTTTTTCTCGATCTTGGCGATATGAATCGCGCCGACCTCCTGGGTCTCGGAAACATGTGTGCCGCCGCAGGGCTGGCTGTCAACGGATGAATTCTCTCCGATGCAAACAAGGCTAACGCGCCCCAAACCCACCGGCGGACGCACATTCTTGGATTTGACGATATCCGGATTGGCTGCCAGTTGCGCGTCGGTGATCCATTCCAGGTAAACCGGATGGTTTTCCTCCACCAGTCGCATCAGATCGGCGGTCACCGTTTCGCGGTCGATGGCTTCGCTCATGTCGAAATCCACCCGGCTTTCATCCTCGCCCACGGCGGCACCGGTAATGGGAAACGGGCAGACCACCGACAGCAGATGACAAGCGGTATGCATCCGCATCAATTTGTAGCGCCGCTGCCAATCGACATGCAGCACCAGTTTTTCGCCAAGATCGGGACTTGGCTGGCCCTCCAGCGGCTGGTGCAGAATGATGCTCTTGTCTGCCCCGTGGCGGGTTGCCCCGAGCTGGATGGTCGAGCCATCGGCGCGTTCGAGAAAGCCCGTATCGCCTGGCTGGCCGCCGGATGTGGCGTAGAAGCAGGTCTGGTCAAGCTCGATTGAGCCGTCTTCATGCACGGCTGTCACCACCGCCTCTGCCGTCGAAAGGTAAAAGTCGTCACGAAACAGAGGCAATGTTGGCATGGGGGCTCAGACAGGTTCGAAGGGAATGGAAATGTCAGTTTTGCCGCCCAGCCATGTCGGCTGCGGCAGGCCCTTTTCTTTGAGGAAGGCCGGATTATAGAGCTTTGACTGGTAGCGATTGCCATAATCGCACAGGATGGTCACGATGGTATGACCCGGCCCAAGCTCACGCGCCAGCCGGATGGCACCGGCAATATTGATGCCGGAAGAGCCGCCAAGGCAAAGGCCTTCCTGTTCGACCAGATCGAAAATGATCGGCAGGGCTTCGCTGTCGGGGATCAGGTAAGAGAAATCGGGCGTAAATCCTTCCAGATTGGCGGTAATCCGGCCTTGGCCGATGCCTTCGCTGATTGAGGAACCAGAGGATTTCAATTCGCCATTCTGATAGAATTCATAGAGCGCGGCTCCTTCGGGATCGGCAAGGCCGATCTTGACGCCGGGCTTCAGATTTCGAAGTCCGATCCCCGTGCCGGCCAGCGTACCACCGGAGCCAACCGCGCAGATGAAACCATCGACAGCACCGCCGGTATCCTCGAAAATCTCTCGGGCCGTTGTCTCGATATGAGCGTCGCGATTGGCGGTATTATCAAATTGATTGGCCCAGATCGCGCCGTTCGGTTCGGTTTTCGCCAGCTGGGCCGCAAGCCGTCCCGAAAGCTTCACGTAATTATTCGGATTCTTGTAGGGAACAGCGGGAACCTCGACCAGTTCGGCGCCAAGCAGCCGCAGCGCGTCCTTCTTTTCCTGGCTCTGGGTTTCCGGAATGACGATCACGGTGCGGTAGCCAAGAGCCTTTGCGACCAGGGTCAGGCCTATGCCGGTATTACCGGCTGTACCCTCAACGATCACGCCGCCAGGCCGCAGCAATCCGCGCCGTTCGGCATCGCGGATAATGTAGAGCGCGGCTCGGTCCTTGACGGACTGACCGGGATTGAGAAACTCGGCCTTGCCCAGAATGGTGCAGCCGGTTGCCTGCGAAGCGGCTTTCAGCCGGATCAGCGGCGTGTTGCCGATGGCTTCTAGAACGGAGGGGTGGAATGCCATGAGCGCACTTTCTGTTTTCCGAACAATAGAAAGTGTGTTTTCGGTCTACAAGCCCTGCATGACAAGAAATGCAATTTCTTGCTGTGGCACCAACCCGGAAAACCTTGCCTCAGCATGTGGAGAAAATGCCCTCGAGGCTGTTATTCATTCCGGCGCGCCGGTTGATTTATAAGCCTCAAGTGCCACAGCTCGTGCCTTTTTGTGATCCACCAAAGGCGCCGGATAGGTTTTGCCAAGCGTAACACCGGCCTTTTCCAACAGGGCTGCGGGGGCTTCGAATGGGCGATGGATCAGGTTGTTGGGCAGCTTTGCCAGCTCTGGAACGAATTGGCGGATATAGTCGCCGTCAGGGTCGAATTTCTCACTTTGGGTGACCGGGTTGAAAATCCGGAAAAATGGTGAGGCATCGGCTCCGGAGCCAGCCACCCATTGCCAGCTGGCGGCGTTGGAAGCCGGGTCGGCATCAACCAATGTGTAACGAAACCAGGCTTCGCCTTCGCGCCAGTCGATCATCAGATCCTTGATCAGGAAGGAAGCGACGATCATCCGCACACGATTGTGCATGACACCGTGCCGCCAGAGTTGGCGCATGCCTGCATCGACAATCGGATAGCCGGTCTGGCCCCGTTGCCAGGCGGATAGAAATGCCGCGTTCTTTTCCCAGGGGAAGTCATTGAAGCGGTCGTTCCAGTTCTGGCTGGCCAGATCGGCAAAGTGGAACAGCAGGTGGTAAGAAAATTCCCGCCAGACCAACTCTTTTCGAAAATGCACATAGTCTTCGCTGGAAACATTATCGCTGAGGCCGATGGTTGCGTGCCAGATTCGCGCCGGAGAAATTTCCCCCAATGCCAGATGCGGTGACAGGCCGGATGTATGGGGCAGGGCGGGAAAATCCCGCTGGGTGCGGTAACCCTTTAGGCCGTGATCGATAAACAGGCTCAGTTTGTCCTGAGCGCCGGTTTCTCCCGGGGTCCAAACTTCCGAAAACTCCTTTGCCCAATCCGGCGCGGTCGGCAGCAGTTGCCAGTCTTCCAACCGGTCGCTATCCGGCCAATCGGCAGGGTTATGCAGGGTCTTGGGTTTCTCGATGGGCGCTGGTGGATCGCCCTGCTTTTCAAGAGCGCGCCAGAAGGGTGTGTAGACACGGAAAGGCCCGCCGCTCCCGGTTTTCACCTTCGACGGTTCATGCAGCAGGAAGCCAGCATGGCTGGTGGCTTCAAGGCCGTCGCTGCGCAGAGCAGCTTTCAGCTCCGTATCCGTGGCCATGCCGGACGGATCGTAACGGCGATTCCAATGCACGGCTTTGGCGCCGGTCTGCTCGATCAGATGGCGCAGGACGTCACTCGGTGGGCCGTGGCGAAGAACCAATCGGCTGCCGTAGGATTGAAGCGACTGGCCGAGGCTGACGAGGGAGTGATGCAGCCACCAGGCCTGCGCCGGGCCGAGCGGGCCGGTTCCCATCTCTTCGGGCTCAAGGATATAGAGGGGGATGACCGGGCTTCCGGTCTCGAAGGCCGCGTGCAGTGCTCTGTTGTCGTCGAGACGCAGATCCTTGCGGAACCAAAGGATGGTCGGACTAGGGCTGGCATTTGGCATGGCGGCTCGCTGATTCAGGAGTAACCTATACCATTACGCGAGGCGAAAGGGGTTGGATCAATCTCTGCCGTGCTTAGAGCATCGTGCAGAAACCCGGTTCCACATCCGGGCCGATGCTTTAGGCGCCGCCCACTTTACCAGCCTGGCGGTTTTGCTCCTGGCGGATCATCTGCATGATCTGGGTCGCGCTTTCGCGCACGTAAAGCATATGCAGTTTTTCCGCGACCGGCGCCGTGGTCAGCAAGCTGGTATATTTTTCTCGTTCATACCAACGAAAATCAACGACATTGTCCATATTGACGAAGAAGGGAAACCCGTCGCCGTCATGCAGTTCAAGCCACATAGTACCGTTCCGCTTTGTGTGTTGAGCTGCTTTGTTTGCAACTCAGGTCCCCTGACATATCCTTGTATCTGCGGATATGCATTAACAGACATTTATGAATAACGGGTTGCGTTGGTAAGTGCCGCCAATCTCATCTCCAACCGAGCGATTTCTCCCGATGGGAGCGCCTACTGAATAAAGGGCTTCAATGTCATTCCTGATGCCAGAAAGCTCATCGGATTGATCGGGTTGCCGTTCTTGCGAATTTCATAATGCAGATGCGGCCCGGTGGAACGCCCGGTTGACCCGGAAAGGCCGATCAACTGACCGACCTCGATCTTTTCGCCCGGACGAACCAGGATTTTCGACATATGGCCGTAACGGGTGGAAAGTCCCTGACCATGGTCGATTTCCACCATATTTCCATAGCCGCCCGTCGGCCCAGCCGTGACCACCGTTCCAGCACCGGCACTTTTGACAGGAGAGCCATTCGTTGCGCGGAAATCTATGCCGGTATGCATGGCTAGCCGTCCAAGCAGCGGGTCAGGGCGGTTGCCGAACGGGCTGGTGATTTCGCGGGTAGCGGCAGGGTTGGAAAAAGGCATGTCCTTTGCCGTATCGCGTGCGGCATCCAGGCGATTGAGGGCGCTGTCCAACCCATCGAGACTGGTATCGATCCCGAGTTTCGGGTCGGCATCGACCAGGGGGCCACCCATTCCATCCTTGCCAGCCTCAGGCTTGTCGATGTGGATGCCGTTGTCGGTCAAGACCTGCTCTATAGCACCGGCCTTGTCGCTTGCCTCGGCGGTCAGTGCATGGATGCTTGATTTCTGCTGTTGTTCGATGGATTTCAGCGACAGGGTCACGTTGCGGAAAACCCGGTCGGCCCGGTCGGCGCCGCTTTCACGGGCGGGCATAAAGCCCAGTGCCGGACCATCGCTTTCCTGTGTGTCTGTGGGGTCGGTATGGAGCATCCGATTGAGGGCGGCCAGTGCATTGCCCTTGGCCACAGGTGCGACAGACGCGGATTTATCCGGCGTCACAGGCGCTGAAGGCTCATTCGGCGTCAGGCCGGATTCCTCGGCACGGTCCAGAAGCGATCCAAGCTTGCCGGATCGCGCAGAAAGCGCCATCTGCTTTTCGAGCAGGGTTTGAAGCTTTTCCTCCACCACCTGCTGGTCCAGCAATTGCCGGGACGTGACTCGATCGACCTGGGCGCGCAAGGCGGAAATCCGGTCTTCGTAATCGTGCTGCAAATGCGCCTGGCGGGCCATGGAGGCTCCGATCAGATTGTCGCGCATGATGAGATAGGAGGTCGCACCGAGATAGCCGACCACACCGGCCACCACCAGGCAAAGACCTGCACCTGCCATCCACGGGCGCAGGGTCATATGGCGAATGGTTTCCCCGGACGCGAGGATAAGCACATGCTGTTGGCGCTGACGCTTGCTGAAGCCTTTGCGGCTGCGTGTCTTCATCATGCCGACCTCGCGCATCGTTACAGCCGCTGCGCGTGACGCATGGCCAATCCGTAACTTCTGATCCAGATTGCAGACCCGATTCTGTCGAGGTGATTACATCCTGTTAAGGTTAACAAAATGTTGCTTGTGCCCGAGATGCTTCAGGCGTGGCTGATGGAGGAGAGCACCCGGTAAAAGGAAGGTGTCAGCCCGGCTTCGGCCCTGGCAATGTCGTTGAACGGTGCTTTCAGCGTCCCACGAAAGTTGGCGCGAACCAATTGCTGGAAGGTTTTGGCCGGGTCGCGTTTTTCGCGGGCGCAAAGAAAGCGAAACCATTTGGCGCCAACAGCCACATGGCCTTTTTCGTCGTCATAGATGATCTTCAACACATCGGCGCTGTCGATGTCGCCGGTCTCGCGCATCTTTTCCTGAAGGGACGGGGTTACGTCCAGGCCGCGCGCCTCAAGAATCAGCGGCACGACGGCAAGTCGGGCTGTCAGGTCGGTGCGGGTGCTATGGGCGGCCTGCCAAAGGCCGTCATGGGCTGGCATGTCGCCGTAATCAGCCCCGAGCGCCCGGAGCCGGTCGCGCACCAGGCCGAAATGCTTGGCCTCTTCAAAGGCCACCTGCATCCAGCCGTCGAAAAACGAATGTGGCACAGGTTCGCTGGCAAAGCGGGCAACGATATCCAGCGCCAGATCCACGGCATTCAACTCGATATGGGCCAGCGAATGCAGCATGGCGATCCGGCCCTTCAGCGTGTGCAGCGACCGTTTTTCCGTCGCCTTTGGCGGTACCAGAACCGGATTGGCCGGACGCCCCGGACGGTCCGGCAGCGGTGGGTCGAGCGGCGAGCGCAGCGACAGGGTCCGGCCATGCCAGCGGCGGGCGGTTTCCTGCGCAAGGCCGGTCTTTTCATCAAGGTCGGTTGCGGCGATTGCCATCGTCGCACCCGCTCTCAGGGATTTTATCATGCTATGAGACATGCATGGCATTTACTGCATAATTCCCGAAATCGCCATCGATTCCAGGCGAAATATCCAGCTAGAGCATCGGACCGAAAAGTGGGAACCGGTTTTCAGTACGATGCTCTAAGTGGCCTTGTCTTTTACGGCTTGCAGCACCGCCTCAGCGTGACCAGGCACTTTCACCTTGCGCCAGACGCCTGCGATCCGGCCATCGGCATCGATCAGGAAGGTGCTGCGCTCGACCCCCATATAGGTCTTGCCATACATGCTTTTTTCCTTCCACACGCCGTAGGCTTCCAGCGTGGTCTTCTCTTCGTCCGAGCCGAGCATGACGGCAAGGCCGTGTTTGGCGACGAATTTATCGTGGCTTTTCACCGTGTCTGGGGAAATGCCGATGATAACAGCACCGGAACTCTCGAATTCCGGTATCAGGGAAGTGAAGGATGTAGCTTCTACGGTGCAGCCGCTGGTATCGTCCTTGGGATAGAAATAGACGACCACTTGCTTGCCCTTGAAGGAGGAGAGGTTCACGGTGCCGCCGCCATCGCGTGGTAGCGTAAAATCCGGAGCCATGTCCCCAATCGACAATTCCGCCATGCTGATACCTTTCTTTTGCCCGGTTTGTGGAAATATAAGGCCGGGACGGATATATAGCGCAGATGACGCGCGTCCAGTGTAATGAATTTGCCATCAGAATTCTGTTTGCTGCGCGCAGTCAAGGCACATGTCGAATTCGGTCATTCATTGGAATCATAAGGTTGCCGGTGCGCTAACAGCCCGTCGAACTTCAGGAAATATCGGAGATACAGGCCAGGGCATGGGAGAAATCCGGGGCGAGAAAATCCGTTTTCGCAAAGGCGACATTGTTGCCCTCGAGACCTTGCCGTCGGCGCAGGTCGATGATCCCTTGATCGTGCATTGCCCGCGCCGGCGTGGGCCACTTACCAGATTGATGCGGTTTGGCGCCTATATCGTCCTGTCGCTGATGGCCATGCTGGGGGCGGCGGCAATCGCGATTGAAACCGGCACGCTGGACCAGGCCCTGTCGACCGGTGCACGCGCCGCTTTTCAATCCGCGATTGGCGACGACCTGAAAGCCGATATCGACCAGACCTCCATTCGTCTTTCCAAGAATTTGCATCTGGCGGTCGCCGCGCAGAATGTCACCCTGACCGATCCGAAAACCCAGCAGGTGGTCTCCAAAGCCGGCGACGTCAAACTGGTCATCGATCCGATCTCGCTGCTGATGGGGCGGGTTTCCGTGACCGAAATCGACGTGACCGGCATCGATTTCGACAGTTCACGGCTGTTTCAGGGCGGCGATCTGGATCTTGCCACGCTGCGGATCGACAAGTTTCCGGCGTTCATGGAAACGATGTTCGGCAATCTGGACAATGTGCGTGGCTTTATCGTTCGGGGCGGTCTGGACCGGTTGCGCCTGGGTGGCATCACCTTGCCTGCCAAGAACGGAATTGGCCAGCCGGTGGATGTGCAGGTCGAAGACCTGACATTGACCCGCAGGAAGAACGATTCGCTCGCCATCGAGGGCGAGGCATCCATCAACGGCAAGGTCAGCATGATCTCCGCCGAGGCGGTGACTGACGGAACCCGCACCACCTCTCTGACAGCCACGGTGACGGATCTGATCGCCACGCCCTTCCTGATCAAGCGCACCCCTACCGGGGTCTGGCGGGACGGGGCCGATACCAGCATCAATATCGATTTCTACGCCTTGCGGCAGTCACAAAGCCAGAGACCGGCGCTATCGGCGCGGTTGCGGACAGAAAACGGCATACTCTATGTCGATGGCGACAAGCAGGACCTGACGCGGGCCGACATCAATCTCGCCTATGATTTCGATAAGCTGACGGCGGAAATCCGACCCTCTGAGGTGGATTTCGGCCCGACCCATGTGCCGTTTTCCGGCGGCTTCATCGATCTCGACCGGTTGCAATCCGTACCGGGTGATGCCCAGGGTATCGGTATCGATCTGCTGGTCGATCAGGGCACGGCCTCGGTGGAATCATCGGGAGAGCAACCGTTTCCGTTTTCTTTGAAGGCCTTTGGACAATTCATTCCCAGCCAGCGTCATTTGACATTCAGCGAGTTGGCGGTGTCGACGCCGCATGGCAGCATGCAATCCACGCTGAATGTGCAGTTCGGCAGTGCGTCGCCGGAAATCCGTTTCAGCGGTAAACTGTTTGAGATGCGCACCGCCATGGTCAAGCAGCTCTGGCCTTATTGGATGGCCATGAAGCCACGGACCTGGGTGCAGGCCAATCTGTTCGGCGGTACAATCAGCAATGCCTCTATCGATGTGCTCATTCCTGCCGGACGAATGAAGCCTATACCGCAGCCTCTGGATCTGGGGCCTGACGAGCTGAAAATCGCTTTCGATATCAGCGGTGCGCGGATGAACGTCACCGGTGACTTGCCGCCGATTCGTGATCTTGCCGGGCATTTCGACCTGACGGGGCCGGATTTGCAGGTGCGTATCGATGGCGGCACCTCCTATTTTCCCTCAGGGCGCAAGGTCAAGTTGGACAAAGGCACATTTGCCATCGCCAATACCTACAAGAAGCCTCTGATGGCCAATATCGCCGTTTCCGTCAGCGGCCCGGCTGATGCCATGGCGGAACTTGCAACCTTCAAGCCCATGCAAGCCCTGCAACGCACGGAATTCGTGCCAGAGGATTTTGCCGGCGAGATCAAGGCCGATGTCCAGCTCTATGGTGGCATTATTGCCGATCAGAAACCTCCGCCGGAAGTGTGGAAGGCATCGCTGGATTTGAAGGGAGTCGATCTCAAGCGGCCCTATATGGACAAGAAGATCACGGGCTTCGATGGCACGCTGGTAGTCGATCCGCAAAATGCCGTCTTGCAGGGGGGCGCACAGATCGATGGCGTGCCGGTTGAGATCGACTTCTCCCAGCCGGTCGACCGCGGTTCCAATAGAGCGCCAAGCTGGACGGTGAAAGGACAGCTGAATGACAGCCAGCGCGCCAAGCTCGTTCCAGGCCTTGGCGACATTGTCGGTGGTACGATCGATCTGGAAGTGTCGCGCCTCGATGATAACCGCCAGTTGGTGAAAAGCGACCTGTCGCGCGCGACTTTGAACATCCCGGTTATCGGCTGGACCAAGGGCTCCGGTATTCCCGCCAGGGTGTCGATGGAGTTGCAGGACAAGTCCGGCATGCTGATGCTCGACAAGTTCAATCTCGATGGCGACGGGTTCGGGGCGACCGGCAAGCTTGTGGTATCCAAATCCAATGGACTGGTTGGTGCGGATCTCGACCATGTCAAACTGGCATCCGCCGATGATTTCGGCCTTTCGGTTCAGGTCAACAAGGGTGTCATCAACGCAAAGGTCAGCGGCAGCAGCGTTGATGGCCGTGCTTTCCTGAAAAAGCTGAAATCCGGTAGCTCTTCTAATGGCGCGACTGGCGACGGTCGCTCGTCAAGCAATTCGACCGATGTCGATATAAATGTCGATATCGACAAACTGATTGGTTTCAATGACGAATCCCTTTCCGGCGTCAGGCTGGTTTATGGTTCCCGGTCGGGTGCAATAACCGCGCTGAAAATGAGTGCCGTGACCGATACCGGCCAGGCGGTTGTCGTTCAGTCGGCCAAGGCTGGAAATGGCAATGACATATCGTTGATTTCCAGCGATGCAGGCACTTTGGTGCGGTTTGTCGATCTCTACAGCCATATGCGCGGTGGCATGCTGGACGTGAAAATCCGTGGTGATCTGAACAAGAACTGGATGGGCAATGTTGATCTGCGCAATTTCCGGGTCGAGAATGAGGATCGGTTGCAGAAAATTGTCACGACGCCGGCAACCGATGATGGCCGTAGCCTGAATACGGCGGTCAAGCGTGATCTGGATGTGAGTTCGGAAAAATTCCAGCGGGCCTTCGCCCGGCTGGTCTATCAGGACGGCGTGCTCAGGACCGATAATGGCATCGTCCGTGGCGAACAGGTCGGCGCATCGTTCCAGGGTACCATCAAGGATACCAGGGGCCAGATGGAGATGACCGGCACATTCATGCCCGCCTATGGTCTCAATCGTCTGTTCGCGGAAGTTCCGATTATCGGCGCCATTCTTGGCAATGGCCGGGACCGTGGCCTTTTGGGCATTACCTTCAAGCTGAAAGGCCCGGTTGATGCCCCGCATCTGGTGGTGAACCCGCTATCGATCATCGCCCCCGGCATGTTCCGCCAGATCTTCGAATTCCAATAGAGTCTGTCAGGTTCAGATTGAACCAGACAAGACTCTATTTTCTTTTGTTTTCGTTTGTCTGTTCGGGAAAATTGGGTTCCACTTTCCCTGACAAACTCTAGCCCTGTTATCCGCTCCATAGATCGGGCAGAAAACCGGAATGGGCATGATGCTTCAAGCAGTGCCTATTCCTGAACCGGTTGAGCGCCCGGAAGCGCTGGATGGATGAGGTCGATCTGGCTGGTATTGGACGGCAGGAAGGTCGGGCCGACGCGGCGCACGGATTGCCGTCCGGGATCATAGGGTCGGCTCACCGCCTCTGGCTCAGGCAGCGGCTTATTCGTGGCTTCCATGCCATTTGTCGCCTTTTGATCTTTCGATGGTTTGTCCTGCGCTCCAGATGGAGCCTCCAACTGTCTCGTCCCGGCGGCCGATCCATTGGATGTGATGGAAATGACTGAGGACCCGCCAGAATCAGTCCCTAAACCAGGCTTTGGAGCATTGGTCTGCAAGCCGTCAGAACCGCTTCTGTTGCAACTGCATTGTCCAGGCTGTCCGGGCGCGCGGCTGAGATAGGCGAAGGCATGGGGCATATCGCGATAAGGCTGGCCGGTCACGGTTGAAACCATATCCTTGGCCTCGTCGGTGAGCCGGGAATAATAGAGTTCGGCTTCTGTCCCAGGACAAAGCCGGTTGCATGTTTCGGCATCGCGGCCGAAATCACGGGCGGGCGTGCTGGGAGAGATCGGGAAAAAGCTACCATCGCAGGTGCGGACGCAAAGAGTTCTGTATCCGCCCTGTCCCGAAGGCAGCATAAGTCCATCGCTCGATGATGAGATCTGCGCCTCGTTGCGCAATGGATAATCGGGATAAACAGGGGCCTCATAGGGCCTGACCGTGTCCTGGCTGTCATCCGCGTCCTGGAGTGCCGAGCCCGGTTCGGTGACATCGCAGCCATTCGATTGCAAGGCAGCCGTCAGCTCCTCGTGACGGGGATTGACGCCGCCCTTCATGCCCGCTGCGTTGCGTTCGATCAGAAGCTGACGCTTGTTTTCCTGCATGACGGCAAGGCTCTCCTGCATCGGTGCGCAGAGATCCTGTCCATGGCCGTCGAGAACGGCGATACTGGAGGAACATCCGGCCTGTTGCATGGTGCGTTGCAATTTGCGGATCTCAAAATCCTGTCGGGTCACAGCTCCCGAATAGGCGCGTACGTCCTGAGAATTGCCAATCACGACAGGTGTCTGGGCAAGCTCGGCCCGAATGGCCTCGCAGCTTGGGGCGGCCCATGCCGAACCGGCTGGCCCGAGGGCAATGAAACAACAGGACGCGACAACGATGAGAGCGATAGCGCGCATGCGGATCCATAAGCCATGCTATTGGGGCCATGCTATTGGGCCGGTTGACGGGAAACTAAACAAGCCAAGTGACTTTAAGTCATGCGACATAAAGCCAAGTGATAGGGAACATAGGGCAGGGCGTCGCAAACGCCAACCCGTAATCCTGTTTTAGCAATCCCCTCTGCCGGGCCCAAGAGGCTGACAATACGAAGAGCCATTGTGGGATCTCTTCGTATAAGAGATCCCGCGTCAGGCGGCGCGTGCCTGTTCCAGTGACATGGGAGTGTCGAGCAGGCGTCCGGTGATGGCGGCAGTGTTTTTCATGGCATCGAGCATGCCGCCATTGATCTCCCAGGCAATTGCCACGGCATGAACCGAGCCGATCTTATGCGGCGCACCGATCCGTTCGCCGGGGCAGCCCATGCGGCGAAACATCCGCTCCAAAAACACATCTGTCACGGTGACGATATGCGTAAGCCCCGATGCAAGGCCCAGTTCACCAACACCACACATCAGCTCGGCTGCGGCAATGCTGACCTGGTTGGAGGAGCGATCCAGGGAAATGTCCGGGTCGATGCAGAACCGGCTCGATTCCCACATGGCAATGTCACGAATGGCCGGTTTTCCGTCCAATAGAACGGGAAAAGTATCATCCAGCATATTCGGGCCAAGCGTCGGCAGCAGCCGGAGCGAGCCGCGCAACCGGCCTGTCCGGTCGTCATAAGATAAAACGTAAATCGGATTGGCATCGTCATAATGATCCATCTCGAAATCGCCTTGTACAACGACATCCCATTTCAAAAGATCATGAAATACTTTTTTTCGCAGGCGAAACATATCTGCCAATGCCGCCTGTTGGGTCTGCTTATGTCGGCTGTTCAGAATTTTGAGCATGCGTGTCTCCTTGATTGGAAGGTGACACAATATGGGTGTAAAAAAATTCCAATAAAACTGACGGTAGTGACAGTTTAAATGACAAGAATTGACCGTTAAACTGTTCCGATTCACCATTTCATACCAAGGCATCGAAGATGTGACCCACATCCGGTCTTGAAGGCCTTGCAGATATCTAAAACACATCACCGGCCTGAAATTTTTGTAAAAACAATACGCACTGCCATCGTCAATGATAGTTCGTATCACTCAACTGCGGAGATGTTTGGTTAAGATAAGTTGTGGAGGGTGGCGGCCCGTTATAATGGCGCTTCAGGTGGAATCAGGCCGCGTTGCAGTGCTTTTGCCACCGCTTGAGTGTTGGAGACGGCGTCGAGCTTGATGCGGGCATTGGCCATGAAATACCGCACGGTCCGTTCCGAGATTCCAAGGATAACCGCAGTTTCCCAGTAGCTTTTGCCAGCAGCCGTCCAGCGCAGGGTTTCCTGTTCCCGTCGGGTGAGGGTGGGCAACGCTTCAATCCGGGCACCATCGCAGCGTTTGATCAGGCCTGCGTGAAATTTTCCTGCCAGAAGATGAACGTCGCGGTCATGGCAGCGGCGAAAGCGTCGCCACTCTTCCTCACACGCATTGCTTGCAATAGCGAGAATTGCGCCGCGCCCATCGACCGAAAGCAGCGGATAACTGACCGCCTGCCTCGGCAAGGGCAGATCGCGCAGCTTGCTGCGCAACAGCAGGCCCTCTTCGCTCAATTGCGCCAGGTCATGCATATCCACCGGTTCCATGGCCCGGCTGAGCTGTGACAAGACGTTACGCAAAACAGGCGCATCGAGCATGAGGATAGGGTCTTTTGCCTGCTGATCGAATGTATGCCCGTATCGATATACCTGGGCGCCTGCCGAGGTGATGGAAGCGTCCATGTAGAGACAGCCCGACAGGTTGTAGCTGGTTTGCAGACGCTTCAGGAAATCGGTCCATTTCGCGCTGGTGGCGGTCTCCAGCCAATCGAGCAAATTGAAATAAATGTCATCGTCAAACATGAAAGCCCCGCAATTTTTAAGGGTTTATTTTCTACCTTTGAGGGCAAATGTCCATGTGTCGAATAAGGTTTCAGGTCTGCGATTTTATGTCTTGCGAAGACGACGGTGCCCGGCTCGAACACCGAAAGCTCCGTTTCTGGAAGAAACAGAGCAAGGGAAACAGAGCGTAAGAGAACCAGAGCAATTGAGAGCATCATAAATAGATGGTGCCCGAGACCGGCATCCTCATCGGGCCCGGCGTCGCATTTGCCAGGAAAAGCGGACCCCGTTTTTCTGAACGGAAACGCAAGCAGGCAAAAAAAATCACTCAGGTTCGGAATGAACCTGAGTGATGACAGAATGCGAAAGATCGAAAGTGGGGGTCAGTCCTGCTGGTTGGCTTCCACCACGGCAAGAGCGGCCATATTGACAACGCCACGTGAGGTGACGGACGTCGACAGAACGTGCGCTGGCTGGGCCGCTCCCAGAAGGATCGGGCCAACATGCAGCGCATCGGTCAAGGTACGAACGATACCCAGCGAGATGTTGGCGGAATCCAGATTGGGGAAGACCAGCAGGTTTGCATCGCCCGACAGCGTGCTGTTGGGCATGGCGCGCCGACGCAAGGTTTCCGACAGGGCCGAACCGCCCTGCATTTCGCCATCAACTTCCAGGTCAGGCGCTTCCTTGCGCAGGATCTCAAGTGCTGCGCGCATCTTGCGGGCGCTTTCGCAATTGCGCGAGCCGAAATTGGAGTGAGACAGAAGCGCTGCTTTCGGCGTGATGCCGAATTGGCGAATTGTCTGGGCGGCCAGAATGGTCATTTCCGCCACTTCTTCCGCCGTTGGATTTTCCGTTACGAATGTATCGGTCATGAAAACCGCACCGCGTTGGGAAATCAGCAGGCTGAGACCGGAAAAGTCCCGGACATTCGGCTTCTTGCCGAGAATCTGGCTGACATCGTGGACATGTCTGTCAAACCGGCCTTCGACGCCGCAGATCAGCGCATCGGCTTCGCCGCGCTTCAGCGACAGTGCGCCAATCACGGTCGTATTGGTGCGCACGATGGTTCTTGCCGCTTCGGGATTGATGCCCGACCGTCCAACCAGCGCCACGTAATCGTCGACATAGTCACGGTAGCGCGGATCGTCCTCTGGATTGACGATGGCGAAATCGGTGCCGGGCCGGATACGAAGGCCGAAGCGTTTCAGACGCGTTTCGATGATCTGCGGACGACCGATCAGGATCGGCTCGCCGATCCCGTCTTCCAGCAGCACCTGGGCGGCACGCAGCACGCGTTCATCCTCGCCTTCGGCAAAGATCACCCGCTTTTTCACAGCCGTTTTTGCATTGGCAAAGATCGGCTTCATGATGAAGCCGGAGCGGAAGACGAAACGGCTCAGGGTATCGAGATAGCTGTCGTAATCGGCAATCGGCCTGCGGGCGACGCCACTCTCTTCAGCGGCTTTTGCCACGGCGGGCGCGATGCGCAGGATAAGGCGTGGGTCGAAGGGCGAGGGGATCAGGTATTCAGGTCCGAAAGTCGGCGAGTCGCCGGTATAGGCCCTGGCTGCCACTTCTGAGACTTCTTCGCGCGCCAGCGCGGCGATGGCCTTGACGGCGGCCATCTTCATCTCTTCGTTGATCGTGGTCGCGCCGCAATCCAGCGCACCCCGGAAGATATAAGGGAAGCAGAGAACGTTATTGACCTGGTTGGGATAGTCCGAACGACCGGTGCAGATCATTGCGTCGGGACGGGCGGTGCGCGCCAGTTCCGGCATGATTTCCGGCTTTGGATTGGCCAGAGCCATGATCAGCGGGCTTGGCGCCATCTGTTCCAGCAGTTCCGGCTTCAGGACGCCCGCGGCGGACAGGCCGAGGAATACATCGGCGCCGCCAATGCTTTCGGCAAGCACCCGCTTGTCGCTCTCCTGGGCATAGACCTCTTTCCAGGGGTCCATCAGCTCGTTGCGGCCCTTGTAGACCAGGCCCTCAATGTCGTGAACCCAGATATTTTCGCGTTTCGCGCCGAGCGCAACCAGAAGGTTGAGGCAGGCCAGAGCCGCAGCTCCTGCGCCTGACGCGACGATCTTGACGTCGCCAATGGTTTTACCGGCCAGTTCCAGGCCGTTCAGAATAGCGGCGGCGACGATGATCGCGGTGCCGTGCTGGTCATCGTGAAACACCGGAATATTCATCCGGTCACGCAATTGCTGCTCGATCTCGAAGCATTCCGGCGCCTTGATATCTTCAAGGTTAATGCCGCCGAAGGTCGGCTCCAGCGAGGCGACGGTGGAGACCATGGCATCGACGGTCATGGCGTCGACTTCGATGTCAAATACATCGATGCCGGCGAATTTCTTGAACAGGACGGCCTTGCCTTCCATGACAGGCTTGGAGGCCAGCGGGCCGATATTGCCGAGGCCGAGCACGGCGGTGCCGTTGGAAATCACCGCGACCAGATTGGCGCGCGCCGTGTAATCGTCAGCGGCCTGTGGATTGTCGCGAATGGCAAGGCAGGGAGCCGCAACGCCGGGAGAGTAGGCCAGCGCCAGATCGCGCTGGTTGCCCAGCGGCTTGGTGGCCTGGATCTCCAGTTTGCCGGGACGGGGATGCAGATGGTAAAACAGCGCCTGTTCGTCCAGATCACCAGATGCGGGCGCATTTGTCTTTGTTTTGTCGTCGGTCATGCTTCTTGCCGGTTCATCGTTCATCTCTTCCCCCCTCATACAACAAATCGTTCCACGGACCAGAACATATTTCTCGTGGGCATGGCAATTGCAGCCCATCGGTGTACCGCCCGTGTCATCATCCTGAAACACGAGTCTGATTTTGAGAGCATGCCAAAGCTGATCGTAAAGGACCATTCCCGTGAGCGACGAAACCGAAACGCGGCATGTGAGAACCCTCTTCATTTCGGATGTGCATCTCGGCTCCAAGGCCGCAAAAACTGATTTTTTGCTGGATTTCCTGCGTGTTTACGATGCCGACACGATCGTTCTGGTTGGCGATATCGTCGATGGCTGGCGGTTGAAACGCAGCTGGTACTGGCCGCAGGGCTGTAATGATGTGGTGCAGAAATTGCTGCGCAAGGCGCGCAAGGGCACAAGAATTGTCTATATCCCCGGAAATCACGACGAGTTCCTCCGGGGTTTTCCCGGTACCCATTTCGGTGGAATCGAAGTGCTGGACCAGATGATTCATGAGACGGCGGATAACAAGCGCTATCTGGTTCTGCATGGCGACCAGTTCGATGTGGTGGTGCGCAATGCGCGCCTGCTCGCCTATATGGGGGACTGGGCTTACGATATGGCGATTGCCATCAACGTGGTTCTTGCGGCCGTCCGCCGCCGGATGGGCATGCCCTATTGGTCCTTTTCCGCCTGGGCCAAGCTACAGGTCAAGCATGCAGTCAATTTTATTGGCGAATTCCAGAAAGTCGTCGCCGACGAAGCGCGCCGCAACGACGTGCATGGGGTGATCTGTGGCCACATCCATCACGCCGTGATGGAGGATGTCGGCGGCATCCATTACATCAATACCGGCGATTGGGTGGAAAGCTGCACCGCGGTGGCCGAACATTTCGATGGGCATTTCGAACTGATCGAATGGGGCACGCGCTATAACGCCGCCACGCAACCGCATCTGCTGGGGCCACCGGAGCCGATTCGCATCTTTCCGGTGGAAAACCCCGCTGGAACAGAAACACAGGCGGCGCGCTGCAACGCATAAAATGGTTATAGGTGACAAAAGCCTGTGGACCGAAGTGTTACCCATGGGTTGATCGACACTTTTCACGTAAAGATCAGTGGAATTGTCGCGAGGGAACGATATATAGTCGCCAGCATCAAGCCGATGGCGGCTTGCCCACTCTCTGAGTGATGGCTTTGAAAGTGTATACGTTTTGAGTTCCGGTCAGATGGACAATGCCACGGTCGATGCCGAACAGCTGGAAGGGGAGGCCGGGCAGCGGCTTCGCCTGAGCGGTCCGTGGCGCAATACCACGGTCGATACCGTGATTCCAAAACTGCTGGAAATGCGCGAAACGCTGAACGGCCATGTCGAGATCGACATTACCGGCATTTCAAGTCTCGATACATCGGGCGCATGGATTATCCGCCGCATGGAACTGGCCGCCGCCAGGCAGGGCGATGTGCAGATTGTCGGTGGCAGCGACGCGATGCGGGAGCTGATTTCCGCGCTGCCGGAGCAGCCGCCTTTGCCAGAAAAGGTCGTGGATCACCGTCCCTTCTACCAGCGGGTGTTAGAGCCGGTTGGCAAGATGAGCGTCAGCCTGTTCGAAGACGTCCTGGCCATGAGCTATGTGCTCGGCTCGGCGGTGCGTGGCACGCAATCCAAGGAAAGACGTGGCGGGCGGGCGTCCATCGCTTCCATCGTCAATCAGCTGGACCATATGGGTCTGCGGGCGGTACCGATCATCCTGCTGATGTCCTTTCTGATCGGGGCAATTATCGCCCAGCAGGGCGCTTTCCAGCTGCGCTATTTTGGCGCCGAAGTCTTTGTGGTCGACCTGGTCGGCATTCTGCAATTGCGCGAGATCGGCGTTCTCTTGACCGCCATCATGATCGCTGGCCGTTCGGGCAGCGCCATCACCGCTGAAATCGGCTCGATGAAGATGCGCGAGGAAGTGGATGCGCTGAAGGTTATCGGTCTCAATCCGATCGGCGTTCTCGTGCTCCCGCGTATCGTCGCGCTGGTCATTGCGCTACCGCTTCTGACGGTTATCGCCAATTTTGCGGCACTTTACGGTGCTGCGGTCGTTTCTTTTGCCTATTCCGGCATTACCTTTCAGGTCTTTGTTACCCGTCTGCATGACGCCGTGGATTACGCCACCTTCGCTGCCGGACTGATCAAGGCGCCGTTCATGGCCGTGGTGATCGGCATCGTCGCGGCGGTGGAAGGTATGAAGGTTGGTGGCAGCGCCGAATCGCTCGGCCAGCACGTCACGGCCTCGGTGGTGAAGTCGATCTTCGTCGTCATCCTCATGGATGGGCTGTTTGCCGTCTTCTACGCAGCGATCAATTTTTAAGGGGCCGCCGTGGAACAGCAAGACCTGAACAATCAAGACAGAGACAATCATCCGACACAAGAGGTGCCGCCGCTTCAGGAAGGGCGCGAAGCGGTGCTGTCCGTTCGTGGTCTGACGGTCGGTTTCGGTGACAAGCTGGTGCTGGACAATCTCGATCTCGATGTCTATCGCGGCGAAATTCTTGGTTTTGTCGGGGCTTCGGGTGCAGGCAAATCGGTGCTGATGCGCACAGTGCTGCGGCTTTTGCCGCGTCAGGCCGGTCAGATCCACATTCTGGGCGCAGACTACGATTCGGTCAGCGCTGCCGAACGCTCCAATCTCGATACACGCCTCGGCGTGCTTTTCCAGCACGGCGCCTTGTTTTCGGCGCTGACGGTCAAGGAAAACATCCAATTGCCGATGCGGGAATATCTGAAGCTTCCGCAAGTGTTGATGGATGAGCTGGCCTATCTGAAAATCCAGATGGTCGGCCTGTCTGCGGATGCCGGGGACAAATACCCTTCCGAATTGTCCGGCGGCATGATCAAGCGGGCGGCTTTGGCGCGTGCGCTGGCGCTCGATCCGGACCTGGTGTTTCTCGATGAACCGACCTCCGGCCTCGATCCGATTGGCGCTGCCGAGTTTGACGATTTGATTGCCCGCCTGCGCGATACGCTGGGGCTGACGGTGTATATGGTCACACACGATCTCGACAGCCTGTTTTCCGTCTGCGACCGCATCGCCGTGCTCGGACAGAAACGAGTCTTGGTTGAGGGACCGTTAACGGATATGCTC
Organism: Agrobacterium vitis; assembly: GCF_037039395.1. Taxonomy (NCBI): domain Bacteria; kingdom Pseudomonadati; phylum Pseudomonadota; class Alphaproteobacteria; order Hyphomicrobiales; family Rhizobiaceae; genus Gillisella; species Gillisella vitis. Next base: position 79,985 of record NZ_CP146242.1, on the reverse strand, counting down.
GCCTGCGACGATGACTGGGTAAAATCCTATTTCCGGGGCAAGCGGGCGCGCTCCATTCCCAAACATCAGGAAATGCGCAGCTCCCGCGCGATTGCCCGCACGATTGATTGAGATCCTATGGAAACCAAAGCGAATTACACCATCGTCGGCCTGTTCACGCTTCTTGTGATCCTTGCGGCATTTGGTTTTGTCTACTGGATGGCCGAATATGGCCGGGGCGGTCCCATGTCACCGCTGACCATCCGCATTCCTGGCTCCGCCAATGGTTTGAGCGTCGGCTCGCCGGTGCGCTTCAATGGCATCCAGATCGGCTCGGTCGTTTCCTTGAGCATTGACCGTGACGATCCGGCCTTTTCCATCGCGGAGACGCAGGTCCAGCAGGATGCGCCCATTCGCTCCAATACCAAGGCGGCACTTGAGGTCCAGGGCCTGACCGGTGCGGCCTATGTCGAAATGTCGGGTGGCGTCGGTGGCGACGATTTGCTGAAGAAAGCCCAGGACACCGGCAAGACGGCGGTTCTGGTGGCCGATCAGTCCAGCCTGACCAATCTTCTGGCGACCGCTGACAAGATCATGAAGCGCGCCGATGACGCGATCGCCAATGTCCAGGGTTTCGTCGCCGATGCGCGCGGACCGTTGACCAATACGATGCGCAACGCTGAAACCTTTTCCAAGGCTCTGGCCGACAATGCCGATGGCATCGACACCTTCCTGAAGAGCGTCAGCGCGCTTTCCGATACGATCACCGGCCTATCCGGACGGCTTGATTCAACGCTTGCCGCAGCCGAAGACCTGCTGAAAGCGGTAGACCGCAACAAGGTCAACCAGATCCTCACCAATGCCGAAACCTTCACCGGCAAGATTGCCGATGCCTCCGACAAGGTCGGCGTTGCCGTCGACAATTTTTCGGCAACCGCCAAAACCTTCAATGATTTCGGCGTGAAGGCCGAGGGAACGCTTGGGCAGGTCAACGCGCTGATCGCCGCGATCGATACGCAGAAGGTCTCGCGTGTCGTGGATGACGTTTCCGTGGCCGTGACCGACGCCCGCAGTGCAGCAGCCAATGTCCAATCGGTCACCGAGACCTTCAAGGATCGTAAACCGGATATCGACCAGGCAATCAGCGACTTTACCCAGCTTTCCAACCGGCTGAACAATGCTTCGACAAGGGTGGATGGCATTCTGGCCAAGGTCGATGCGTTGCTGGGTTCCGACGATACCAATTCGCTCTCGGCCGAGGCCAAGCGTACCCTCCAGTCCATTCGCGCCGTGGCTGATAATCTCAACCAGAAGATCGGCCCGATTGCCGACAATCTGTCGAAGTTCTCGTCTTCCGGCCTGAAGGACATTCAGACGCTGGTCAACGATACGCGCAGCACCGTGAAGAACCTGGATGACACGATCAGCAATTTTGATCGTGATCCCCAACGGCTGATCTTCGGTGGCGACAACGTCAAGCAATATGATGGGCGGACAAGACGGTGACAGGTTTTTCCGTGAAAAAGGGACAGATGATGGGGTATTCTTTAGCGGTTCTGCGTCCAAAGGCGGTGTTGCGCGCCGCTTGTACCCTGTCCATTCTCGGCGTGATGCTGGCGGGCTGCGGCACAACGCCAAACGACACATACGATCTGGCCAGTATCCGTGCCGCCACCACGACCCAATCGGCCCAGAAGCGGCAGGTTCTGGTTGCCGATCCGACCGCGCTGAAAGTGCTCGACAGCGACATGATCGTGGTGCGGGTTTCCGGCACGGAAATGCAATATCTGGCCAAGTCGCAATGGAGCGACAAGCTGCCACGTATGGTGCAGTCGAAACTGGTCGAGGCTTTCGAAAATACCGGTAAGCTCGGCGGCGTCGGCAAGCCGGGGCAGGGCCTGGCAATCGATTATCAATTGCTGTCCGATATCAGGACGTTCGAAGTTGAGGCTGGCGGTATTCGCCGGGCCAATGTCGAGATTTCCGTCAAGCTGCTCAATGATCGCAATGGCAGTGTGATTTCCCAGAAGGTGTTTTCTGCCAGCGTTCCCGCCCGTGGCGGCGACAATCAGGCGCTTGTCAACGCTCTGTCGCAGGCTTTCGCACAGGTGAGCGGCGATATCGTCAACTGGACGCTGACGACGATCTGATCCTTGGAGGCAACGCCGTCACATGACGGCGTTGCTGCCGACCGGAATCTGGTCGAGAATCCGCCTGAGCGTGATCAGGCCACCTTCTGCGATGCTTCTATCCCGCCCTTCGCTGAAACCAGCGCGGATATGGTGAAACACCCGGGATGAACGGGCCGGTTTGAACTCGTCTTCATCATCGATCAATACGCCCTGGTCCAGCGCGGCCTGCTTGAATGTGCCGGACAGCCATGGTTCCGGCAGTTTCAGCCAGAAATACGGCAGGCGTGGATGCGAGCGGAATTCGTAGCCCTCAAACAGCTGTCGGACGATCTGTTCCCGGGCCGAAAGCTCTTCCAGCACCCGCCCGCGAATATCATCCGCAGCCCCCGACAGAACCAGGCGCGCCGACAGCTCCGCCAGCAGGAAGGGCAGGCCGCCGCAGACCATTTTCTGGGTGACGCGGACGCGCTGGCTCATATGATCGGGGCAGGCGACCCAGCCGCCGCGCACTCCGGCTGCGACGGATTTAGACAGGCTGTTGAGCAGAAATGTCCGGTCTGGCGCCAGTTGGGCCAGCAGCGGAATGCCATCGCCGACCAGCGCCCCATAAATGTAATCCTCGATCAGCCAGACATTATAACGGCGGGCGATGTCTACGATCTCCAGCCTCCGTGACAGGGGCAGGCAAGACAGCGTCGGGTTCTGGCCTGACGACATGATGAAGGCTGCCTTTGGGTGCTCGCGTGCGCAGACCCGTTCAAAGTCCTCAGGCATGATGCCGTCATGGTCGGAATCCACCAACGCAATCTGGCGGCCCATCAGCGAGGCGCTGCGGGCAATCTGCGAATAGGTCAGGTGTTCGCAAACGATCCGGTCTCCGGTGCCGCTGATGGCGGCGATCACCGCATTGACCCCGGCATGTACGCCCATCTGCGGCACGATATTGGCAGCCTCCGGGCTCCAGTCGCCATTCGACAGCCAGCGGCGGCCTGCCTCCAGCCAATCCGGCAGCAGGGTCCGCGTGTAGCTGGCGATCTCGTCCGGCTGATCGCGGGCGATGTCGGTCATCAGCCGGCCGATAATATCCGCCTGGCCTACATCGATGGCGGCGGTGGTGTCAAAGCGCAGCTTGCCTGGCGGTGGCGACAGGGTTCGGGTGCCGCCATAGGTGAGGGTAACCGGGTCGCGATGAATATCGATTTCGCTCTCGGCCAGGCTTGCCTGGACGTAAGTGCCGCGTCCGACTTCTCCCGTCACCAGTCCACGTTCCCGCAATAGTGCATAGGCACGGGTAATTGTCCCGATTGTTACCTTCAAATCAAAAGCAAGATCCCGCTGCGGCGGCAGCTTGGCGCCGGACGACAACCTGCCGGTCTTGATGTCCGCCTCTGCCCGGTCCGCAATCCTGATATAAAGCGGGCCCTCTGCTGCCGAGAGGTCGGGGAGCCAATGTGTTACCATGACAATTATCCTTATTGTCACCTTCGTTGGCGCGATTGTATCTATAAATATACAGATAACAAGTGATGCAATCGAAGATTACTGGATTTCAGAACGATGGTGATGGTGACAATAGATACAATTATCCCGCGGGAAACAGAGGCTGCTGGCAGTGCCCAGCCAAACGATGATTACGGCAGTGTTTTACGCGGTCCCGCATGGCGGCTTCTGATAGGCATCGGGACGGTAAGGGCACGGCTGAAGCGGTGGCAGGTGACGCGCCGGACCCGAAGGGACCTAACGGATCTGGATGCGCGTCTGTTGCGCGATATCGGCATATCGCGTGATGAAGTCCGCGTGGAAATGCGCAAGTCCATTTACCCGCACTGGACGGCTGAGCTATTGCCATCACATTCGGCACACCAGCATTATGCGCCTATCAAATTCCCATTGCTGTAGTCCAAGGGATCGTTGAGCGCAGTCGTCAGAATTTATAACCCACCATCACGCCCGCCCGGGTCATGCCATCATTCGGATCGCAGAGATCGGCATTGGAAGCGTGCTCGATCTGCCCCATGACGCTCCAGGTCTTGTTGATGCGGTAGCCGAGCGCCGCATATTCACGAAACAGCACGCGGCAGCCGAGATCCGGGCCGTTGCGGTGCTGCTCGTCAATGGCACCATCATGGATGACGCCGCCAAAGCCTGCTTCGATAAAGGCTTTGGAGGAGAAGATGTCGGTCGTCCAGCTGAAGCCGGCATAGATTTGATTGTTGAGGCTATCGCCACCGATTTCTCCGCCGACATGCACCCTTGGCCGCGCAAGGCTGTCCAGGAAACCAGAGGCAGAATCGCGGGAGAATGGGTCGAACAACATGGTGACTTCACCGGCACCGCCATGTTCATGGCCCTGGATTGAGGTGACGGCCCCGAAACGCAACTCGTCAAAAATAGTGTCGTCAGCAAATGCGGATTGGGTGGTGATGGTAAATAGTAAAAGGCCGGCCAAGGCCGATGTTTTTATCGAAGACAGCGCTATCATTGTTATTCAAATTCCTCGTTCGAATCCCGATGATTCGCCGAGGTTCAATTTGCCAATTTTTCCAAGCAAACGCAGTGTCAAAATCGCCACGCTGGGCATTTATCGCAGCGTGGCAAGGCGCTGTAGCGCATTCAGTGTTTCCATCGAAACATTAATGGCAGGCTGAAGATCCGTTTGCCCAGCGCTTGACGTCGGCGGAAATACGACCGGACAGGGGCTCATTCATGACAGGGCCGAAGGCCTGAAGCCTGGCGGGCGTGCCTTGCGCCATGACCACCAGCAGGGGACGGATATCGCCACTGCCCTTGCGCACCAAGAGAATGCGAGGCTGGCCCGAATAGGAGGTCAGCTCGGCATCCATGCGATAGGATTTGAAAGCCGGATCCCCGGATTTGAACCAGCAGGAGGAGGCGCTAACCATCACCCGCTCCATCACGTCGAGGGCGCTTTGCGGCTTTACGGCAGCAGGCGGCGTCGGCTTGCAAGCACTCAGCATGGCGAGACCCGCAAGGGCGATCATAATAAGTGGCTTGCGCATCAGTGAATCCGAGTCCGATTTGTAATTCAGGTCAACAACCGGTCTCAGGCTGCGGCGACGACGTCGAGAGCGGACGCAAACAGACCCCGCCCATCATTGCCGCCATGGGCGGCTTCGATCAGGTTTTCCGGATGCGGCATCATGCCCAGCACATTGCCCTTGGCGTTGATAAGGCCAGCAATATTGTTGAGAGAGCCGTTCGGATTGGTGCCTTCGGCGTAGCGAAACACCACCTGGCCATTGCCTTCGATGGATTGCAGCGTGTCGGCGTCAGCAAAATAGTTGCCGTCGTGATGGGCGACCGGGCAGCGGATGATCTGGCCCTTGCCATAGGCGCGGGTGAAATCCGTTTCGTCATTGGCGACTTCCAGCTTCACTTCGCGGCAGACAAATTTCAACGATGCATTGCGCATCAGCGCGCCCGGCAACATGCCGGCTTCCAGCAGAATCTGGAAACCGTTGCACACGCCGAGAACCTTGACGCCCTGATCCGCCTTGGTCTTGATGGCCTGCATGACGGGCATGCGCGCGGCAATGGCGCCGCAGCGCAGGTAGTCGCCATAGGAAAAACCGCCGGGAATGACGATCAGGTCGACATCCGGGATTTCGGTTTCCGTCTGCCAGATGGTCACGGGTGGTGTGCCGGAAATCTTGGTCAGAGCCGCGATCATATCGCGGTCACGGTTCAGGCCGGGCAGTTGAACAACGGCGGATTTCATGGCGTCGGCTCCCACTTGACTGTCTGTTCCAGACATTGCCGGGTTGATGTTCAACCTAGCGGCTTCCAGATCTTCTTGGTGTCGTTTGGTCGGGAAAACCGGGTTCCACGTTTCCCTGACAAACTCTAAAACACGGTCTCTAAAGCTCGGGGCGTTTGATCAAACGCATTCCGGCTTTGCCGTCCCCGTCACCGGGAACAGTCCGCTTAATCGATCGAGATCGCGTAATTTTCGATCACGGTATTGGCCAGCAGCTTTTCGCACATGGCTTTCAATTCCGCTTCTGCTGCGGCCTTGTCGGCGGTATCGAGCGACAGGTCGAAAACCTTGCCCTGGCGGACATGGTTGACGCCATCGAAGCCGAGCGCACCAAGCGCTCCTTCGATAGCCTTGCCTTGCGGGTCCAGAACGCCGTTTTTCAATGTTACGGTGACGCGAGCCTTAATCACGATGGTGTCTCCAGAACTGCTAGGGCATCGATCCAAACGGAGGCCCCAGCCGGGTTTGGAAAAATCGATGCGTAAACAAAAGACCAGTGCACGAAAGCATGAACGACGTGAATGCGTCCGTGCACCAGACCGGAATTACTTGACCAGAACCGGGCCGGTGCCGCGAACGGGTTCATTTTCATTGATGATGCCGAGACGGCGTGCCACTTCCTGATAGGCTTCCAGCAGCCCGCCCATATCGTGGCGGAAGCGGTCCTTGTCCAGTTTTTCGTGGGTTTCGACGTCCCAAAGACGGCAGCTGTCGGGCGAAATCTCGTCGGCCAACACGATGCGCATCATGTCACCTTCGTAGAGGCGACCGCATTCGATCTTAAAATCGACCAGTTGAATGCCGATGCCGAGGAAAAGCCCCGAGAGGAAGTCATTGACGCGAATAGCCAGCGCCATGATATCGTCCAGCTCAGCCGGATTGGCCCAGCCAAACGCGGTGATATGCTCTTCCGAGACGATCGGATCTTCCAGCGCATCGGATTTATAATAGAATTCGATGATGGAGCGCGGCAGAACCACGCCTTCCTCGATGCCAAGGCGCTTGGACAGGGAACCGGCGGCGACATTGCGCACGACGATTTCCAGCGGGATGATTTCCACTTCCTTGATCAACTGCTCACGCATGTTGAGGCGGCGGATGAAGTGGGTGGGAATGCCGATCTTGTTCAGGTGCGTGTAGACATATTCGCAGATGCGATTGTTCAACACGCCTTTGCCGTCGATGACATCATGCTTTTTCTTGTTGAAGGCTGTTGCATCATCCTTGAAAAACTGGATCAGCGTGCCCGGCTCAGGACCCTCATACAGGATCTTGGCCTTGCCTTCGTAAATACGGCGGCGACGGTTCATGACGGTTTGTCTCTATTGTTGGCGTCGCACAAGGGACGCTCTGTGTCACTGGTTGAGGCGGTCCATAAAGGAAAACGCGGCTTTTCACAATCCGGCTCTTGCCCCTTCCTTGTTTTTCTGGTCGCGCCCTTGTTCGGGTGCGTCCCTACAGGCTGCCTGCTTCCTCCCGAACAATCCCTAACGCAGACATTATCGACCAGGGAGAATCGCGATCCGTCACAGCAGCCCAGGATATTACCTTTAGCACAGCGGTGCCGAACCACGAAATCCATGGCCAGAGAAAGCCATGGATAAGTCAGTCCTCGGCGGAAAGCTTGCTGAGAAACTGGGCAAAAACCATGGTGCCTTCCGGCCAGGGACCATGGCCGGATTCGGCATTGAGATGGCCAGCTTCGCCCGCGTCGACGAGAAGCGCGCCCCAGGCCTTTGCAATGTCCTCGGCGTGATCATAGGTGCCGAACGGATCGTTGCGGCTCGCGACCATCAACGTGGGAAACGGCAGGGGCATGCGGGGGTAAGGCCCGAAGGTCATCAGGTGGCGGGGCCGGATTGCCGAATTTGCCACGTCCGGGGGCGCCACCAGGAAGGCGCCAGCCACCTTACGCTGAAAATGCGGCACGGCGTGAACGATTGTTGGCACACCCAGCGAGTGGCCCACCAGCACGACCGGTTTTTCGGCGCGGTTGACCTCTTCCACCAGCCGCTTCACCCAATCCTCCCGGACAGGCTTTGCCCATTCCGCCTGCTCAACGCGGCGCGCGGTCGACAATTTGCCCTCCCAACGGCTTTGCCAATGGTCCGGCCCGGAATTGGTATAGCCGGGAACGATCAAAATTTCTGCTTGCGATGCCTTCATGCCGCTTATCTGCGATCCGTAGTGCCTTGCGTCAAGAGTGTGAGCGCGGCAAGGATAAAAGAAAATGGTTTGTCTTGCCTACCAATATTGACGACGGGCCGCTGACGGGATTACCTTGCCCGGCATATTCTGGGAGGAATTCATGTCAATATTTGCTTTGCGGAGTGCCGTGGTTACGGCTCTGCTGTTTCCGTCATTTATGTATGTATCTAGCGCTTACGCCGCCGGCACATGCGGCGATATCAGCAATAGCGGCGGGCATCCGCCCGAATTGACGATAGCTGAGGCAAAATCCATCCCTGGTAATGCCGAGATGCCGCGCAGCCATTGCCTGATCCAGGGGGAGTTGGCGGCTCATCAGGGCATTGACGGCAGAGCCTATGCCATCCACTTCGAAATGCGGCTTCCGGACGATTGGAATGGCCGTTTCGTACATCAGTTCAACGGAGGCAATGACGGCAAGGTCCTGGCTGCCACCGGCCCGTTGCTTGGCGGCAACAAGGCGGACAATGCGCTCAGCCGTGGCTATGCGGTGGTCTCCAGCGATGCCGGCCATGACGAGGCGGCATTTTCCGACAAGGGGCTTGCCGGTTCAGCTGCCTTTGGCTTAGACCCGGTCGCTCGCCAGGATTATGGCTACAGTGCCGTTGCCAAGCTCAACCCGTTGGCCATGCGGCTGGTGGAGCAGTATTACGGACAAAAGATTGCCTTTCGCTATGGCATCGGTGGCTCGAATGGTGGTCGCCATGCGTTGATGGCCGCCACGCGGTTGCCGGAGCAATTCGATGGTCTGCTGGTCGGCTATCCCGGCTTCAATCTGCCGAAGGCTGCTCTTCAACATGCCTGGGACGTACAATCCTGGGCCAAGGTCGATCAGGATATCGCCAAAGCCTTTTCTCCTGCCGATATGGCGGTTCTGGCCAAGGGCATTCTTTCCGCCTGCGATGCCTTGGACGGCCGGGTCGATGGCATTGTCGGCAATGCGGATGCCTGCCAGAGCCGGTTCAATATCGCCTCCCTGGCCTGTAAAGCAGAAAAGCAGCCGGATTGTCTTCGCCAGGACCAGATTGCTGCCCTTCGCGCCAGTCACGCCGGCCCGAGAAACAGCAAGGGCCATGCGCTGTACAGCAATTGGGATTGGGACCCAGGCATGGGGTCTGCCAATTGGCGACTGTGGAAATTGCAGAGCCCTGTTGCAGCCTGGGGCGGAAAACCGATCATTGCTGTCATGGGGGCGGGTTCGCTGGCTCAAATCTTCACCACGCCGCCCGTGCCGGTCAACGGAACGCCGGAGGACCTGCAAAAGTTTTTGCTCGGCTTCGATTTCGACCGGGACGCGCCGAAGATTTTTGCAAAATCAGGGCCATTCACGGAATCCGCCGCGGATTTCATGATCCCGCCCGATAGCGCTAATCCGCATTTGAAGGCATTTAAAGCCGCTGGCCATAAGATGATTGTTTTTCATGGCAATGCCGATCCGGTATTTTCAGTACTCGATACGGTCAAGTGGTACCGCAAACTCGACAGCAATAACGGTCGCAAGGCGGGTGATTTCGTCAAATTCTACCGTATCCCTGGGATGCCGCACGGGGCGGGTGGTCCCTCGTATGACGATTTCGATTTCTTCACACCGCTCGTCGCCTGGGTAGAAAAGGGTGCGGCGCCCGGTCCGGTGTCAGCAGGGATCACCAAGGATAATAAGGAGGGGGCAGCACTTACGCCCGGGCGCTATCTTTATTGCCCTTATCCCCTGGTTGCGGATTACGATAAAGCCGCTGCTGGCTCGGATTCCCCCCACTTCAAATGCCGCTAAGATAAATTGGCAGCATCGGACCAGGAGCCAGTTTTTCCCTTTTCTGGCCGATAGTGGTTTTGTCATGAAGGCATCGCGCATTTCCAAATGCGCGATGCCTTCATGCTTTTAAGCCATGCAGTCGTCCGCTCTGGCCGATGCTTTGCGTGGCTGTATTCACACGTATGAGTGGTTCTTCTTGGTGTGATTTATGCCGTCTACTGAGTAATGAAAATAAACCTATGATTGATAAATGATGGAATAAACTAATAAATAGAATGCATGATGCATGCATTAGTTTGTTATTTTATGATTGTATTTCCGATTTTCAGGCCGCCTTTTCCTCTTTCGGAGAAAATGGACCGAGTATCATTTGCCGATGGATTTTTAGTGAGCGACAGGCGATAATTGTAAATATTATTTAAGATCGCTGGGTGCAGAAATATTTCTTCTCCGCAGGGGTTGGGCGTGACAAGGCAACCGTATTTTGGATTAACATCTCTTGGTTTTACTGTTCAATATTCCAACGCTGATGATTTGCCTTCTGGTCGGATGGACTTTGAATTCTGTCCTGATGAGCATCAGTTGGTTTTTTGACCGTAAATCCAACCAGTTGGGCATTTGGAGTATTGGTTTTTGGTGTATTTCAATCGGTACATGCTTGCAGGCTTTGCGCGGGATCGTTCCTGAATCCCTCGGTATCGGCATTGGTGGAGCACTGGTGCTTCTGGGGTCCGGACTGGTGTGGGTTGGGTTTCGGATCTTCGATGGATTTTCCCGTTGTGGTTGGTTTGTGGTCGCGATAACCGCGATTTGGCTCCTCTGCTATTTTGGGGTGAATATCTTTTCCACCAATCCGGATAGCAGAATCGTCCTCTACACAATTTTGACCGTGACGCAGATTGGCGCTTTGGCCGCCTCGATTTGGTCCGGCTGGAAGAGTGATCATTTTCCAGTCCGCCTTGTCCTTATCTTCATGCTGCTGTCCTACTGCTTCGTCATGTTGATGCGTATTCCGCTGGTGATGATCTGGCCGGTCACTGAGATTGGTGGCGTAGCCCAAACACCATGGGTGTCGGTTGTTACCTTTATTTTATACGTCAACAGCCTTGGGCTGGGGATCGGCATCTTCGCGCTCAGCAGCCATCGAAGCCTCATGCAGTATAAGCGCGCCTCCGAAATCGACATGCTGACCGGCGTTCTCAATCGCCGCGCTTTCTATGAGCGCGCCCAGTCACACATGCTCAAGAGCGCCGGTGTGCTGGCGCTGATCGATCTCGATCATTTCAAATACATCAACGATGCCCATGGACATGCCGGTGGCGACGCAGCCTTGTGTGCCTTTGGAAAAACGATGATCGAGCAACTCGATGCGAACATGGTGTTTGGCCGGCTTGGCGGGGAAGAGTTTGCTTTGTTCATGCCGCAAATGACAGGTGATGAAGCGCTGGCCTTTTGCGATGGGCTGCGGCAATCCGTTGCCCGGCTCACCACTCCCTGGCGTGACACAACGATCACCATGACCATCAGTATCGGCATGCATGAGGCGGCCAAAGCTGGCGCGGATCTCGATGCCGTGTCTCTTCGGGCGGATGCTGCGCTTTACCTGGCAAAAGGTCAGGGACGGGATCGATGTGTTTTAAGCGCTGCGGAGGATGTCGTGGCGCAGAGACCGGAGGAGGGGATGGCGGCTGTCATCGCGCTTGTCGGTCCAAAACCAGCGGCGGCAGCTGAACTATCGTGACGGGTTGAAAAATGCGCGATTGAGAATCGTAAGGCGCTAAAATTCATCTGCTGATGATCGATGGCTCGTATTGATAAGGAAAATGCCAAGCGTCATCTTGGATGGCGCTTGGCACGTTGTGTTTAATCAGAGGCCCGATGTGTTCAATCGGATATGAAACTCAAGGTCATGCGGTCGCTGCGGCCTGGGCTTCGGCGTCGATTTCGTTTGCACGGCGGTAGGCATCGCGGTCAGTCATCCGGGCGATGTAATCGGTAAACACCGGACGGGATGGCACGCTGTTGACTCTCAATGAGAACGACAGATGCGAGGCCAGATAGAGATCGGCGGCGCTAAAGCTTTCGCCAGCGATATACGGGCTTGCGGAAATTGCAGAAGCAACCACATCCATCATGGTGTCAATATTGCCATAGCCGACCATGCCGCGGCGCTCATCGGGGACGGCAAAGCCACAGGCCTGGCCAATGACGGCGGCTTCCACCGGACCGGCGGTGAAGAACAGCCAGCGATAATAGCTGCCGCGCTTGTCAAGGGCAGGAGCAAGGCCCGCCTCAGGAACGGCATCGGCCAGATAGGCGAGAATGGCGGGCGTTTCTGTCACAACAGTTTTGCCGTGGCGGATAGCCGGGACTTTGCCCAGCGGGTTGATGGCAGTATAATCCGCCGCCTTCATCGCGGGACCATAGGCGACGAATTCGGTCTGATAGGGTTGGCCGATCTCCTCCAGCATCCAGCGAACGATGCGCCCTCTGGACATGGGATTGGTGTATAAAACGACTTGCTCGGTCATGGTGTTCTCTTCCCCAAAAATGCATAGAATACGAAGGTTTGGCGATGCGCAGGCATCGCCTGACATTACAGGGCCGTGCGCTTTATAAAACGCACGGCCCTGTAACACTTTAAATCCGCTGCATAATTTTATCCTTAAAGCGACTCCGATTTATGGAATTATGCAGCAGACGGACGGCCATTTTCAGTGGCTCTCCCAATAACGCGAAAACCCGGCGCGATGGCCGGGTTTTGCAAAACGTGAGATGGCTCAGGCAGCCATTGCAGCCCGAAGGTTTTCATCCACCTTGTCGAGGAAGGCGGTGGTCGACAGCCACGGCTGGTCGGGACCGATCAAGAGCGCCAGATCCTTGGTCATGTAGCCGGCTTCAACCGTGTCCACGCAAACCTTTTCAAGGGTGAGGGCGAACTTGGCCAGTTCTGCATTGTCATCCAGCTTGGCGCGGTGCGCGAGGCCACGTGTCCAGGCAAAGATCGAGGCGATGGAATTGGTCGAGGTTTCCTGGCCCTTCTGATGCTGGCGATAGTGACGGGTCACGGTGCCGTGGGCGGCTTCGGCTTCCACCGTGCGGCCATCCGGCGACAGCAGAACCGAGGTCATCAGACCGAGCGAGCCGAAGCCCTGGGCAACCGTATCCGACTGGACGTCGCCGTCATAGTTCTTGCAGGCCCAGATATAGCCGCCGGACCATTTCAGCGCGGAGGCAACCATGTCGTCGATCAGGCGATGCTCGTAGGTAATGCCGGCGGCGTCGAACTGAGCCTTGAATTCGGCCTGGTAGACTTCCTCGAAAATATCCTTGAAGCGACCGTCATAGGCCTTCAAAATGGTGTTCTTGGTGGACAGGTACACGGGCCATTTGCGCATCAGGCCGTAGTTCATCGAAGCGCGGGCAAAATCGCGGATCGAATCATCCAGGTTGTACATGGCCATGGCCACACCGGCGGACGGTGCATCGAACACGTCCTTCTCGATGACCTGGCCGTCTTCGCCGACGAACTTGATGGTCAGCTTGCCCTTGCCGGGGAATTTGAAATCGGTTGCCTTATACTGGTCGCCGAAGGCATGACGGCCGACAACGATCGGCTGGGTCCAGCCGGGAACGAGGCGCGGCACGTTCTTGCAGATGATTGGCTCGCGGAAAATAACGCCGCCGAGGATGTTGCGGATCGTGCCGTTCGGGCTTTTCCACATTTCCTTCAGGTTGAATTCCTTCACGCGGGCTTCGTCGGGCGTGATGGTGGCGCATTTGATGCCGACGCCGTGCTTCTTGATGGCGTGGGCGGAATCGATCGTTACCTGGTCATTGGTTGCATCGCGGTTTTCTACCGAGAGGTCGTAGTATTCAATCTCGAGATCGAGATAGGGAAGGATCAGCTTTTCCTTGATGAACTGCCAGATGATACGGGGCATTTCATCGCCGTCGAGATCGACGACCGGGTTGGCAACCTTGATCTTTTGCATAAGTCTTCCTCATCGATAGGGCGGCTTCAATTCGACCGCGTCTCTGTCCATATGACCGGAGTTGCCTATAGCATTCTCGCAAGCCAAGGCAAACAGGAAGCCGCGTGTGGACTTCATTTTAGCTTGAGCGTGCGTTGCCCTCCGCCTCTTGCATTTTGGGCTGTTTATGCCCATGCAGGCGTAAATTTGCAGGGTTAAGTGAATTATTGCAGGAAAGGCGCTATGGCAGGCACGAACAGCGAGCGTGAGCTTATCGCCGAGGGACCGGCGATTATTCTGGTGGAACCGCAATTGGGTGAGAATATCGGCATGGTGGCCCGTGCCATGGCGAATTTCGGGCTGGCGGAGCTGCGTCTGGTCAATCCGCGTGACGGCTGGCCCTCGGAAAAAGCCCGGTCCGCCGCATCCAAGGCCGATCATGTCATCGATGGCGCCAAGCTTTACGATACGCTGGAAGAAGCACTGGCCGATCTGAATTTCGTCTATGCGACCACGGCGCGCCAACGGGACAATTTCAAACCCGTGGCCTCGCCGGTGACCGCGGCCGCAACCTTGCGAACCCGGTTTCTGGCCGGTGAAAAAACCGGAATTCTTTTCGGACGTGAAAAATCCGGTCTGAAGAATGAGGATGTGGCTCTGGCCGATGAAATCGTCACGTTTCCGGTCAATCCCGCTTTCGCGTCGCTGAACATCGCTCAGGCCGTGCTGCTGATGTCTTATGAGTGGATGAAATCCACCATGGAGGACGTTACCCAGACGCCGTTTCAGGGGGTCGACCAATTGCCTGCCAGCAAGGAGGAGGTCATCGGTCTGTTCGAGCATATGGAGGATGCGCTCGATGCCAGGGGATATTTCCGCCCAATCCACAAAAAGGCACGAATGATCGACAATCTGCGCGCCGTGCTGACGCGACGTGGTTTCACCTCGCCAGAAATCAATGTCATGCGTGGCGTGGTCTCGTCACTCGACCGCTTCTCCCGCCGCAATCCGCGCGGCGCTGGAGCGCCTTTGGAGGGCGACGCAGTGGATGGCATTGAGAGGGACGAAGCGGATGGTAGCGGGCATGAACGAGACCAGGACTAAACTAAAACCGATCCTGGTCTTTGATTCCGGTATTGGCGGCTTGACCGTCCTGCGTGAAGCGCGGGTGCTGATGCCGGAGCGCGGCTTTATCTATATCGCCGACGATGCTGGTTTTCCCTATGGCAATTGGGAGGAGGAGCCGCTCAAAACGCGGATCGTCTCCTTGTTTGCATCGCTTCTGGCGCAATATGATCCCGAGGCGGTGATCGTTGCCTGTAATACGGCCTTCACGCTGGCCGGTGCCGCGTTGCGCGAAGCCTTTCCCGGCATGCGCTTCATTGGCACGGTGCCCGCCATTAAGCCAGCCGCAGAGCGCAGCCGTTCCGGGCTGATTTCCGTGCTGGCCACGCCCGGCACCGTCAAGCGCGCCTATACCCGCGATCTGATCCAGTCCTTTGCCAGCCAGTGCGAGGTCAACCTCGTTGGCTCTCAACATCTGGCCCGGCTGGCTGAAGCCTATATTCGCGGTGAGCCGGTAGAAGACGCGGCGCTGAATGCTGAGATCGCGCCCTGCTTCATCGAAAAACAAGGCGCGAAGACCGATATCGTCGTGCTCGCCTGTACCCATTATCCGTTTCTTGCCAATGTCTTCCGCAAGCTGGCTCCCTGGCCGGTAGATTGGCTTGATCCTGCGGAAGCCATCGCCCGCCAGGCGCGGCGTCTGGTGCCTGATGTGGACGAGGGTGCGCATTCGGACGACTACGATTTCGCGGTCTTTACCTCCGGCCAACCGGTCTTTTCCACCCACCGGCTGATGCAGGGTTTTGGCCTGCGTGTCGCGGCAGCCTGACATTTGTCACTGCCAGTGGCCAGATGAATATTTTAGATCCTGCTTTTTTAATATCACAGTACACGACGCAAAGGTTTTTATGTGCCGCTTACCCCCCTCTGTCCGGCAGGACAGAGGGGGTGAACCCGGATCAAAACCTTTGCGGCGTGTACTGTGGTTCAATCTGAGCCTGGAAGACTCTAGCGCGTTCGCGCTTGCAGGCTCTCAGCCAGCCGTTCGACCAGGCTGGCAAGCTGCCCCAGACATTCGTCCCAAGCCTGTTTTACGCCTTCTTGCGATACCGTGTCCGGGATGCCGGACTGGGTGATTGTCAGGTCGGTTCCGATTGTAGCCGGTTTCAGCTGGATGATGGTCTCGACTCGCGCAGTCCAGAACGGATCGTCCATTCTTTCCGTGTAGCGGATGCGCTCGTTGAGGACCAATTCGTCGAATTCGGCGATCATCACGTAGCTTAAATCTGACGCGGTGCTGCTAAAACGAATCTTGTAACTGCCACCCTCACGTGCATCGAAATGAAGCGGCTGGCAGGTAAAGTCCTTCCTTTGCATCCATTGCACGACAGCCTGCTCGTCAAGAAACGCTTTATAGACGCGACTGATCGGAGCCTGGATGAGTTTATCAACGCGAATGGAAAATGCCATTCCGAGACCTTTCTCGCCCAAAGGGCTATAGGTGTTCGTAAAAACAGTAGATATTCAAGGTTGTTTCATCATTTTAGAAGTGGATACACTTTAAACCGTACCCGTCCTGTATTGAGGCGATATTTATAGGACGCCATGCGGGGGTCAACTATCTAAAGATTTCAAACTATCTTTTTTTGTTATTTCGCTTCACCCGAAATGTGATGCCGCGACCAAGTCGCTAAAGTAGAATTGGTCGGAAGTGGATTTTAATGCTCCAGATAAAAACTACCGAACATTCAACGTGTTGTTGTGGATTCGATAAAATCTGGCCTGCTTGAAGAACACCATTATCTGGAAAATAAACAGCCCTACAATAATACGGAAAGCGCCGTGGCATGGTGGGGAAAAATACCAAAAATGCTTGATCGTTTTTCAAGCAGTCTTGGTCAATATGGTCTTTACGGGGGTCGCCCGGCGGTTGTTTTTCTTGATAAATGTCAGTTGTGCACGCAAACCCGCTATGAATGTCTGCGGAGATTGGCTTTTGATGGCACAAAATCCCTCAAACCCTTGAGGGGTCAACATTTTCAGGCCTCGATATGCTCTGTCTTCTCGCGTGATCTGGCTTTTTCAGCAAAACTTGCGGCCGCATATTCACAACCACGTTCCATCCATTGAAATTGTTGCGAGCCATTTGGAATGCGGCGGCGACTTGTGCTACAGATTTTATCCCGCCGCCATCCATGCGGCTCCTAAGAGATTTGAAACAGCTTGTTTGCCGAAATCGTCATTGTTGTCCTGCTCACCATCTTGAACGGCGTATTGGCAATGTCCGAACTGGCGGTCGTCTCCGCCCGTCCGGCGCGTCTGAGAGTTCTGGCCGAAGCCGGCCATCGCGGTTCTGCCGTCGCCATCCGGTTGGCCGAAAATCCTGGCCGATTTTTGTCGACCGTGCAGATCGGTATTACCCTTGTCGGCGTTCTATCCGGCGCGTTTTCAGGGGCTACTCTCGGTGCTCGATTGACCCAGTGGCTCCTGCTGCAAGGGATGTCTGAGGCACTTGCCAGTACGCTTGGCGTCGGCTGCGTCGTGGTTGGCATCACCTATCTGTCGCTGATCGTCGGTGAATTGGTGCCCAAGCAGATCGCGTTGCGCAATCCCGAATTGATCGCCTCACGCATGGCGGGCGCCATGCTGATCCTGTCCAAGGTCTCGCTGCCGCTGGTCTGGCTGCTGGATGGCTCGGGGCGGGCTGTGCTGTCGCTGCTCGGCCAGAAGGGCGCATCCTCAGGCACGGTAACCGATGAGGAAATCAAGACGGTTCTGGCCGAAGCACAAAGTGCCGGCGTCATCGAATCGGAAGAATCACAGATGATTTCCGGCGTCATGCGTCTGGCGGATCGCACGGCCCGTGGCCTGATGACACCGCGCCGCGATGTCGAACTGATCAGCGTCGATGACACGATCGAAGAAATTCGCGAGACATTGCGCAAAAGCCAGCATTCCCGGTTGCCGGTGCGCAACGGCAATTCCGACGAAATCGTCGGGGTCATGCTGGTGAAAAACTTTTACGATGCCTTGGCCAATGGCGGCACCGTCGATATCCGCTCGATTATCAGCGACGTGCCGATCGTATCCGATCTGGCCGGCGCCATCGACATCATCCAGTCAATCCGCAAGACGGTCCTGCACATGGTGCTGGTCTATGACGAATACGGCCATTTCGAAGGCATTATCACGTCAGGCGATATTCTGGAGGCGATAACCGGTGCCTATCAGGAAGAGGGCGAGGAAGAGCCTGCCCTGCTGATGCGTGAGGACGGTTCCTATCTGGTGGCCGGCTGGACACCGATCGACGAGTTTATCGAGCATATCCGTGTGCCTGTGGATGACGATCCGGATTTCACCACCGTCGCTGGCTATGTGCTGGATGAGTTGAAACGCATTCCGGCGCTGGGCGAAAGCTTCGTCAAGAATGGCTGGAAATTCGAAGTCGTCGACCTGGATGGCCGGCGCATCGACAAGCTGCTGGTCTCGCCGGTCCTGGCAGACGATCCAGATTGATTTCATCCGCGATTGCCTGTGGGTTTCAACGAGAAGACACAGGCATCTTCTTTTACTTTCTGTTAGGAAACACGGATTGAACAACGTGGCTGCTTCCTGGTCCAGGAATGCGCCACCATTCCATCATGAGGGTTTATAAAGGTGCAGGTCGGGATCGATATGGGAACAGTGGCGGGTGGCCAACCTGCCAGGCTCGATATCGAGGAGCTGTTGGCAACCCGTCTTCTTGTTCAGGGCAATTCCGGCTCCGGCAAATCGCATCTTCTGCGGCGTCTGCTTGAACAATCCGCCCAGTGGGTGCAGCAGGTCATCATCGATCCCGAAGGGGATTTCGTGACGCTCTCGGAAAAATACGGCCATCTGGTCGTAGACGGGGAGCGCAGTGACGCCGAATTGATCGGGATTGCCAACCGCATCCGCCAGCACCGCGTTTCCTGCGTACTGACGCTGGAAGGGTTGGATATCGAGCAGCAGATGCGCGCAGCCGGTGTGTTCCTGAACGGCTTGTTCGATGCCGAGCGCGAGTATTGGTATCCGGTGCTGGTCGTGGTCGACGAGGCGCAGATGTTTGCACCCTCGGTTGGCGGCGATGTCTCCGAAGACGCCCGCAAACTGTCGCTGGGCGCGATGACCAATCTGATGTGCCGTGGCCGAAAGCGTGGCCTGGCCGGTGTGATCGCTACGCAGCGTCTGGCAAAGCTTGCCAAGAATGTCGCGGCTGAAGCCTCCAACTTTCTGATGGGTCGTACCTTTCTCGATATCGATATGGCGCGTGCCGCCGATCTTCTCGGTATGGATCGCCGCCAGGCGGAAATGTTCCGCGACCTGAAGCGCGGTAATTTCGTCGCGCTTGGCCCGGCGCTGTCACGCCGTCCCTTGCCGATCGTCATCGGTGATGTGGAGACATCGGCGCGCTCCTCCAGTCCGAAGCTGATGCCCTTGCCCGATGCGCCGCAGGATGTGGAAGATCTGATCTTCACGCCGGATCCTGAAGAATTTACCCGCCCGCTCGTTCGCCGTGCGCCGCCAGCCCCGCGTCCGACCACCGATATTCTGGCCGAACTGGCCCGTGCAACGCCGGTGAGCGTCGAGGATGTCACCCCACAAAGATCCTCACAGCCGGAAATCACCGCCGAGGAACGCGAGGAGCGGATGGCGGCGGTGCTGGCAGAAATTCTCGACGATCCACAGGCTGCCTATCGCACCGATTCCGTTCTCTATCAGGAATTCCTGGTTCGAGCCCGCATGCGCCGCGTCGGCGGCCCACCGATGGCGATGGGTGAATTTCGTCGCCGTGTCGCCGTGGCACGGGCTGATGTCGATGAAGAAACCGCATCCTCTGATCGCTGGCAGGAGGCGCTATCTTTATCAACGCGGGTTTCAGATGACTTGCAGGGCGTTTTCCTGCTGATTGCCAAGGCAGCCATCCGGTCCGAGCCTTGCCCGTCCGATTTGCGGATCGCCCGAGCCTATGGCACGCATTCCGCCCGCCGTGCCCGTCGGTTGCTTGGCTATTTCGAGGAGCAGGGCATGGTCGTGGTGCATACGGACTTCTCCGGAAAGCGCATCGTTGCCTTCCCCGATCTGGAATCAGAAACCAAGCCGGGTGATCCGAATGCGGCCGATATGCCGGATAGCCGCACTGCTGCGGAATAGAGCTTATGCCACGGTTTTGAACCTGGAGCCTTGCTGACTGGCCAAGTTGTGCCGCAATGGCTGCCCATGATGGCTGATGACCAAGTGTCCCTTAGCCCTCCGACGCAGGCATGTCCTGAGCCTTGCTTCTTTCAGTTTCCTGGGTCTCGTGACATCAGGGCAAGCCGCATCCCTGGCGCCCGGTGAGGTGCCGCTTTGGCCGGGCCGGGCTCCGGGCGGTGGCGGTCCTCGGCTTGGCAGGCGGACCATTCACAAGGCGGCATTGCTGCGGATCGCCACGCCAACCCTGCGGATGGTCCGTCCGCAAACCCCTAATGGTACAGCCGTACTGATTGCACCCGGCGGCGGCTATCATTTCGTTGAGGAACGCAAGGAGGGCGAGGCCGCTGCGCAATGGCTGGCCGCCCGTGGCGTTACCGCTTTCATTCTCACCTACCGTCTTCCGGGCGAAGGCTGGTTTGTCGGCCCGCGTGCGCCATTGCAGGATGCCCAGCGTGCCTTGCGGCTGATCCGGGCGCAGGGTGATGCGCTTGGCCTCGACCCTCAGAAAATTGGCAGCATGGGATTTTCCGCCGGTGGGCATTTGATGGGCATGCTATCGACCCGGTTTGCCGAGCCGGTCTACTCGCCGGTGGATGCTGCCGATACGCTATCGGCAAGGCCGGATTTCACCCTGCTGGCCTATCCGGTCATCACCTTGAAGGCTCCCTATAACCATACCTGGACCCGGGTCGAGATGGTCGGCAAACATCCAAGCGATGCCGATGTTGCTGCCTGGTCGGTGGAAACGCATGTCAGTTCCACTTGCCCGCCGGTCTTTCTGGCCCATGCCAAGGACGATCCGGTTGCCAATATTGAACACTCCCGACTGATGCAGGCGGCTTGCCGCAAAGCCGGTGTTTCCGCCGATCTGGTCGAACTTGAGCAGGGCGGTCACGGCTTTGCCATGGGCGAGGGGAGCATGGCGAAAACGCCAAACCCGCCGGTGCTCTGGACACCGGCGCTTGAAGCATGGATGCGGGGCCGCAATCTGGTTTGATCCAGCATCGTACCGAAAAGTGGAGACCGATTTCGAGTAAACGACGCAAACGTTTTAATGTGCCGTTTACCCCCCCTCTGTCCTGCCGGACACCTCCCCCTCAAGGGGGGAGATCGACAAGAGGTCAGCAACGTATACGTCATTGAACCTCATACGATGTCGAAAACGAAAAGGTTTCGATCGGTTGAATGGTTTCCACATATCGATCTCCCCCCCTTGAGGGGGAGATGCCTGGCAAGGCAGAGGGGGTAGCCTCGGATGGAAGCGTCTGCGTCGTGTACTCTGGAAACCGGTTTTCGGCACGACGCGATAGCGCGTCAGTCTGCCCGCTCTTCCCAGACCTTTGTCAGTTCCACAATGGTTTTCACTGCGACTTCCATGTCCTGAACGCTTATCCACTCAAGTGGCGAGTGATAGGCGTGACCACCAGTATAGATATTGGGGCAGGGTAGACCCATGAAGGACAGGCGCGAGCCATCGGTTCCGCCGCGAATGCTATGCAGCACGGGGGTGAGGCCAACGCGGCGCACCGCTTCCTCAAGATTGTCCATCACCATCGGAACTTGGTCTAGCACCACTTTCATATTGCGATACTGCTGCTTGACCTCGAATGTGTAGGTCGATCCGGGGTAGTCGCGCATCACATCGCGGGTAATCTCTTCCAGTAGCGCTTCTTTCTGAGCTAAGCCTTCATCCACAAAATCGCGGATGATGAATTTCAGATGAGCTTCATCCATGGAGCCGCTGATGTCGGTGGGGTGAATGAAGCCCTGGCGGCCCTCGGTGGTTTCGGGGGTCTGGTCCTTCGGCAGGCGGGCAATGATGGCGCTGGCGATCTTGATGGCGTTTTCCATCCGGCCCTTGGCCGTGCCGGGATGGATGGCAACGCCGGTAATGGTGATATCCACGCCGTCCGCCGAAAATGTCTCGTTCTCGATCTCGCCGACCGTGCTGCCATCCATGGTGTAGCCAAAGGCTGCGCCCAGTTTTTTCAGATCCACCTTGTCGGCCCCACGGCCAATCTCTTCGTCGGTGGTGAAGAGGATCTTGATGGCGCCATGCCGGATATGCGGATTGTCGATGATGAACTGCGCCGCCGTCATGATTTCGGCAATACCGGCCTTGTCGTCGGCACCCAGCAGCGTGGTGCCGTCGGTGGTGACAATGTCATGGCCGATTTGCGTGGTGAGTTGCGGATTGTCGCTGACCCGGATGATCTGATTGGCGTCGCCGGACAGAACGATATCTCCGCCCTGATAGTTTTTCAGCAGCTGCGGCTTCACATTCGTGCCGGTGAAATCCGGTGCCGTATCCATATGCGAGCAGAAGCAGATCACCGGAACCGGCTTGTCGACATTGGCGGGAATGGTCGCATAGACATTGCCGTGCTCATCCAGATGCGCATCGGACAGGCCCATGGCCAGCAATTCGCTCACCAGTACATGGCCGAGGTTTTTCTGTTTTTCCGTGGAGGGCTGGCTGGTTGATTCGGGGTCTGATTGTGTGTCGATGACGACATAGCGCAGGAAACGGTCGAGAATTGTATCGGGCATGCGGGCGGTCCATCACGGTTTGTGGCTTTGGTTGGTGGCCACGGTTTGGGGCGGGGTCGGGCTTTGCCTATCCGCAGGATATGCGATGCCGACCTGCGGCACCTGCAATTTCACAGTATTCATTTTGCGACATTCTTGACGCAAAAAAGATCCTGTAAATGTAAGCGTTTCACAAGACGCGGGTTTGCTCAACCCATTTGTAATGTCTTCGCATTTTTATCTTTCAGCATTGGCAACGGCCAATACTCAAGCAAACACTGTCGGAAATGACCCTGTCGACGTGCGGGTCCGTGACGTGACATCCGTCTCTTTATTGTCGCGCAAGACTAAGAGAGTGCCATGATATTTGCTTTTCTCTATGCATCCTAAGAGAGTATTTTGATTTAATATTGCGGCGCGGAAAAATAGCTGTGCTTTGATAAGGACTCGTGGAATTGAACAGAATTTGAAAATTTCAATATTTTAAATCGCAATGACATTCATCAAGTTTAGCATTCAAATCGTTGTAATTCATATGTAAAATTTCTGGAATTTTTACCGATCGATAAACGAGATTTTGAAATAATAACGGAAAAGTGATTGATGTTTTTGCTGCGTAGCAACAGAAATCACATTTTCGTCCTCGAAATGAATTACTCTTGGTTGTGTGGGTAGGGAATAGTTAAAGGGATCGGTTTGGTCCAGCCCTGCACGATAACCAGCCGGATTGCTGTTTCAAATCCGCGTAGCTCACGACACGGATGCAATGCATCCCGGCTTCAATATCTAGCCAGCTATTTATCAGGAGGACTTTTGCAATGAGTGATTTTTTGAAGCGCGTTTCGAATTTTCGGGAAGAAGTATTTCCGACCCATTCGGGTCTCTATCGCAAACTGGCCCGGGAAGGGCAGCAGCCTCAGGCCTTGATGATTTCCTGCGCCGACAGCCGGGTCATGCCGGAAGTGATTACCCAGTCCGGCCCTGGCGAATTGTTCGTATGCCGCAACGCGGGCAATATCGTTCCACCGTTCTCGACCATGAATGGCGGTGTTTCCTCGGCCATCGAATATGCTGTCGTGGCGCTTGGGGTGCGCGACATCGTTGTGTGCGGCCATTCCGATTGCGGTGCCATGAAGGGTCTGTGCAATCACGAACTGCTGGCGCCAATGCCCAATGTGGCCGCCTGGTTGCGCCATAGCCAGGCCGCTTATTCCATCGTCTGCGAGGCCTATCCTGACGATCTGCCGCACAAGGACAAGGTGCGGGCCGTGGCGATGGAAAATGTGGTCATTCAACTCGATCACCTGAAGACCCACCCCTCGGTCGCCGCCAAACTCGCCACCAATGACATTAACCTGCATGGCTGGTTCTTCGACATCGAGACCGGGGAGGTGCAGGTCTACGATGGCGCGGAGAAACGCTTCCTGGTGATCGAAGGTGAAAAGCCGCTGCCGGTGGCGGTTTCCGGGCGTGCCACGCCGCATATCATGGCCGATCCTTTCGTAGCGGTGGCGGCGGAGTGAGGCGATGGAAAAAACCAGTTCAGCTCTGACACGGGACATTGCCTCGTCCATTGTCGTCTTTCTCGTCGCCATTCCGCTGTGCCTCGGCATTGCCATCGCGTCCGGCGTGCCGGTGGCGATGGGCCTCGTCTCCGGCATTGTCGGCGGCATTGTTATCGGCGTCATCGCCGGTTCCCCCTTGCAGGTCTCAGGCCCGGCGGCCGGCCTTGCGGTGATCGTCTTCGGCTTCGTCGAGGAATACGGACTTGTTCTTCTGGGGCCGGTGCTGATCGTCGCAGGATTTTTGCAGGTCCTGGCCGGCTATCTCAAGCTCGGCTCCTGGTTTCGCGCCATTTCGCCTGCCGTCGTGCATGGCATGCTGGCGGGAATCGGTATCCTGATCGTGCTAGGTCAGATCCATGTCTTGATGGATGCCAAGCCCGCCGCCGGTGGCGTTGAAAATGTTGCCGCCATGGATGAGACCATCGGCAAGGTGATCAGCGGCGGCATGAGCAATCACAGCATGGCGCTCATGATCGGCCTGATCTCTTTGCTGGCCATGGTTGGCTGGGAGAAATTGCGGCCAGCCCGGTTGCGGCTGGTGCCGGGGGCATTGATCGGTGTAGCCGCCGGAACCTTGCTGACGGTCGGCCTCGACCTGCCGATTGCCCGGGTTCAGGTTCCGGCCACCCTGCTGGAAGGCATTCGCCTGCCGACGATGGAAAGCTTTGCAGGGCTTGCCCAGCCGGGGGTGATCGCCACCGTGCTGATCATCGCAGTGATTGCCAGCGCCGAAACCCTGCTATCGGCTGCCGCCGTCGACAGGATGCATGATGGCGAGCGCACGCGATTCAACAAGGAACTGGTGGCTCAGGGTGTCGGCAACAGCCTGTGCGGTCTGCTGGGTGCTCTGCCGGTAACCGGCGTTATCGTTCGCTCCTCTGCCAATATCCAGGCAGGGGCTGCAACGCGCCGCTCTACTATTTTCCATGGTGTCTGGATTCTGGCTCTGGTGGCGCTTCTGCCGCAATTGCTGGGCGTCGTGCCTTTGACCGCTCTGGCGGCAGTGCTTTTGGTAACCGGCTGGCGACTGGTGAGCTTGCAGCATGTGCGTCACCTGTTCGATCACCACGGCTGGGTGCCGGTCGCTGTTTGGGCCACGACGGTCAGTCTTGTCGTCATCCAGGATCTTCTGGTGGGCGTGGCGGTCGGCCTGTTTCTCTCTATCATGGAAATCAGTCCGTTCCTGCGCCGTAAACTGCATATCGACCATCATGAGAATGATGATTCGATCCAGTTGAAGCTGAATGGCGTCGGGACCTGCCGGGACGTTCCAGCATTGCTGGCCACACTGGAATCGCTTCCTGACGGAAAGAAAGTGCTGATTACGCCTGCGGGTCTGCATTATGTCGATCACACCTACGCCGAAACCCTGACGGAATGGGTGACGCGCGAAAGACGGGCAGGGCGACCGCTTGAGGTGAGCGCTTCCAGTCAGCTTGCCCCGAAAGTTGCGTCCATGGTGGATCGGCTCTGCGTCAAGCCTGCATAGATAAGGTCACGTCGGACACAGAAAAGGGGCGGCCCCATGAAGCCGCCCCTTGTTTTATATTGGCTGTTGGCTGGAGAGAAGGTTACCCTTCGATAACATCCTTCTTCTCGTCCTTGCGGGTCGCCCACAGAGATCCGACAATACCAGCTGCCAGGATTGCCAGCGTGATGGTTAGCGACAGTAGCGGCGGGATCTTGGCGATACCCAGCATGTCGGCAAGAAAGATCTTCGAGCCGATGAAGATCAGAACGACCGACAGCGCATATTTCAGGTAAGCGAAGCGGTGGATAAGGGCGGATAGCGCGAAATACAGGGCGCGCAGGCCGAGGATGGCGAAGATATTCGAGGTGTAGACGATATAGGGATCAGTGGTGATCGCAAAAATCGCCGGGATCGAATCGACCGCAAACACCAAGTCGACGAATTCCACCATGATCAGCGCCAGAAGCAGCGGCGTAATATAGGTTTTCAGCTTGCCTGTGGCCTCGTCCTGCTTCCGCACCACGAAACTGTCGCCTTCCAGCTTGTCGGTGACGGGCAGGTAGCGCCGCGCCAGCTTCAGGGCAGGGTTGTTGGCGACATCATATTCGCTGTCGGCCGATAGCAGCATTTTGACGCCGGTAAACACCAGGAAGGCCGCAAAGAAATACAGAACCCAGTGATAGCTTTCGACAATGGCCGCGCCGGCCGCAATCATGATGCCGCGCAGCACGATCACGCCGAGAATACCGTAAAGCAGCACCCGGTGCTGATAGGCGCGAGGGATGGCGAAATAGCCGAAGATCATGGCGATGACAAAGATATTGTCCATCGCCAGGCTTTTTTCGATCACAAAGCCCGTCAGATATTCAAGTCCGGCCTGCGGACCCGACTGCCACCATATCCAGCCGCCGAACAGGACGCCCAGAGTGATGTAGAAGGCCGAGAAAGCAAAGCTTTCGGCCATGCCGATCTCCTTGCTGTTCTTATGCAGAACACCAAGGTCGAGAACCAGAAGAAATAGAACGATTGCAAGGAAGAAAAGCCACATCCATGTTGGCTTGCCCATAAAATCGACCCAAAGAAAATCCATCGAGGGTTTCCTTTGCCGGAGGGTTTTTGTTGCAGTTCCGACATCACGGGTATCCGGCACTCGCGTCAGAGGGGCCCGGAACTGCTGATACAACGGTAAATGAGGCGGGCCTGCCACGAGTTCAAGGCCAGTGCTTGACATTTGTGACGGCTCTGCGTAGAGACCCGTCCAACGCCGGGTGGAAACGCCCGGTGTTTTTACGACATGTCCCGTGGAGGCTCCGCTTTTTTAGGTGTGAGCCGCCTGTCAGGAAAGCCGAAAGGCGATCCAGAGGAGGGCGTGTTTCCCAAAACCGGATCTTTACGGGTCCGATAACAACAAGAGGAAATACGATGAGCAAGCGCGCATCTTCCAAGTACAAAATCGATCGCCGCATGGGCGAAAATATCTGGGGCCGTCCGAAGTCACCGGTCAACCGTCGCGAATATGGCCCCGGCCAGCACGGTCAGCGCCGCAAGGGCAAGCTTTCCGACTTCGGTGTGCAGCTGCGCGCCAAGCAGAAGCTGAAGGGCTACTACGGCGACCTGCGTGAAAAGCAGTTCCGCGCCACCTACGACGAAGCCAACCGTCGTAAGGGCGATACTTCCGAGAACCTGATCGGCCTCCTGGAATCGCGTCTGGACGCCATCGTCTACCGCGCCAAGTTCGTGCCGACGGTGTTTGCTGCTCGCCAGTTCGTCAACCACGGCCACGTTTCGGTCAATGGCGTCAAGGTCAATATCGGTTCCTACCGCTGCAAGGCTGGTGACGTTATTGAAGTGCGTCAGAAGTCCAAGCAGCTGGCCATCGTTCTTGAAGCCACGCAGCTCGCTGAACGTGACGTTCCCGATTACATCGAAGTTGATCACAACAAGATGGTTGCGACCTTCGTTCGCGTTCCCGGCCTGTCGGACGTTCCTTACGCCGTCATCATGGAACCGCAGCTGGTCGTCGAATTCTACTCGCGTTGATTTCGATCTGAAATTCGAGAAAGCCGCCTTTACGGGCGGCTTTTTCTGTTTGCAGCGCAGCAAAATTCGATAATGATGCCTGTCGGCTTCTGCACGAAAAACCGGACTGTCATGCATCTGCCGGGATGAGCAACAGCCTGGCATGGGGAACCCAGATGGATTTGCAGGCAATTGTTGACGACATTGTCGGTGAGATGCAGCCCCGGCTTGGGGAGGGCAAGGTCGCCGACTATATTCCCGAACTTGCAACGATCGA
This sequence comes from Agrobacterium vitis, assembly GCF_037039395.1. Taxonomy (NCBI): domain Bacteria; kingdom Pseudomonadati; phylum Pseudomonadota; class Alphaproteobacteria; order Hyphomicrobiales; family Rhizobiaceae; genus Gillisella; species Gillisella vitis. Next base: position 52,021 of record NZ_CP146242.1, on the reverse strand, counting down.
CCCGAAGCAATTCGGCATTGCTATCACCACCGTCGACGGCCAGACCTTCACCGCAGGCGATGCAGCGGTGCCATTTTCCATCCAGAGCATTTCCAAGGTGTTCATGCTGACGCTGGCGCTTGGAAAAACGGGTGAGGGCGTGTGGAAGCGGGTCGGGCGCGAGCCCTCCGGTTCGTCCTTCAACTCCATCGTTCAGCTGGAGCATGAGCATGGCATTCCGCGCAACCCCTTCATCAATGCAGGCGCAATCGTTGTGACGGATATGGTGCTGGCCGGACATAAGCCACGCGAAGCCATCGGTGAGTTTCTGCGCTTCATGCAGTTCCTGGCCGATGACGACGGCATTACCATCGACCGGAAGGTGGCGCAGTCCGAGCAGACGACCGGCTATCGCAATTTCGCGCTGGCCAATTTCATGCGCGGCTTCGGCAATCTCGATCATGCGGTGGAAATGGTGCTGGGCGTTTATTTCCATCAATGCGCGCTGGCGATGAGCTGTGTGCAACTCTCCCATGCGGGTCTGTATCTTGCCAACCGGGGTACAAATCCGCTTAGTGGCTTTTCCGTGGTCTCGCCGAAGCGGGCGCGGCGCATCAACGCCTTGATGCTGACCTGCGGCCATTATGATGGCTCCGGGGATTTCGCCTATAATGTCGGCCTGCCCGGCAAGAGCGGCGTGGGCGGTGGCATCCTGGCGATAGCGCCGGGCAAGGCCTCTATTGCAGTGTGGTCTCCGGGATTGAATAAAGTCGGCAATTCGGCGCTTGGATCGGAAGCGCTCGAACTGCTGGCAACCCGGACCGGCTGGTCGGTTTTTGGAAATTGATGTGAGAATGGCTTTGGCTTTTCCGTGAGAAGCGATCCGGAAGAATGCAGGGTCGATAGGCATAAAGTTCGGCGCGCATTCATGCCGTGACTATGATATAGCGGGCAAAAGGCCTGCAGGAGTGGGACAAGTCTTGAACGTGATCTCGGATATGAAAATCAATGCGGCGCCGCTATGCATCGTGGCCGATGGCTATGGCCTGTCGCCGGGCGTCAATCAGGCGATCAGGACGCTGCTTAGCGAAGGCAAGGTACGTGGCACCGGCTGCATGACCGTGTTTGCCGATTGGCGCGACGAGGCATCTCTGTTGCTGCCAGTGATCGACAGATGTGGCGGCGCCATCGGCCTGCACCTGACGCTGACCAATTTCCTGCCTTTGAGCGGCGTACAGCCCATGTGCTCTTTCCGCCGTCGGCTGACCCAGTCCTTTATGGGCGGTGTCGACAAAGGCAAGCTGCAACGCGAGTTGGATGCGCAGCTCAATGCTTTTATCGATGTGATTGGCCGCGTGCCTGATTATATCGATGGACACCAACACATTCATTTTCTGCCCGTCGTGCGGGAGTGGCTGGTGGCGCGCCGCGATCTGCTGATCAGCCCGCGTGGCAATAGCCCTTGGCTGCGTGGTGAGCCGGATGCACGGCTGGCGACCAGCCTTGCCCAGCGTGCCAAGATCAGCCTTGTGCAGCGCATGGCCCGCGGTTTCAACACGGAAATGCAGGCGGCGGGCTATACGATCAAGGGACCGCTGACCGGTTTTTACGAGCGCGGCAAGCCGAACGGCTTTGCCGATGCGCTTCGCTATTTTCGCAGCCATGCGCCGCGCGATGCGGTTGTCATGTGTCATCCCGGTCATTCGGATGCGATCCTGCGGGCGCGTGACCGGCTGATGATGGCCCGCGAGGTTGAATTTGCTGAGCTGATGCGCCAGTAAGGGAAGATCCGTCCGATTGGCAGTGGCGGCAGTCAGTATTTTTTCAAGGACGAGATGCTTCAGCATCAATTCTTGGTTTAAGCAAATCAGCGGACAGGGCCGCATCCTCACATGAATCTTGCTTTTGCGGGAGACGGGGCGGACCGCGCCGGATTAGATGAAGTAGAGGATGGGCAGGAGAGCGTCCGCCATCCCCTGTTTAATGACGCACCGCAATCGGTCTCCTTCAACAAGCTGCGCAAGCGATTGCTGCGCCAAGTGCGCCAGGCTATCGACGACTTCGGCATGTTGAACGGCCAGAAGCGGTGGCTTATCGGGCTTTCCGGCGGCAAGGACAGCTATGGTCTGCTGGCGCTGCTGATGGACCTGAAATGGCGTGGCCTGTTGCCTGTTGAATTGATCGCCTGCAATCTCGATCAGGGGCAACCGAATTTTCCCAAGCATGTCCTGCCGGATTATCTGAAATCCATCGGCATGCCGCATCGCATCGAATATCGAGACACTTATTCCATCGTCAAGGAAAAGGTCCCGGCGGGCGGCACCTATTGTTCGCTCTGCTCGCGGCTGCGGCGCGGTAATCTCTACCGCATCGCCCGTGAAGAAGGCTGTGATGCGCTGGTGCTCGGCCATCACCGCGAAGACATTCTTGAAACCTTCTTCATGAATTTTTTCCATGGTGGACGGTTGGCGGCCATGCCGGCCAAGCTGTTGAACGATGAGGGCGATCTGTTTGTGCTGCGGCCGCTGGCCTATGCGGCGGAAGACGATCTCGCCAAATTCGCCGCTGCCATGCAGTTTCCAATCATTCCCTGCGATCTCTGCGGCTCGCAGGACGGCTTGCAGCGCAACGCCATGAAGGACATGCTGGCCGGGATCGAAGCCAAAATGCCGGGCCGCAAGGATGCGATGTTGCGGGCGTTGTCGCATGTGAACCCTTCGCATCTGCTCGATCCTGCACTTTTTGATTTTTCCGGGCTGACTGTCACGAAGCCGTCATAGGGCGGGCGCATCGAGATTTTTGACATTTCACCAGCTTAAGAGAGTCTTCCTCGTGTTTCATGACCATGATATCGACGCCGTCCTGCAGATCGTCAAGGACGCCGCCGCCAGCCAGATCGTGCCTCGTTTTCGCCGTCTGGGTGTTTCCGATATTTCCGAGAAGAAATCCTCTATCGATCTCGTCACCGAGGCCGATCTTCTGTCGGAAAAGCAGATGACGGAAGCCTTTCTGGCGCGTTGGCCCGGCGCACTGATCGTCGGTGAGGAGGCTTGCGAAACCAATCCTGCTGTGATCGACGCCTTGAGAGATGCGGAGCTGGCATTCGTCATCGATCCGGTCGATGGAACATTCAATTTTCAGGCAGGTCTGCCTTTGCATGCCACCAATCTTGCCGTCGTGGTGCGCGGTGAGACCGTGGCGGGGATTATCCACGAATCGGTGCTTGGCGATACGCTGGTGGCCGCTCGCGGTGCCGGTGCGCAGTTCCTGCGCGCCAATGGTGAGCGCGTGCCGGTCAAGGTCGCTGCCCCATGCGATCTCTCGGCCATGGTTGGAACGATTTCGATCAATGAATTGTCGGGCGAGGAAAAGCGCCGCATTGCCGGTAATCTCACAAAAACGAAGATGGCCTTCGCCTTCAATTGCTCGGCCTATGAATATTGGCTGGTTGCCACCGGCAAAGTTCATTTCATCGGCCATTATAAATTGATGCCCTGGGACCATTTGGCCGGTGTGCTGATCCACCAGGAAGCTGGCGGTGTGACTGCCCGGTTCGATGGCAGCCCCTATCGTCCCGGCGACATCACCGGCGGCATCCTGACGGCACCGGATCGCGACAGCTGGGAGATGATTCTACGCGAAGTGATCCAGGCGCGATAACAGTCCGATCAATAATCACCGCTGGCCGTCTGCAAATGGCAATTTCTGCGCTTCCGGTACTCACGTACGTTAAGTACGCTCCGTTCCGGTTCTCGAAATCACCATTTTCGCCAGGCCAACGGCAATTCTTGAACAGACTGTAAGACGAACGACATTTTAAAAGGAACAGACATGGCCGATATCGACATTGCAGCCCTTGCCAATCTTCTGCAGGAAGCGGCAGTCAAGGAAATCCTGCCGCGTTTTCGCAATCTGGGCGAAGGCGATGTACGGATGAAAACCGAGGCCATTGATCTGGTCACCGAGGCAGATGAAGCCGCCGAGCGGTTGATCCGTGCTGGTATCGAGGAGATCATGCCGGATGCGGTGTTCATCGGCGAGGAAGCGGTTGCCGCCGATCCGGCTCTGCTCGACAAGCTGGCGGATGCCGAGCTCGCCGTGATTGTCGATCCGATTGACGGCACGTTCAATTTCGCTGCCGGCCTGCCGCTGTTCGGGGTCATGCTCAGCGTCGTGCGTCAGGGTGAAACGGTTGCGGGCCTGATTTACGACCCGATGGGCAATGATTGGGCAATCGTTGAAAAGGGCAGCGGCGCCTGGCTCTGCAAACCCGATGGCAACCAGGAAAAGATGGAGGTGCGCCCGGCACCCGATCTTGCGCAGAAGATCGGCATTGCCAATGTCGGCTTTTTCGAGCTGGAGGCGCGCCGCAAGCTGCTCGTCAATCTGGCCGAGGTGCGGCTGTTCACCAGCTATCGCTGCGCCGCCCACGAATATCGTATTCTCTGCCAGGGCCATATGCATTTTGCCATGTATAACAAGCTGATGCCCTGGGATCATCTGGCCGGAACGCTGATGGCCCAGGAGGCAGGCGCCTATGCCGCCCGGTTCGACGGCTCAGCCTACCTGCCGCACCACACCAGTGGCGGTCTGCTGATTGCTCCCGACAAGGAGAGCTGGACCGAGTTGCGCGAAAAGATTTTCAACGTTTGAAATCTCCGGTTACCCAATAAAAAAGCCACGGCAGATCACCTGCCGTGGCTTTTTTGTTCGGATATCAGAGTGTCAGACCTTTGGATTGTGCGGCTGAAACAGCTTGCCCTTTTCGGCAATCAGCACGAACACCAGCCCTATGACGCCGAGGAAGAAGTAGCCGGCGACCAGCGGTCGGGATGTTCCATCGAAGGCCTGACCGACGATAGCGCCGAGAACCGAGCCGCCGACGGTCGAGATGAAGCCGAGCACCGAGGAGGCCGTTCCGGCGACATGGCCGAGCGGTTCGATGGCAAGCGTCTGGAAATTGCCGCCAATCCAGCCGAACTGGAACATCGAGACGGCAAAGAATGCCATGAATATCACGAAGGGCAATGGTGTCGGCCCGAAGGTTTCAGCCAGCAACCACAGGGCATTGATGGTGATGAAGCCGAGAAGCGAGGCGTGAGACAGGCGCCGCATGCCAATCCGGCCCACCAGCTTCGAGTTGACGTAGGACGACAGCGCCATGAAAATCGCCACGGCAGCGAAGGCGAATGGAAACCAGACGCCCAGGCCATAAATGCCCATATAGATCTGCTGGGCCGAGTTGATGAAGCCGAACAGTGCCCCGAAGATGAAGGTGCTTGCCAATGTGTAGAACAGGGCGATGCGGTTGGTCAGGACGATCTTGAAGCCCTGGAGAATGACTTTCGGGGTAAATTCCCGCCGATTTTCCGGATCGAGTGTTTCCGGCAGTCGCATATGCATCCAGATGCTGGTGAGAATGCCGCCAACGGCAATGAACAGGAAGATCAGGTGCCAGTTGCCGAAGAACATGATGATCTGACCGGTTCCGGGAGCAACGACCGGGATGATCATGAACACCATCATGATCAGCGACATCACTTCCGCCATCTGTCGGCCACCGTAAACGTCGCGCACGATAGAAATGGTGATGACCCGGGTTCCAGCCGAGCCGGCGCCCTGGATGAAGCGCAGGATGAGCAATCCGGCAAAGCTTGGCACAATAGTGATGGCCAGCGCCGCCAGAACATAGACGATGAGACCGATCAACATGGGCGTGCGCCGCCCGAACCGATCCGACAGCGGTCCATAAATCAATTGCGCGCAGCCAAACCCGATCAAGTAGGACGTCACGACATATTGCCGGTGATTTTCATTGGCGACATTGAGGGCTTCGCCGATCTGCTGCAAGGCAGGAAGCATGATGTCGATCGCCAGCGCGTTCATTGCCATCAATGCGGCGCAGAGAAAGACGAATTCCAGCTTGCTCATGCCTTGCAAGGCTGCTGGAGCGGAACGAAGGGGAGCTGTCATGGAAAACATGTCCTGGAAAATCAAAAGGCGTCGCAAGGCGCGACGCCTTCATCAGATACTGCATTAATCCCTCAATCGGAATCGATTATGAGAGCTGTGCTGTTGATGGGGTTGTAGCTGGCCGCAGGGTGCGTCAAATTTGCCGCACCGCAATATGCGCAAGGGGGTAGAAGGGGACAAGCCCGGAATACTACCGGGCTTTGTCCGTTCCGCGTCAGGCTGCGCCGCGAACGGCGATGCCCTTTTCCTCAAGATGAGACTGCAACTCACCGGCCTGGAACATTTCCCGGACGATATCGCATCCGCCGATGAATTCGCCCTTCACATAGAGACTGCGGAATGGTCGGCCAGTTGGAATAGGTCTTGATGCCTTCGCGAATTTCCTGGTCGGCAAGCACGTTGATGCCCTTATAGTCGATGCCGAGATAATCGAGCATCTGCACGACCTGGCCCGAAAATCCGCATTGCGGAAACTGGGGGGTGCCCTTCATGAAAAGCACGACGTCATTGCTTTTGACAGCATTATCAATGAATTCGTTTACACCGCTCATGGATTTATCCTTTCACATGCGGGTCAAGGCCGCAGTATTCCATTGCCTATATAGGCGCATTTTGCCGAAATTTCAAAAGTCAAAACGGCGGTTAACCGTTATCAGCCCCGGTTGCGGGTCACACGCCGGGCCTGACGGGCCGCCTTGTTACGGTTATTTGCCCGTGTCGGCTCGACCTTCTTGTCGGCCGCAGGAGCATTCAACCGTTGCAGCCGGGCCTGCTTATATTTCTTTCGGTCGGACATTTCAGCTTTCACCGATTTGATCAGTGAGGAGAAAAACGAGGTGATCGGGTTGCTCATGATGATGTGATACCGTCAGGCTTCAGGGATGGAGGTTTGCAGGGCGAGGGCATGCAGCACCCCGCCCATATTGCCTTTCAGGGCATCGTAGACCATCTGGTGCTGCTGCACCCGCGACTTGCCGCGAAAGGCTTCTGCCACGACTTCAGCGGCGTAGTGATCACCATCGCCTGCCAGATCGCGGATGACGACCTTGGCGCCGGGAATACCCGCTTTGATCATGTCTTCGATATCGCCGGGCTTCATAGCCATGGTTCTGCTCCCATTCTGATCTTTTTGCGCGCCTGATATTTACTGCGCGGCGGCCAGGGTTTCAGCCTTGCCATTCATGAATTCAGGGAACCACGATTCATGCGTGTTGCGCAATTCCTCAACGGTGATTGTACACATACCGTCGATGACGAGCGCATCGCCGCCAACCTTGCCAAGGCGGCGGAACGGTACGCCCGCGCCTTCGGCATTGGCGCAGATGAAATTGGCGAGATCGGCTGGAACCGTCACCACATAGCGGGCCTGGTCTTCGCCAAACAGCAGGGCATGGGCCGGACCGCGGCTTTCCGACAGGTCGATGGTAAGGCCCTTGGCCGAGGCCATGGCCATCTCGGCCAGAGCAATCCCCAGGCCGCCGGAGGAAATGTCATGGCAGGCGGTTACCTGACCATTGCGGATCGCCGAGCGGATGAAATCGCCATTGCGGCGCTCGGCATGCAGGTCTACCTCGGGCGCCGGGCCATCGGTGCGGCCAAGAAGGTCGCGCAGATAGATCGAGCTGCCGAGATGGGAGCCATCGGTGCCGATCAGCAGGACATGATCGCCATCCTGAGCGCTGCCGATTTTCGCCATCCGGCTCCAATCAGGCAGCAGGCCAACGCCTGCAATGGTCGGGGTGGGCAGGATCGCGACGCCATTGGTCTCGTTATACAGCGACACATTGCCCGAGACGATCGGGAAATCCAGAGCCCGGCAGGCTTCGCCAATGCCCTTGATGGCTTCAACCAGCTGACCCATGATCTCAGGCTTTTCGGGATTGCCGAAGTTGAGATTGTCGGTGGAAGCCAGCGGCTCGGCGCCGGTCGCGGTGATGTTGCGCCAGCATTCGGCCACAGCCTGCTTGCCACCTTCAAACGGATCGGCTTCGACATAGCGCGGCGTGACATCCGAGGAGAAGGCCAGCGCCTTGGTCGGGTGGTTTTCCACCCGCACCACGCCAGCGTCGCCGCCGGGAAGCTGAAGGGAATTGCCCTGGATCAGCGTGTCATATTGTTCATAGACCCAGCGGCGGCTGGACTGGTTGGCCGAACCGACCAGCGAGAGAATGGCGGCGCGGTAATCGGCTGGTTCTTCCACCAGATTGGCGGGCAGGGGGCCGCGCTTGTCTGATTCGCGCCAGGGACGGTCATATTCAGGTGCCTGGTCGCCGAGATCCTTGATCGGCAGATTGGCGACTTCTTCGCCTTGATGCAGGATGCGGAAGCGCAGGTCGTCAGTGGTCTTGCCGACAATGGCGAAATCCAGGCCCCATTTGACGAAGATCGCCTTGGCGACCTCTTCCTTGGAGGGCTCCAGCACCATCAGCATGCGCTCCTGGCTTTCCGAGAGCATCATTTCATAGGCGGTCATGTTTTCTTCGCGCACCGGCACGGTGTCGAGGTCAAGCTCGATGCCGAGATCGCCCTTGGCGCCCATTTCCACCGCCGAACAGGTGAGACCGGCGGCGCCCATGTCCTGGATGGCGATGACCGCGCCGGTCTTCATCAGCTCAAGGCAGGCTTCCAGCAGGCATTTTTCGGTGAAGGGGTCGCCGACCTGTACGGTCGGGCGTTTTTCCTCGATGGATTCGTCGAATTCCGCTGACGCCATGGTCGCGCCGCCGACGCCATCGCGGCCGGTCTTGGCGCCGAGATAGACGACCGGCAGACCAACGCCCTTGGCTTCCGACAGGAAGATCGCATCCGATTTGGCAAGACCGGCGGCAAAGGCGTTGACCAGGATATTACCGTTATAGCGCTCGTCGAACTCCACTTCGCCGCCCACCGTCGGCACGCCGAAGGAATTGCCGTAGCCACCGACGCCGGAGACGACGCCCGCCACCAGATGCCGGGTTTTCGGATGATCCGGCGCGCCGAAGCGCAGCGCGTTCATGGCCGCAATCGGACGCGCACCCATGGTGAAAACGTCGCGCAGAATGCCGCCGACACCGGTCGCAGCGCCTTGATAAGGCTCGATATAAGAAGGGTGGTTATGGCTTTCCATCTTGAAGACCACGCAATCGCCATCGTCGATATCGACCACGCCTGCATTTTCGCCGGGACCTTGAATGACGCGCGCCCCCGTGGTTGGCAGGGTGCGCAACCAGCGCTTCGAGGACTTGTAGGAACAATGCTCGTTCCACATGGCCGAGAAAATACCAAGCTCGGTAAATGTCGGCTCCCGTCCGATCAATTGCAGAATCCGGTCATATTCCTCCGGCTTCAGGCCGTGGGAGGCAACCAGTTCCGGGGTGATCGGGATGGAATTCGGGATCGTCATGGCTCTCTCTTGCACTGGGAGTGAGAATTTTGCCGCCCTTTTATAACAGGCAATTCATTCGCGCGACTGGAAAATGCGGCTGCGGCGGGTAAAATGCGGCCTTTCCAAGGTTTGCGTGCCGATGGCCGGTCTTTGGCCGGATCTCGTCATTTTTGGGCTGGCGGCAATGGTGTTTTATCATGCCCGGGGCAATCTGTTTGGGGATAGAGCATTTCTTTTCACATTTTCGCCCCGGCCTGCGGTAAACTTATGCGCGATGTAAGCGAGGTGGATGAGCCTGTGTTACAGCCATGCGAAACGTCTGCCGGCTTTGCCGGACCGGTTGGAATTCTAGACAGGTGCCTTTGTGATCGATCCTTATGTCATGCTGGGTTTGGAGCGCGATGCCGATGAGGCGGCGGTCAAGGCGGCGTATCGCAAGAAGGCCAAGAGTGCCCACCCGGATGCTGGCGGCGACCCGGATGAGTTTGGCCGGATCACCACATCCTACGATCTCTTGAAGGACCCGGTCCGCCGTAAGGTGTACGACGATACCGGTTACGATCCGCAACTGGCCGATGTCGCCGACCTGAAGGGCCTGATGGTGCTGGAATCGCTGATCAACGACATGATTCTCGACGAGCGCGAGCCCGGCAGTTTCGATCCGGTCGCGGGCCTGCGCCGTAAACTGACCGACGACATCCTCAAGGCCCGGTTCCATATTCTGGAACTGGAGCGTCACCGCACCCGTATCCGCAAGCATGTGGATCGCATTGGCCGGCGGCCTGAAACGGATGTGCTTGGCTCGATGTTGCGCGCCCGCACCCAGTCGATTGCCGAAGCGATCAAGAATGCCGAAACCCAGATCGACGCTATCGAGCGCGCCTATTCCATGCTGGAAGGCTATTCCTACGAGCTGGAGCCGCTGGTGGAAACGCTGTCCGATCCTGTCCCGGATCTGCCGAAGGCGGCCGAATAGCATCGGCCCGAAAAATGTGAAGCGGTTTTCGGGTAAGCCGATGCTTGAGGAGAGCTATCGGCCCGAAAAGTGTGGAGCGGCTTTTGGCGGGCGCCACCATTCAAAAAATAATCCAAGCAAAAGCGCATTGCAGTTTTTTGCCAAGTTGATTCGTTGTGGCTTGGCTGCCTCAAAAACGCACATCGAATGTCGCCCTTGAATAAAACTGGGTCATTTTGGAGCGTTGCGGATTTGGGGCATTAACGCGCCCTTAAGTCCTGTCGAGAGAAGCCGATAAGGATAGGCCTGCTCCGTTCCGTTTCCTCAATGGAATCCAATTTTCCACCTTCTCATTGAAAAACATTGCTGTTTTTATAAGTTACCGAGCGTTTGGTCGAGGGTTTGCTGGTCGGCGTTTAAATATGACAGTCGTGAAAACGAGATTTGTCGCGAGGCACCATTGCGGCACAGTTTCAATTTTCGTAATTTACGGCGTCAGGATAAATTTTTTCTGCGGTGTGGAACCAATTGAGATGTCGGACATTTCTGTTGCGGTTTTAAACGGTTCAACGGCGTAGCAATCCGATGGGCGCGTATTTTTAACCCGGATGCGCGGCAGACGGATTTCGATCTGGATCTATTTTAAGCTGGCAATCATGCGGGTAAAAAATTTGTCGAAGGCGTGGGCCTTCGGCGAGAGGCGGTCAAGGGAATGTCGGGTGGCTGGGAATCATCGGCGTTTTTTTCACGGAGATCGTATTATGGGGCTTTACGATATTAACCGGCTACTCAATGTGAACGACGACACCTTGGGCGGGCGACTTGCAACTGCGCGGGATTGTGCGGGTATGGATCTCGCCGATTTGGCCTCGATTGCAGGCGTGCCGGTTGCGAAATTGCGCTCATGGGAGGCGGATCGCAGTGAGGCCGATGCCAGAAGTCTTGGTCTGGTTGCCGATAGCCTTGGCGTTTGCCGCCAATGGCTGATGACCGGCAATGGGCGAGGGCCAGACGAAGAGGACAATGACGGCGATGCCGAGGACGACATGCTTTTGGTCATGCGCCGCGAACTCGACCGTTTGACTCATATGTATCAGGAGACCGGCAGCATGATCGAAATCCTGCACCGCAGGATTGGCGATCTGGAGCAGCGGTCCAGCCGGTAATAGGTGCCTTTCAGGCGCCGATTACCGCGGCTTTGGATGCTGGTCGGCCACTGTCGGTCCAAACACCATTTCAAATGCCTCTTTGAGATGAATATCGACATCGGCCATCGTCACAGGCAAGCCGAGATCGACAAGGCTGGTGACACCGTAGGCAGAGATGCCGCAGGGCACTATGCCGCTGAAATGAGACAGGTCTGGCTCGATATTTAATGACAGGCCGTGAAAACTGACCCAGCGTCGCAGACGAATGCCGAGAGCGGCGATCTTGTCTTCTGTCACGCCACCGTCCGGCAGGGGAGATTTATCCGGGCGACGAACCCAAACCCCGACCCGATCTTCTCGCCGCTCGCCGCGAATATTCATCATATCCAGTGTTTTGATGATCACGTCCTCCAGTGCGGCGACATAGGCACGGACATCCTGGCGGCGACGCTTCAAATCCAGCATGACATAAACGACCCGCTGGCCTGGCCCGTGATAGGTATACTCGCCACCGCGACCGGTGGCGAAAACTGGAAAGCGCTGCGTTTCAATCAAATCCTTCGGATCGGCGCTGGTGCCAGCCGTGTAGATCGGCGGATGCTCCAGCAGCCAGATCAGACTCGTCGGCGGTGCCATCGGCAATGGCCGCCACTTGCTCCTCCATCACGCTCAACGCATCCTCATAGCCCACCAGTCCGTCGCTGACCCGCCACCGGATCGGCGCATTGCCAGGGCTGGCAAGCATGGTCTTGTCGAGATCGGAACGAAGCATGATAAACTGTCCTTAAGCGCGCAACAGGCCTTCGCCGCCGCGTGGGTTGGTTTATACCGCCGCCCACCATATGTGGTGCCCGGCGATATAACGCTTGAAATTCGTTGCATAATTTCTTCTAAGCCGATTTCAGCGAGTAGAATTATGCAATGGTGAAACGACAACGGCCTTGAGCGGGCGCCCACGCTGACGTTCGTTTTTTGCATGAACCCAATAAGGCCAAGGAGAAGATATCTGCGTATCCTCGCCTTGAAGATATCGGCAAGGAGAACATGAGCGGTGATCTCCAATGACTCAATCTTATGAGGGTCATTCTGCTTATAAGGTTCATTCTGGCAGCGCACCGCATTTTATCCTGCATTTGGCCCGGTAGGAGCGAGTTTTCAACAGGCATATCAATGCCGTGGAGCGATTTCATAAAAATGTTGCAAGCCGCCCTTGTGTACCCCCGACGCATTTGCTAGATGCAGCCCGTCGGCGCAAGTCGGCACTCTACCACGATGCGGTCGTGGCGGAATTGGTAGACGCGCAGCGTTGAGGTCGCTGTGGGGCAACCCGTGGAAGTTCGAGTCTTCTCGACCGCACCAAGAACCCGGCTTTAGGCCGGGTTTTTCTTTTTTGTTCAACAGGTTAAGTTTTGATGTGTCCCACGTCAAAATGGTGCGTGGGACATGTCTGGCCGGTTTAGCGCTTACTGGCTGGCGCTCAGCGCTTCACTGAGCACCATAGACGTCGCTTGTTTTCGCTTCTGATTGGCCGTGCTAAATGTTGAATGGTCGGTACTCCGGACCCGGAAAAGCCGGATTTTCGCTTTACCTTGAAAGTGGTCAAAGATCGGGAAGAACATCGTGACAGAGATTAGCGCGCAAAGGATAAAGAGGGCTGACGTCGAGCCAAAGATTTCGGTAAAAGATGCGTTGCGGCAAAAGCTAAACGTGATGCATGCTGTGATCATGCGCGACATACGCAGCCGCTACTTTAACCACGGCCTAGGTTTCTTAATCGTGCCGCTTTTTCCTGTTGCACATATTCTTTTGCTTTTAACTGTATATAACGTGGTGGGAAAAAAATCTGAATTTGGTGATGATCTTCAGTTATTTTTTGCTACTGGGTTGCTGCCTGTTATGACTTTTATGTATGTGTCTCGATTTATGTCTATATCCTTGATTGCAAATAAATCTATGATGTCATTCCCAGTGGTTCGGTTGCTCGATATAGTATTGGCAAGGGCTTTTTTGGAATTTATCGGAATTGTTATATCTTTTATATTAATATATATATATCTTATATCGACAGGTAGTAATCCGGTTCCTATTCATCCTTCGGAAGCCTTAACGGCGTTCTTTTTTACAGTAATTTTGTCAATTGGATTCGGAATAAGCGCTAGCGTGATTTCAGCCATTCTTCCTATTTTTCCGATGATTTATGGATTTTCGATGGTGGTAATATATCTAACCTCAGGTGCGCCAATCTATCTTAATTCGTTTCCAGAACAGGCTTTGCGTGCCGTTTCCTGGAACCCAGTATTTCATGCAGTCGAATGGGTACGGTCAGCATACTATCTGGGCTATCCTACCGAATTTATTGACAAGCAGTATCTCATTGGATTCTCAATTGGCAGTGTTTGCTTCGGACTGGTTCTTGAGCGGCTGCTGCGGAGATACGCACTTGAGAACTGATTTCCAGGCAAAATATGGCAATGGTCACAACCAAGCATCTGAGGCATCTAGCCGGTCCATCGCTTGCTGCGCGAGCTTCCAGCGTTCCACACGGCGGGTATAAACCTCGCTTGTTTTGGCTTCTGAGTGTCCGAGAATGGCCATGATTTCATATTGGCTGCAGCCTTGTTCGGCCAGCAACTCGGCCAGACCTTTGCGCACGCCGTGAGCAGAGAGGTGATTCAAACCGGCGTCAATGCACCAACGCTTGAACATGGCCGACATGGAATCGCCGCTGGCAAAGGGTTTGTTGCCGCGTGCAACGATGTAGGTCTCGGCAATGACGGCCTGGCTATGGATAGCCGCTTTTAAAGGTTTTAGCAGGGGAATGGTCACTTCCGATGAGCCCTTCTTTGCAGGCACCCATCGCAGCGCTTTCAGTCCGTCCAGAATGCACTCATGCCTCGGGCCAAGGAATGTCAGGTCTTCGATACGACATCCTGTCCAGAGCAGAATGGACATTGCAATGAAAGGCTTTGAACCCGGCTTGTGGTGGGCAAAGAAGCGTTTCACATCCGCGGATTTCCAGGGCGTTGCCCCGTCGCCTTTTTTATAGATCCGGTCAATTCCCTTGGCTGGATTGGTTTTGAGGTGGCCTCGCTTGATTGCCCACTCATACATGACGCTGATAGCTTCGATGAAGGCGTCCGCTTGGGCGGGCGTACTGGCCATTTTATCCTGCATTTCAATCAGCTTTGGTTGCGGGATGAGCATGATCCGGTCTGGATCCTCTATCAGTCGGGCCAGCAGGTTTCGTTTCTTCTTCAGCGTTTTTGCGCTGGAGAGGCGGGCCTTTACCCTTTGCTCCATGTATTCAAAATAACTGTGCATCAGCCAGCCAATAGACCTGGGCTTGACCACCTCAGATGCCTTCTTCAAAGGCACAGGCTGTTCTCCATAGCGGGCAAGCGTATATTGGCGGCTGAAATCTTCATCGCCTGGCAGGCAGAAAATGCGAATCCGCTGTTTCGGGTTGCCAATCACCCGGACGCGGTAACGAACATTGCCCGAAGGCAACTCCTCCTTGATAAGGCCTGGATAGCTGACTTTCATGACGTCCTACCATTCTTTAAGGTCAAGAGAGGCTGGTTCGGCATCGCTTTCAACGCTGCCGGCAAATCGTATCTCAACCGTGCCGTCCTGGATAAGCAGGCGATCTACCATGAGGCCTGCGCGTCTGGCGGCCTTCAAAGCCGCCGCCATGGCATGTTCGCTGGCACGTTTTCTAGTGGGGTTCGTCCCCAGAGTCCGATCAGCTTTTTGCATTCTGTCTCTCCCGCGTCTGTGGGTGTGCGTTATCGAAATCCATTGCTCTGCGTCATTTTTGCTCGTGTGCTATCATTTCCACATGCGCGGTAATGCACGGCACGGTAATCAAGACGCCGTCCTTGGTGCGTATTTGAAGTGCGGGTTGGTCTCAGCGGTGGCGTGACTGGGGAAGGTGGAGGTTTGGTCTTGCAACTGTGCCAACGTTGTGGCGGCGGCAAGAATCCCTCGGCCACTATCAGATCCACAGTGCTGACACTGCTGCATGATTTCCCATCCTTGGCTTGAGGATGCGCCTATCCTCTTCTCGTTTTATGTGACGCCGCCGGATGGGTAGGGCTTGTGGGGGGGGGGGGCTTCCGGCGGCGTCTCTGCATCTCCACCGGGCGGGGTGGAAATCGGCTAGGTTGGGCCGTTGGATGAATATAAGGCGGTAATATAACCGCCGTCAATATGCATACGGTAATTTTACCGCTTATTTGAGCCGCGCAGGCGATTTTCGAAAACATCAGGCGTGCTCTGCATTTGAAATACAGCAGACATCCGCATAACGGATCATTGTGCGTCAATAATCACCCATGCTAGACGCACGGTTTTCGAACGCCGCTCCTAGCCTGTAAAATCGAAATCGCAAATCAGTCTGGTGCGTTTCAGAACTGAGTCCGCCATTAATTACATTTCGATAACAGACCGAGACACCCGCCCAAATACATTGGGTGTACTGTTGTCATTTGGATATATTGTCTCGTGTTCCGGATTTGTCGATACCGGCTCAAATCTCATTGGGCTTTGGCGATACCTTTTGTAGGTTGCGCTGCCATCAACGTCCTGAATGATATAGCACGCATTATGGCTTAACTTGCGGTCTGCTCGGTTCACGAAGATCACAGAGCCGGGAGGAGATATGCGATCCATTGAATCGCCCTGTACTTCCAAAGCCACCCAGTCACCGTCGGGCAAGCCCGAGGTTTCGATTGTTGGGAACTCATCAAAGCTGTGCACCGTGTCGGCAGTGTCAAAAGCTCCAGCGCTTACCCACGAAATTTTAGGCACCCTAAACTGATTCGCATTGCTGCTCCCTTCCAGCAGCCATGATGGCGTGGTCTGCAATACGGGTGCAAGTTTAATGAGAGTTGTTATGGATATTCCGTCGCGGCCACTTTTGCAGGCGCGTTGAATATTGCGGATAGCGTCCTTGCTTATGCCAGCCTTTACAGACGCCGCATTCGCGCTCAAACCAACCGCGTCGAGCCGTTCCTGAATTCTGTTGAGAATATCCATCAGCATATGCGGTAATCTAACCGTAGCAGATGTCTCGTGATAGCGGTAATAAAACCGTTGACATAAGCGGTAAAATAACCGCTTATCGCTTCTATGTTAGACATCGGGCACCTTTTGAGATTGAGCGACATCTACTCCTACGCCACTGGCGTATCGGAGAAGACTGCCAGCTACCGTGTTTTTGGCGACAGCAAAAAATTAGCAGCGCTACGAGCGGGTTCCGACATCGGTGTAAACCGCTTCAATTCCGCGCTTGGCTGGTTTGCTGACAATTGGCCAGAGGGTGTTGAATGGCCAGCAGGCGTTATCCGCCCTGAGTCGAACTCCTTGGAGGTCGCTCAATGACAGTGCGGCTCTTTCCTCCATACCCTTCGCGCTGGCTGTCCTCCCAGCTGCGCGCAGCCCGCACCAGGTTGTTTGGCGTCCGATCTGGTGCGGGCAATTTTCGTTTTGCATGCGGGCCTCCGTGAGTATCTGACGGCCCATTCCTCACATTTTTGATCAATTCCCACCACGGGAAAAACGCCGGAGATTTCCCGGCGCGGGAAAGGTTTTGTCTTATGCAAACAAGCGCTTGGTTTCATCGCATCAAAGCGGCGCAACGTGACCTGATTAGGCTGGTTGGCGGTATCGAGCGGGCGTCGGAGATTTCATCGGTGTCTGCCAGCCATATCGGCCGGATGAACAATCCGCGTGATACGGACCTGATGCCGATTTCGGTTGTCTATGCGCTGGAGAGCGAATGCGGGGTGCCGGTCGTGACCTCGGCTATGGCAGAACTGAGCGGGCGGCGGTTGACCGACCCGGCAAGCGACAAGGCCGTGGATCAAGGTGTCGTCGTTGCCTATTCGGAGATGGTGCGCCGGGCTGGCGATTTGATTTCCGGTGGCGCGGTGGCGATCTCCGACATGGTGGTGACACCTGCGGAAGCCACCAAGATGGACCGGGATGCGGCGGAATTGGAAGTCGGTCTTGCCGCGCTTCGCAAGGCGCTGGCCGGTGTGAAGGCGCGGGGCGGCGATAAGCTTGGCCTGCGGATCGTGGGAGAGCAGCCATGATCGACGCAACCCTGACCCCGCTGTTCGAGCGGCCCTTGAGTGCGCGGGCACGGGGCTTCCTGCGCAAGCTCAAAATCCATGGTGGTCAGCTGATCGTGCCTGATGGCCCTGACCGGCAGTTGGCGAACGACTGCCGTGCCTGTGGCTATGTGCTGATCCGCGAGGATCACAAGACGGTGCTGCTGACCGGTCTGGGCCAAGCCTATCTTGATCGTCTGATGAGGGCGAACTGATGGCCGGTTATGCGTCCGTGAAGTTCCCCAAGCCCGGTTCCGCCGGGCTTTCCCTTGTTGTAGCAGCTATCCGCGATGGCGAGGTGTTCACCAAGGACGTGGCGCAGGTGATTGCCGCCAACAAGGTGGCAGCCGAAGGCTGCGGCTATCTGATCCGCGATCAGAAGGATGGCAATCGCTGGTATCCGACAGATCGGGCGCGTGAGATGCTGGCGGCGCTCGGCCTCGGTGACGTTGCACCATCGTCCCAGCCCAAAACCAAGGTGGCGACAGAACGGCGGATTGTCAGCATCCGCGCCGAACACCGGCTGCGGACCCTGAATGAGACGACCGTTCTGGCGCTGATGGACAACATCCGCGACTACGGGCTGGAAACCCCGATCACCGTCTATGGCGATGTTGACGACGCTGAGGTGGATCTCGGTGCGGGCGGCCACCGCCTGGAGGCCTGCAAGCGCCTGGGGCTAGAGTTCATTCTCTGCTTTCACAAGCGTGGCGACGATCTCGACCGTCAGCTTTGCGAGATTGACGAAAACCTGATCCGCGCCGATCTGACGCCGTCCGACCGGGCGCTGTTTCTGCATCGTCGCAAGGAAATCTATCTGGTCAAGTTTCCCGACACGGCAAATGGCGCTGTTGGAAACGGCCGTCCGAAGGTTCGTCAAATTGGCGAAGCTACTGAGGTCAAACGCTTCACCGCTGCCACGGCGCAAGCAACCGGACAGAAAGAGCGCACCATTCAGCGCGATGTCGAGCGTGGCGAGAAGATTTCCCGCACGGCATTGCAGATGTTGCGCGGCAGCCGGCACGACAAGGGCGTGACGCTCGACCAGTTGAAGCGGCTGGAAACGGCAGAGGCGCAAGAGCGCTTTGCCCGCGATCTGATCGCAGCAGACAAGGCCGTGACGGCCGAATCGAAGGCGATCCGCACCACCAACCAAAAGCATAGCCGGGACATGCGACTGCATCTGGTCAGTGCTATTGCCGAGCATGGCCGGCGCAAGAGCGGCGATGTGCCGCGTGGTGCCTATGCCATCGGCTATGCCGACCCGCCCTGGCAGCAAGAAGCCTGGAGCGATGAGACCGGGCAAGACAAGGGCCTCAAATATCCCGCCATGCCGTTGGAGGAAATCAAGGCGCTGTGTGCTGGCCAGAACTCGCCCTTCACCATGGATGCGCTGTTGTTCCTGTGGGTCACCACCAACCGGTTGCCCGATGGCATCGACGTGCTGCGGGCCTGGGGCTTTGACTATGTCACCTGCATGGCCTGGGACAAGGTGCATATCGGCATGGGCCGCTGGGTGCGGGATCGCCATGAACTGCTGTTGATCGGCAAGCGCGGCAAGGTCTCGCTGGCTCCATTGCCCGGCACCCAGCCGGACAGCCTCTATGCCGAGGCAAAGACCGAGCATAGCCGCAAGCCTGTGTGGTTTGCCGAACAGATCGACCGGCTGTGGCCGCAACTGCCGAAACTAGAACTGTTTCAGCGCAAGGAAAGCCTGGCGGAAGACGACGTGCGGCTTGGCGGCAAATGGGACTTCTGGGGCTTTGAGGCATCGCAGACCTCGGAGGCCACGCAGACCGCGCCGGTCTCGGAAGGGGGTGGCGCATGACGGCGGAGGCCTTGCAAAGACGGCACAGGGAAATCGCCACCGTGAACCGGCTTCGTGGATCGGCCGAGCGGCTGCAAAGGGACGCCTGGACGCTGGAAGCGACGCGGGACGGCCTGCGCCTGTCGTTTCTATCGCGGACGCTTGCAACGCTTCCGCTCTATGTCTACCGGACGGGCGAACGGGGACCGGTGCGGCTCGGCGGCAAACTGGCTGTCGTTCTGGAAGAAAACCCGAACGACGAAATGGACACCTCGAAGTTCCGACGCTTCTTCTGGGAACAGGTGTTTACCGGTGGACGGGGGCTGGCCTGGATCGAGCGCAAGGGTGCTGGCATTGAGGCGCTTTGGCCGATTGATCCGGGTAGCTGCTCGATCCGCCGGCGCGGCGGGCGGCTGTTCTACAGTTTCGAGGGCAGGGAATATCCAGCCACCGACGTGATCGACATCCCCTATATGCTGAAGCGTAATCTGGTCCAGCATCGCGGCCCGATTGCCATGGCGGAAAAGGCCATCCAACTGGCCTTGGCCATGAACGACTATGCCTCGAACTTTTTTGCAGGCGGCGGCGTTCCGCCCTTGGCGCTGGAAGGGCCGATGCCCGCCAATGACAAGGCCATGCAGCGGGCGCGAGAAGACATCAAGCGGGCGGTGAAAGCGGCGCGGGACGATCAGCTTCCCCTGATCCAGTTGCCGGTTGGCTACAAACTCACCCAAGTGGGTTACGACCCGGCCAAGGGGCAGATGACCGAGGCCCGGCTGTATCAGGTGCAGGAAATTGCCCGCGCCTATCAGATCCCGCCGAACTTCCTTCAGGACTTGAGCCGGGCAACCTTCTCCAATGTCGAGCAGAACGACCTCTATCTGGTCAAGCACCTGGTCAGCCAATGGGCGACGGCGCTCGAAGGGGAAATGAACCTGAAGATTTTTGGGCGGATGAACACCCGCCGTTATGTCCGCCACAACCTCGACGGCCTGATGCGCGGTGACTTCAAGAGCCGCCTGGAAGCGCTCGCAACCGGCGTCAACTCGGCGCTGCTGACCCCGAACGAGGGCCGGGAGATTGAAGGCCGTCCACGTGATCCAAACCCGGCTGCCGACCAGCTCTACATCCAGGGCGCAACCGTTGCCATCGGCAGTGCCACCGGCACCAGTGTCATCGACACAAGTGCCACTGGCAACAGCGCAATGGGCGAGAATGGCGACCCGCCGCTCAATGATCCCGCAGCAGACACAGAAAGGCAGGTGACCGATGACACCGAAACCGAAGCCGGGTGAGCGTGAGCGCCGCTCGTTGGTGCTGCCGGTGGAAGCCCGGGGCGATGGCGAGCGAATGACGGTGGCCGGCTATGCCGCCAATTTTGGCGATGTCACCACCATTGCCGGGGTGTTCGAGGAAAGCATTGCACCGGGTGCTTTTGCCCGGTCGCTGCGATCTGATGATATCCGCGCCTTCTATGACCATGACACGGCCCATGTGCTGGGTCGCAACCGGGCGGGAACGCTGCGGCTATCTGAGGATGCCAAGGGCCTGGCTGTCGAAATCGACCTTCCCGATACCACGGTCGGACGCGATGTCCGCACGCTGATTGCCCGGGGCGACGTGTCAGGCATGTCGTTCGGCTTTGAGGCGATTGGCGAGGAATGGGACTTTTCCAGATCCATGCCGCGCCGGACGCTGACCGATCTCAATCTGTTCGAAGTCTCCATCGTCTCCATCCCGGCCTATGCCGGCACCTCCATTGCCCTGCGGTCGCTGGAAAGCGCTCGTGGAACCGAAACCCGTTCTCATGGACTGGCCACACGCCTGCGCCTGAAAATCGGCCTCGACCTGACGCGGCGCTCGTAAGCCCCGCGTCCACACAATCCCACTCCCCCCACAATCAGGAGCATGACTATGTCGCAAAGACTGAAAGAATTGCGCGAAAAGCAGGCGCGCCTTGTCACCGAGGCCCGCGAACGGCTGGAGGCGATCACGCCTGACACCGATGAGGTTCGGTCCAAGGAACTGGAAAGCGCCCATGATACGGCAATGGCCGAATATGATCGGCTGCAAGGGCTTCTCGACCGCGAAGAAAAGCTGATCGAGCTGGAAAAGCGCGACGAAGAGCGCCGCGCCAAACAGCGTCCGCTGCGCGATACCCCGGAAATGCGCGGCGACGATCTGCCCCAGGGTGGCAAGGTCGAATATCGCAGTGTGTTTGCCAAGGTCGTCTGCGGTGTCAATCCGTCCGATCTGACCAAGGAAGAGCGTGCGGTGCTGCAGCGCGGCGCTGCCGAGTTCGAGACCCGCGACCAGGTGACGATGAGCGGCATTGCCGGTGGCTATATTGGCGGTTGATCGGGGTGGTGTGTTGTCGAGCAAAGATCGAATGTTACGGCACAATGATGCTGAATCATTTTTGTTCGCTATTTGGGGCCCGACATCGAAATTACGTAGGATATATAAACTGTTACAGCGCCACACCTTCTCAGGTGCGTGGCGCTGTATTGCAGATACGCGTTCGGTTTAAAAGCGTCAGAGCACTTTTTTCAGCAGATATTGCCCATAGGCGCTCTTGCCATATTGCAGGCCGAGCGTCTCCAACTGCTGGGCGTCGATGAAGCCGAGCCGATAGGCTATCTCTTCCGGGCAGGAGATCTTGAAGCCCTGGCGGCGTTCCAGCGTGGCGACGAATTCCGAGGCATCCAGCAGACTGTCGGGGGTCCCGGTATCCAGCCATGCATAACCACGGCTCATCTTTTCGACACTGAGCCGGCCCCGTTCGAGATAGACCCGGTTGACGTCGGTGATTTCCAGCTCGCCGCGCGCCGATGGCTTAAGGTTTGCGGCAATATCCACGACATCCTTGTCGTAGAAGTAAAGCCCGGTCACGGCCCAGCTCGAGCGCGGTACCTGAGGCTTTTCCTCGATCGAAACCGCCTTCATGTCCTTGTCGAATTCCACCACGCCATAGCGTTCCGGATCGTTGACGTGATAGGCAAACACGGTTGCCCCGTCATTGCGGGCCACAGCACTTCTGAACAGGTCGTTGATGCCGTGACCGTAGAAGATATTGTCCCCCAGAATGAGGCAGGACGGGCTGGAGCCGACGAAATCCGCGCCGATAATATAGGCCTGAGCCAGGCCATCCGGCGTCGGCTGCTCGGCATAGGTCAGCGAAATCCCCCATTTCGACCCATCACCCAGCAGGCTTTGAAAATTCGGCAGATCCTTCGGCGTCGAAATGATCAGGATATCGCGAATCCCGGCCAGCATCAGTGTCGAGAGCGGATAATAGATCATCGGCTTGTCATAGACAGGCATGAGCTGCTTGGAGGTGACTAGCGTCATGGGATGCAGGCGGGTGCCGCTGCCACCGGCTAGAATGATACCCTTCATTTATAAAACTCCTGACACGTCATTTGTGTTCGTTGTCTTTTGAGGAAAGCCGGCGACCATCGTTGCCCAGACAAACTCTAAACTGCCGCTGGCCGCCGTAACCGATCAATGACCAGTTCCGTCGACACGCGCCAATCGGGGATATCGATAGCATGAACCCTGGCCAGTTTGGCGCAATTCAGCCGGGAATTCGCAGGCCGTTTGGCGGGCGTCGGGTAGGCGCTGGCCGGGATCGGATTGACTTTGGCCGAGGGGCCGTTTTGGTCAGCAGACAGCCTGAAAATTTCAGCTGCAAACTCCGCCCAGCTCGCCTCTCCTGATCCCGTCATATGGAATGTGCCGCGCAGATCGGCGTCCTTGGACGACAGCAGGTTTTCGGCAACTTTCAGCACCGCATCGGCAATATCGAGCGCCGAGGTCGGATTGCCGATCTGGTCGGCCACTACGCCCAGTTCATCGCGGGTTTCGGCCAGCCGCAACATGGTCAGCAGAAAATTCTTGCCGAACGGGCTATAAACCCAGGCGGTGCGCAGGATCGCGTGGTTGTCGGTTTGCGCCGCCACCCGGCGCTCGCCTTCCAGCTTGCTGCGGCCATAGACGCCAAGCGGCGCAACCGGATCGGCCTCGTTATAGGGCGAAGCCTTGCTGCCATCGAAGACATAATCGGTCGAGATATGGATGATCGGGATATCCAGCGCCTTGGCAACCCGCGCCAATTCCCCCGGCCCTTCGCCATTGACCGTGAAGGCTGCGGCCTCGTCGGTTTCGGCCTGATCGACTGCGGTATAAGCGGCAGCCGAAATAATCAGGTCGGGCTGAGCGGCACGCACAGCCGCTTCAATCGTCGAGGGATCGGCCAGATCGAGCTGCGGCCGCCCCAGGGCGACCAGGTCAAGATCCTTGCGATCGCTGGCTTTCTCAAGCAGTGACTGCACGACCTGCCCGGCCAGGCCAGTCACCAGATAGCGCTTCACGCCGCTCATTTCGCGGCTTTCAGCAGGCCAAGACGGCT
Source organism: Agrobacterium vitis (assembly GCF_037039395.1). Taxonomy (NCBI): domain Bacteria; kingdom Pseudomonadati; phylum Pseudomonadota; class Alphaproteobacteria; order Hyphomicrobiales; family Rhizobiaceae; genus Gillisella; species Gillisella vitis. The sequence continues at coordinate 28,271 of NZ_CP146242.1, read as the reverse complement.
GCCATCATAGCCCTGGCGCAACGGCTCCCACCACCAGCGGTTTTCGAGATACCATTTCACGGTCTTTTCGATGCCGGTCTCGAAAGTTTCCTGGGCCTTCCAGCCGAGTTCGGTTTCCAGCCGCGTCGCGTCGATGGCATAACGGGCGTCGTGGCCGGGACGGTCGGTCACATATTGGATCAGCGCGTCATGCGGTGCGCCCGACGGATGCAGTCCATCCATCAGCGCGCAGACGCGGTTGACGACATCGATATTGCGTCGCTCATTGCGTCCGCCGACATTATAGGTTTCGCCGATCTGACCACGTTCAGCGATGATATCAAGCGCCCTTGCATGGTCTTCGACGTAAAGCCAATCGCGGATATTGGCGCCATTGCCGTAAACCGGCAGAGGCTTGCCTTCCATGGCGTTGATGATCATCAGCGGAATGAGCTTTTCCGGGAAATGGAAGGGGCCGTAATTGTTGGAGCAATTCGACACCACCACCGGCAGGCCATAGGTGCGCGCCCAGGCCTTGGCGAGATGATCGGAGGCCGCTTTCGAGGCTGAGTAGGGAGAGCTCGGATCATAAGGGGTGGTTTCGGTAAACAGACCCTCATCGCCCAGCGATCCATAGACTTCGTCGGTCGAGACATGCAGGAAGCGGAAACCGTCCTTGCTCGAACCTTCCAGCCCCTGCCAATAGGCGCGGGCGCATTCCAGCATGGTGAACGTGCCGAGCACATTGGTCTCGACGAAATCCTTCGCCCCGGTAATCGAGCGGTCGACATGGCTTTCGGCGGCCAGATGCATGACACGATCAGGCTTGAAGCTTGCAAAAGCCGAAGCAATCGCCTGGCCGTCGCAGATATCGGCCTGAAGGAACCGGTAAAGCGGATTTGCCTCGACCGATTTCAGCGAGGTCAAGGTGCCGGCATAGGTCAGCTTGTCGACATTCAGGACGTCATAGCCTTTTTCAAGCACCAGATGCCGCACGACGGCCGATCCGATAAAGCCGGCGCCGCCGGTTACAAGTACGCGCATGATTTTCGATATCCCCTAGCGTTCATAGAGCTGAATGGCAAAAGCAGAGGCGCTTAAGGCCGATAGACGAAATTCGTCTCGAGTTCACTCAGCTTTGGCTGCTTCTTGTCCTTGTCAGACAGGATGGCGTTGTCTTCCGTCACCGGCCAGTCGATCGCCAGCGCCGGATCGTTCCACAACAGGCCCCGGTCATGATCCGGGCTATAATAATCCGTCACCTTGTAGCTGATCACGGTATTGGGCTGCAATGTGCAGAAGCCATGGGCAAAACCCGGCGGCACCCAAAGCTGGCAGCCATTTTCAGCAGTCAGTTCGGCTTTCACCATCTGGCCATAGGTCGGCGAGCCCTGGCGAATATCGACAGCGACATCCAGCAAGGCGCCAGCCGCACAGGAAACGAGCTTGCCCTGCGCCCTCGGGTCCAACTGGAAATGCAGGCCGCGAACCGTACCAACCTCTGCCGAAAACGACTTATTGTCCTGAACGAAGGTGAAAGATCCCACTTCGCTTTCAAACAGGCTGGCCCGGAAGGTTTCCATGAAATAGCCGCGCGCATCCCCAAACCGCTTTGGAGTGATCAGAAAAACGCCCGACAGCTTCGTTTCTTCAAACTGCATTCTTATCCCTTTGAATTAAGCCCCTCGCGCAGTTAACAATCTCGATCTATCAGAGCAAGAAAAATGCTAGGTGCCCACCGTCTTAACCGGAAGATTATGACGTTATTCGGACAGTTCTCTACGATCATCTGCCACCATTGCAGGCAAGCGTCTGCCATTTATGTCTTTTTACGACACTATCCGTTCAGAACGGTGCGCCCTCCACAAAGCTTGAGAACGGCACGAAGGCCGACGAGCAATCGAGCGGCGGAACCGGATCTTCCTCACTGGCATCCACGAGATTGACATTTTTCACCCGGCGCGCTGGATCTGCCTTCAGAAGATCGGCAAAGCTGACCGAGCCAGGCCCCAGCGTGATTGCGGCAACCGATCTACGACCTATCCGGTCGGAGGCCGCCAGCCCACTGAATCCTTTCAAAATCCGAGGCACCCATGGCAACCGACCTGGAAAAGCTCGTCGTGCAACTTTCGGCCGACATCAAAGGCTATCAACGCGAGATGCAGAAGGCCGCGAATGTGACCAGTTCACAGGCCCGCGCCATCGAGAACCGCTTGAAGAAAATGGATGGCCGGTTCTCAGCACTTGGCACGTCCATGGCACGAGGGCTGATCGCACCGATTGCCGGTATCTCGGCGGCGCTGACGGTGGATTCCGTCATCCATTATGCCGACGCCTGGACCAGCGCCAAGAACAGCCTGGCTGTGGCCGGCGTCGTGGGCGTTAATCAGGTCGCGGTCCTCGACCAGATTTACAACTCGGCCCAGCGCAATGCAGCGCCGATTGGTGCCATGGCCGATCTGTTCGGCAAGGCGGCGCAATCCGGCGATGCGCTTGGTAGCGTCTCAGGCCGATCTGCTGAAGTTCACCGATGGCGTCGGCACGGCTCTGAAGATTGAGGGCAAGTCTGCCACGCAAGCGCAGGGTGCGCTGACGCAGCTCGGCCAGCTTCTCGGCTCGACCCGCGTCCAGGCCGAGGAGTTCAACTCTGTCAACGAAGGGGCGAGGCCGATCCTGATCGCTGTTGCCAATGGTCTCAGTGCTGCGGGCGGTTCTGTCAGCAAGCTCAAACAACTGGTCAACGATGGGGCCGTGTCCAATCGGGACTTCTTCCAGTCGTTCCTGAAGGGATTGCCGACCATCCAGGGGATGGCGGCCAATGCCACCCAGACGATTGAACAGGGCGTGACCAAGGTCAACAACGCTTTCACCCGCTATATCGGCCAAACGGATGAAAGCCTTGGCGCATCGCAGCGCCTGCGGCCTTGTACGGTAGCAGCCGGGTGGCCGGGGTGTTGCAACGCACCCCAACGACGGGCCAAAGATTGGCGTCCTAACCCGTCCGACAGCGCTCAACGATAACTGTCGCACCCGTACCCTGCAGGGCGGGGCTTGTGTGACTGAGTCGTGAGATTTTTGAAATGGTGAATCGTGAAGCCTTCCGGCCCGTCCCCAACACTCAGCCGCCGGCCGCCTGGATCGGCGGCAAGCGCAGCCTGGCACCGCGCCTAGTCAAGATGATCGAGGCGATGCCGCACCAGACCTATGCGGAGCCGTTTGTCGGCATGGGAGGGGTGTTCTTTCGGCGTCGGAATGCGCCCAGGACCGAGGTGATCAACGACCGCAGTGGCGAGGTCGTGAAACCGAATGCTGCTGCTGGGGCGGGTGCCGCTCCTGCCTGCTCTGCTATGCCTGACAGGGTGCGAAACGCTCTCAACGCCATCGGCGCAACCGACCGCTGATCGCAAACCAAGTGTCTCGGCCAGTATCATGGCTGATTGCGATGCACCTGTGTTTATTCCTGCTGGCACGGATCGGACGGCTGAATACCGGCTGTGGGGTAGGGACCGAAAGGCGCTGGCCGATTGTCGCGTCACAAATGCCGCCAAGGCCGACACCATCAATGCACTGCAAAGGGGCGGGACGTGACGGACGAACCAGCGGCAAAGCCGCCGAAATACAATATCAACACCTGGATCAATCTCACGACGCTGGTCAGCATCATCGCTGGCGGCGGCTATGCCTGGGCGCAAACCAATAGTGACATTGACGAGCTGAAGCGCTGGCGCGTGGCCGTGGAAGGCCGGCTTGGCAATGCTGACGGCAAAATCGAGGAGCGCTTCAAGGTGAACGAGGTTGAGCTGCGCAAGCTCGATAACCTGTCCTATCGCGTCACAGTTGCCGAACAATCTGCCACCTCGATCTCACAGGCCATCAAGGAACTGCAAATAACGGCCAGCGGGCAAAGCGGCGATCTGCGGGTTATGCGGGAAATCTTACAGCGGATCGAGGCGGCGCAACGCGGCGTTCCGCCTCTGCCATCCTATGGGCGATGAGCAAGCCAAAAACCCCGGCAGCATCCTGGCGGGGTTTTTGTGATTTAGAACACCGCAATGTACTTCAGCAGCGAAAGGATTCCGATGATGATTACGACGAGACGGGCTATCTGTTTTGCCCGGCCATCAATCGGCAACATGCCAATGAGATAGAGAATCAGCACGATTACCAGAAAGGTGATCAGGATGCTGATGAGAATTGAAGTACCCAAAGCCCCACTCCTAAAGACGCTTGATTGCGCCGTGCGGTGGAACCTAATGCTGTGATTTCAAAAGGAAAGGGGAGGGGCTCACAAAATAGCAACCCCACCTTTGTGTAGATTTAAACGATAGACCATTGGCGACGCAATCGCTGCGTTAGGGTGCCTTGGGACCAGGCTTAATTCCAGCAACTGGTTTGGTTGGAATTTTTTCGGCCGGAGGAGCGTTGCAGCCCTTGCTTCGCATGGCCGATTCCATAGCGTTTATCTTGCCCTTGGTGACTGCAACTTGCCCTTCTTTGTCCCCACCGAAGGTGCTTGATACGGGTACGCCGAGAAGGAAGACGCCGAGAGCATCGCCATTTGCAGCATCATTTTGTTGTTTCGATATAGCAGCGAGATGGCCCTGCTCTTTCACCATTTCCTGGGCAATCGCCTGACAGTCCATGTTCGTATAGGCAGCCATCGGAATGTCTACAGGAACAATTGCATCAGGCCGTTTTGCACAGCTAGAAATGGCCGCCAAAGCGACCAAGGCAACATATTGAACTCTCATGGCAGCCCCTAATTTAATCCCCGTGCATGAGTAATCACTTATCGCGGATAAGTGGAAGGGGCGGCATGGGGTTTTCCCGGTTTGTGTAGGGCTTGAAGATCACAACATGTGCTTTTGCCGGATTAGGTTCGATAATAATTTTTCGGAAACAACCTAGAAATACATATTGAATTTAAATTGCAATTTTTAAGAGGTATATTGTCGTAAATCCTGACGCCGTCCGACTAAGTTTAATTAGTATGTGACCAATACCACTATTGATTCAGGGATGTTTTCATCAATCGTTTTGTTATCCTTCGATAATTGGTTGGGGATATAAATATGAACAAAATTATTGCTGAGCATTTGAACGTGGCAAAACTGTTGGCGGAAAGGGAAGGTGAAATATTCCTATCGTACCTGATAAGTATGGCTCAAATGGAAAACGATCCAGACGGGCGATTGCTGGAAACAAGAACTTGCGAGGCTCGGAAGACCTTGAGTTTGTCGCTGCCGAGTTAAGGAGGGTTCTGGCCATCGCCGAAGCGGAAGGCAAAGTGATGCTGGCCTACCTTTTGTCTCGGGCAATTGAAGAGGCTGACCGCGAATTACGAGATCGAGCAGTGCCTCGCTCCGAAACTTAGAGAAAAGGCCGGAAGAGTGATCTTCCGGCCTTTTTTATAGCACCTGGCAACGGGTGGCTGCGGTCTTGCGACCACAGCAGCGGGCTAGGCTGTAGTGACAAATTAATCATTTAATCCATAGCATTATGCTGGCGAGCTTAATGAACCCGAGAAAGTTGGCGGCGAGTTTGTCATATCGCGTGGCGATGCGCCGCCACTGTTTGAGCTTTGCAAAGAAGCTCTCGATCCCCCATCTCTGCCTGTAAGCGATGCGATCATAGGTATGCTGATATTTGCGATGCCGTCGCGGCGGAATCACCGGTTCACCGCCTTGTTCGAGAATGACATCGTGCAGATGATCGGCATCATAGGCACGGTCTGCAAGTACCTTTTGAGCTGGCAGTCCCCGAATGAGGTCGCAGGCTGGAGCCATGTCATTTTGCTGTCCGGGCCCGAGCTGAAAACGAACCGGCAACCCTAGCGCATCGACGACTGCATGGATTTTGCAGCCAAATCCACCTCTGGAGCGACCGAGAGCCTGGGCTTGCGGTCCCCCCTTTTTCGGCGTCCGCCAGCGGCTTGCGCCTGAGCCCGGATCACAGTGGCGTCGATGGACAGCCACTCCATATCCGGGTCCGCAGCGACGGCCTCGAAAATCTCGTCGAAAATGCCCTGCTCGATCCAACGATAGTAACGCCGTTTGACTGCCTGATAAGAGCCGAAGCGGTCTTCCGGCAGATCTCGCCAGCGGGCTCCAGACCGGGCAAGCCATAAAATCGCATCAAAGAACCGCCGACCGTCGCTGCGTGGGCCGCGTTTACCTTTACGACCGCCGGGAACAAACGGTTTCAAACGATCCCACTGGTCATCTCGAAGCACTAATCCCGCTTCGCTCGACCAAGAACAAAGCTGGCATTTTCGATGTTACCGCATCGGTTACATCGCAACAGCGGCTCCATGGATCAGAGCACACTCTAAAATCGGCGGCCATTTTCTAATCATAACCCGCGATAAAATTAGAACGGAACATTTATGGTTGCGCTAAGTTTTATATTAACATCGGCTAATTCAACTTTCCAACGTGTTTTTGTGGGGACACTATGGCAAATAATAAAATTCTAGATGGCATTCTATCTAAATTTGCATACGAAAAACGTGACGTGCCGAATAATAAGTCGGTGGTTTTCGAAAAGAGTGTTGACAGGCTTTCTGTGTTAGATGGGGTCGTTGTTGCTACTGGTTGGTCGAATGGTGCACCTCCGATAATAATGATCGGTGATAACAAGCTGACGAACCAATTAAGCTCAAGACACGGACGTTTCGATTTGTCTGATCGGCTAGGTGATGATGCTGAATCTGCAGGTTTCCGCGTATGTGGGTTTTTGGGTGAAGCTGCGGTCGATTATTCATCGATATACTTGAAATTCAAAGATGGTACGACGTTTCGTCGTACGATAAATAATCCGGAAGATCGAATAAATGAACTATTTTCAAATTTTATTTCTCAGGTTGGCTCCGCTTCGGACGCTAGTTTGATTGAAATTGGGTCGAGAGCGAGGTCAGGAAATTCATACAAGAGCCTTTTCCCGAGTGTTTCTGATTATACCGGTATTGATATCACGAGTGGTCCGAACGTCGATATTGTCGCGGATGCACACAAGCTTTCTCAAGCGGTGAACAGGCAATATGATTTTGCGTTTTCAATCTCGGTTTTCGAGCATTTAATTATGCCGTGGGTGGCTGCTTACGAACTGAGTAAGGTACTAAAAATTGGCGGGATGGCTTATATCCAGTCGCACGCCAGTTGGCCTCTTCACGAACTGCCATGGGATTTTTTCAGGTTTTCGAAAGAATCTTGGAAAGGCATTTTCAATCATTATACGGGATTTACTGTTCTTGATGAGGCGTATGGATTGGAAGCGAGCATCGTTCCGTCAAATGCCTCAGGCGGACCAATGCAGGCGATTGAACTCCAGCAAACTTATCTATTAAGCGGATGTTTGGTGGAGAAGATTTCCGAACCAACCGTTGATTGGAGCTGTGACCCTAACTCCGTCTTTAACATGGCTTATTCACACGGTACGCAATAAGCCCAATTGCAGACTGCCGATTTCAAGCCAAGCAGAGGAAATCCAGATCTGGCGCATCAGGCTCTATCCGCCCGAGCTAGCCAGTTTGAAATCCGCCTATAACTCATTGATAATTATAGGCGGGTATCTGCACAAGTTTGGGAGCTTTAGCGGCGTTTTTACTCACCTAAAATGAGACTTCTAAGCAGGTTGTCGCAGGTTCGAGTCCTGCAGGGGGCGCCAATCATTTCAAATAGTTGGCCTGCTGCCGGTTTCATGGACATCGAGTGGACACCTCTAAAAACCTCCCCATTTTCCGCGTTTCATGATTCAATCCGGCCAGTGTGATTTTCTGGGAGCGGATGATGCGTGGGCAACCGGGCTTTTGGGATTTGGATGATCGTTACGAACGGCTGAGTGCCGTCGGCGATCCGCTGGAGAAGCTCAACAGCATCATTCCATGGGCGATATTTGAAAAACCTTTAGCGAAGGCGCTGAAGCGGTCCGACGGATCGAAGGGTGGACGTCCACCATTTCCGTCGGTTCTGATGTTTAAAATCCTGGTGCTGCAAGCGCTTTATAATCTCTCCGACGACCAAGCGGAGTTTGTTATCCAGGACCGGCTGTCGTTTATGCGTTTCCTTGGCCTTTCCCTTTCGCAGAAGGTGCCGGATGCCAAGACGATCTGGCTGTTCCGAGAGAGTTTGGTGCGTGCAGGTGCCATTGATAATCTGTTTGCCCGTTTCGACAAGCATCTCTCACGTTCCGGATATCTGGCCAAAGGCGGGCAGATCGTTGACGCCACGATCATCCAGGCTCCCAAGCAACATAACAGCCAGGACGAGAAAGACGCGATCAAGGCCGGCGAAATCCCTGAGGACTGGAAGGATAAACCCGCCAGGCTGGCCCAGAAGGACCGCGACGCGCGATGGACAGTGAAGTATTCCAAGGCGAAACGGCCAACGGAGACGCCGACGTCGACGACGACTGGCCAGCACGATATTGCCATTCCAATGTTTGGTTACAAAAACCATGCAGGCATCGACCGAGCCCATGGCTTTATCCGGGGATGGACGGTGACGAGTGCGAGCGCCCATGACGGAGCCCAGCTTCGAAACGTAGTGACCAAAGACAATACCGCGTCGACGGTCTGGGCCGATACGGCCTATCGCTCCAAGACCAACGAGGAATGGTTGCAGGACAATGGCCTAAAGTCCGACATCCATCAGAAGAAGCCAAAGGGCAAACCCATGCCGGAGGCGATGTCGCGCGCCAACGGCCGTCGTTCGAAGGTCCGCTCCGCCATCGAACATGTCTTTGCGCGGCAGAAGGACAAGATGAAGCTCTTCGTGCGCACCATCGGAATCAGCCGAGCGAGGGTGAAGATCGGCATGGCCAATATCACCTACAACATGCTTCGCTATGTCTGGCTGACTGGAAAACCACGGACCGCATAACGCGCAGCTGGCCGGAAGGCCGAAATGCATGCCGCAGATGCGGCAATCATCACAAAAAATGGGCGATCATCCGCGCGAGTTCATCGCGGAAATACATCCACGGCACCATCTTGCCAACTGCGACCGGTAAATCGAGGTGTCCGAGTTATGGCCTGCTGCCGGTTTATAGGACACGAGGTTAAGCTAATCCCACCTTGGTTTCAAAGTCATGGGGCTGAGATAGCCCAGTGTCGAGTGGCGGCGCTTCGGATTATAGAAGCGCTCGATGTAATCGAACACATCCGCTCTAGCGTCGTTCCTCGTGCGATAAACCTTCCGTGCTGTTCTCTCCGTTTTCAATGATGAGAAGAAGCTCTCCATCGCGGCGTTGTCCCAGACATTTCCAGAGCGGCTCATCGAGCAGGTGATGCCGTGGTCGCCCATGAGGCGTTGGAACTGCTCGCTCGTGTATTGGCTTCCCTGATCGGAATGATGCAGAAGCGCATCTGGTTTTCCTTGACGCCAGATCGCCATAATCAGCGCATCTGTGACGAGTTGGGCCGTCATGTTGGCATTCATCGACCAGCCGACGACACGGCGTGAGAACAGGTCAATGACGGCCGCGACATACAGCCAGCCTTCTGCAGTCCAGATATAGGTGAAGTCGGCCACCCATTTCTGGTTCGGCCGCTCTGCCATGAACTGACGGTCCAGCACGTTCGGCATGATGACGGCACGGTCACCGGCATCCTTTGGCAAGCCCCGCCGTCTTGGCCTGGCCCTGAGCGCATTCAAACGCATCAGCCGCTCAATACGATGGAGACCACAGGATAACCCTTCTTCCAACACGTCGTGCCATACGCGGCGAGCACCATAAGTGCGGTCGCTGGATTTGAAGCTCTGCGTGATCTTGTCCAGCAGAACCTCATCATAGCGGGCGTGTCCGCTCGGAGAACGATTGAGCCAGGCATGGAAACCTGAACGAGAAACCCCCAGCGCTTCGCAGAGCCATGCCACCCTTTGCCTGGCAGTCGTTGCACAGCAACGACGATAGGGGCCAGATCGAACGGTGCTTTGCAATGAATGCGAACTTCATATCGCGTCCCTGGCAAAGTAGGCTGCGGCCTTCCTAAGAAACACGGTCTCCAGCCGTCATGGGTGTGAGCTCATAGCCCATGGACCGGGCGCGACGCTGGAGGTTCGCAATGACGCGACCGCGATGCCGTTCATCGTAGGCCGCAGCTCCTGGGTCCCGATAGACCATTCCAAATCGCAACGCATTGTAGAACAGGACTGCAATCTTCCGCGCCGTCGCTGTCACGGCCTTCTGCTTACCGATGCGCCCTGCCAACCGTCGGTAGAACGCACCGAGGGCAGTGTCACTTCGCCCGATCGTGGTCGCAGCCAACCGCAACAATGCTGCCGCTCGACTGGACGAGCGACGAGTTCGTGACGACAGCACTTTGCCTCCCGAGATCTTGTTGCCGGGTGCGAGGCAGAGCCACGATGTGAAGTGCTTGGCAGAGGGCCATGCCCTCAGATCCGTCCCGCATTCGCCGATGAGCTTTAGCGCGAGCGAGGAGCCAAGGCCATGAATCTGGGTCAAATCTGTCCGGGTGAGACCGTAGAGTGCAGCTCGCACATCGAAGGACGGTGCATTCGTCTGTTTGGTCTTCGTCCGGACCTTTGGTAGCGGCGGGAGCGGCGCTTCAGGGTCCACAGTCATCGAAGCAATTGACGCTTCAAGCTTGCGGTCGCATTCGAGCATCTTCGCCTGGTAGAAGTCGTAAAGCTCTAGTGACTGGGAAAGGGCAAACACATGTTCATCACGATCATTGCCGATCAGGGATGCTCTGATTGTTTGGACAGACGAGTGGCAGCGAACATCACGCAACGATGCCAGAACGTCGGGGTCGCGCTCGCCGGAGACGATCGCACGGATGATCTTCATGCCCGTCACGCCGGTGATGTCGGAGACGACATGGTGGAGCTGTAGGTTCATCTCCATCAGTGCCTTCTGCATGTGCTGGATATGGGCTGCCGCATACTCGACCAGCCGTTCTCGCTGGCGCAGATAAGCACGCAGCGTTGCGACCTGTGCGTTCGGCCGAAAGCTCCCGCGCAGCAGACCATAGGAATACAACTGACGAAGCCACGCCGCATCGCTAACATCGGTCTTCCTGCCTGGGACGTTCTTTGCATAACGCGCGTTGACCAGGATCACCTCGAAGCCGTGCTGCTCGAGGATCTCGAAGGCCGGTATCCAGTAAACACCGGTCGACTCCATCGCCACGCTGGTGACACCGCAGGATCTGAACCAGGCGGCGAGATCATGCAAATCGTGGGTGAAGGTCCCGAATGAGCGGATCGGCATATCGGCACAATCCGGATTGACCGCAGCCATATGCATCGTAGACCCGATGTCGATGGCCGCTGCTCCAGGGTTCATGCGGGTGAGATTCTGCGGCATAGATGAACTTGACTTTGGCATGGCTTCTCCTCCTCTGGATCGGCTGGGCCGCGCAAGTTCGTCATTTTCCTAGCCGGGATCGCCGCCGAAACAGCGTCACCACTCTCAAGTCCGCAACAGCCCATGTGCCACGTTTTTTAACGGGGTCGATCGCCTCCAATAAGCAGTCGGCAACTCCCCTCCGTCCGCCAGCGTAGCACAGCCTGTTTCTACCGCGCACAGGCGGACCAAAGCCCGTGATCGTTTTTTAATAAATCGCGCTCCGCCTTCAGCTTGGCAACTTCACGACGGAGCCGCTCGATCTCAAGCTGCTCCGGCTTCATCTGGCCTTTTCCAGGAAAAGACTGGCTGGGATCGTCGCTGTATTCCCGAACCCATTTGCGCAACACATTCTCGTGGACATCAAGGTCACGGGCCGCCTGGGCAATAGTGACCCCACGTTCCCTGACCAGTTTCACCGCTTCAAGCTTATACTCGCGGCTGAATATTCGTCTTTGCATTCATGCTCTCCAGTTTCAGGAGGAACACCTTAACTCTATGTCCATGAAACCGGCAGCAGGCCACACGTCGACCTCGCCGCGTCGTGAGAACCTCCAATGTAGACTCCATGGAGAAACTCCTTATCGCTTGTCCATGGTGAGCGTCCGGTGAGCGGATTTTCGCGCGTTCGATTGTCCGAATCTACAGGCCGCGTTTCATCTCATCGGCCATGACGCGGTCGATTATTTCACGATCGCACTGTGTGTCGATGAGGAACTCGCGGATACCGCCCTCCCAAGTCCTGATGTCGGCAAGTAGGCTTTGAAGTTCGTCGATACCATTTTCGGTCAGACCCTTCGTGCCATCTTCACTGCCATCGCTGACGTAAACCAATTCGCCCTCGGAGAGGTTGTCCGAGTTGGCCGTCACCTCTTCAATCAATTCGAGGTTCTCGCCGATCATGCCGGCGACTTGGCTGAGTACGTAGATGAACCTCGAGCGGGCCATCAGGCGGCCTCGCATCGAGCGTTTGCTGGCGTCCAGTTCCAGGGCAGCAGGTCTTCAATTCGATCTTTGGGGTGATCCTGGATCCGGGTCAGGACATCTGTCAGATAGACCTCCGGATTATGGCCTTGCAGTTTGACCGTTTCGATGATGGTCAGGATGTTGGCGATGCGCTCGCCGCCCTTATCCGAGCCGGCAAACAGCCAGTTCTTCCGGCCGATTCCGAGCGGACGCATGGCTCGTTCAGCGATGTTGTTGTCAATCTCGACACGGCCATCATCGATGTAGACACTCAAGGCTGTCCATCGCGACAGGGCGTATCGCATCGCCTCGGCCAGCCTCTGTTTCTGTGGCAAAGTCGAGAGCGTGGTTTCGATCCAGGCCTTGAGCTCGTCCAGAACGGGCCGGGCATGGTGTTGGCGCAGGGTGCGCCGCTCGTCAGCCGACATGCCTCGGATACGGTTCTCGATATCGTAGAGCGCGCCGATGCGAGACAGCGCTTCGTCAGCGATCGGCGATGGCTTCAGCTTGATCACATCATGGAACTTGCGGCGCACATGCGCCATGCAGGCGGCCTCGACGATCTGGTTGCCGTAGAGCTTCTTGTAACCCCCATAGCCATCGGCATGCATCACACCGCTGAAGTTTGCGAGGTGGTCAGCCGGATGCATGCCCTTGCGGTCAGGGCTATAGTAATAAGCGATGGCACCGGGAGTGGCGGCTTGATAGCCACTGCCGTCAAAGACGTAGACCCAGACCCTGCCGGTTTTTGTCTTGCCCCGTCCGGGGTCAAGAACATCGACGGGGGTATCGTCCGTATGTATTCGGTCAAGCGCGGCGATATGGGCCCTGATAGCAAAGACGAGCGGCGCAAGCAGACCCGATATGCGGCCGACCCAGTCACCGGAAGGAACATCGCCGGTTGACCGACATAACTGAATGACTGCCGCCACAAACGGATCTGGGATGGGTAGATATCATGCCGGCGAGCCACATCACCAATGCGAACACCAGGTTGATCCGCTTCCGCCAATATCCTCAGTTTCGCCTCGTCAGACCAGCGCCGCCGACGCTCACTGCCGGACATGATCTCCATGCGAGCCATGCAACCTCTTCGTTCTGGTATTAATGTCAGCACTAATGCTGGTTCTAATGCCAGAACATCGCCCGATTTGCCCGATCGGCAAAATCCGCTCACCGGACGTGTGTGGACGCTCCCTCGAATGCAAGCAAAATCTTCACTCAGTCTTGAACGTTGTTCGGGTGCTGACGTGTGTCCGGCCTCTCGTTGCGACCGTAGTACGTCGCGGGCCCATATGGGAGTTCGCAGATCAGGTCCAACACGCTCACGCGCACTCGAGGTGCCGTCCGGCAGAACTGGTTTTCCTAATCCCGTCTCTTGACCGTTTGTCCATATCCTTCGTTCGACCTGCCTACACTCGCAATGGCGGATTAGAAATCCTCTCCGCCAGAGCTGATCTTATGCTGCGATCCTCTTTTCCTCGTAGCGGCCTCCGTTTGTCATAAGCGCCCAGGCAATACGCCCCATACGGTTGGCGAGTGCAACGGTGATCAGCATCGGCGGCTTTTTGCCGATCATGCGCGACAACCAGGACCCTTCAACCGCCCCGCGCCTTGACGCCCAGCGAACAACGGCTGATGCCCCTATGATCAACAGTCGTCGAAGATCTCGCTGCCCCATCTTCGAGGTCTTGCCGAGCCGTGGCTTGCCGCCAGACGAATGCTGCCGCGGTGTCAAACCCATCCACGCGGAGAAATCTCGACCTCGTGTAAATGTCTCAACTGGCGGCGCTAAGGCTTCGAGCGCCGTTGCGATGACAGGGCCAATTCCGGGAATGCTCATGAGCCGCTTGGCAACATCATCATGCCGAGCCCTCCGACCAATCTCCAGATCAAGTTCCCGAACCTTATCAATGAGTGCCCGCAGCGTCAAAACCAGTGCCAAACAGGGTGCGCGTGCTGCCTCCGTCAAGCTTGAGCTATCATCTTCAACGTGATTGATCAGAACTCCGACATGTGAGGGCCCTTGTGGAACGGTAATTCCAAACTCTGCCATTAGACCACGCAGCGCATTGATAATCTGGGTCTTTTGCCGCACGAGAAGGTCACGTACTTTGAATACCGTCGCCGCAGCCTGCTTCTCCTCACTTTTGACTGCGACGAAACGCATAGTTGGTCGCATAGCCGCCTCGCAGATAGCTTCCGCATCGGCTGCATCGTTCTTCTGGCGCTTGACGAACGGCTTGACGTAAATGGGCGCAATCAGCTTCACTCGATGCCCAAGTTTGGCAATCTCGCGGCCCCAATGGTGGCTTCCGGCACATGCTTCCATCGCCACAACGCAAGGATCGACCTCCGATAGGAAGGAAAGCAACTTCTTGCTCGAAATCTTCCGCCGAAAAAGCACCGAGCCGTCTACGCTGGCCGCATGGATTTGAATTATGCTTTTGGCCAAATCCAAGCCGATTATGCTAACCTTTTCCATGGACGCTCTCCTTTGTAATGGTTTCCAACACAACCATTCTGGCACGAAGATGCCGTTGAGTGGGAGCGTCCACCCCATCGCTCACTGTCCATGGAACGTCGATCACAGATCAGGCGACAGCGCACAATGTGGGGGCAGCACACCGGTTACGATCAATCGGACACCTCTAAAAACCTCCCCATTTTCCGCGTTTCATGATTCAATCCGGCCAGTGTGATTTTCTGGGAGCGGATGATGCGTGGGCAACCGGGCTTTTGGGATTTGGATGATCGTTACGAACGGCTGAGTGCCGTCGGCGATCCGCTGGAGAAGCTCAACAGCATCATTCCATGGGCGATATTTGAAAAACCTTTAGCGAAGGCGCTGAAGCGGTCCGACGGATCGAAGGGTGGACGTCCACCATTTCCGTCGGTTCTGATGTTTAAAATCCTGGTGCTGCAAGCGCTTTATAATCTCTCCGACGACCAAGCGGAGTTTGTTATCCAGGACCGGCTGTCGTTTATGCGTTTCCTTGGCCTTTCCCTTTCGCAGAAGGTGCCGGATGCCAAGACGATCTGGCTGTTCCGAGAGAGTTTGGTGCGTGCAGGTGCCATTGATAATCTGTTTGCCCGTTTCGACAAGCATCTCTCACGTTCCGGATATCTGGCCAAAGGCGGGCAGATCGTTGACGCCACGATCATCCAGGCTCCCAAGCAACATAACAGCCAGGACGAGAAAGACGCGATCAAGGCCGGCGAAATCCCTGAGGACTGGAAGGATAAACCCGCCAGGCTGGCCCAGAAGGACCGCGACGCGCGATGGACAGTGAAGTATTCCAAGGCGAAACGGCCAACGGAGACGCCGACGTCGACGACGACTGGCCAGCACGATATTGCCATTCCAATGTTTGGTTACAAAAACCATGCAGGCATCGACCGAGCCCATGGCTTTATCCGGGGATGGACGGTGACGAGTGCGAGCGCCCATGACGGAGCCCAGCTTCGAAACGTAGTGACCAAAGACAATACCGCGTCGACGGTCTGGGCCGATACGGCCTATCGCTCCAAGACCAACGAGGAATGGTTGCAGGACAATGGCCTAAAGTCCGACATCCATCAGAAGAAGCCAAAGGGCAAACCCATGCCGGAGGCGATGTCGCGCGCCAACGGCCGTCGTTCGAAGGTCCGCTCCGCCATCGAACATGTCTTTGCGCGGCAGAAGGACAAGATGAAGCTCTTCGTGCGCACCATCGGAATCAGCCGAGCGAGGGTGAAGATCGGCATGGCCAATATCACCTACAACATGCTTCGCTATGTCTGGCTGACTGGAAAACCACGGACCGCATAACGCGCAGCTGGCCGGAAGGCCGAAATGCATGCCGCAGATGCGGCAATCATCACAAAAAATGGGCGATCATCCGCGCGAGTTCATCGCGGAAATACATCCACGGCACCATCTTGCCAACTGCGACCGGTAAATCGAGGTGTCCAATCTCACGACGCTGGTCAGCATCATTGCAGGCGGCGGCTATGCCTGGGCGCAAACCAATAGCGACATTGATGAGTTAAAGCGCTGGCGCGTGGCCGTGGAGGGTCGGCTCGGCAATGCCGATGGCAAGATCGAGGAACGCTTCAAGGTGAACGAGGTTGAGCTTCGCAAGCTCGATAACCTGTCCTACCGAGTCACCGTTGCCGAACAGTCCGCCACCTCGATCTCGCAGGCAATCAAGGAACTGCAAATCACGGCGAGCGGGCAAAGCGGCGATCTGCGGGTTATGCGGGAAATCTTGCAGCGCATCGAGGCGGCGCAAAAGCAACGCTGAATCCAGAAGGCCGGAAAATCGCTCTTCCGGCTTTTTATGTCACTTGGCAACGGGTAGCTGCGGCCTCACGGCAACTACGGTGGGCCTAGATTAGCTTACTGTTCGGCTTGGCGCGATTTGGTATCGTTGCCGCACCTTTGCGTGCGCAGGCCGGCTGCTTCAGCGTCTATCAAAAAATAAGGCTGCGTTTCAAAACCATTTAACCGGACCATCTCTGGAAGTAGCCTCTCGAGAACATGCGCTGCTGTTCCGTCAAGCTGCCCTTTTTCAGGCCCGAAAAGATTTTCTAGTGCATCATATTCGAGAACACTGGCGAGTGCCTTCACCCTGTAAAAAGCCATGGACCCGGCCGCATACGCACCTAGTGCCTCAAAATTACATTCCAAACGAAGTTTTTGCGCTATGTATCGGATGGCGTCTTTATTTTGTTCTTCTTCCGTAAAGTGTTTAATCATGCTGAAATTTTCCGGGTACATCATACCCAAATCGCCCCGATCTTGGAATTGATCGATTATGCCTTTCAGCAAAGGCTCGTATCCAATAGTTTGATCGAAGAGATATCGACGCCAGTTATCACCCCATGTAATATGCGGGCTTTTCTTCGTGTGAAGATGCAAAACCAAATCTGACTTTCGCCATATCGGGCTGGCATCAATAAGAAAAGGCGCGATGTCGCGACCTCTGTTTTCGACCACGAGAATGTGGGTATTTTGCCGCTGATTGAAGTCGACCAGAAGATTATCCACTACTTCTGCATCACTCTCATTGCAAACAGTTACCACGAGGTAGAACGGCAGCGTCAAACACTGAAGCCGATCAACGATCTCATCGAACAATTCAACATAAAAACAATGGACATGAATACAGAGGCTCAATTGCAAAGCCGCTGTATTCGAAGAATCTATGGTTATGTCCTCGGCGAACAGTGGTTTCGAAAAAAGCTGTACTCCTGGCCGGCTCTCCACATTAGCCGGAAACTTCTGGCCTCCCTCCATGCTCTCAATGCAATGCCGGAAAGGGTTTTGCCCGCGGCGAAGGCCATTCGCCTTACGATAGTAATACCCGTCAAAATCCGCCCGAGGTTGGCGATCCTCCGAAAAGCCCCTATGCATATAATGCATAAAGGCACCAGCGGGTGTCGCTGCGGTATCCGGGAATTCTTTTAAATAGAATTCAGCATCGAAAAAATGATGATATCGCGTCCATTTTTTACGTAATCTACGTCGCTCGGCTGAGGTGAATGAAACGGGTAAAGACAGATCAGACGCAATTCCGAAACACTCGATGTGACTTTCCCAAGCATAGGAGCCATAGAGCCGGATACAGGCCTCGGCGAGGTCGACGTTTAACGCCTCTAGGCTAGGATGGGCTTTCGAAAAAGCCTGAACATTAAAATATCGGAAAGGAGAGCGGCCTTCCTTCCAGCCATTTGCGACGTAGTGGTAGATCGGGTCAATTCCAGAGGCACGAACGTCAATATATGTATTTAAGTAAAAATCAGGGTCAAAAAAAATTAAAGCGCCTTCTTTTTGTTTCCCGTATTTGTCACATGTCTTCAATGAAAAAATAGAGTTCGCCACATTGAAAGTATGGCGGACTCTATTTAATTGAAATATAATAAATCTTATGAAATTCATAAGATAACTACACTCGCTTTAAAGCCTTGAATATACCGGTCCTCCTAGAGAACTTCGGATTATAGTAGGGGTCATTGTCTAGCACCACCTGCCATTTTTCTTTGAAAGCCACGTGTTCTTTAGCAAAGCGTGCAATCTTTTGAGGCTCAAGATCAGATGAACGGCTCAAGCTTTCTCTGTGCTCCAATACGGTCTCCGCACGCCAAATGACTTTCTTACCTAGATTCCTTATTTTAAGGCACAGGTCAACGTCATTAAAAGCCACCCCAAAGTTTAATTCATCAAAACCTGATACGGCGTGGAACACTTCCGATGAGCAAAGTAAACATGCGCCGGTAACCGCAGAAAGCTCTTGACTGCAAAGGCCTCTCCCCATGAAGCCAGGATCATGTGCTTCATGTCCTTTGTAAGGGTGATCAGCGATTCCGCCGTTTACGCCAACAATAATACCTGCGTGCTGGACGGTGCCATTTTCGTAAAGAAGTTTGCACCCAACAGCACCAATGTCACCGCTACGTAATAATTCGCCAACAAGTTCCGTAAGCCACGTAGGATCACTGACAATCACGTCATTATTCATAAAAAGAAACGCGTCTGTCTTCAAATTCTGAGCGGCAAAATTGTTTATCTTGGAATAGTTAAACGCGAAATTAGCATCCATCATCCTGACGTTATCTAATTTTCCTATCTCGTCTCTGAAACTGTCAGCCTCAATAGACAATGAAAAGTTGTTAACAAGTATTATCTCGAAATTCTTATAATCCGTATTTTGCAAGATAGAATATACGCATTTGCGTGTCATATCTATTTGATCTTTAAACGGAATAATTATCGAAATCTTTGCACTTTTTTCTTCGTAGTTTACAACGTAATTCGTCATGTTGCCGCGGGAGGTAACCGATGCGGCGATGGAATTTCTGTCAACATACGCTTGAACAGCCGCGATCCCCGCTTTGATCGCGTACTCTTTATTGTCAATTGTGCTCGCTGTGCTGTTGGGCGTCTTTCTCCAATGATAAAGAATCTCAGGGATATGATAAATCCGGCTTTCTGGAATTATTTCAGAAAGCCTGAGCACAAAATCATGGTCCTGCGCACCGTTATATTTTGTATGAAGTTTTCCAGCCTTGCGGACCATTTCAGTGCTGACAATCAAAAAGTGGCACACATAGTTCTGGGCCATTAAAAGTCGCAGATTCCAATCGGACTTAAGGTTCGGCTCTGAAAAATATCCCGCATCATCGATTTTATCTTCATCGCTATATACCAGCAATGCATCATTGGTGAGGAGAGCGTCGACCATAAATTGTATTGCGCAGAATTCTAGCAGGTCATCATGGTCGAAAAACGCTATCAAATCCCCTGAGCAATTCTCTATGGCGACATTAGTAGCCTCACTAATGTTTAAATTTTTCGTTGATTTAATTAATTTGACGCGAGTATCGCGACGTGCGAAATCGTCCAGTATAATATCTAGTTCCGGATCATTGCTGGCGTCGTCAACCAATACAAGTTCTATATTCTTATATGTCTGACCTAGAACTGACTCAACAGCCATCTTAAAGTCGCGGTATCGCGGACGATATACCGGGCAGATGACGCTTACTAAAGGGGTGTTTGCTGACTTAATTTCTGGAGCTCGACGGTTTAAATCGTCAAAATACTCTACAGCCCAGTCATTGTAGCTATCTAAAGAAATATATGAATTTTCCGTATGTTCCGCAATTTTCAAATTTAACTGCCACAGATCTGCAATGCTTTTATCCAGTGCTTTATGGATCAAACCGATCAAAGCGCCATCATCGTTACTAAGGCTAGTATACGTAATGGGTGAATTAGTCAGCGGCCATCCATCAGATACAGTTTTGACTTCTATGCGGACGTCTTGCTGTAAAAAGAAAGGAGGCAATGGATACGAAAAACCGCACTCCGTATCGCCGTTCAAAATATGTGCGACATCAGGCCTGCGTTGATTCGCTATTACCTGCCCAACAAGCGACGAATTGCAGTAGATGGCCAGAGTTACCCCGCCTTTTTTCAAGGCGCGACCGTCGATATTTTCTAGAACCCAACCTGAAACAGTTCCGGCACTGACTTTGTCGACATGACCGGAAAAACGAGATGGAGCATTGAAAATAATTTGGCTGCCTGACTGATTGGGAATTAGGCTCTTCAGTGTGACGCCAGTATCTGATTTGAGTTCAATTTTATGTGGTTGCCCGTCGCGATACGAATTGGGGACGGAGTAAGAAAAACCTGTAGGAATATTGATATGGTGATAAGAGTTAACATCCTCACGCATAATATCACAAACAATTTGATCAACATAGGCTCCGTCTATGTAGACTTTAATACTCGAAGATCTTGCGCCCTTCACGCCGAGAGACCAACCCCACACCGTGCCACCATCAATTTTTTCGATAAAACCGATTTTTTTCATATTAGTGCTGGACCTCGGGATTGTTTAGGTGATGCGAAGCTACGCTGAAGGCGCATGAAGCAGTTGTTGAACCACTCCCATTTGGGAGATCAAGTTCCATTAATTTGGTTAGCGTGCGGTCGGCTTTCTATGTCAAGGGCGCTAAGCTGTAAACCCTTGGTGGGATTTTTAGCGCCAATTTGCCCGATATGCTTTAACACTCGCATTTCGATTGCCAGTCTAAATTTCGGCCCTGAGATAGGCTACATAGATGTGTGGTTACATTGTGGAAACAGTTCTCGCCTCCACAGTTTGTGGCACAGCTAAGAAAAATTTCGTTCATTGGCGGACCTTATCAGATGTGAAAGATCGAACGTCCCTCATGCTGGCCGTGACGCAAAAAATGCTGAAGCGGGTTGACGTTCGCAACCTGAATATCTGGATAGGCTGCAAGATAAAATGCAGTGGAAAATTTCCTTGAAGGGTCCCTCCGTTCCTTCCAGCCGTTGATGTGGTAGTGCCATAGCGGATTGATTCCAGAATTGCGGATATCGTCGTATTGGGACAGATACCAATGTGTATCAAAAAATGCGTTCGGCCAAAGGCCTTGCGAGAAGCCCGCCTTAACGAAGTGCAAAGCAGCATCTATCGGTGCGGAAGGCGGCGTGATAAGTGAGTTCTTGAGCTGACTGCAATAGAAATCAAAGTCAAATAAATCGCTTGCCAGCAATTTGCGAGCTAGGCGCTTGTCGGCTCCGGGATCAAGCTTCCCAAAAAATGATCGCTCGAGCCGCTTTTTTGATGCCGCCAGCGCAGATTGAACATTTATCAAGTCTTCTTTCAGTCGAGTGTTTTGCCCTTCTCGGCCTGCTAGTTCTTCCTGCAATGCTTTGGTCTGTGCGTCTCGGCCTGTCAGTTCTTGCTGCAGTGCTCTGGTCTGTGTGTCTCGGCCTGCCAGTTCTTCCTGCAGTGTTCTGGTCCGTGCGTCTCGGCCTGCTAGTTCCTCTTGCAACACGGTAACCTCCGACTCCCGGTTTACAAGGTCGTGCTGCAATGCGTTGACTTGGGCCTCTAGTTTCTTCAGATCATGATCGCGCTGATCTCGATCTGCTTGTAGGTTAACGCAGGCCTCTATCGCTGTTTGTAGCTCGTCCGCGAGAACGTCGACCCGGGACATCAGCTGTTGACATTCTGCCTGAGCGCTAGTCAGTTCCACTTCGAGGCGTTGCCGGTCCTTATTGGCATGCTCTAGCGTTTCCTGAAGCTCCGCGATACGAGCGAGAGAGTGATTTGAGTTTTGCTGCATAGCGTCGCGCTCAAGAGTCAGTGTCTCAGAAGTCTGGCCTGCGGCTTCCAATTCAGTTTCAAGACGCTGCCTCTCATTCCTTACGTGTTCAAGTGTGCCTTCGAGACTCATTGAGCTTGTTTGTATGATATGCGTCACTCTCATTTTGAGTATTTTGCAAGGCGTCGCGGTCTCGGACAGCCGCTTCCAACGAGCGGTTTGTTTCCTCTATGCTAATTTCATATTCGATGAGCAGGCGACCGAAAATTGCCCCTGAATTGTTGAATGCCTCTCTTACATCAATCAGCGCTGTCCGCGCTGCCTTCGACTGTGGAGATTTAGAGAGTTCCTTTAAGGCTTCATAGGTTTCCATAGCCCAATGATTGACCTGCCGCAGTTGGGCAAAAGTTTTTTCTTCAGACGCATGGTGTTGTAAGTCTCGCGAGAGAAAACTTTCCACTTCAGCAATGGACCTATCCGAAAGGCGCGGCCAAGTGAGACCAGTTTCGGCTGAAATAGTATCGCATGTGCCACGCCAGTTGCCGAGGAAGTCTTGCCAGGTGAAAATGGCGCGTGGAAGGTCTCTGGTTTCAGCCTCGGCATCCAGAACATGCCGCAGCCAGAGCATTATGACATGCGTCATGTGCATTTTGTTGCGGTAGTTCAGCGATTTTGCCGTATCCCATGGAGACCGCAAGGGCATAACGACATGAACGGTTTTCCCCATTGCCTCAAGAACCTGCCGCCAAAACGGAAAGAACCGACAGATGCGTGGGTCTTTAATAACTGGAAGCAGAGCGGTGCCGAACTCTTCAGCAAAGGCTTCTCTTGCTCTCGCTTGAAAACTCCGTGCGACGGTGCTGTTATACCAATCTGGATTGAACTCGCGCCAATCATCCCACCGGGTCCCAGCAGACGCTAGAATTTCATCGTTTAGCTGGGCAATGACATTGGATTCAAAATAACCGCGCTCATTAAATGCGCTATTTGGCATCAAGTGCTGAGGGGCGCCCCCTCCCAGCTTAACCAAGGTGCCGGCAACCGAGCTTGTTCCGGTCCGATGCATACCCAGGACCATAATAACATCAGACATTGCATTCCCCTCATATTCCCACAAAGACTCCTATAAAGAACTTCCTAATTTTTTTAATAACAAACTGCTAGATTAATTTGGCTTCCTTATCACCTGGCCTTTGAACCGGCTGTTACTCGGCATTGAAACTAGAACCAGGACCTTTTCGGTAAAGGTTTGATTTGGTGTGCGGATGATGAGGAGTTTGTTGAAAGCACCTCGGTTAGGGGTGCCCGTCAATTTATTGGAGGCATCTCAATCCTGCAGCGGAGCGCTGCATTTAAATTTTTCATTTGCCAACCCGGCCACCGCGTCGAACATTTTATCGATTTGAATTTGAGCTGTTTCCAAATAACTGTCCCGGCGCTGGATGAAGGCCGGAGTTCGCTGCATCACGAAACGCGACACGAGCTCATTTCGTTTGTGCTCAGCTGGAGCAGAGATCCAATCAGTGCCAAGGAGGCATTCCTCAGCTAAGCCTGCATCACGTAGAAAGCCCTCAATCTTGGCAGTGTTAGAGCTTAGCGCGCAGACTGGACGACCAGCACAAAGTGCAGCAATCAACCCATGGAACCTACCCGTGACCCACGAGTGGGCTGTCATAACATCGGTCAGTTGTAGCAAATGAGGCCAAACTGACCCTGATCGCGCGGCAACCGCAGTTCTTATAGTGCGTAGGTTACCTCCAGGCATCGCATAAAATGGAAAGCCCCCTTCTTCTGCAAAACCAAGAAGCGCATCAGTAACTGTTTGCACGACGCTGTCCATAACTCCGATCTCGTGCTGTGGCGGCAAGAATTGTCCACCGCGCGCCATCCGAAAAAACAACTTAATCGACACATCGGGTGTCACTTCAGCATGCATCTCACTCGGAAGAGCATCGCGTGAGATGTTGTCGCGGACATGGATCAAGTCCGCTGCCTTTAGTGCGGAAAGCATATTGTCGGGATTAAACTCCCAAACTGAGTTTACAACTGCGACACCAATTTTTTGCTCTTTTGCATCTTCGCAGATCGCCAATAGTTCGGCAGCGCGCTGCGAGCCGTGGTGGAGTGTACCTTCGCCGTTCAGAACGACTAGCGTGGGCTGGGATAATCCATCGGCAAGGAGTTGATTGAACCTCTCACGGTCATTAGCCCAACCAATTTCGTGGAGTCCCCGATTAGCCAAGCTTTCGCGGATCGCGGTGCAGGCATAAAGCGTTCCGATGTGAAAGCTACCTCCTAGCCGGCCCGTATCATTAAGGAGTATATAGCTAGGCTGGTCTAGTTTCATCGCGACTTGGGTGCGATCGGGTATTGAAGCAGTAGCGGGGTGGACTGGCGAAAGGTAGTCACGCCATTTATTGAGCGTCGCAATTTTAGAAAACCGTGCAAACAACGTATCGCTCGAAAGGGCTCGGTTGATCAGTTCTCTGCCGATCTTTCCGATCAATGTTTCCGGCCGCACAGCTCGATCTATCCGTCTCAGCAAATTGATGGGCATGTCGCCTTTTCCTGGCATAAAGGCTGTTAAGCCATCGAAAAGCGGCATACGTCCTTTAATACGGGATTTATCGACCTCGACCGAAGCAGTCATGAGCCGCTCAGTTTCTGCAAGTTTAAGTGTATTGACAAAAAGGCTGACCAAAATAGCCACTTGTCGTTCGCTTTCATCGGGCGAACAATCACAGATCGTATCGCAAGCCGAAACCAGCCACCGGCTGTCAAGCGTCTCAAGCAGGAAATCAGCATGCTCCGCCCACAGCGCACGAAAGTGGCCGTAGACTATATCTACAGCCACACCCCGCCGTACCAACATGTTCAACACCGCATGCACGAGTTTCAGTCGGGACTGCCCCGCGAATTCCCGTTCCAGCATTTCGACCTGCTGCCGAATATCACTGTGAAGGCCAAATGATGGAACAAAGGAACAATCTATCACAATTTCATTACGCAGCCGTTCAAAATCAAGCTGCTTTTCAGAGGTATAATCGGCGATATCTGGATACATATTTGGTCCAACGGATTAGATGCTAAAATTGGAATAAACATATCTCTGTCTGAATGCTAGAGCCGTGCTTTCATCGGAATCGGTGTTTGGCCCGCTGCTGGTGTATCGGACACAGAGTTTGGCTAGTCCCACCTTGTTTTCAAATTCCATGGTGTTGAGATAGTCGAGTATCGAATGGGGACGGTTCGGGTTGTAGAAGCGTTGAATATAATCAAGAACGTCCGCCTTTGTATCCTCTCACTCCAGGATTCTGGCAGCGTTTCGATGCGGTACTTCTTTTTGGATGATAGCGCATCGTTTGTCGTGGTCGTTCGTTTTTACGTGGGCCACTCTATAGCTAACTATTTGTTTTTTAGAGATATGGAAGGGTCTCATGTGGGACACTGTGGGTCCTGATTTTAAGTCTCTTCCCCCAACGTTACATTCGTCTGCCAAGACAGAAACATCGCTTCGGGCTGCGGCATCCCGGCTTGCGGTACATTTACAGCGGGTTCCTGACATCAATCTTGCTGACGTGGCATTTACACTGTATGCGGCGTCCACGCCCCATTGATTTTTCAGTTGCAGCGGCTTGATAGTTTTGCCTGGGGGCCGGATGTGAGCTCACCGATGAGTATCTGACGAGCTCATTGTGAGGCCTTGATGCGGGTGGCATAGGCCCAAGGCATCAGGGCATCGATGTCTTTCACGAGGTGGCCGTTTGCGAGGCGGGTGAAGAGGTCGCAAAGATAGGCGTAAGGTTCAACGCCGTTCATTTTGCAAGTGCCGATAAGACTGGCAAACCGAGCCCAATTGCGGCCCCCTTCATCGTGCCCCGCAAAGAGCGCATTGCGGCGGTTCATGGCCGGGCGGCGGATCGCGTTTTCCACCAGGTTGGAGTCGATATCGACATGGCCATCGTCCAGGAACAGCCGGAATCCGTCCTGTCGCGTCAGCATATAGGCCAGGGCTTTTCCGAGGTCAGATTTGCGTGAGACGCGCGCGGCCTGGGCTGCCAGCCAGGTGAAGAACTCCTCCACCAGCGGGAGGGACAGGTCCTGTCGAACTGCCCGGCGATGTTCGGGGTCTGAGCCTCGGATACTGTCTTCGATCTTGTAGAGCGCGGCGATCCGCACCAACGCCTCGTCGACGATGGGCGATCCGCTCTTTGGCGTGGCCTTGATCAGCTTTCTGCGCCCGTGTGCCCAACAGAAAGCCAACTTCAGCGGAGCGCCGCCGATACGATCGGACGTAGCGAGATGAGAGTAACCGCCGTAGGCATCCACTTGGATTGTGCCGTTGAACCCGTCAAGGATCTCAGCGGCATATTCTCCTTTACGCCCGGGCCGATAATGGAACACCACACCTGACGGAGCAGAACCATTCCAGCCGCGGTCGTCACGCAGCACGGCCCAGAGATAGCCGGTCTTTGTCTTGCCTCGCCCAGGATCCAGCACCGGGGCGGTCGTTTCGTCGACATAGAGGCGCGTGCTTTCCCACAGCAGCCGTTTGGCCATGTGGTCGACCACCGGTGCGATTTCGCTACCCGTGCGCCCCATCCAATCGGCCAGCACCGTGCGGTCGATTGGCACGCCGTGTCGCGCCATGACCTCGGCCTGACGGTTGAGGGGCATGTGTTCGGAATGCTTGGAGACGGCAATCTCCGCCAGAAGGGCCTCCGTCGGCCAGCTCCCTTCCAGAAGATGCGCCGGCGCTCTGGCCTGGACGACGCCGGTTCGACCCTTGGGGCATGCGTATTTCGGGCGGATCGTGACGATCACCTCGTAGCGCGCCGGGATCCGGTCGAGCCGTTCCGTCCGGTCCTCGCCGATCCGGACCATGTTGCCGCAACCGCAGGGACAAACGATGCTATCGGGCTCGATCACGCGCTCGACCCGCGGCAGGTGTTCGGGCAGTGCACGGGCCTTGCGCTCCTTGCGAGAAACGGCCTTGTCCGGATCGCCAACCTCTCCAGAATTGCCAGCCTTTTCGGGATCATCTGCGCTGGCTTCGATCTTCTTCTCGACGGCGGCGATCCGCGCCTGTGTTTCGGCAATCGCCGTTTCAAGGTCTTCCAGTGCCAGTTCCATCTGCGCCGGATCGAGCTTTTCCGATTTTGGCCCGAACTTCGTGCGCCTGTAGTCGTGAACCTGCCCCTCAAGCTTCTCGATCAGTTCCTTCAGCTCAGTGATGAACGCGTCCTTTTCGGCAACGACCGCCTGCTCATGCTGGCGTGCCGCACGCTCGACCGACAGTTCGAACTGCATCGCCGCAAAGGCTTTGACTACCTCTGGCGGAAGGTCCGGAAACAGGCTGAGATCAATAGGTTGCGACATGCCGCTTTATAGCAAAGCAGCTCAAAAAATCCAAATAAAACAATAGAAAGACGGCCGAACAATCATCCTGCCGCCGACGGCGCGGTCACCCGTTGCGCCATCACCCGCCGCCAGTCAAGACCTTCGAACAAAGCCTCATATTGACCCCTGGAAAGACGCATCGTCCCATCCTGAACCTTGGGCCAGGCAAAGCTTCCATGTTCAAGAATTTTGTAAGTTAGCACCATTCCTGTGCCATCCCACACCAGGATCTTCAGACGATCCCCGCGCTTCGACCGGAAGATCACCGTCACCCCGGAATGCGGGTCCAGCTTCAACTCGGTCTGCACCATCAAAGCCAGCGCCTGATGCCCACAGCGGAAGTCAACCGGACGGGTTGCGATCAGGATCGGCAGTCGTTGGCCCGCGACGATCATGACGCTCCTCGCACAGCGTGAACCAGAGCGGCGACCCGTTCAACGGGCACATTATTAGGAACCCGCATCACAACGTCTGAGCCAATCTCCAACGTCAAAACCTGCACACTCGGCCCGTCGGAGGCCAGCTTCGGCAGCGGCAAACGATTGACAGGCTCAGGCGGCTCCGCAGCGATTGCCAGAGGAACAAATGACGGCTCGACACCATCGTGCTCCGACGGCGTCGTTGCCGCCGCAAACGGCAGCACCAGAATGCCGTCACGCACTTGACGTCGCCAATCGGAAAGCTGGTTTGCTATAACGCCGTGACGGCGCGCGACATCCACAACACGAACACCAGGCTCAAAGCTTTCCGCCACGATCCGCGCCTTCACATCATCCGGCCAACGCCGGTTACCGCGGCGCGGCTCGACAACTTCGTAGCGACCAACAAATCCATCATCTGCCATGCAAATCTCCAGATAAAACTGGAAACCTTCTCGCATACGCAGCAAGCCTCAAAATACACCCAATCCAATGGGGCGGAGACCGCGCTTC